>JAJRQF010000046.1 GCA_024280375.1 Alphaproteobacteria bacterium | reverse complement strand
GTTTGCTGCACTTGGGGTTTCTTATTACGCCACGGATAATTTTAAACTTTCAGCCGGTTACAGTCGTTTTCTCGATGTCAGTGCCGCTGCTTTCGGGGCAGAATATCAGCTCGACAATATGCCTGCGTCCGTGTTTGTTGCTGGCCAGTTTGGTAACAAGGACCATCGCCGGGTTTTGGCCGGGGTGCGTTATTATTTCGGTGGTGCCCAGAAGTCTTTGATCAGGCGTGATCGTGAAGATGATCCGATGAACTTTTTGAATGTGTTGATCCGTAATGCCGTCACTCCACCTGCGCCTGTTGCCGCACCGGTGACTGTAGACCCGCCGACTGTGACTGAAAGCCCAACCTAATGAGTTGAGATATCTTGCCTGTTGGTGATCTGACCAACGGCTTGGGGCAATATAGCTTCTTTTTATCTGCGGAATTATCGGAAAAATCACTCGGTGATGGATATTCATATCTCGCAGATATAATCCTCGTGCTTGCCGGTACGAGGATTTCTCAATTCTGTCACCAGCTTGTAGTTGATGGTCAAATCCATGCCCAGCAGGTCGCGAATATACTGATCCATACCTTGCGTATTCATCTCGGAAGGATCGCAACCCGGTACAATCCTGATTTCCAGGGTTGTTTCCCCAACCTGTGCCACCTGCCATTGCTTCGGGTTAAGATAGTGGCGGAAATTTTTGGCCATGAAGTCTGGCTGTATCAGTATACCACCGGGAAACCGGAACAGATTGCGTATTCGCCCGTGGATTTTGGTTAGTACCGGGTATGGTAATCCTGAAGCATCATCTGTGCCCAATGTGGCGTAATCTCCCAGGTCGTAGCGCAACAACGGTTGGGCATAATTATGCAGCGGTGTGACCACAACGCGCCCCATCTCGCCAGGTTCACAGGGGTGGTCTTGTTCATTGAGAATTTCCAGATAAGTGACTTCTGACTGCACCAGCCAATTGTCACTCAGCGGTGACTGCAATGCTATATGCCCACATTCTCTGGAACTATAACAATCGGCGAGATTACAGCTAAATACGCGCGAAATGATGGCGCGATTATCTGGCGTCAGCATTTCGGCATACGTCAATATACGGTGAAATTTTAGCGGCTCTGCGTCTTTTTCTATTGCAAGAGCCAGGGCGCGGGCATTAGATGGATAGGTTTGAAAATAATCAGGTCTGATGCGCCGCAACCATTCAATCTGGCGTTCAATAGGCGTGTTTATATTAAGATGGCGGTACTGTCCGGGATTTTCTGTCCGCAGGGCCAAGTGTGCCCATGAAGCACGCTGGTCGCCTTCCGGCCATGGAGCAATACCAAGAATATCGGCACGAATTGACGCAAGACTTTTACGGTAATCAAAATTATGCCAGCGGTAGTAGCGTGTTGTTACGCAATTCAACATAGTTATGTGAAATTGGGAAAAACTAAAAGCAAAAGGCATCCCTGTTGTACCGGAAGTTGAAGATTTTTTAATGTCACCATGGCTGGCAGGGATATTTAAGGAAACAAGTTCGTTTTCAAGGGACACAGCCTCCTGGCGTTTTAACACCGGTACATCGAGCCAGCCGTCCAGAGATATCTCGCCATTGGCCCGCACCAACGGCTTCAATCTTTCCTTGTAGGCGGGAACAGTTGCAATAGAATGTCTGACGAGCTCAAGCAGCAGGTTTTTTTGACCGGCTAACTGTTGTGCCGGAGTTGCATGTTCAGCCCGTTCAAGCTGCGACACCATTGCCCGTATCCATTCATCATGATGTTGGGGGACTTCATCCAGGTCGTAATCGTTCATTTCCACCGCCTTGCAATTAGCACAGCGACAACCTAAACCCGTCTGAGCAAAAAACAAGCGTTCAGGGGTGTTTTAGGGAGGAGAATGCTGGAAATCACATAGTGGTTTTTTTGAACAGGCAAAATTCAGCGCTAAATATCCAGCACAAGAAGCTTCTCGTTTTTGAATTTGATGCGATCCACCTGGCGCAGGCTGGCCTGAATGGTTGCCAGCACAAGCGAAGTGTTGACCGGCTCAATCAGAAAGCTATCCGCACCGGCATTCAGATCCGTGAGTATTTGCTGGTTGTTGGCAGCGTCGGAAATATAAATAAAGGGTATTTCGGCCAGCAACGGGTACTTTTCACGGACTTCATTTAAAATCCGATAGCGGTTCTTTGAAGGTGCGCTGATATTGTACAAGATGAGACCAGGCAAGCATTCGAGAACCGCCTTCAGTCCCTCGTCGCCGTCACCGGTAACCAGGACTTCGTAGCCCGCTTCTGTCAGTATTCTGTCAATGTTCTCGCTGTGCTCAGGGTTGTCATCGATGCATACGATGGTTGTCATGTATCCGCCTTTTTAAATAACAATCACTGACCCCCAGCAAAAACTCTCCTTCTTTCTTGAAGCAGGCGATCTGTATACATTTTCACTAACCAGCTATTCAAATATAAATTTGATTGAATTGAAGACAGTTTTTGTGATTTGATGACAAAACGCAGATCTCAAATAGAAAAGTTCTTTTAATATAGAAGTGAAAACCTGTAACTTAAAGAATACTACCTATGGTAGAAGAATCTTATGTACGCAACATTGGCGTTAGACTTGTTCTGGAGCGCCTTGATAATTCTAACGTAGCAATTGAGCCCCTTTTAAAGCAGGCAGGGCTACAGATATGCGACGTGTATAAAGAAAATGGCTGGGTGCCGTTCTATGCCCATGCCCGGGTTTTTGACCTGGCGGCAAAGGCGTTGAACGACCCGTATTTTGCCCTGAAACTTGCCCGTACTATTGATCCACGCGATTTTGGGGCGGTGGTCTATATGGGCGTTTGCTCCAGAACACTGGGAGATGCTTTACTCAACCTGAAACAGTATATTCGCATTGTGACCGGGGCCTGGAATATGGAAGTTGTAATGCAGGATGAAAATGTTGCCCTTGAGTTCATACCTGACAGAACTGACTTCTTTGATTATCAATCCGCTACCGAATGGTTTGTAGCCAACCTGATCCATTGCTATCAGTTTTTTATCGCCAGGGACTTGCCACCATGCGAAGTGCACTTCGCCACTCAACTAAAAAGCGGGAAAAACCTTGCTGATTATGAGAAAATACTGGGATGCAAAGTCTGTTTTGACCAGAACCATTGCCAGGTCATTATACGTCGTGAGGACCTGAAACTCCCGATCAGGAATTCTGATGACCGGCTTTTGGGAATTTTAAAATTGCACTGCGATCAACTTTTGCGCGAGCACGAGCTGGTACAATCTGTTTTTCTAAGGGATATCCGAAAGAGTATCATCGACCGGTTGCCAGGTGGAGGCGCGAAAGCGAAAGATATTGCTTTTGAAATGGGAATGACCGAAAGGACGATGTCGCGGCGACTGTCAGACGAAGACACCAACTTTTCGGAAATTCTCGAGACCTTGCGATATAATCTGGCCATGACGTATATTCAGGACAAAAGATTGTCGTTAAAACAGATCTCTTATTTGCTGGGCTATGGCAACCAGAGTGCCTTTAGTGTTGCCTTCAAGCGCTGGAGGGGGTGCACACCAAAAGAAGCAAGAAATGCCCAATGGCCTTAGGGCATTTCCGCTTGGGTCTGAATTGTGTAGCTTCTTTGAACATTGGTTTAACGCACTACTTCTGCGGAAACCAATTTCCATTTTTCAACGAGTGTTTTAAATAACGCGTTGAACTTCCTGCAGAAACTCGGTTACTTCCGTGCGCATGGTATTGCCGCTCTGGCTTAATTCACCGGAAGAGTTCTGTACGCTTTCAACCGCATGCATGGTCTCACCAATGGCTTCGGCGATAGTGGATATATTGGTTGTAACCGCGCTGGTTCCTTCAGATGCCTGAACGACACTGCGCGAAATTTCTTCCGTTGCCGTGCTTTGTTCAACAACGGATGCAGCAATCGCATTGGCGATTTCATTGACTGAGTTAATGGTTTTGCCAATGTCACCAATGGAGGCCACCGCCTGATTGCTGGCTTCCTGAATAGCGCTGATCTGCGTGCCTATTTCGTCAGTTGCCTTTGCCGTTTGGCTGGCGAGTTCTTTAACCTCTGCTGCAACCACGGCAAACCCCTTGCCGGCATCACCGGCGCGCGCGGCTTCGATTGTCGCATTCAGCGCCAACAGATTGGTTTGTTCGGCAATGTCGGTAATCATTGAGACCACCAGGCCGATTTTTTCCGATGCTTCAGAAAGGCTGCTGATATCCTGACTGGTCTTCTCG
>JAJRQF010000045.1 GCA_024280375.1 Alphaproteobacteria bacterium | reverse complement strand
TGGAGGTAAAATGGCCCACTTCAGCGTCGAAAAGCCTTGCCGATGGGCGACATCGCCTGTATTTTTCTCCTTGAATTGAACCATTTTACCTCCAACACAGCTCGTATTCTTAATTGGGTTCAGACCCTAATAACAGATTGGCTTAGACGGTTTTAACCAATCAGGAATTTGATAATGCAATTTAGCCCAAACGCACCACTTTATTTTATACGTCACGGCGAGACAGATTGGAACATAGAACGGCGATTTCAGGGCCAAAGCGATATACCGCTTAATCAGCATGGTATGGAACAGGCAAAAATTAATGGGGCTATTTTGGCTGAATTGCTCAACAGGCCCACAAATTCAGACAAGGCGCTTCATATCGTTTCATCACCATTATCGCGTGCTTCTAAAACTGCAGAAATCCTGCTGGGTGAACTGGGTGAACCAAATGCTGAATTTAAAATCGATTTGGCGTTAATGGAAATATCCTTTGGTCTATGGGAAGGTCTCACATCGGGGGAAGCCAAACAACAATATTATGAGGCCCGCCAAACCCGACGAAAAGACCGCTGGGCCATTGCACCACCGGGCGGCGAAAGTTTTGCTGAGCGAGTTGAAGGGGTAGAGGCTTTTTTACACGGTTTACCGGCACATAGTGTTGTTGTCTCTCACAGCGGCATCATGAGGATCATAGCATTTTTGCTAAATCGCATTTCTGCAAGTGAAGCGGTAAATCTGGATGTCCCTCATATCGGAGTGCAGGCCTGGGATGGCAAATGCCTCAACAATGCAGGAAAAATGCCTTGATTGATCAATCCTGATCAAATTACACTTTCGATTATGATTATAATGTGCAACTTTACACCTTGGGGAATGAAAAAAACAAATAATGTCCATCGAAAGCTTTGAAAATCCAGTGTTTTCAATCAGCTCAAATTAGAAGACGGAATTGTTCGCTTAAGAATGCCTAAATCGACGCACGATATAATCAGGGTTGAAAATCTCGAGATTGCGATAGACCTAAGGGGTGGAGACCTGAATGTAATCAGGGGGGCGAGTTTTCGTATTCCTGCGGGTAAAACTGTGGCACTGGTGGGCGAGTCCGGTTCCGGGAAATCTATTATTGCCCAGGCCATTTTGGGCATTACTCCACGGGTTGCGCGTGTAACCGGGGGGCACATATATTTTCGCGAAAAGGCTGAAGATACGCCAATTGATTTAGCGGCAATGGATGATGATTTGCCGGAGCGTCGGGCTTTGCGCGGCGGCACCATCTCGATTATTTTTCAAGAACCAATGACATCGCTTTCGCCCCTGCATACGATTGGCAATCAGGTGGAAGAAGCGTTGACCCTGCACCGCGATGTGGAAAAGGGTGAGGCAAAAGAAGTTACCTGCCAGATGTTTGAACTGGTTGGATTTCCAGATCCGAAACGCGCCTATGATATGTATCCGATGGAGCTTTCCGGTGGATTGCGCCAAAGGGCGATGATCGCCATGGCGCTGATATGCCATCCGGCACTTTTGATTGCCGACGAGCCAACGACGGCTCTCGATGTTTCGATGCAGGCAAAAATTCTCGGCCAGCTGAAGATTTTGCAAAAGAAGCTGAATATGGCGGTGCTGCTGATCACCCATGATCTGGGCGTTGTTGCCAATATGGCCGATGAGGTGGTGGTGATTTATCACGGGCAGATCATGGAAGCCGGCACAATTGAAGATATTTTCAGCAATCCGCAGCATGTCTACCTCAAAGCCCTGTTGAAGGCTGTACCAACGCTGACAATGGGGAAAGACGAAAAGCTTCAGTCGTTGAGGGATATCGAGCACGTTATTCCAAAATCGATGCAGCGTTCGGTTCTGCCTGTTGATAGCAGCACAAGCGAGCCTCTTTTGTCGGTGCGAAATCTGCACCGGACTTTTACCATTAAAAAGCAGGGTATGTTTTTTGGCTCGAGCAGCCGTTCTGTTACCGCTGTTAGCCATATGAATTTTGACGTAAGACGGGGCGAATGTTTTGGTCTGGTTGGGGAATCGGGTTGTGGCAAGACGACGACGATCAAAATGATCATGCGGGCGCTGCAACCGGATATGGGTGAAATCATCTATAATGATGGCGAACGCAATCAGGATATTCTGGCACTTAGGGGCAGGGCGCTAAAAGAGTTTCGCAAGAAAATGCAGATGGTTTTTCAAGACCCGTTTTCTTCACTTAGTCCACGTTCGACGGTTTTGACCATTTTAAAAGAACCGCTTCAGGTTCACAATATTGGTACGTCGCGTGAGCAGACGGAATATGCGGCCGAATTGTTGCAGATGGTCGGTCTGCAGCCGAGTTACCTTAATCGCTACCCACATTCGTTTTCAGGCGGGCAGCGCCAGCGTATCGGTATTGCGAGAGCGCTTTAGCTGCGGCCGGATTTGCTGATTTGCGATGAGCCGGTGTCTGCGCTCGATGTTTCTGTGCAGGCGCAGGTGTTGAACCTGATGAAACAATTACAAAGCGAATTGGGTCTGACCTATATATTCATATCCCACAATCTGGCGGTAATACGCTATATCGCCGATCGTATCGGGGTGATGTATAAGGGCCAGCTTGTGGAACTCGCCAGTCGCGATGAATTATTTCCCAATCCGCTTCATCCTTATACCAAGGCATTGCTGGATGTTGTGCCGCATGCCAATCTTGATCATCCTTTGGATTTTGATCGGTTGAACCGGGAAATGGTAACAGAGGGTCTGGATTGGGGTGATCAATTTGTCAGCATGGAGGATGGTGCTGATATGGATATGCTGAAAGTAAATGAAAATCACAGCATTTTGGTTAAATCAGGAACACAAGTACAACAGCTCGGGGGAGCATGATGGGTAAATACTTTAATTCGGGTGGGAAAATTCTGGGCCTGGCCCTGTGGCTTGGTGCTGCCTCAATGGGTGCAGCACAGGCAGGCCCGCCGGAAGAGCCTCGCGTTGTTAATATGGCAGAACTCGGCAAAGTAGCCGGGAAGCGCGGCGGTACGCTGAAGATCCTGATGGCCAAGCCTAAAGATATTCGCATGATGGTTATCTATTCAGGTACGAGGCTGGTCACCTATAATGACAGCTTTAAACTCGCACCAGATATCTTGAAATCCTTTGATGTGGTTGAAGGTCGTCAATTTACGCTGCATCTGCGCAAGGGACACAAATGGTCGGATGGGCAACCGTTTACCTCGGAAGATTTTCGCTACTACTGGGAAGATGTGGCCTATAACAAAGAGCTGGCGCGCGGCGGTTTGAGCAATAAATTGTTGGTGGATGGCAATCCACCGAAATTTGAAGTGCTGGACGAATTGACGGTTCGATATACCTGGGAAAGTGCAAATCCGCTTTTTTTGACGGCGCTGGCTGGCGCGCGGCCGCTCTATATCTATAAGCCTGCCCATTACATGAAGCAGTTTCATGCAAAATATCAGGACAAAGCAAAACTTGATCAAATGGTGATCGATAACAAAGTGCAAAAATGGAGTTCACTGCATGTTCGTAAAGGGCGTCAATATCGCCCGGAAAACCCGGATATGCCCACCTTGCAGCAATGGATGAATACGACAAATCCACCCTCTGAACATTATATATTTAAACGCAATCCATACTTTCACCGGGTCGATGAGAAGGGTACGCAACTTCCCTATATCGATACGGTGATCGTGAACATGTCTTCTTCCGCCATTATTGCTGCGAAAACCGGCGGTGGAGAAAGTGATCTACAGGCGCGATATTTGCGGTTTGACAATTATGCATTCCTGAAAAAAGGTGCCGAAACCCATAAATATAAAGTCTACCTTTGGCCGAATGGCAAAGGTTCACAAATGACAATTCTGCCCAACTTGAATGTGGCTGACCCCGTATGGCGCAAGGTGATGCAGGATGTTCGGGTTCGGCGGGCGCTTTCAATGGGTATTAACCGGCCAGAGATCAACGAGGCTATCTATTTTGGTTTGGCACAGGAAACCGGTAATTCGGTTCTGCCTTCCAGCCCGCTTTACAAGGAAGAATATGCAGTTGCCTGGGCTGATTATGATGTGGAGGAGGCCAATGAACTGCTGGATGAGGCGGGGCTCGATAAGCGCAACGGTGATGGCACTCGCCTGCTGCCAGATGGCCGCGAAATGGTGATTACGGTGGAAACCGCCGGTGAAAGCACTGAGGAAACCGACGTGCTGCAGCTGATAACCGAGCACTGGAAAGAGCTTGGTATCAAGCTTTTTTCCAAACCAACCCAGCGCGATATTCTAAGACGTCGTATTACCAATGGCGACACTATCATGTCGGTTTGGCAGGGGCTAAATCGTGGCCTTGCAACGCCCGATATGAACCCGGAAGAATTGGCGCCCGTATCACCTTTGCAAGGGATTTGGCCGAAATGGGGTCAATATTATGAAACCAAGGGTGTCGCCGGTGAAGCGCCTGATTTGCCTGAGGTGATAAAACTCAGCGAGCTATATCAAAGCTGGCGCAAGGCAACATCGGTTGAGGAACAGGCAAAAATCTGGCACGCCATGTTGTCGATATTCACCGATCAGGTTTACACAATTGGCATCGTAAGTGGAACTTTGCAGCCAGTTGTTGTCAACGAGCATCTGAGAAATGTACCCAAGGAAGGTATCTATTCGTTTGAACCAACCGCCTATTTTGGTCACTATCTGCCCGACACATTCTGGTTTGATGAATAGATGTTGGACACTGCTAATTTAATCGACAATATACGACGGGAAATCTGAACCGGTGTTAAGATATATTCTATATCGCGTTGCGGCCATGGTGCCCACTTTGCTGATTGCCAGCATCGTGATTTTCACCATTATTGAGCTGCCACCGGGCGATTATTTTGAAAGCTATGTATCGGAATTGCAGGCGGCAGGGGAAAGTGTTGATCCTAAACGGATTGAATATCTGCGGCAGGAATATGGTTTCGACAAGCCATTATATGAGCGCTATTTCATCTGGGTCACTGGTATGATGCAGGGTGATTTTGGCTATTCTTTTGAACATGAACGACCGGTTTCGGAGGTTGTAGGCAACCGATTATATCTCACCATTATGGTGTCATTTGTGACGATCATCGTTACCTGGCTGATTGCTTTTCCAATTGGCATATATTCCGCAACCCATCAATATTCATGGGGGGATTACGGGCTGACCTTTGTTGGTTTACTGGGCCTTGCGACGCCAAATTTCCTATTGGCGCTGGTGATGATGTATCTGGCAAATATCTGGTTTGGTACGACGGTCGGGCATTTGATGGATCAGAAATATCTCGACCAACCTTTATCGTGGGAAAAAGTTAAATCCATCCTCGAACACCTGGTTATTCCGGTCATTGTTATCGGCACATCTGGTACGGCTGCAATGATACGTCGATTGCGTGCCAACTTGCTGGATGAATTGGAAAAGCAATATGTGGTCACTGCCAAGGCCAAGGGTGTTCCGCCGACCAGGGCGCTGGTGAAATATCCATTGCGTATGGCACTGAACTTTTTTGTCGCTGATATTGGCTCGCTGTTGCCGGCGATTATTTCAGGCGCAGAAATTGTTGCAATTGTGTTGTCGCTGGAAACCACCGGGCCGTTGTTGATATCCGCATTGCAAAGTCAGGATATGTATCTGGCCGGCTCGTTCCTGATGTTCCTTGCCGCCCTTACAGTGTTTGGGGTGCTAATTTCTGATATTGCCCTTGGGTTTCTTGATCCACGCATTCGCATGCAGGGGAAGGTTGATAGATGAGTGCTCTTCCTCCGGAAAATACCGGGAAACTCCCGCATTTTGTTTCCAAAGAACCGTTTGATCTTGAATCAATCGAAAAACTGACACCGGAACAGGAGCGGATTTATTTCGCTTCTCAGCTGACCCTGATGTGGTGGAAATTTAAGCAGCACCGGGTGGCCGTGTGGTCCGGTGTGTTTTTGGCGGTGCTTTACGCCTCCATATTTATCAGCGAGTTTTTATCGCCCTATGACATGACCAAGCGCCATGTGAAGGATATTTACGCGCCGCCTCAAGGTATTCACCTGTTTCACAAGGGCGAATTTGTTGGGCCCTTTGTTTATCCCTATAAGGTGACCCGAAATATGGAAACCCTGCAGCGGGTGTTTACGGTCGTTGATAAAAAACCCCAACCATTACGGTTTTTCTGTCGCGGCGATAAATATAAATGGTTTGGTTATGTGAAGTCTAACCTGCATCTGGTTTGCCCGCCGAAAAAGGGCAGTTTTTATCTGCTTGGCACCGACAGGCTGGGGCGCGATATGCTATCGCGAATTATCGCGGGCGCGCGAATATCGCTTACCATCGGCTTGATTGGCATAACTGTAAGCTTTGTGCTTGGCATCGTAATTGGCGGCCTTGCGGGTTATTATGGCGGCTGGGTCGATATGATCGTGCAACGGATGATCGAGGTTTTGCAATCAATACCTTCAATCCCGTTATGGTTGACCTTGTCGGCAATTATGCCCGCCACCTGGAGCCCGATACTTGTCTACTTCGGGATCACCATCATACTTGGCCTGCTGGACTGGACTGGTCTGGCGCGAGCGGTGCGCTCAAAATTACTGGCGCTGCGCGAAGAGGATTATGTGCTGGCTGCCCGACTGATTGGTGCAAGCCCTAAACGTATTATTGGTCGCCATCTGGTGCCGGGTTTCATGAGCCATCTGATCGCGTCTGCGACCATAACCATTCCGACTATGATATTGGGCGAGACGGCCTTGAGCTTTTTGGGGCTTGGGCTTCGCCCGCCAATCACCAGTTGGGGCGTATTGCTGAATGAGGCACAGGACATCAATGTGGTGGCGGTATACCCCTGGCTGATGCTGCCGGTTTTGCCGGTAATTTTTGTGATTATTGCCTTTAACTTTTTAGGCGATGGCCTGCGTGATGCCGCTGATCCCTATAAATAGGATTTATCTTTTTGAGCGATGCGTCGAAAAAACTTGTTCTGGTTACCGGTGCTGCGCGCGGCATTGGGCTTGCGACCGCAAAGCTGTTTTTGCGTGAGGGGTGGCAGGCCGTACTTCTGGATATTAATCGTGAAACTTTGAGCAAGACTTTTGCGCAACTTGATGCGGACGATAATGCGATGATGGTTGTGGCCGATGTCTCAGAGCCGGAGCAAATCAGAAAGGCCGTACAACAGATATTGGAGCGTTTTGGGCGCATTGATGCACTGATCAACAATGCTGGAATTGCCGAATTTTTACCCGTCGAACAGACCAGCGTTGAAATCTGGTCGCGTATTCTTGCGGTTAATCTCACTGGACCTTTTATTTGTTCCAATGCGTGTATTCCAGCGATGTTGAAAAACGGTGGCGGCAGTATTGTCAATATCGCCTCGATCTCGGGCCTGCGGGCAAGCACCTTGCGCAGCGCCTATGGCACCAGCAAAGCAGGGCTTATTCACTTGACCAAACAGCAGGCGGCTGAACTTGGCAATCAGGGTATTAGAGTGAATGCGGTGGCACCGGGGCCGGTGGATACGGCAATGGCAAAAAAGGTGCATGGGCCGGAAATTCGGGCCGATTATCATAATTCCATCCCGCTCAACCGCTATGGTAGCGAAGAGGAAATTGCCGATGCGATCTTCTATCTTTCAAGCGAGCGGGCAAGCTATATTAACGGGCAGATTTTGGCCGTGGATGGTGGATTTGATGCAACAGGTATCGGGCTTTCGACCTTGCGCGGCGAACGCTAAGCGTGCAACGCTCAACTCATGAGCAGTGCGGCCCACCTGGATATGAGTATTGGCGAAAATTCGCCCCATCTTGATATCCAAAATCTGAAGACAGAAATATTCGGGCCGCTTTCATTGCGGCTTGCTAAAGGTGAATGTGTTTCAATTCGAGGCAAATCGGGCGCTGGAAAATCCATATTTTTGCGCGCAATTGTCGATCTTGACCCAAATGAGGGCCATATTGTTCTGGATGGTGTGGAGCGCGCATCAATTCCTGCCTATGATTGGCGGCGAAAAATTGCGCTCCTTCCTGCAGAAAGTGGCTGGTGGGCAGACCAGGTTGGTGAGCATTTTGAACAGGCTGAAAAGGCCCGCGAGTTTTTCGAAAACCTGGGTCTTCCGAGTGATGTTTTAAGCTGGCAGGTTCGCCGCCTTTCCACCGGAGAAAAGCAGCGATTGGCAATTGCCCGGGCACTTAGCTTTGAACCAGAAATCTTGCTACTGGATGAGCCAACTGCCGCATTAGACCCGCAGGCAACCGAATTTGTTGAGGAGATCATGCGCCAACAGCTGACCTCTGGCGCCTCCATTATTCTTGTTACCCACGATGCGGGGCAGGCAAAACGCATGGCCAGCCGATCTTTCCTGCTCGAGAAACATTCATTAGTCGAAGACAAAGGAGAGAAATTGATATGAACAGTTATATCACGCTCTCCTATTTCGACGTGGCATTGGCATCAGTTTTCATCATTCTTAATGGTGTAATCTCAATTGCCTTTAAACTCGGATTGGCGAAAAAACTGCTCTTTGTGTCCCTGCGAATGGTGGCACAATTACTATTGGTTGGCCTGCTGCTCAACTGGATATTTGCGCTTTCCTCTCCCTGGCTAACCGGCCTTGTGGCTTTGGCAATGGGGCTGTTTGCCGGTCGTGAAATCCGGGCCAGACAGGAGCGGCGACTTACCGGTATATGGGGTTATTCAATTGGTACAGGCGCCATGATGTTTTCCGGTATTCTGGTGGCGATCGTGGCGCTGACCACGCAAATTCAGCCCGACCCCTGGTGGTCTCCGCGCTTTGCCCTGCCGCTGTTTGGCATGATTTTGGGTAATACCATGACCGGGGTGGCGCTGGCTTTGGACACGTTGGCGATGACCGTTGACCGGGAGCGGGTCGCAATTGAAGCCCGATTATTGCTCGGTATGACCCGCTGGCAAGCAATGCGGCCTTTCGTACAACAAAGTCTGCGATCCGGTTTTATGCCTATTATCAATGCGATGGCCGCAATGGGCATTGTATCGTTGCCGGGCATGATGACCGGACAAATACTTTCCGGTGTGGACCCGCAGGAGGCGGTTAAATATCAGGTTTTGATTATGCTTCTTATTGGTGGTGCCACTGGCCTGGGTGTAATTGGTGCAACTTTGGCCAGTACCTTCCGTTTAACCGACAATCGTCATCGACTTAGACTAGATATGATGACGCTGAAATGACTCTAGCGTGTGAATATCTTACTTTTACGTAAAGTAAAAAACTACAAATAACTTGATAACCGGGCTTTAGTGTTTGTATTTAAATATTTACTTGGCATGTGACAAAAAGCGCGTTAGTGACAATAGAAGATAATTTCAGCAGGTGCGAATTATCCTGAATTCGCATATCTGCCATTTACGTAAAAGGAAGATAATTTATGGCGCGGAATAAAATTGCACTCATCGGTTCTGGAATGATCGGCGGCACGCTGGCTCATCTGGCGGGATTAAAAGAACTTGGCGATATCGTCATGTTTGATATTGCCGAAGGCATTCCACAGGGCAAGGCTCTTGATCTGGCAGAATCTTCGCCGGTTGATGGTTTTGACGTGAAGTTCTCAGGTGCTCAATCCTATGAGGCGATTGAAGGTGCCGATGTTTGTATTGTAACCGCCGGTGTGGCGCGTAAGCCGGGCATGAGCCGCGATGATCTGCTTGGTATCAATCTGAAAGTTATGGAGCAGGTTGGTGCGGGCATTAAAAAATATGCGCCTGATGCTTTTATTATCTGCATTACCAACCCGCTGGATGCGATGGTCTGGGCCTTGCAGAAATTTTCCGGTCTGCCAAAAAATATGGTTGTCGGCATGGCAGGCGTGCTGGACTCATCGCGTCTTCGCCATTTTCTGGCCGATGAATTTGATGTTTCCGTTGAAGATGTAACCGCCTTTGTTTTGGGTGGACATGGCGACAGCATGGTGCCATTGGCCAAATATTCCACCGTTGCCGGAATTCCACTCACGGACCTCATCAAAATGGGCTGGCTGACGAAAGCCCGGATGGAAGAAATTTTTGACCGTACCCGTAAGGGCGGTGGCGAAATCGTTGGTTTGCTGAAAACCGGCTCTGCCTATTACGCGCCTGCCGCATCCGGCATTATGATGGCTGAATGCTATTTGAAAGACAAAAAGCGGGTTATCCCATGTGCTGCCAATCTTAAGGGTGAATATGGCATCAAGGATATGTATGTCGGCGTGCCGGTAATTATTGGTGCTGGCGGTGTTGAGCGGGTTATTGAAGTTGAAATGTCGAAAGCCGATCAAAAGGCGTTTGAAAAATCAGCTGCTGCCGTTGCCGATCTCTGCGAAATCTGTGCCGAAATCGCACCAAACCTCAAGGGTTAAGTGGGATTATGGAGGCTACCCAATTGATGCATTTGGCAACGGACAATCACAAGGCCATTTATTCTGACCCAATTAATGTTGGAAAAGATGATTTGCTTGTATTATCCGGCCGCGTCGATAATTGGGATGGCCATCAATGGCTTTGGGCCACGGCTGGCGATGGCCGTGAAGGCTGGGTGCCAGATAATCTTCCAGTAAAGAAGGCGGGGCAATTTTGCGCCGCCTATTCTTATTCAGCCAGCGAGCTTGATGTGAAATCTGGCGACCGGCTTGATGTGCTTGCAAAAAGCCACGGTTGGGCATGGTGCGCTAACGACAATAAAATTAAAGGCTGGGTGCCGCTAAAAGTATTGGCACTCTGTTGAGTTTGATAAAATAAATTGGGCAACCAAAAGGATAGTTGATGAACATTCATGAATATCAGGCCAAGGCCGTTTTGAAAGAATTTGGTGCACCGGTTGCCGATGGCGTGCCGATTTTTACCGAGGCTGATGTGGACAAGGCGCTCGCCGCATTGCCCGGCCCTGTATGGGTGGTGAAAAGCCAGATCCACGCAGGTGGTCGCGGTAAAGGCAAGTTCAAAGAGCTTGCTGAAGATGCCAAAGGCGGTGTTCGGGTATCCTTTTCCGAGGAAGAAGTACGCGCCAATGTAAAAGAAATGCTTGGTAACACGCTGGTCACCAAACAAACCGGCCCGGCGGGCAAGCAGGTCAACCGGCTTTATATCGAAGATGGCGCGGATATTGACCGCGAACTTTACCTTTCCATTCTGGTTGACCGGGAAACCGGGCGAGTGTCTTTTGTGATCTCGACTGAAGGCGGAATGGATATTGAAGGTGTGGCTGAGGAAACGCCTGAAAAAATTCACACCGTGGCGATCGACCCGCTGGCCGGATTTACCAATGGTGATGCCTTGAAACTGGTTGAGGCGTTGCAGCTTGGTGGCAATGCGGCGGTTGAGGCGAAGGAACTGTTTGAAATTCTCTATCGGGCTTTCACCGCAAAAGACATGAGCCTGTTGGAAATCAACCCACTGATCACCACCAAGGATGATCATATCAAGGTGCTTGATGCCAAGGTTTCATTTGATGGCAACGCGCTTTTCCGCCATGCGGATATGTTTGCCCTGCGCGATGAAACGGAAGAAGATGCCAAGGAAATTGAGGCGGCAAAGCATGATCTCGCCTATATCGCGCTTGATGGTGAAATTGGCTGCATGGTCAATGGGGCCGGTCTTGCCATGGCAACGATGGACATTATTAATCTCTATGGTGCGTCGCCGGCAAACTTCCTTGATGTGGGCGGCGGGGCGACAACCGAAAAGGTAACGGCGGCGTTTAAAATAATCACCTCCGATCCGCAGGTTAAAGGCATCCTGGTCAATATATTTGGCGGTATTATGCGCTGCGATGTGATCGCCGAAGGTGTGGTGACAGCGGTTAAAGAAGTGGGTCTGAAAGTACCGCTTGTGGTGCGTCTGGAAGGCACCAAGGTCGAAGAGGGCAAGAAAATTCTCAACCAAAGCGATGTGGATGTGGTTGCGGCTGACGATCTCGACGATGCAGCACAAAAAATTGTCGCAGCGGTGAGAGGTTAATCCGTGCGTCAATTGGCTCCATATCTGGTTTCAGCATTAATTATTGGTGCATCGGCAAATATTGCCCTTGCCAGTAGCCCGGTTGTGGATGCCTTTGGCAAGGCCTGTTTGCCGGAGCGATTGAGTTTTGAAAAATCTAAAGCCCATGCAGAGACAATTGGCTGGAAGCAAGTACTGGATTCAGATGATCCCGAACTTAAAAATGTCATGGCAAAAAGTGTGGCTGCGGCCAATGACCCGGAAAACCCGGATTGGAAAATGGCCTATAATCTATATTCCAAACAGGCCAATGACAAACGGCTTTATCTGGTAATGACGCGATTTTTTGCGCCGGACGTGATCACCCTAATCGGCTGCTATATTTATGATTTTGATGCCTCAAAACCGGTTGAACCGGAACAGGTCAGCGCATTACTCGATCACAAAATTGCCTATTCATCGCTGAATAAATCTGGCGATGCCTTTGCTGATCCGGCAAAAATAATCTCCTATGTCTGGGGGCCACCGCCTTCGCTGCCCCGGCAGTTTGACACATATCTTTCATACATTCCCGAAAACAGCCCATTGGTTGAGAAAACCGGATTTTCAGGCATCGTGCTGAAATCCAGTGCATCGCAACCTCGGCCAGAAGACACGAAATAAACAGGAAAACTTAATGTCTATCCTTATCGACAAAGATACCAAAATCATCGTTCAGGGCCTTACCGGCAAAACCGGTACTTTCCACACGGAACAGGCGCTGGCCTATCATGGCACCAAAATGGTGGCGGGCACGCATCCCAAAAAAGGCGGCACCACTTGGGAAGGCTCAAATGGTGCAAGCCTGCCAATTTTTACAACGGTCGCAGAGGCAAAAGAAGCAACAGGGGCCAATGCTTCTGTCATTTATGTGCCACCTGCTGGAGCGGCTGCCGCCATTGAAGAAGCGATCGAAGCTGAAATTCCGCTGATTGTGGCGATCACCGAAGGTGTACCGGTGCTGGATATGGTGCGGGTGAAGGCCAAACTGGAATTGTCTAATTCGCGGCTGATCGGCCCCAATTGCCCGGGCGTCATGACACCGGATGAATGTAAAATCGGCATTATGCCCGGCAGTATTTTCAAAAAAGGCAATGTGGGTATTCTATCTCGCTCCGGCACGTTGACCTATGAGGCCGTGTTCCAGACCACCAATGCGGGGCTTGGTCAATCAAGCGCTGTTGGTATTGGCGGCGACCCGGTTAAGGGTACTGAATTTATTGATATTCTGGAAATGTATCTGGCCGATGAGGAAACTCAATCGATCATCATGATTGGTGAGATTGGTGGATCGGCTGAAGAAGATGCGGCGCAGTTTTTGGCTGATGAGGCCAGGAAAGGCCGGGCGAAACCAACCGTTGGCTTTATCGCTGGCCGGACCGCGCCTCCTGGGCGCACCATGGGCCATGCGGGTGCGGTTATTTCCGGTGGCAAAGGTGGCGCAGATGATAAAATTGCAGCACTTGAAGCTGCCGGTATTAAGGTTTCACCATCGCCCGCCAAACTGGGCGATACATTGTTGGAACTGTTGAAATAGGTTCATTTCGTAATGGGCCGCATTGGGGAATGCGGTTTTGAGGGCGAAAATTATCAAGCCGCAGAATTGTTCTGCGCATAACCGGGAGACAGGCCAAAGCCTGTATGATCAGTATGGCACGTCAAGAAGCCAATGAAACATTTGCACAAACCTCGTTTCTTTATGGAGGCAACGCCTCCTATATTGATGAACTTTATGCCCAGTATCAGGAAAACCCGAGTTCGGTAGATGCTGAATGGAGGAGCTTTTTTACTGCCCTTAAGGATGACAGCGCCGATATTACCAAGAATGCCCAAGGTGCTTCCTGGAAACAGGAAAACTGGCCGGGTGCAGAAAATGGCGAATTGGTATCGGCACTCGATGGCGACTGGGCAACCGACCCTGCCGGAGGTGAACAGATTGTCAGTGCCAAGTTGCAGGCAAATGCTGTCGCCAATGGCAAGTCTTTAAGTAATGAGGATGTTCATCAGGCCACGCGTGATTCCATTCGTGCCATAATGATGATCCGCGCTTACCGCATGCGCGGCCACTTGCATGCGGATCTTGATCCACTGGGGTTGGCGGGCAAGAAAGAAGCCTATAACGAATTACACCCTTCTTCTTATGGTTTTATCGAGGCGGATTATCATCGCCCGATTTTTCTCGATTATGTGCTGGGGCTGGAATTTGCCACCATTCCGCAGATGCTGGAGATTTTGAAACGCACCTATTGTTCAACTATGGGTGTCGAGTTCATGCATATTTCCAACCCGGAAGAAAAATCCTGGGTTCAACAGCGTATTGAGGGGCCGGACAAGAGTATCGAATTTACCAAAAACGGTAAATTGGCCATTCTTAACAAACTGATTGAATCGGAAGGTTTTGAACGCTTTCTCGATGTAAAATATAAGGGCACCAAGCGATTTGGTCTTGATGGTGGTGAATCGCTTATTCCCGCTCTTGAACAGATTATCAAGCGTGGCGGTAATCTGGGATTGAAAAATATCGTCCTTGGCATGGCCCATCGTGGCCGGTTGAATGTGCTGGTCAATGTGATGGCCAAACCCTACCGGGCGATTTTCAACGAATTTCAGGGTGGCTCCTACAAGCCTGAAGAGGTTGAGGGCTCAGGTGATGTGAAATATCATCTTGGCGCTTCATCCGACCGCGAATTTGACGATAACAAAGTTCACCTTTCGCTGACCGCAAACCCGTCGCATCTGGAAATCGTCAACCCGGTTGTTTTGGGTAAGGCGCGGGCCAAACAGGACCGGATTGAAGCCCCCAACCCGGATGGTACTCGAAATAGAGACCAGGTATTGCCGTTGCTTTTGCACGGGGATGCAGCTTTTGCCGGGCAGGGCGTTGTAGCCGAATGTTTTGGACTTTCCGGGCTAAAAGGTCATCGGACCGGCGGTTCGGTGCATTTTATTATCAACAATCAGATCGGCTTTACCACCAACCCCCGTTTTTCCAGATCATCGCCCTATCCTTCTGATGTGGCTAAAACCGTGGAAACTCCGATTTTCCATGTGAATGGTGATGATCCGGAAGCGGTGGTTTTTGCCGCTAAAATTGCGATCGAATACCGTCAGAAGTTTCATAAACCTGTCGTCGTCGATATGTTTTGCTATCGTCGATACGGCCATAATGAGGGTGATGAACCGGCATTTACCCAACCGATTATGTATCGAAATATCAAGAGCCATCCAACGTCGATGAATATTTATGCGGATCGCTTGATCAGTGAAGGTGTTCTCACCCGGGCTGAGTTGGACCGTAAACTGGCCGATTTTCGCAAACATCTGGAAGCGGAATATGTGGCGGGTGAATCCTATAAGCCAAATAAGGCAGACTGGCTGGATGGCCAATGGTCGGGCCTCAAAGTTGCGCATACGGAAGATGAATTGCGCCGTGGCCAGTCGGGTGTTCCAATGGCGGTACTCAAGGACGTTGGTCAAAAACTCACCTCCCTGCCGAATAGTTTCAATATTCACAAAACCATCAAACGCTTTGTTACAAACCGTCGTAAGATGATTACCGAGGGAAAAGGTATTGACTGGGCAACGGCCGAGACGCTTGCCTTTGCCACATTGCAACTTGATGGACACAAGGTTCGCCTTTCAGGGCAGGATTGCGAGCGAGGAACATTTTCCCAGCGCCATTCGGTCTATTACGATCAGGACAATGAAGACCGCTACATTCCGCTTTCTAATCTTGGCGATGGGGCGGCGACCTATGAAGTGATTAACTCAATGCTGTCTGAAGAGGCGGTGCTTGGATATGAGTATGGGTTTTCGCTGGCAGAACCCAAGGCGCTGACGATCTGGGAAGCGCAGTTTGGTGACTTTACCAATGGTGCGCAGGTTATCATTGACCAGTTTATCTCGTCCGGCGAACGTAAATGGCTGCGTATGTGCGGTCTGGTTCTTTTGTTGCCACATGGTTATGAGGGCCAGGGGCCTGAACATTCATCGGCTCGCCTCGAGCGGTTTTTGCAGTCTTGCGCCGAGGATAATATGCAAATTGCCAACTGCACCACACCGGCAAACTATTTTCATATTCTACGCCGTCAGTTGAAGCGAGAATTTCGTAAACCGCTGGTATTGATGGCGCCAAAATCGCTGTTGCGGCACAAGCGGGCAACCTCGACGCTGGATGAGATGGCGGAGGGAACCTCATTCCATCGTCTGCTTTGGGATGATGCGGAAAAATTGCCGGATGAAAAAATCAAACTTGTGCGCGATAACAAAATCAAGCGCGTGGTTATCTGTAGCGGCAAGGTTTATTTCGATCTTTATGAGGGCCGCGAGCAGCGCGATATAAATGATATATATCTGCTGCGGGTGGAACAGATTTAGCCTTTCCCTGCCAAGGCGCTGATCACCGAATTATCGCGCTTTAAAAACGCAGAAATCGTCTGGTGTTAGGAAGAGCCAAAAAATATGGGTGCCTGGGCTTTCATTGAGCCCTATCTGGAATGGGTGCTGGCCCATATCGGTGCGAAACATCCAAGAGCGCGCTATGCAGGCAGGCCCGCATCGGCGGCAACTGCATCGGGTCTGATGTCCAAACATTTGGTGCAGCTTGAAGCCTTTGTCGAAGATGCCCTGGGCGATTAGTGAAATTGCGTGATTTGATATAATTTTGGAACATTGGGTGGAATTATTGGTTTTGAGAAAGCATTTAAAAATCAAAACCCTAAAGGAAAGCGACTTTAACAATGGCAATTGAAATCCGCGTCCCCACATTGGGCGAATCTGTTACCGAGGCCAGTGTTGGCCAGTGGTTCAAGAAAAAAGGCGAGGCTGTTAAAGCCGATGAACCGTTGGTGGAACTTGAAACCGACAAGGTTACACTGGAAGTGCCTGCACCGGCCGACGGTGTTTTGATCGAAATTGTTGCGGGTGAAGGTGAAACTGTTGGTGTTGATGCATTGCTTGCATCATTTTCAACGGAAGCTGTGGGCGAGACTACAGCACCGACTGAAACCTCGGCGACCCCTGCGCCTGTTGAAAATGCTGCCGCCAATGGCGCTGCGGCTCAACTGGTTGATATTGTGGTGCCAAGCGGTGGCGAATCTGTCACTGAGGCTGAAGTTGGTGAGTGGTATAAAAATGTTGGCGATGTAATTGCGGTTGATGATCCGATTGTTGAGCTTGAAACCGATAAGGCGGCACAGGAAGTAATGTCCCATGTGGCCGGCGTGCTTGAGGAAGTGCTGACCCCCACCGGTACAGTGGTGGAAGTGGGCGCTGTATTGGCGCGTATTCGAGCCGGTGCATCGGTTGCTACCAGTGCGCCTGCTGTGGTTACCGCTTCTGCCCCGGTTGCGGAACCAAAAAGTGCCATGCCTGCATCGCCAGCGGCCAGTCGGGTGATGGCAGAAAATAATATTAAGCAACAGGATGTCGCGGGTTCCGGTAAACGCGGGCAGGTTTTGAAAGAAGATGTGATGGCCGCCATGGATAAAATAGTCGCAACCCCTGCCCCGGTTCCAGCAGCACCAGTACCGGCAATTGCACCTGCATCTGGCGGTGGTGATGATGCGCGTGAAGAACGGGTGCGCATGACCCGGTTGCGGCAAACCATTGCTCGCCGGTTGAAAGATGCTCAAAATACAGCTGCGATGCTGACCACTTTTAACGAGGTGGATATGGGCCCGATCATGGAATTGCGTAAACAATACAAAGAGTTGTTTGAAAAGAAACACGGCGTAAAACTTGGCTTTATGGGCTTTTTCACCAAAGCCGTTTGCCATGCCTTGCGTGATGTACCTGCGGTTAATGCCGAGGTTGACGGCACTGATCTGGTTTATAAAAACTATGCCCATATTGGGGTTGCTGTTGGCACTGCCAAAGGGCTTGTGGTGCCTGTGGTGCGTGAAGCGGACCAGATGTCGATTGCTGAGATTGAACAGGAAATTGGCAATCTTGGTCGCAAAGCCCGCGATGGGGCACTTTCGATGAACGATATGCAGGGCGGCACCTTTACCATTTCCAATGGTGGGGTTTATGGCTCGCTGATGTCGACGCCAATTCTCAATGCGCCACAATCGGGCATTCTTGGCATGCACAAAATTCAGGACCGCGCCATGGTGGTAGGTGGTGAAATTGTGGTGCGGCCAATGATGTATCTGGCGCTTTCCTACGATCACCGGATTGTTGATGGCAAAGAAGCCGTTACCTTTCTTGTGCGGGTAAAGGAAAGTCTGGAAGATCCGCAGCGGTTGGTATTGGATCTGTAAATTGTTAATACTCGGCATATCTTCTGCATTGGTGCTTGTGGCGCTCGGAATATTGGCTGCCATGACCCAGATTGCGGATTTTCCAGAGCTTCCGTCATTGGTTGCGACGCTCAATCTCGAGCAGGCTGAATTGCAGCATATGGAAGCCTTAAACACTGCCGCGAGGCGCTTTGAAACCAAACCTCAACTGTCGATGAACCGGCAGGAATTTGAATATTATGTGATGCTGGCTATCCTCACAAAGGACAGGGCGCATCAGTTTAAACGTATACCAAACGGTCCAAAAGTCAGAAAAAAATGGCGACGTGAACTCATTGTGCAAATCAAGGAGATTGCCCGGCAACATGATGTGGACCGTGTAGGATGAGTAAACTGAACAAGGTTGTTTTGATAACCGGTGGCAGTCGCAGCATAGGGGCTGCATGTGCAATACTTACAGCAGAACAGGGCTATAAAGTCTGTGTTAATTTTGCCAATGATGAAAATGCCGCTTTGGGCGTCGTCAAAAAAATTAAAGATTTAGGCAGCAATGCCATTGCTGTTCGTGGTGATGTGGCCAATGAGGCCGATATCAAGAACCTGTTTGCAGAAACAAAATCCAGACTTGGGCCACTTACCGCGCTCATCAATAATGCGGGTATATTAAGCAAAGAAGGTCGGCTTGATACATTTTCTGCTGAACGCATTGCCCGAGTTGTTGGCGTCAATGTCACCGGATCAATTTTGTGCGCCCGTGAGGCAGTATTGGCGATGTCCACCCGGCACGGGGGCACGGGTGGTTCGATTATCAATCTATCTTCTATTGCTGCAACGCTTGGAGCGCCCGGTGTTTATGTGGATTATGCCGCTACAAAAGGGGCGATTGATACATTTACATTAGGTCTTGCGCGTGAAGTCGCCAACGAAGGTATCCGGGTAAATGGTGTGCGACCGGGTATTATTGATACGGATATACATGCCAGTGGTGGCAGCCCCAACCGGGTTGAAGAAATGAAGCATGTTGTTCCAATGCAGCGCGGAGGAACGGCCATGGAAGTGGCTGAAACCGTTTTGTGGTTGATGTCTGATAAGGCCAGTTATGTGACCGGTGCCATGGTTGATGTATCCGGTGGGCGATAATTGATTGTTGAAGCTAACTTTAGCTATTTGTTGAATATTTGGAGAGGATAAGAAATGTCCGAGAAATTTGATCTGGTTATTATAGGTGCTGGACCCGGCGGTTATGTTTGCGCGATTAAAGCGGCCCAGCTGGGGTTAAGTGTTGCGATTGTGGAAAAGCGCGAAACCCTTGGCGGCACCTGCCTAAACGTGGGCTGTATTCCTTCCAAGGCCATATTGCACGCCTCTGAAATGTACCATGAGGCCGGGCACGGATTTGCAGAGCTTGGGATTGACGGGGTAAAGCCAAAACTCAATCTGAAATCGATGATGGCGCATAAGGATGCGGTGGTGAAAGCCAATGTGGATGGCGTTGCTTTCCTGATGAAGAAAAACAAGGTCACCACATTTTTCGGTACTGGCACGATCAAGGCGGCCGGTCAGGTCGATGTGGTGGATGCAGGTGGCAAGAGCACCGCAATTGAGGCGACTAATATTGTTATTGCCACCGGGTCAGACGTGGCAGGCGTTCCCGGTGTCGAGATTGAAATAGATGAGAAGATTATCGTTTCTTCCACCGGCGGCCTGGAACTCTCCAAAGTTCCCAAAACCATGATTGTGGTTGGTGGAGGAGTGATCGGGCTTGAGCTTGGTTCCGTATGGCAGCGGCTTGGCGCAGAGGTAACCGTTGTTGAATATCTTCCAATGCTACTTGGTGGCATGGATGGTGATTGCGCTAAACAGCTGAAACGCTCACTTGGCAAACAGGGCATGGCGTTTAATCTATCATCTAAAGTTACCGCCGTTAGCAAAGCCAGGGGCGGTGCGAAAGTTACATTTGAACCGGTCAAAGGCGGTGATACCAAAGAGCTTACCGCCAATATTGTGCTGATTGCCACCGGTCGCAGACCCTATTCCAACGGCCTTGGGCTTGAGGCGATGGGTATTGAAATGGAGCGCGGCAAGGTTAAAACCGATGCGCATCTGCAAACCAATATTAAAGGCATTTATGCGATTGGCGATGTGATTGATGGACCAATGCTTGCCCACAAGGCGGAGGAAGAAGGCGTTGCCGTGGCTGAACATTTGGCCGGTAAGGCTGGTCATGTGAACTATGATGTTATCCCGGGCGTCGTCTATACCCAGCCGGAAGTTGCCTCGGTTGGCAAAACTTCCGAGCAGCTCAAATCCGAGGGTATTAAGTTTAACACCGGCAAATTTGGTTTTATCGCCAATGGCCGGGCTCGCGCCATGAACCAGACCGAGGGTTTTGTGAAAGTGCTGGCAGATGCCACAACCGACCGGGTTTTGGGTGTTCATATTGTCGGCTTTGGGGCGGGTGAGATGATCCATGAGGCGGCCGTATTGATGGAATTTGGCGGATCAGCCGAAGACCTTGCCCGCACCTGCCACGCGCACCCAACCATGTCTGAAGCGGTGAAAGAAGCGGCAATGGCTGCCTATGACAAAGCTATACATATGTAGAGATACAGTTGCTAGAGCGTTTGATCAATTTGTTCATCAGGCTCCAATCGTGGCCTGACATGCTTCCAGTAAATGTGAAGCAGTCTAGGGTCTGAACCCAATTAAGAATACGAGCTGTGTTGGAGATAAAATGGTTCAATTCAAGGAGAAAAATGAAAGGCGATGTCGCCCATCGGCAAGGCTTTTCGACGCTGAAGTGGGCCATTTTACCTCCAACCCCTTGGGCAGCTCGACAATTTCGCCTCACAGCGTTGAAAATTCCTCATTGGGGTCGCCCAAATCGATCATTTTTGCCTTGTGAGATCAAAATTGTCGAACTGCACAGCCGCATTCCTAATTGAGTCCAGACCCTAGTTAATATCAGGCAGGTGGAATTGATCTGAGAGGCTGGCGGCGCCAACAGCGTTTATATGGTTGATATTGCGATAGAGGAAGACGCCGTTTCGCACTAGCGGGCAGCGCTTTTTGTTGCACATAATATCAAGCGGCAGAGTTACGGTTACATCTTCAAATCGGCCTGCAATACGGCTGAACATGTTGTTCAGTTTATCAAACCTTTTATGGATAGCTTTTGCATCAATCCCACATTGCTGCGCATCACCATCCGCCCGCAACGATTTTATAACGCACTTCACTTCAGCGTTTTGCTGCGGAATCGGTCCGATGAGATGCACTTTAACTCCGGCATTCCTGAAATATTCAATCATACCCAATATATGATCTTCAAGATTTGTTCTATTTGGTGGAGCCGCCAAATTTGCATTGGCGGAGGGTATTAGCCGGGCCAGTTCATTTTGGCCAAGCGTGCCTTCGAAATCAATCCAGTTGCCGGAAAGAATTGCAAGTTTGAGGTTTGGGTTCTTATCGACAAATGCCAGAATTTGTTTTTGATATGCCAGGCAGGCATCTTGTCTGGCTTGAGCTTGATGTTTGCGCATTCCTACCAGTCCAAGGCAGGCGCTTTGGGTGACCTGACGCCCGCTTATTCCTCGACGCTTAGCTTCAGCAACATATGTTGGTACAAAATGATCCGCATTGGAATCGCCAAAAATCGCGAAATCATAGGATGCAGAAGCGGGCTTCGGTGTTCCGATATTGCAAAAATCGTCGTCCTTAAACACTTTTGAGGTTCCATAGCACCGAAGCCGATAGGGATTTTGGGCATATTTTTGATTATAAACCTGCTTTGAAACCGGATCCAGCCGCCAGGTCCATCCGCTTCCAATCTTTAAATTAACCCCGATTAGCGCGGTTACGGCAATAGCGATTGCGCCACCGGCAATTGTTAGCCGTGGTGAAAATATCATGGATCCACCGGCAGAACGGAATGGCTTTTCTATAAATTTGTAAGTTAGGGCGGATAATACAAATGCCAAGCCAATCAATATGGTTGCATCAAACGGTAACAATGGGCGTTCCAGATATATCCGGGCAAACGATAAGATCGGCCAGTGCCACAGATATAATGAGTAAGAAATCAGCCCAAAATACACCAGAATATTATTGCTTAAAATCTTTGAAACAATCGGCGAGTTGTGGAACCCGGCTGCAATGACCATGGCGGTGCCAAGACTGGCTGGTATCGCGGATATTCCAGGGAACCTGACCTGCTCATTGAGCAGGAAAATACTTAGAATAATGAGCAAGATGCCAACAATTGATGTTGGGCCAGCCAGGTCTTTTCGCAATTTGTATTTGTCAATTAACAGGGCGAGCGTTGCGCCAAGCAATAACTCCCATGCCCTGGCCGGAAAGGAGAAAAATATACTTGATTTACCTGTGCGCAGGCTTATTTCGGCGTAGAGAAGCGATGCCAGTAACAGGGTTGCTGCAATTCCAATGCGGATAATCACAGTTTGGCGCATTAATACAAGCATCATAAATGCTGGCCAGATGAGATAAAATTGCTCCTCAATCGCCAATGACCAGGTATGTAAAAGTGGTAATTCATTGGCGGGCGTATCAAAATACCCGGTTAGCGAGGCGAAAAAGTGGTTTGAAAAAATCAACGCCGCCGCCAGCAGGCTTTCGCCAAATTGTTTGAATTCAGGTGGCGCTAAAACAATAGCTCCAGTAACAATTGAAGCTGTGTAAACAATTAATCCAGCTGGCAGCAATCGGCGAATTCGGCGGGTATAAAAATATACAAAACTGAATTTTTCATCACGAATTTCCGCCGCAATCAGATAGGTGATCAGAAAACCAGATATTACGAAAAATATATCAACGCCGACAAATCCGCCGCTTAAAATATTGGGGAAACCATGGAATATAACAACTGAAAGAACTGCAATGGCTCGCAGTCCATCGATATAGGCGTGATACCGCACTTCACTTCCTAACTATACATATCGGCGATCTGAAATCGAATGTATAAAGTCCTGATTCACTAATTGGAAGTCAAATAATTGACCGGATTATTGCTGCTATTTAGCGCCAGCTGCGCAACAAATATTGACTCTTTTACAAAAACAGGTAGAACCCGAATCAACTTGAGAAAGATGATCATGACATCGAAAAAATTTGATTTTGCAATTGGAACAGCGGATGGCTTTGCTACCCTTGGCACCGCTTTGCGCGCTAAAATCAAATCGACCTCAACCAAGAAAACCGCCAAAACCACCTGAATCGACCGTCACTCTCGAACTCTCCCGGATTTGACGGGAGAAAGACCGGCTGGCCGGTTTCGGGAGAGGGTATAAGGATAAATCATATGGGTTATAAAGTTGCTGTTATCGGCGCCACGGGCAATGTGGGCCGTGAAGTATTGGATATTCTGGCAGAGCGGTTGTTTCCAGCAGATGAGGTTGTGGCTCTTGCCTCTCGCCGCAGTCAGGGCAAGGAAATCTCATTCGGGGATAAAACAATTAAGGTAAAAGCGCTGGAGCACTTTGATTTTAGCAGCGTTGATATTGCCATCATGTCGGCCGGTGGTTCAATTTCCAAAGAATATGCGCCAAAAATTGGTCAGCAGGGCTGCGTGGTGATCGATAATTCATCGGCATTCAGGTACGACCCCGATGTGCCGTTGATTGTACCGGAAGTTAATGCGGATGCGATTTCCGGGTTCTCAAAAAAGAACATTATTGCAAACCCGAATTGCTCGACCGCCCAACTTGTAGTGGCGTTAAAGCCGCTGCATGATCGTGCGACAATCAAGCGTGTGGTTGTCTCAACCTATCAGTCGGTATCGGGTGCCGGCAAAGAGGGCATGGATGAGCTTTTCAACCAGACCCGTGCTGTTTTTGTCGCTGATCCTCTGGATACCAACAAGTTTACCAAGCGGATCGCGTTTAACTGTATTCCACATATTGATGATTTTATGGATGATGGTTCCACCCGGGAAGAATGGAAAATGGTGGCTGAAACCAAGCGTATGCTGGATCCGAAAATTAAACTAACCGCAACATGTGTGCGGGTGCCGGTTTTCATCTCCCATTCTGAAGCGGTGAATATCGAATTTGAAAACGAAATAACCGCCGATGATGCACGTGATCTGTTGCGTGAATCGCCCGGCTGTCTGGTGATCGACAAGCGTGAAGATGGTGGTTACATCACACCGTATGAGGCGGCTGGAGAAGACGCTACTTATATCTCCCGTATTCGTGAGGATTACACCTTGGAATATGGCTTGAATTTGTGGGTTGTCTCCGACAATTTACGCAAAGGGGCCGCGCTTAATACGGTACAGATTGCGGAATTGCTGATTAACCGTGGGTTGATTGAAGCCAAAAAAGTGGCGTGATTTTGGGTGCGCATCGCTTTGTATAGTCGTTTGCTTGCGAGAGCCTGCCCTCGGGCTTGACCCGATGGGTGCGCTCACTATTTTTATCGTTCGCTTGCGCGTAAACACGTGCGCTCACTTTCGATGGTTCATGTTTTGCGCTTCATTTCACTCAACGTGCAACATGAACTACACTCTACGTGCGATTGCTTTTTAAGTGATTCAAATCTTGCGCATCGCTTCGCTCTACGTGCGATTTGAATTAATATTTCAACTGAACCGATAGGTGAAGCGCTTTTAAGTGATTGCACGTGGCATAGCCGCGCAAAATCACGCACACAAAGCGCCCTCGCGGAGCAATGGCAAAGCCATTTGCGTGAGCGCTTTAACCTTACGCTTAATTAAAATTAAAAATCGCTGGCAATGCCTTTGACTTCCCAATCGCCAAAACGAACGGGTTCCGGGCCATTGCGGCCGTTGATTTCTTTGGGTCCGGTTTCATTTTGAAATGATGTTTGCTTTACTTTTCGCCGGTCCACGGCTTCGCTCAGCGCGCGCTTGGCGGCGGCTGTAGGCTCACGTTTTTTGGTTTTTCCCGGGTTTGAATGACCCGGCTCATCTGAATTTAACTTAGATTTAACCATGGCTTGATCCATCGGTTCCAGAATCGGACATCCTTAACCTATTGGCGAGGGAAATACGCTATTTCCAGTGTTCAATCAAATACTATTGCCGGAATTATAAAACATGCGCGATACGCTGAACAGGCCTGAATTATTGGACAATTTATTTACTCGGCTGGTATGGGCCATAGCCAGTGTTAAAATTGTGCTGGTGGTTGTCTTTTTTTCCGCTCTTGTACAGGCCTCAAATACTTTGGCCGAGACCAAAGTGGTTGTGGGGGGGGCAAAAACCCTGCCACCGATCACTTGTAAGGGGCAAAATCTGCTTGAAAAACTGAAACGTGAAGACCCTGAAGCTTTAATGAAGATCGAGCAGCGAGCCAGTGAAGTTTTGAACGGTTCGTCGCGATTTTGGAAAATTGAAAAAGAAGGAAAACCCGCCTCTTGGTTGCTGGGTACTATGCATTTTGCCGACCCGCGGGTGGTGAATTTGCCGGAAGTTGTTGAACAGGCTTTTGTGGCCTCTCCAACGGTGGTGATTGAAAACACCCAGGTACTGGACCCGAAAAAGCTTTCGGCTGCCATGGCTGAGTTGCGTCCTTTGATGTTTTTTACCGATGGGTCGACGTTAGAAGATCGCTACGGCAAGGAAACTATCGAATTGCTGAAGCTGCGACTGGTTGGTCGGGATATTCCGTATTTTCTCGGTAAGCGAATGCAGCCCTGGGTTATTGCGACTGCGATTGTTATGCCAATGTGTGAAATTGAGCGCAAACACAGAGATGAAAAAGTGCTGGATTACGTGATAGGAACGCGTGCGCTTCGCGAGGGTAAAAACCTTGTCGGGCTTGAATCCGTCAAAGAACAAATTAGTGCCATGGCCGGTCTTTCACTGGAATTTCATCTTAAATCGCTGAAAGAAACGGTTAAACTTGGCGATGCCATGGACGATATGATGGAAACCATGGTCGAGCTTTATGTTGCTGGCGAGGTTGGAAAATTCTGGCCGTTGATGGAATATTTGTCGCCTAAAACCTCTAACAGTCTGGGCTATGCAGCCTTTCAGGAAGCGCTGGTTACGCGCCGTAACAAGGTGATGGCAGACCGCTCAAATCCGCAGCTTGAAAAAGGTGGTGTGTTTATGGCGGTGGGTGCGCTTCATCTTCCGGGCAAGCTTGGCGTGGTGCAATTGCTGCGGGATGCGGGATATAAAGTAACACCGGCACTATAGGCACAGTCCTGAATATTAAGGTTAATCGGGAGTTAATTTTGCAAAAAGGGTAATTTACACCGATTTGGCAGAGGAATTGCATTGCTCTGTTCTGAAACGCATTTGTGCAGATTCGGAACAGTTTTATGCTCAAGATACTTCTTATCGCGGCCGCCGTGACCAGTAATTTTATCACCTATCCGGGGTTTAATCACCCGGCCAATATTATTGAAATGACCACTGACAAAGGTTTGATACTGGAAATCGTGCTGCGTTGCGGGCGAAAACCGAACGGGCAGATATCATCAGGAATAATGTCCTATTCCAAAGTCGAAAAACTTTATTGCTCCTCGCGCAACCGTTGCTATACCAACCCGAAAAAAGCCGTTGAAGAAACCTGCGGCCGATAAGTTATAAACAATTGAACGATTTCAATGTTTGCTTCAGCGCATCTTTGGTTGGTGTGTGGGGTTCGCTGCCCAGAAATTTTACCAGTTTACTGTTATTAAGCTGAACCGTTTCATCCCACAAATAGCGCATTTCCAGAAGTTCGCGAAACAGCGATACAAAGGGAGAGGCCAGTTTAAATACCCACCAGGGCATTTTCCTTATCGGCCTATGCGATATTCCGGTAATCCTTGCGGTTTCTTTGACAATATCAACGCCATTTTCAAAATAATGCCCGCCAAAATGAAAAGCTTCAAAATCTGAAAGTTGGTCACTTTTTTCGATCATTTGGCAAAATGTTTCAGCATAATCTGGCAGATAAGCCCAGTTATGGCCGGCATCATGGCGGCCCGGATAAAGCACAGATTTGAGCTTCTTGCCGGGCTTGATCATGCCTTGTGCATACCATGACCCTATGGCATTGGGGCCAAAGAAATCACCGGCACGCAAAATGAGTGCCTTGCCGCCACTTTTTACTGATTTTGTCAAAAGCTGCTCCATCTCTACCCGGATTTCCCCTTTTTCCGTTTTCGGGTTTTGCGGCGACTTCTCATCAACCAAAGGCCATGCATCGGGGCCAAAATTATAGATATTTCCCGGAAAAACCAATCTTGCCCCGTTTGCAATTGCGGCTGAAATCGAGTTTTCCAACATTGGTATGGCGAGCTTTCGCCAGTTCTTGTAGCCGGGAGGATTTACTCCATGGAATATAATATCGACGTCAGCTGCAGCTGAACAAAGCGCCTCTTTGTTCATTGCATCGCCCTTGACCCAATTGATATTGTTTAATTCGTTCAATCCGGATTTAACCAAAGAAGGGTCGCGGTGCAGGGCTTTTATGTGCCATCCGCGCTTTTGGCAGGCAAGGGCAAAAGCCCGGCCTATGCCGCCGGTTATACCAAGAATAAGGATTTTAGGTTTCATTGGGTTCTCCTGAATTATCACTAAATTCAATATATACATTTGAAAATGAATATAAATTGCCGTAAATTGTTTATGTAGTATTCAAATTTGAATAATGATGGGCAGCATGGCGAATAATTGGGAACATTATCAATCATTCCTGGCGGTCATTGAGACGGGTAGCCTTTCGGCGGCGGCAAAGAGATTGGGCCTTAGCCAGCCGACCATTGGTCGCCATGTTGATGCACTTGAAGCTGCGGTCGGTGCGCCCCTGTTTGTGCGCTCGCGTTACGGCCTCAACCCCACGGATACAGCACGTGGCATGGTTTCTCATGCCAAAACCATGGCGATTGCGGCCAATGCCCTAAAGCGCGCCGCGGCAGCTCAAGGAGATGCGGCGGGAAAGGTGCGCCTAACCGCCAGTCAGATTATTGGCGGTGAAGTTCTGCCCGCAATTATATCTGATTTTGTGCAAACCTATCCGCATATTCATGTGGAACTGGTTTTAACCAATAGAACCGAAAACCTGCTGAAGCGGGAGGCCGATATTGCCATTCGTATGCGGCGGCCAATACAGGAGGCACTCATTGCCCGCAAGATTGGTGATGTGCCGCTAAAGCTATATGCACATAGAGATTATATCGTGCGAAAAGGCACACCATCCAGCCTTGATGATATCGAAGACCATATTATCATCGGCCCTGAAAGCATGGGGCTTTATGCCGATTTTACTGCGCCAATTGAGGTTGAGCAATTGGTCAATGCAATGAATGTGAAATGCGACAGCGACCTTGCGCAACTGGCTCTGGTTCGGGCTGGATGCGGTATTGGTGGTGTGCAAATGCAATTAGCTACCCGGGAGGAGGATCTCCTTCCGGTGCTGCATGATATGGTTTCTATCCCCATGGAAATGTGGCTGGTTGCCCATGAGGATATGTTGCGGGAGCAGCCTGTCCGCTTGTTTTTCGATCATCTGGCAAAGCATTTGCTTGCCTATGCAAAATATGAAAAACCTTAACCGGTCGCAGGGCTGCACATCATATAATGAATGGTGAGGCGGATTTTGCCGCCGGTAAAATTGCCCCCGTTTGCAGTGACGCGTAATTTTGTATTCGCATAATAGGCCGTTGGCCCAATTACACCGGAATTGGTCGCATCCACGGCGATTGAAAGCAGGCTGCCAAATTTACCAATGTCGCCGGCAATTCCACAATCGAAAGAAGTTGCGCCGGTGATGGCCTGGGTCGTTCGGCTGGATACGGAAAACACGATGGCGCGGTCAGGAATTTCGATCAGGCTGTCGATTGAAGGCCCGGAAAGAATAAGCTCTTCTTCGAGCAGTTCAAATCTGGTTTCGGCGCCAAAGGGGCTGGCATTGAGAATGCTTGTTCCCCCACCGATTTTTCCATCTGAGTAGGGCATCCAGTCTGAGGCGCTGAAAACGTAAGTAAGCGCCTCATCAACTAAATAGGCGAGAAACCCGATTTTTGGGGTATAAAAAATCCAACCATTATCCTGAAAGGCCGCGATCAACCCGTCTTTTCCACTCCACAAACCGGTGGAACCTGTGGCTGGAATATATCGATCACCATCGGTGGGAGATGCTGGTGGTACAGTTAAATCCTTATCGATAACTGATAATTGCACAAGGGCATCAAGGGTACGAATGGCCTCATTATGGGTTACGTGTTTTTGTGCTTGTGATGCCAAGATATAAGGCATTTGCAAAACTGCTGAACTGTCCATTATTACTTATTCCGCTCTGTTAGACTGAATAAAAGCCTAATCTCAAAGCAGTGATGGGGGATAAGTATTTGGTGGGCGGTGACTGTTTTTGTCCCTTCCTATGATAGTTAGCAGCAGGATCAGATTGTCCGGAATTTGTCCGATTAGGTGTAGCACCAGGAAAAGCCAACAATGTTAATTGGCGATCACAAACACCGGGTTTTCTGGTATCAGCGCTTCCCTGAATTTTGGGTTCGTCAAATCAACGGCCTTGTCAATCTCTATGTAGTTGCGGCTTTCGTCGAGACTCCAGCCATAGCGCTCAAATCGATTGAGCATATGCGCAAGTTTGTCATGATTTTTGCGAAGTTTGGCATCTGCGGCAAGTGATTGTGCCTTTATATCGCTGATTTCCTTGGCAGTTGGACCTTCTTTTCGAAATTCCGTCAGCGTATTTCGAACAATATCTACTGTCTTGTCCAGCCCATCCTTGCTGACACGGCCGAAAACAGAAAGTATGCCTGTCTGGGAATAGGGTTGACCACCAGAACTGAAGCCATAGGTTTTCCCGGTCTTTTCCCGCACGTTGCGGAACAATCTGGATTTTTGGCCATTGGCAAGGATACCGCGCAACAGATAAACGGCCGTCCATCTTTCTGCATTGGCCGGGCTGGTCATGGGACCGCCTGCGATAATGATTGCCTGTTTGTTTTTGCCATTCAATACAAATGGTTTGGCTGGTATTGGCTTGAATTCAATTTTTGGAAGTTTCGGCACAAATCCTTTTTGTGGAACTCCTTCAAACGTAGCATCAACAAGAGCGATCATTTTTTGAACGGAAATGCCACCAACAACAGTAACAATCAAGCCGTCTCGACTGAACCGGTCACGATGCCATTTTACAAGATCGTCACGGGTGATTGCCCGAATACGCTCTGAATTACCAATATAATTAGCGGCATACGGGTGTGGCTTTCCAAGCAAATTTACAAATTTTAGCGATGCTTTGATATGTGGACGTTTAGGTAATATCTCTACCTTTTTTGCCATATCTTCTTTGAACTGTTCAATCTTGGAATTTGGGAAATCGGGCTTGGTAAGCACACGGTTTGCTATCTTGACAACCTCAGCGATATTTGAAGCTGGTGCCAACACAGTGCCGACCATATATTCAGGATGAGGTGCAATAACGATCCCGCTTTGCAAATCATTCATTTCTTCAATTAAGGTTCCAATTCCAATACCAGATGAAGATTGCATTATCATATTAGCAGCAATGAACGTTGTTTGCGGCCCTTTCATCAAATCATGCACAGTGCCACCTTTGAATGAAAAGGCGATAACAACTATATCTTGAGCACTGCTTTTCAGATAACGGAACTTGATGCCGGAAGGTGTAACCGCTTCTTTCAGGTCAATGGTCTGGGCCCGGGCCGGAATGGCCAAAATCATGATAATGGCAAGTAATATGGTCAGACGCGTACAAATTCTATTCATTTGCGGGTTCCTTCGGTTCCAATATTAGTGTCGCTTCGCGCAAGGGTTTTTTGAAACCTTGCAGAAAATTCGTGATATCATCTGGGTTGAGTGCGGCCAGTTGTCTTGGCCAGCTCCAGGCGAAACGATAGCCATAGGTGGCCATATCGTCAAAAAAGCTGCTTGCCGCAACATCAGGATTTTGCCATTTTCTCTTTTCCGAGCGGATGCTGCGCTTCAGCAACCGAGCAAAGCTTTTTTTGCTGATACCTGTCGTGGCAAGTTCATCTAGATAGGTATTGATTGCTTTTTTCACAGTCTCAACATCAGTGCCCTCGGCAAGGGTTGCACTGAAACTTGTCTGCCAGTAGCCATGGGCAGGCCAGGATATAGAAATGCTCCAGTTTTTAACGATCCTGTTTTCCTCGCCTATCCGGTCGTGCAGCCCTTCCGGCAATCGGCTGGAAATTGCCTTTAGCAAAAGATTGCGGGCAGCCAACTGGTTGCGCCAGTTTTTACCGGCCCGGTAAATTCGTTTCCAGGTGAAATTTGTGTTCGAAATCCTGTCCGAACGGGCCTTGATGGCAAAAGGTTTTTGCGGGCTGATTTTGATGCCGGTATCGTCAAGAAGTGCCGGTTTATCCACCAAAGACAAATCTGGTTTTTTGGGTGGATTGGCTGTGTTGATAACCAGTATCGAGAAACGGGATTTTGGAAGAATTTTGCGCGCCATTTGCAGAACATCATTCTTGTCTAGTTCGCCTGATATGAAAACAAGCGCACCGGTCTTTTCGTAAGTCTTCCGGTTCCAGCGTCTCACCTTATCAAGTGTAAGCGCATCGATGGATTGTACCTGCCCGACCGGCCCGTGGGCCAGACTGGTGCCCGCATATAATTGCTGACCAAGCCGCTGATAATATTTCATGTCCGGGTTTGATTTGGTGCGTTGCAAAATTTCCTGTTTGACGATTTGTTTCTCCCGCTCGAAATCTGCCTGTGTGATGTCAAGCGGCAGGGAAATATTGCGAAACTCCTCAAGAATGGCTGGAAGAGCATCAAAGCCTGCCTGAAAAAGATAGGTAGTTTTATAATTATAGGTAAAGGCATTGAACGTGGCACCGGGTATATTTTCATAGATGCCAGAACCGTGGGCCGAATTGGTCTTGAACTTTAAATGCTCAATCAGATGCGCTTCACCGGGCATGGTGTCGTGAACGGAGCCGATGGGGTAAGTGATGGAGATGTTGAGAGGAGTATCGGCTTTTGCAGATGCAGCTTCATGCGCAGTCAATGCAATTACGGTCAAAATTAGTGAGATAATTTTTGAAGAATATTCCACTAATTGAATAGGCCTCACAAGATTAATCATCAGAATTTTGGCGCACAAATTTTATAGAAACGAACTGAATTAGGCCAACCAATGCTGCGGATAGCAGTGCGGAACCCAAAAAATCCGTAAATTCAACAGAATTTTTCATTGTCAATACGTAGAAAATATACTGAAAAATTAGTACCGGAACCGATACTGAGACAAAGTTTAACATTATTGAACCCCTAAGTTATTGTGGGATGCCTTTTGGCATCCTACTCATGCACCAACAATTATCAGCGAGAACCAGAATATCCAGCAATACCGCCGCAAAAACTTGCCGGTGCATAGAGATCGTCTGTGCGAATGTTTTTGATATTAAACATTTTGTATTCCTCATTTAAGATTAGGAAATTTGATGTTATATCCCCTTTGTTGAAGTTTGCCGGGAGCAATCCCGGCGGCTTAAACGAGCAAAGGATTCTGAAGCAATCCTTCGTCCATTATTCGACAGACCTATTTTTGACCGCCGATTTACCGAGTATCGTACCGTATTTTTCAATTAGACTATTCTTGCTCAAACCAAATTTTTTGCTGACAAGGCCAAAAATAGTATTGAGAAATATTTCACCACCTCGATTGTGGAAGTGTATATAGATGTCAGCATTTCCCAACTCCAGTGCATCTGGAGATGTGGTGATTGATAAGCCAAGTTTTTTTTCAAATACATTATTCAATTTTCTAATTTGATCTGTGTACATTTTTTTAGAATTGCCAGTAATATTTGATTTAATAACAATACTTTTGTCACTGTCCCATTTCGCAAATGATGTAGTTGTTAGTTCATGTTTGGGAATCAATATACCATTTTTAATATTTTTTGGGATATTCAATAGGGTATTTACAAGAATTAACCTCGTTAAATTGAAATAGTATAATTTATAATTATATTTACGAAAACTACTAAAAATGTTAATATAGATATAATTGAAATTACCAAACATTTCTTCATGTCAAATAAATACTCCAATTAAACTCTGTGAATTGTTTGGTTGAACTTGTATAAACATTAAACCAATATTTTATTAGCTGTTGTTGTGCAATTTACTACCTTGACTTGTCACCCGCTCTGCCAGGGCCACCCAAATTCCCTGGTGCTGATCCTGGTCCGGATAAAGAGCTTGGTATTATTCCATTTGTTACAACATTACCTGAAAATGCAGCCTCTGTTGGAGTGTTTAGCGAAGTCCCAAGCAATATCCGCCTGGTAGATCTACTATACATTTGGAATCCATCACCACCAGTACTACCACCAAAGCTGACGGGTGGAATTACAGTGATGGTTTACAAGAATTACGGTGGAATTACGGTGACGGTTTACTAAATGCGCCAATTACGTACCTTATAAACGCACTTTGCCATTGAATCTCTTCTCTATTCAGTGCATTGAAATATACATAGGCCTACCGCGCCTCAAACTTTCCATCTTCATCACGCTACAACAGGCGGTATCGCCGTTGTCGGCTTCAGCAGATAATGCATTAGATGTTAATGTTGCTATTTGGAGTCAGGTGAATATACCGCGTCAGCGCCATCACTATGTTGGTAACTTTTAAGGTGGGCTTTAGTTTTTTGATTGTGATGTCTGTCAACCGTACAGGTTTAGTTCGCATTTGTTGGTATATTGATCGCGAGTAAATCGGAATTTTCCGCGAAATGGCAGCATATGTACCAACATAAAAGCTGGATACCAACACACGTTATTGGGCTATATTACCTTGTAATGAGTGCTTATATGTTTATTTTTATAGTGTTTTTTGGTCTTGCTGGGATCAGTTTGGACAGCATAAAACGGCTAAATGGTGCCCCCCGCCGGAATCGAACCGGCACTCCAATAAAGGAACAGGATTTTGAATCCTGCGCGTCTACCAGTTCCGCCAGAGGGGCCCAATGGGCAGTGCGATATTCGAACTGGAATGTGGGCAATATAGTATTGCAATGGGATTGGTCAACCAGGAACCCTATCGAATTTCATTTTTTAGGATGGGCAGATTAAAAGAACTGGATTTCCAGTAAACCGTCAGCTAAGCACTAACGGGAATTCAACAAATTTTCTAGGTATAGATGTACAGACCACACACAGCAAAAATTGATTTTTACTACATGAATATAGCGGCATTTCTGCTGTTTGGAGCACTTTCCGCATGGATATTCCTGGGACATCTCGGTTCTGGTAGCAAATATTATCTACTGACAAATTTTGGGGAATCCAGTACCGGCACGGTAACAAAAATCGAAGCGCGAAAAGACCCGTCTTTTGGCACCTGGGGCCATCGCGCATTTGAAGAATTTGAATCATCTGAATATTTTTTTAAATATCAGACCAATTCTGAAGGTTTATTGGAAAACAGTATCTGGTTGCTGGATAACTTTATTGAAAATAAATTTGCCAAAAAAGGTGAGCAAAAATACACCCGAAAACATGTATATAATATTGGGCAAACTGAAACAGTAAAATACCTGAATAAGTGGCCCGCTGTTTTCTTGCCTGTTTCTTGCCTTCTGCCTTTAGAATTTGACATGAAAGTGATGTTTGGCAGCCTGATTGCCTTATTAAGTTTTGCAATTTTAATATTTTTCAACATTCGGTCTTTAATGAAATTCAGAGAAATCCAAAAAAATTATTGACGAATTTGACGCCTAGAATTTGCCACTTGAAAGATAACAGCATTTTTTATCGCAAATTCTTTCTCAATGGCCTATCTAGACGGAAATAAATTGCTGTTGAGAATTACCTTATGATCCGCAAACTCTATGACTGGATGTTTAATCTGGCAAAAAGCCCGCAGGCAACCAAGGCGTTGGCTGGATTTTCATTTGCAGAGAGCTCGTTTTTCCCTATTCCCCCCGATGTGTTGCTCATCCCTATGGTGCTGGCAAACCGGGCAAAGTGGTTTAAATATGCGTTGATATGTATGGTTTCTTCCATTTTAGGCGCCTTTCTTGGCTATGCGATTGGGGCGCTTGGCTATGAATTTATTGGCAAACCAATTTTGGCCTTTTACGGCAAGGAAGACCTGTTTGTTACCATGCAGCAATGGTTTGAAAAATGGGGTGGCTGGGGCTTATTGTTTGCGGCGATTACGCCATTTCCCTATAAGGTTTTGACCATATCTTCCGGATTTGCAGGGCTGAACATTTTGATGTTTACGCTGGTCAGTATAATTGGTCGGGGCTTCCGGTTTTTTCTGGTTTCCTGGCTGTTGTTCAAATTTGGCGAGCCTATTCAAAACTTTATCGAAAAACGTCTCAATCTGCTCTTTGTTGTTGGTATGGTGATGCTTGTGGGCGGCTTTATCGCAGTTAAATATATTGGATAATTCAAAATGGCTTTAAATGCGCCTATTGGCACAAATCAGATCAGAATGGCGATGCTGGTATCACTTGGTATGATTGCCGCGATTGGTTCTGTCCTCGGGTTTCAGTATATCGGTGGATATATCCCGTGTGAATTGTGCTATTTGCAGCGGCAGCCCTATTACTTTGTCGCTATGCCGGCGGGCTTTTTGGCGCTTTTATTGGCGATGCTTGGACGCCCGGCATTTCTGGTTCGTTTGCTGTTACTGATCACATTATTGGGTTTGCTGACAACGGCTGGAATAGGTGCTTATCATTCCGGTGTTGAATGGGGATTTTGGCCGGGGCCGGTAAGCTGTGGGGCGGCCGTTGACGGGATTACCGGCACTGCCGGAGATTTACTTTCAAGCCTGGCCAATACCAAACCACCTTCGTGCAATGAGGCTGCCGGCCGATTTTTGGGCATATCATTTGCCGGGTGGAATGTGATTGTATCTTTAATCATGGCATCAATGGCCTGGCACGGCGCATTCGGGCGCAATGAATAACTCTATCTGTCTCACGGCAATTTAAAGCTTGTCTCCTAAAAGTGGGCACCGGTTTTAGGAATAAAGACGTGCGAATACAGAGAGTTATAGCATAGTGCGTGAATACTATTGAACGCACCATGCTATAGTGCTGTGCACCAAGCCGGCGACGGCGCGGGCTGTTCGCCCGGCTCGCTGTTTGCTCGCTATACGGGTGACTGTGGTAATTTTGGACTGAGAATTCGCTATCAGAACATCAAAGACCGTGAGAGATTTATGGGTCCGGACCCTATGGCTCCAGCGGGGTATCCCAATAGAGGTAATCCATCCAGCTTTCATGCAGATAGTTGGGTGGAAACTTTCGCCCGTTATTTTGCAGATCGTGCACACTTGGCGTAAAGGGGTGATGCCTCGGCCACATACGGGCCTTACTGGTTAGTTTTCCGCCCTTGCGTAGATTGCAGCTGGAGCAGGCGGTAATGATGTTTTCCCAGGTTGTTCTGCCGCCCAAAGACCGCGGCACAAGATGATCGAAGGTCAGCTCTTCGGGTGAACCACAATATTGGCATTGAAAATCATCGCGCAGGAAGAGATTGAACCGCGTAAAGGCCGGTTTTCTGGATGTTTTCACATAGGTTTTTAGCGAAATGACACTTGGCAGTTTCATTGTAAATGACGGGGAATGAACCTCATTGTCATATTCGGCAACAATATCGACACGGTCGAGAAACACAGCTTTTACCGCATCCTGCCACGACCACAGCGACAGGGGGAAATAGTTCAGCGGCCTATAGTCAGCATTGAGCACCAGTGCCGGGTGGGCGTCGGGTGATAGGGCGATCGTCAAATTATTCTCCCGGTTTCAAACTTCGCTGTCACGGAATTTCATCCACCATCTAAGAACACAAAAACCTGGATGTGAAGGTCTAATGGCTGATTTTATACAGGAATTACATCACGTCCTTGTTTTAAATAGGCATAGTATGACCAGAATAACCGGGCAGCGATACCGCGATAGGGCGACCAGATTTCGGCAATTTTGCGAACCTCTTTGTCTTTTGGCCGTAACGACAGACCAAGCCCTTCACCAATGGCGTGTTGAAGCGCCACGTCACCGGCAGGAAAAATATCCGCATGGCCTGCGCAAAATAACAAAAATACTTCCGCAGTCCACGGCCCAATACCTTTAATCGAGGTGAGGTTTTCCTGCGCCTCAAGGGCTGGAATTTGACAAAGCGCTTCAAGGTTAAGTCCGTCATGTTCAATTGCTTTTGCAACCAGCGTAAGCGTTGATTGCTTGGCGCGCGAAAGACCGGCCTCAATCATCGGGGCCTCGCCAAGGTGGAGAATATGTTCAGCTGACAGCGGATTAACCAGCTTTTCTAACCTGCCGAACATGGCGGCGGCGCTGGTTTTGGAGACCTGTTGTGAGACGATGATTTCTGCAAGCCCATGAAAGCCTGGTGCGCGCAGCCGCAGGGGTAACGGTCCCGCATGTTCTGCAATTGGGCGTAATTTTGGATCAAGCAGCAGCAGGGCTTCCAACCCTTTATTGACGTCTTCAATGTTGGTAATTCTTTTCAAATACGAACTCTATTCAGTTCCCTCGCCATTGGATAGATTGAAAACATGGTCGAGAATATTTCACAACCCATCTTTCGTTTTGCCCCAAGCCCCAATGGTCAATTGCATTTGGGCCATGCCTATTCTGCCCTGCTGAATTTCGATTTGGCGAGGCGGGCGGGCGGACAACTGTTGTTGCGTATTGAAGATATTGATACCACCCGTTGCACACCCCTGTTGGAAGAGCAAATGCTGGACGATCTCCATTGGCTGGGGATAGAATGGGAAGGTGCACCGCGACGGCAATCTGAGCATTTTGCCGAATATCAAAAAGCGCTCGACCAATTGGCAGAACAAAACCTGCTCTATCCGGCCTTTATGAGCCGGGGAGAAATCAAACGCTATATTGCGGATAATTCTGATGCCAACAAACCATGGCCGAAGGACCCGGACGGCGCGCCGCTTTATCCTGATATTGATCGTGGTCGCGATAAACAGCACCGGTTGCAGCTTATCGCATCGGGTAAGCCTTACGCCCTTCGTCTGGATATGAAAGCGGCGCTTAAAACCGTTGGCAATGCGCTTGAATTCGAAGAATTGGGGGGCGGCCCGCACGGCGAAACCGGCAAGGTGGCTTGCGACCCATTACTTTGGGGCGATGTTATCCTGGGACGAAATGAGCTGCCAACCAGTTATCATCTCTCTGTGGTTCTGGATGATGCCTTGCAAAATATCACCCACATCGTGCGGGGGCGTGATTTGTTCTTTGCTACCTTTGTGCATCGGCTGTTGCAGGAGTTGTTGGGCCTGCGCGCGCCGATCTATCACCACCACGATTTGATTTTATCCGATGACGGGCGCAAGCTTTCCAAAAGTGCCGATGACACATCGCTTCGTACTTTACGCCGTTCTGGTAGAACGCCAGATGATATTCGCCATATGGTAGGTTTAGCCTGCGACGAATGATACATCATAAGAATGTATGCAGTTCAAAACAGTTAAGAACCTGCGCTCACGCTTCTATACCGGCTGCATTCGCTATATGCATGGGCCAAATAAGCTCCTCAATTCTGCTGCTATCCAAGGAATTTTTTCTATGTCTGTGAAATCCCGGAATACCCCTGTGCCAGATCTGGTTCGGGTGCGGCGCGCGCTTTTGTCGGTTGCTGATAAAACCGGGCTGGTGAAATTTGCCCGCAAACTGGCGGAATATGATGTGGAGCTGGTTTCCACCGGCGGCACCTATAAGGAACTCAGCGATGCCGGATTGGCGGTTCGCGATATTAGTGAGTTGACCAACTTTCCTGAAATTATGGACGGACGGGTGAAAACCCTGCACCCGAAAGTGCATGGCGGTATTTTGGCCATTCGCGGTGAGGCAGAACATATTGACGCTATGGGCGAGCATAACATTCAGCCCATTGATCTGGTGGTTTCCAATCTCTATCCGTTTGAAAAAACCGTTGCCTCTGGGGCGGACTACGCCAATTGCGTGGAAAATGTTGATATTGGTGGGCCAACACTCATTCGTGCATCGGCAAAAAACCATGCCTATGTGGCCATCGTCACCAACCCGGTCGACTATGATGATATTGGCGAAGCGCTCGATGAAAATGAGGGCTCGCTGCCCTATTCCTTGCGCCAGAAGCTTGCCCAAACCGCATATGCGCGAACGGCCGCCTATGATGCGGCAATCTCAAACTGGTTTGCCGAAAGCCTTGGCATTGATGCGCCGGAATATCGAACCATTGGCGGTAAATTGGCTGAAGTGATGCGCTATGGTGAAAATCCGCATCAGACGGCGGCATTTTATAAAACCGGCGATGGGCGCAAAGGGGTTGCCACCGCCCAGCAGCTACAGGGCAAAAAGCTCTCCTATAATAATATCAACGATACGGATGCGGCCTTTGAACTGGTGGCAGAATTTGAGGCTGAAAAACAAGCCGCAGTTGCGATCATCAAACATGGCAATCCGTGCGGATTTGCGGTGGCTGATACACAAAAACAAGCCTATTTGCGCGCCCTTGCCTGTGATCCGGTCTCGGCATTTGGTGGTATTATCGCCCTAAACAAGCCACTGGATGAGGAAACCGCTGCCGAGATCGTCAAGATTTTGACCGAGGTTATTATCGCACCGGATGTTGACCCGATTGCCAATAGAATGATTGCCTCACGCAAGAATATGCGGCTTTTGGTAACCAGCGGCATGCCCAACCCTCGCGATAGTGGCCTCTACGCCAAAACCGTATCAGGTGGTATTTTGGTGCAGGGGCGCGATAATGCGGTTGTCGATGATATGGAATTGAAAACGGTGACCAAGCGCGCACCAACTGAAAAAGAGCTGGTTGATTTGAAAATCGCCTTCAAGGTTGCCAAATATGTGAAATCCAACGCCATCATCTATGTGCGCGATGGGGCAACCGTGGGCGTTGGTGCGGGGCAGATGAGCCGGGTGGATTCATCGCGAATAGCTGCCAGAAAAGCGGTTGATGCTGCCGAACTCGCCGAACAGGACACACCAATGACGGTGGGCTCCGTTGTGGCATCGGATGCCTTCTTCCCATTTGCCGATGGATTACTTTCAGCCATTGAAGCCGGTGCAACCGCGGTCATTCAACCCGGTGGCTCAATGCGCGATAATGAGGTAATTGCGGCGGCCGATGAGGCCGGAATTGCCATGGTCTTTACCGGCCATCGGCATTTCAGGCATTGAATATTTTCTTGGGGCTGTAGAGTTTAATATTTAACGATTGGACTATGCTAGCAGGAATCGCGGTAAAGTAAGTCAGTTCGCCCAAGACAAAATCGGCCTGACTTGCCTGCCATTTATGTTTGATGAGGCAGTTTTGATTATGCGCGAATACTATCGCAAAAAGCTCAACAAGCTCTTGAGCGTAGCCGGTGATGAAGAGTTCATTCAGTTACTCTGGGCGACTCATGCGTTACAGTCTGATTATGCACATGCAGCGCGGAACTATATTAGGCCAGAAACTATACCGGACGGTGCAATTACAACAAAAATGATAAGCCCGCATTTCGTTCAGAAGTGGGAGATAGAGACGCTTGCTAATGAGTTGATGACGATTCCAAAATTGCTACGATCCAAGAATGGTCGCAAACGGACGTTACATTGGGACCACTTTCAAGTGTCAATACAATGCGCGAAATGGCTCCGAAAGCTCGAGAACGCCGAGTTTAGAATTCAAAAGAGAAGCGAGAGTATTTTTGTAGAAATGGCTAGGATTGCCAGCCGTCAATTTGACTGGCAACGCGGCTATGCTAATATTCCGCAATTTTACCGAAATGCGTTTGTTTATGGGCAAGGCGAATGTGCAAGTTATTTCGAGCACCAACATGGGATCAGTTTTAATCGATTTTCACAAATTGGATTTATGCTCTATGTTTCGTTTACAATTTCTCCGGTTGTTCGAGAAACAGCATCATGGGCGGAACTCGGAGTAACTTGGGACGAAATTGAACGCGTACTGGCGTTAATTTCACTACCATTTCATGATGCAGCCAAATTGGCGAGAACAAATCGCAAGGGTATCGTTCATACCGCAGATCGGCCTAGTATCCTACGTCAAGCCCCTTGCCTGCGCTTTGGTGATCAAGGTGAGAGAATTCGTGCGCCGTTACCAGAACTGATACTTGCACGTATTACTTCAGGAGTGTTTTACGATGTTATCGGTGGTGAGGGACCAGTGAGAGACGACTATGGTAAACGATTTGAAGATTATTGCTTTCGTTACCTGTCAGATGCTCTTCCAAACTATGAGTGGGAATCGGAATCCAATTACCGCAAAAAACCCAATACCTATTCCACGCCAGATGTACTTTGTAACTCCAACAATTGGCTAGATGTGGCCTACGAATGCAAAGCAACGCGGATGTCGCAAGTAGCAATGTTCGGTAGAGACCCGTTGGCGGCACGGGGATATGAAGACCTTGCAAAGGCGGTATTTCAGTTGTGGCGCTTCTTTTCACATTGTCGCCGCGGGTATGCCCAATATAACCTTACTGGCTCGACTATTGGCGTAGTCCTGACACTGGATAATTGGCTTGTGATGGCAGACACACTACGCGAAAGCGTACTTCAAGAAGCAACTGACATGACAAATGTAAAGGACCCAGAAATCACTGATACGGACAGAAAGCCGATCGTTTTCCTGGCAATCTCAGAATTGGAAAGAATTTTGTCCACTGCAACAGAGTCTTCGTTCAAGAAAGCACTATCTGCGGCCAATTCAGAAAAGTATAAAGGTTGGCGATTAGATGGCATACATAGCGATTTGCTGAAAGCCGATGAACAGAAAGAGCGAAGATACCCATTTACTGATGACATTGGAATACTCTTGCCGTGGTGGGATGAGATGGATCGAAACGATATACCTGCTCAGTCGTGACACCAAACCCAACTACCCCTTAATCGCCTTATCAATTTCGGCTTTTAGTTTTTGCAGTGAGATCGGGTTGAGCGGGCCGACATGTTTGTAGCGGATTGTTGCATCGCGGCCGATCAGAAAAGTTTCCGGAATACCATAAACACCCCAGTCAATCGCCGCGCGGCCCTTTTGGTCTACGCCGACCGCGTCAAACGGATTGCCCAATTGGCCCAGAAAACGCAGGGCATTTCCCGGCTTGTCTTTATAGTTGATGCCAACAAGGCGGAAGCGGTCGTCCTTGCCCAATTCCATAATAATTGGATGCTCAACCCGGCAGGGAACACACCATGAGGCCCAGACATTGACCAAGGTTACCTTGCCGTTGAAGTCTGCGGTTTTAAGGCCGGGTATCTGGTTGCCATCGCGCTTAAGACCTTCGAGCGCCGGCATGGAAAATTCCGGTGCTGCTTTGCCCAATAATGGCGACGGTAATTCGGAAGGGTTGGTATCGCTTTTTAATTGTTTGAGGAAAATAAAGGCAAGGCCCGCAAATAATATCAGCGGAATCAATGCCAGAATAACACGCGTATTTCTGTTACCCGGTAGGTCTTCTTTGATTTCTTCGCTCATATTTATGCTTTCGCTGATTTGCCGGACCGTCTTGTGATGCCCTGTTTTTCGAGCGCTTCCAGTTTTGCGTTAAAGGCCCGGTGCTGGAACATTATCCAAAAAATGAGACCTGCAAACACCAAAAGGCTGATGCCCCAGGATGAGGCGATATAGTTGAAATATTTTTCGTCAAACATGCTCATTCGATTATCCTTATTGCCCGCGCTCGGCCCGGCGTGCGGTGTTAATTTGCAGCGAGCGAATACGGCGGCGCAATATCTCGTTGCGCATGGCCATTAAATGCAAGGTTAAGAAAAACATCGAACAGGCGACAGCCATAATCAGTAGCGGCCACAAAAATTCTGGAGAAAGGGCGGGACCACCCATTTTAAAAACACTGGCCGGTTGGTGCAATGTGTTCCACCAGTCGACCGAAAATTTGATGATCGGCACATTGATCGCACCGATTAGAATGAACACGGCTGCGGGTCGGGCAGCAGATGCCGGTTCTTCAATGGCGCGCCAAAGGGCAATCAGGCCAAGATAGATGATGAACAGCACCAGAAACGAGGTCAGTCGCGCATCCCAAACCCACCAGGTGCCCCACATCGGTTTGCCCCAGATGGAACCGGTGATCAGCCCGATAAAGGTGAAAGCTGCACCAAGCGGGGCGGCAGCGCGGGCTGCCACATCGGCCAGCGGATGCCGCCAGACCAACACGCCAAGGGCGCTTGATACCATCACCATATAGGCAAACATCGCCACCCATACGGCAGGCACATGAATGAACATGATGCGCACGGTTCTGCCCTGCTGATAGTCTTCCGGGGCGGCAAAGCTCATCCAGATGCCAACGGCAAATAGGGCGATTGTTACGATTGAAAGCCAGGGCAGCATGATGCGGACAAGGTTTAAAAACCGGGTCGGGTTTGCAAGATCGCTGAGGCTTGGCCGCGCGGGCATTTTTGTCGATATATCACTCATTTTGGCTATATAGACCTCCGGGTCTGCCCAATCAATCGGCGTAAGTACAATTGTTTGTCAAGATTGCCGCAGGCGCTTCATGACGGGTTATTTAGTGATCGGAATGTGTCAGTATTGCGCCCGCACCAAGCGACCCGATTACGGCAAAAAACAGGCTGATCGCACAAAGCACAATAAAGGGCTCGGTAAAGGGTGCCGGGTCCTCAACCGCGCCATAGGCGGCGCTCACGCCAAATATCAGCACCGGTATGGTCCATGGCAGCACAAGAACGGCCAGCAACAACCCGCCCCTTGGCAGGGATACGGTAACGGCTGCGCCCACCGCGCCAACAAAGGTGATGGCCGGTGTGCCCGCCATCAGGGTTGCCATTGTCGCGAGAATGCCAAGCGGCTCCATATTCATAAACAGGCCAAACAGCGGCACGGCAATCACCAAAGGCAGCCCGGTGGTGACCCAATGTGCCAGACATTTAACGAAAACAATTGCCGCCATTGGTGCACCGTTCATGATCAACAAATCGAGCGATCCATCCTCGCGGTCGGCCTGAAACAGGCGATCGAGACCCAATAAAGAGGCGAGCAATGCGCCAAGCCACAACATGGCCGGGCCAATTCGAGCCAAAAGGTTGAGATCAGGCCCAACCCCGAATGGCACCACCATAACCACGGCCAGAAAGAACATAACGCCGGTTAGCGCGCCACCACCGGCC
>JAJRQF010000044.1 GCA_024280375.1 Alphaproteobacteria bacterium | reverse complement strand
GTCTTTGATGATCCTTTACGTAATATCTGTTGATCCCAGCAACAATATGATCACGCGCAACTATGTAGAGTACATGACCAGCAATTCGATTTTACTTGGTGCGGAATTCGACAAAATTATTTCCATGCTGATCGTCACCGGAATTTTGGCACTGGCGCTAAATCGCGCCCACAATCTGCTTGTCAGTGCGGTGACCGAGCAAACTGCGGCACAAGATCTATCTCGATTTTTCGACGACACTGTGGCCACAAAAATTCGTGACGCAGATCACCAGATTGCACCTGGAGAGGGCATTAATCGCGATGCCAGCGTTCTCAATATCGACATTCGCGCCTTCACCATAATGGCGGCAAAAATGGAACCCGGCGATGTCATGCATATCCTGGCAGAATATCAAAAACGCATTGTTCCGCTGATCCAGAAACACGGCGGCACCATAGACAAATTTATCGGCGATGGCATCATGGCGACATTCGGCGCGACCAATCCTTCAAAAACATACGCTGCCGATGCACTCAGAGCATTGGATGACATCATTGCCGATTTAAAATCCTGGTCGACAGACCCTGACCTGTCCCTGTTGAGCCCCCTTCGCGTCAATCTGGCGATCGCCACTGGACCGGTCACATTTGGTGCCGTTGGCGATGAACATCGTCTGGAATACACCGTTATCGGCGCTCCGGTTAACTTCTCGGCAAAACTTGAAAAATTTAACAAGGTGCTTAAAACAAACGCAATCGTTGACAAGGCAACCTATGACACCGCCACAGCGCAAGGATACCGCTCTTCAGCACATCCCGAAATTGTGAGCCATAACATTGAGGGAACCAGGGAAAAACATGAGCTTTGCATCCTCTATTAGTGCGATTATAACTCCTTAGACCCATAATATCACTGGGCAACAGTGTAAGGAGCAAGGCGATGCTGGAAGACCGATACGGCAACGAACTGTCAACATCATCACAAGTAGCGCGCGACGCCTACGTTGAAGCTGTTGATAGGTTTTTGGCGGCCGACGGTGGGGTCGAGGAAGCATTCCAGGAAGCGATTGATGCGGATGAAAATTTTGCTCTCGCCCACCTGGGACTTGCCCGAATTCGGCAAATGTGCGCAAAAACTTTAACGGTAGCTGATCCTCTGGCAAAAGCTCGAGCCCGGGTTGAACATCTGACCCCACGCGAAGCTGGCCAGATCAAGGCAATTGGATTACTGCTTGAGGGCAAAGGACCTGAAGCCTATAAAGCCATTCATGCCCACCTGGAACACTACCCGCGCGATGTCATGGTTGCTCAACCTTGCATGGGAGTGTTCGGTCTCATCGGGTTCAGCGGGCAATCGGGGCGCGAGTCTGAGCAACTCGCCTTCACAACCTGGCTCGCCCCTCACTATGGAGATGACTGGTGGTTTTTGAGCCAGCATGCCTTTGCACAACTTGAGACCGGCCAGACCGGACCGGCAGAGCGCACTATCGAACGTTCACTTTCAGCTAACCCGCGCAGCGCCAACGGTGCACATATTCGCTCGCACCTGTATTATGAAAACGGTGAAACTGAAGCTGGAGCCGACTATCTGGATAAATGGCGGCGCAATTATGATAAGCGGGGCCTGCTCCACTGCCATATTTCCTGGCACGTTGCCCTTTGGGCAATGGCAAGTGGTGATGCCACAAAAATGTGGGAGGTGATCGATGCTGATATTGCTCCCGGTGGTGCACTTGGGCCACCGATAAATGTTCTGACTGATTTGGCCGCCATATTGTACCGTGCCGAGTTGGCTGGTCTCGAAGTTCCAGCACATCGATGGCGCGGCGTCAGCGATTATGCGCTCAAATGTTTTCCCAAACCCGGCATCGCATTTGCTGACATACATGCAGCGCTGGCCCATGCCCTTGCTGGGAATACTGAGGCGCTTGCAAAAATAATCCGGGAAGCCAAAGGGCCTGCAGCCGACCTTGTTGGTGAGCTTGCTCAAGCCTTCGGGGCAATTGCCAGAGAAGACTGGGACCAGGCGGTTTCACATTTCTCTATCGCAATGACCGACCATGCCCGAATCGGTGGCAGTCGCGCCCAACGCGACCTCCTTGAATTTGCCATGGCTGCTGCTTTTCTGCGGCAGGGCCATAGTAATCAAGCACGGTTTATGCTGTCCATACGTCGCCCAAAATCCACACATCCCCATGCAATCAAGGGTTTGCTCTAAGTAAGCAGCCAATTAGAGTGCTTCATGTTTTGATTGAATCAAAACTGCACTCTAGCTTTTTGTTTAAGCGTGTCATTTATCCGATAACCGGCACCCACTTATCGGTGACACGCTCTAGGTAAGAAAAAGCGCGCAAGATCACCCCGCTCAATCAAATTGGGGGGAAGAAATTCTTAGAGAATTGAGGATTAGCTCTACCGTGTGATTTTTATCACAGCCAACAAAGAGAGTTGGTTTGAGATACGTGATCCTATCGTCTCTTTTGCTCTCGAAATTATCACAGAGCGCTATCTTTCTACTCACCGGTTTTTGATCGTGCGGAAGGAAACATTTTGCCTGACAGAAACATGGTTTACCTATAGCAAAAACAAACATTCTGACACTATCAAGTCGCCTTGATTTAACGCCCGGTTTCAACATTTTATCGACACATTTTGATCAGCGTTCACCACCGTCTTAACAGCCTTCAATCCGATTGCGCCGTCGTTCACAGTCAAATATTTCAAAATGGAATCACGGCAAACTGGCAAAATCCGTACCCACACCCACACCTCTCATAAACGATTGTTATTTATAAATTTTTTGTCGTTTTTTGAACGTTTGTTCACGCGATTTATAACAGAATTCATCACGTAGCATCACAAAATCTCACAAAGAATCACGAAGATTCACGGATTTTGAACGGTCGTTCAATATCCTGTGACGTGCCTTACAATACCTGCTGAATCATGGTCACTATGGAGGGGCGATGCAGGGCTATTTTCTTCAGGTGTTTTTGGGGAGAAATTGGTGGTCTTAAATTGCGAATACATTCCCCCGGGGGATCATTAAAAATCAATTGATCAATTGAAAGAAAGGCAACTAAATGCATTCTAAAATTAAAATAGCAGGGGTAGCTTCCCTCTTGACCATCTTCGGTCTTGGAACAGCTAACGCAGCAGATCCGCTGGTGCCACCAGCACCTGCTCCTAATGCCAACACAATTCAACTGAAAATTTCAGGTCAGGTTAACCGCGCCATCCTTTGGGGTGACAATGGTAATGATGATGAAGTTTTCTACACTGACAATGACAACACCGGTACACGGTTCCGTTTCGTGGCTTCTGGTCGTTTAAATGATGATGTAACTGCGGGTGCTACAATCGAACTGCAGTTCGAATCAAACTCCTCAACTGACATTCGTTTCAATGCAAACAGCGGCACCCCTGGTACAAGTGCGACCGCTGCGGTTGGCGAACGTATTGCTGAAGTCTGGTTGAATTCTGCTTCCATGGGTAAACTTACCCTGGGTCAGGGCAATACGGCTTCAAACGGCACAGCTGAAACCGATCTGTCCGGTACCGGCATTGCTTCATACTCACTTGCTGGCGGTGGCCAGGGTGGACTGGAATTTCAGAATGGCGGTGTTGTAGGCAGCACAATTGGTACCAATTTCACCAACCTTGATGGCGGCTCCCGTCGTGATCGTATTCGTTACGACACGCCAACCTTTGCCGGCTTCAGACTTTCTGCATCTGCCTCACAAGGCGGACGTAACGATGTAGCCCTGCGCTATGCTAACCAGTTCGCCGGTGCAAGAATTGCCGCATCAATTGGTTATCAGAATGCAAGTGCTGTAACTGGTGCCGTTCCTGCTGCTGCAATCCCAGCTGTTCCTGCTACCGCAACCCCAGCTGTTCCTG
>JAJRQF010000043.1 GCA_024280375.1 Alphaproteobacteria bacterium | reverse complement strand
CACGCGGAAAAAGTCACGAATATTATCCGCACTATGTTCGGCAAAGCTTTCTGCACAATCTCCACCCTGCAACAGGAATGCCCTTCCCTCGGCGACTTCTGCCAATTGCCGCTTTAGTTTTCTGGCCTCACCGGAAAACACCAAAGGGGGAAAGCTTGCCAGACGCGCTTCTGCTTTTTCCAGCACAGAACTGTCTGGATAAGTTGGCAAATGCTTAGCTGGTTTGTTGCGCCAGGAGCTTGGTGTCCAATTTTGTGCCATAATCTTATCCACTACACGATACATTGTTGCTTTTGGTTACTATATTCAAGACTGCCCGGTGATTCCGGATGCAATCTGGAATATACCTATAGACAAGAAAAAACCGCTTATCTACTGATTATTGTGATTATTCTAAACCCGGTGCCAGCTGATCGAACAGCTTTTGCTCTGATTTGCTGGTTTCCACAAAGCGCGGATAGCGCGGATTGTGCCTGTCCTCGCAAATGGCAAAATGGAAATTATCGGTCGATTGAACAAAGCGCGCAACCCCTTCTTCGCCAAAATGATGCAGATAGCCCTGCATCACTGCATCTAAATAGGAGCGCAAAATGCAAAACTCATGGGCGTTATCAACTTGCGGGAAATGGCTTGCCACATAGATGCTCGTCTCAACCTGACTTGTATAAAAATCTTTTAGCCCTGCAAGCGCGCGCGCTGAAACTGTATGACGATCATAATTGCTCTCACGTTCATCAAGTGCTGGTTGGTTATGGGCATGATCAAGCACAACGAGACCATCAATTTCGCTGTTTTCGCAACGCTTTACCGACAACAACACAACATTGCCAAAGGAATTATCGGGTCGGGCAAGCCATTCTCGCCGCCAGCCTTTCAAGGTAGCTTTTGAATATCCGATAATTTCTGTTCTGTGGGTTGCCGGATTTACCAGCGAGCCATAGCCAAAGTAGGAAATTTTATTGTCAAAAAAGGAGTCAGGCACCATAAATTCCATCGAGATCGGTCGTCGATTGCATTAAATACGCCCTTACACTCATACGGCACTAGCCTGAAAACGAGTTACAGTTTGAACTTAATAACAAGCCTTTTAATCGTGTTCGATTTTTTATCATAGCCAAAACTTAGTCTGGCGTAGTCAAAATCAACAGATAAATAATGGGGGACCGATGGGCCAGATGCGGCGCGCGCCTGACGTGATTGCACGCTTTCACCATATGCGGCATATACATCTTTGTCCGTCATGTCATTTTCGTGCAGATAACAAACCAGTATGGCATTTTTGGCGGCTGATGTTTTTGGTGCACGAAGGTCGCATTTGGTAAAGAATTCATTGCCTTCCAGAGATGCGTAATATTGAAAAACATTTGGCAGGTCTATATCATCCATCTCAAATTTGGCATCCAGAATGACGGCCAATTGTTGAGGATCATAGGCCCGCTCACGTATAATACGCTCAGACAGAACTCTTAATTTCTCGAAACTCGTCATTTCAGCTCCAATTGCACTTGGTAAATCCACTATCGAGGCGAATGCAATTAATCCTCCAACAAAAACAAATCTATTTAGGCGTAGTATTAGCTTTATCATATTTATCTTCATACCATTCACCATAATATTCCCGGTATGTTTGCCCAGTATCACCAGCCTCTTCGCCATCGGCAAAAATATCACCTATTTCTGCTCTTGCTTTATCTCTGGCAAGCGCTTCATCAGAATCTTTGTAATCATCATATGATTTTTGATAGGCCGCGTGATTATCAGGATTTCCGGCAATTCCAATATCCGGCCCACCATTTTCAAGAATCTCATTGCGCGCTTCGATATTGCTCAAGGTTGCTTCACCCTCGTCTTTCAGTTCATGCATGGTGTTTTCAGAAACATAATCGTCTTTGGTTAGGCCATCCATTGGCGTTTCGGGATCTGCTTCATAGGCAGCATGCCCAGCTTCATGGGCAACGGAAACAACCTGATCATTGACCGATTCGCTGGTATTAACCCGAATAATCTGTGCATCCTTGTCACATTCTGTATCGCCCGTCGCAATGCCCTCGATTTTCCAGTCACCGGCCAGCAGGCCAGCAACTTTTGCCTTCAGACTTGGAGACTGATTGACAATTTTGTCAACCTCCGCTCCAAGGCCGGTTACAACATCCGGGTTGAGGAAATCACCAACTGCTTCTACCGCGTCTTCAATTGCTTCTCCGACGGCCTCGACCGCATCGCTTACCATATCAAAAACGCTGCTTCCAACGCTCGGGGCAGAAGAGTTTCCCGAATTACCAATCAGTACGTTAAACTGCCCCATGACAATTTTATTGGGTGGCCCGAGCGCTTCAACAATCGTGTCACCCTGGCGACATGCGGGAAGCCCATTGATCAGTACGGTCGGGCTGCCATCTACCACAACACCGGGTCCATGCGGCGGCATCGGCAACGGAGTTGCGCACATATGAATGTCTGCACCGCCGGACATGCCACTGATCATATTGCCCATCGCGGCCAAGGCCGTGGTTTTTGCAAGCTCTTCAGCGACCTTTGCTGCCGGAGCGCCAGGTGTTCCTGAGGCGGCAGTCGTTGCAGCTTTTGCAGCCTTCAATGTTGCATCAGAAGCTTTTTTGGCAGATTGAATTGCGGCGGCAGCGGCAGCAGGTACTCCGCGCCATGCTGGCCTGTAACCTATTACAACATTGAATGAACCCGGGCCAGGCTGAAGCACCGGTGGCAACGGATGCGCTACCGGGTCGAGAACTCGTGCTGCGGGGCGTCCAGCCATTTCAACTCTCTTTCGTCAGTCAATTTTGGGCGTCAGACTGTTTCGACACCAGGCATTAACGGGCAAATCAAACCCAATCTGGTGAGCAGTTTTAAGGAGCCTATAGTATAATTGCTCAATCAACCACATCTTCTCATAAAGCCATCTGGCACGTAATTCCATTTGGCCGGCACAAACCAGTTTGCTCTGGAGATCAGCGAGTTTGTGGTTTGTATGAAAAATATAGAAGTTTAACGTCGCCAAAGATGTGCACAACGTCACCAAGCAAAAACACGACATTCTTCCCTTTACGTATTAGTAAATATTAATTAGGCTCTCATCATTTACAGATGAAAGTGGTTAAACCGGTATGGAAATCATGCAATCGCAAGCGGGCGTTGAACATAAAATCAAAGCCCTCGACGGGCTTGCACTGGCAACCACCCACTTTACCGGTACTAACCCGGATGGCCCTGTTGTTCTAATAAACTCCGGCACTGCGATTCCGCGACAGTTCTATCGCCACTTTGCAAGTTATGTTGCCCAAAGAGGCGCAAGCCTGGTGATCATCTATGATTACCGAGGCATCAATGGTTCATGGCCTGATAACGACCGCAAATTTCACTATTTAATGAGCGACTGGGCCCGGCAGGACTTTCCGGCGATGCTCGACTGGATCGCCAAAAATCATCCCGACAAGCAGCTTCATCTTGTAGGCCACAGCTTTGGCGGTCAGGCGATGGGCCTGAGCGAAAAGATTAACCGCGCCAACAAAGCGGTAACCATTGCCGCGTTATCCGGTCACTGGCGACAAATGTCTGTGCCAGAACGATACCGGGTTTTTGCTATGCTTTATTTGGCAGCTCCCTTGCTGGGGCGCATCTATGGCTATATTCCCGGCAAGTTTGGCCTGGGCGAAGACATGGGATTTGCGGCGTTTACCCAATGGGCAAAATGGTGCGCCAATGAAAACTACTTTTTTGACGACCCTGCCCTGCCCGAAACCCGGCATTTTGCAGAACTCGCCTGCCCGTTGCTGGTGGTTGGACTGGACGATGATACCTGGGCCAGTCCGCATTTGATCGACCATCTCAACGATCACTTTGTTAATGCGCAACATACCCGCTGGCAATTTTCGCCCAAGCAGGCGGGTAGCCCGATTGGTCACTTCAGCTTTTTCAAACCAAAATTTGAGCAAAGCCTTTGGAAACCGGTTGTCGATTGGTTGTTTGACTGAATTTTACAACCACGCACCCTTTAGTCTAGATTCGCCATGTAAGTAACTGTCATTAATGACAGTTATGCAAAAAACCCATTTCTCTTATGGTCACACTCATAAGGGTGATAAATATGAAAAAAAATGATGGGCTAAATGATTCCGGCCATTACTTCGATATGAATGCTCTTCAGGGGCTGGAGCTGGCAAGGATGCATTTGGTCCATTCCCTAATATCACAACCAAAAATGAGACGCCGAAATGGGGTTTGCTACTTCACAGTTAGACGATGGAGGGCAAGTGAAAAACCGGTCCAGATTAACTTGGTACGTAATATTAAGCAAAATGGGCCAGAATTGTTAATGGATTTGGCAGGAAAAGAGATCATATCGGTTGCAAATCAAATTATTGGAACAAAGTGTATTGACGCTGTTACTTCAATACCTTCTAGCCACCCAAAAAAAAAATCACTTTCAAAGCTTATTGGACAGCAAACAGCCAAACTAATTCAAAAACCGTATATTGAGGCATTCAATCCAATTAATGCACGCTGGAATTCATCACATCCGAAGAATAATATCCACCGAGAAAAGATAACGCTTAAACATCCATTGAATGGTTATATACTTCTTGTTGATGACATAGCCACTTCCGGCAGCCATATTGAAGAAGCGGTAAAACTCTTGCGGCCAAAAGCAGAGTTAATTATTTCGATTGCATGGATCGGCCAATAGACTAACCAATTCCAACCTAATGCTTTTGCATTTCTTTTGGCAGTTCGGCCGCAACCAGCGTAACACTTTCGCCGCAGCCACAGGCAGATGACTGGTTTGGATTGTTGAACACAAAGCCAGAGCGCAGTTTGCTCACTTCATAATCAAGTTCAGTGCCAAGCAAAAACAGCACGGCTTCTGGTGCCACATATACTTTGGCGCCATTGCTTTCGACCATATCATCAGCCGGATTAGGCTCGGTCACCAGATCAACCGTATATTCCATACCGGCACAGCCGCCATTTTTAACGCCAACACGGATACCATCTGCGGGCTCAGAAGCGCCCGAAATAATATCGTGGATCCGCTCTTCAGCGACCTTTGTCAGTGTAACAACCTGAAAACCTGCCATTTTTCAGTACCTTTCAAATGTTATTCGAGTCTAGGGCGATTCATCTTTAGATGGAATCGCTCAAGTTTGTTTTCGCTCACGGCCATTCGGACTTGCGCCCGGCCTCCGCTGGGGCGGTGCATAAGCACCGGGCCACAATTCGTGGCCTGATATGCTTCCATGTAGATGTGAAGCAATCTAGAGGGTGAATATTAATTATACATACCAACCAAGCGCGATTTGTGCCTCTTCAGACAAACGATCCGGGGTCCAGGGTGGATCAAACACCATATTCACCTTAACCAGACCAACGCCTTCAACTGAACTTACCGCGTTCTCGACCCAGATCGGCATTTCACCGGCAACCGGGCAACCGGGCGCGGTGAGCGTCATATCAATATCCACATTGCGGTCATCATCAATATCAACCTTGTAGATCAGGCCAATCTCGTAAATATCAGAAGGTATTTCCGGGTCATAAACAGTTTTAAGCGCTGCAACGATGTCGTTGGTCAACCGCTCGATTTCATCGCCGGGAATCGCTGATCCGGCATTTTCCACGTCAACTTTTTCCGGCACGTCAAGCGCTTCGGGTTTCTCAGTGGTGGCATTTTCTGTATTTTCACTCATGCGAAAAATGTCCTTGCTTTTTCCAATGCTTCCGCCAATCGGTCGACTTCTGCAAATGTATTATACATGCCAAATGATGCCCTGCATGTGGAGGTTACACCATAGCAATTCAAGAGGGTTTGGGCGCAATGGGTTCCGGCCCGCACCGCGACCCCTGCCCTGTCTATCACCATTGAAACATCGTGGGCATGGATGCCTTCGAGTTCAAACGAGATTATAGCACCTTTTCCGGGTGCGGTTCCAAAAATCCGCAACGAATTGATTTTACTCAATTTTTCAGTTGCGTATTCTAGCAGACTTGCCTCATGGGCGGCAATTGCCTCGCGGCCAATACTATCCATATAGTCAACCGCAGCACCCAGCCCAATCGCCTGAACGATTGGCGGCGTACCCGCTTCAAAGCGATGCGGTGGCTCCGCATAGGTGACATTGTCTTCGGTGACATCGAGGATCATTTCGCCGCCGCCCATAAAGGGTTGCATTTTTCCCAGGCTTTCTTTCTTGCCGTAAAGAACGCCAATGCCCGAGGGGCCATAAACCTTGTGGCCAGTAAATACGTAATAATCACAATCGAGATCGACCACATCGACCGGCATATGCACGGCCCCTTGTGAGCCATCGACCAGCACCGGAATGCTGCGCTCATGGGCAATACGGCAAACCTCTTTAATTGGCACCACGGTGCCCAGCACATTGGACATCTGGGTAATGGCCACAAGCTTGGTTTTATCACTCAGGCTTTCTGTGAAGCGCTCAAGATTAAACGTGCCATCTTCGTCCACATGAACCCATTTAAGGGACGCACCTTGCCGCTCACGCAGGAAATGCCAGGGCACGATATTCGAGTGGTGTTCCATAATCGAAAGTACAATTTCATCGCCGGCACCGATGTTCGGCGCACCATATCCGTAAGCCACCAGATTGATTGCCTCGGTTGCAGATTTGGTAAAGACAATCTGGTCTGGCGATGGCGCATTGAGAAAACGGCGAACACTTTCGCGCGCGCCCTCATAGGCATCGGTCGAGGCATTGGATAGAAAATGCAAGCCGCGATGCACATTGGCATAGTCTTCGGTATAGGCCTTGTTGATCGCATCCAGCACTGCTTTTGGCTTTTGCGCCGAGGCACCATTGTCCAGATATGTCAGTGGCTTGCCGTAAATTTCGCGTGCCAGAATCGGGAAATCGCTGCGGATTTTTTCAATATCATATGTGGGTGCGGTCTGGTCCATCACAAAGTTCTTTCAGCTACATTATTTGCGCGCATCGAGCCATGCATCAATGCGGCAAACGAGGGCTTCGGCGAAATTTTCATCATCCATATCGTCGAGGATTTCTTCCAAAAACGCCTTGATCAGCAGGTTCCTTGCCTCATTTTCAGGAATACCGCGCGCTTGCAGGTAAAACAGGTGGCTTTCTTCCAGATCGGCAATTGTTGCCCCATGGGCGCAAAGCACGTCATCGGCGAAAATTTCAAGCTCAGGCTTGGCCGAAAATCCGCAATCATCGGAAAGCAGTAAGGTGTTGCAGGCCATCGCCGCATCGGTTTTCTGGGCTATTTGGGCCACACGAATTTGCCCCTGAAACACGCCATTGCCACGTTCGGTGGCCACATTGCGGAAAATCTGCGATGACACCGTATTTGGTACATTGTGCTCAAGCACGGTGGTCACATCGACATGGTTTTCATTGCCAACCAGATTGACACCCCGGATTTTAAGCGATGAGTTTTCGCCGGCGACAACAACATTTATTTCGCTGCGAACCAGTTTGCCACCTGTATTGACCATATAGATTTCAAGCGCTGAGCCTTCGCCAAGCGTAACATTAAGCTGGCCCAAATGGGTGGCAAGGTCGCCCTCCTCCTGCACGATAACCCAACGCGCCTTGGCACCAACGCCGAGCCAAAGGTTCGTTACACTTGTCGCCGTATAGGCAAGGTTAGATGGCCCGACATGACGCTCGGAAAACGCACAGGATGCGCCATCGCAAACCACGATATTGTTTCTGGCCGAGACCATGGCGCTTTTATCGCCGCTAAACACGTTGGCAATACCGATTGTGCCGGTAACCGTCTCACCCTCATCGACAATCATCGAAAGACCATCGGTTGCAAATGCGGTGTTCAAAATGTTGATGGCGTTATCCGCCTCGAGCGAGCCATCAATAAAGGCGCTCTCCCCTTCGCAAAGCGAAGATACGATAATCGCCTCCGGTACTTCCGAGGCCAGTTCCGGGAAATAATGTCCATTGACGATTGGCAGTCGAATGATACCGGACAACCAGTCATAGGCGTCCAGGGCTTTTTCTGCTTCAGCAATCTCAGGCTTTGCTGCTGGCTCATAAGCCTAGCGCATGAGATTGCGCAGGTCGGTATAATGCCAGGCCTCAACGCGCCTTGTCGGCAGGCCAAATTCTTTCAGCGCCGCGATCGCATCTTCTCTAGCCGCAGAAACCTTATCATCGCCGGGTAGCGATGAGGCAAGCTTGTCATAAATATCGACCAGCTTGGTTTCCGCTTCGGAGTTTACGCGTGTGGTGTGCATGTTCATTTTACAATTCCAATGCTTGTATTCAAGTCAACAGGCAGATTACGCAGCCGCTTCAATAATATCGGCATAGCCCTTTTTCTCAAGCTCCAGAGCCAGAGACTTATCGCCCGATTTGATGATCTGACCCTTCGACAAAACGTGCACGCTATCGGGTATGATATGATCAAGCAAACGCTGATAGTGGGTAATCACCACAACTGCACGATCTGGCGAACGCAGTGCGTTGACCCCTTCGGAGACGACTTTCAGCGCATCAATATCAAGGCCGGAATCGGTTTCATCCAGAATACAGAGCTTTGGTTCCAGCAATGCCATTTGCAGAATTTCAGCGCGCTTTTTCTCACCACCGGGAAAGCCGACATTCAACGGGCGTTTCAACATATTCATGTCGATTTTCAGCTTCGCGGCTTCGGCTTTCACCAGTTTGATAAATTCTGGCGTGGTAAGCTCTTTTTCACCACGAAACTTGCGTTGCGAATTCATTGCGGTGCGCAGAAAGTTCATGGTTGGCACGCCGGGAATTTCCAACGGATATTGAAATGCCAGAAACAGGCCAGCAGCGGCGCGCTCATGAATTTCCATCTCCAAAAGGTTTTGACCATTATAGGTGATCGACCCTTCGGTGATTTCATAATCATCCTTGCCCGCAAGAATGTAGGATAGGGTTGATTTGCCCGAACCGTTAGGCCCCATAATGGCGGCCACTTCACCGGCCTTGACCGACAGGTTTAGCCCACGAAGGATTTCGGTTCCGTCTTCAACGATACGGGCATGCAGGTTTTTGATCTCTAACATTTGTATTTCTTTCTCTATCTTCCAAAGAATTTCTTGGCGTGCCAGCTTGCATTATTCACCGGGTCAACACGTTTACGAAGGGTTATGAAGGCGGAAACTGCCAGTAGAACTGAACAGGTCGCGACAGAAGCGCCAATTGCCGCAATGCTCCATTTCAAAATTTCGTTTTCAATTGCGATCTCACCCGAGAGCACAAAGATTGTCGATAAAGCACCGGCGAGCAACAGGCCAATGCAGCCAAATATTATTCCAAACAGAGCAACAAAGCCCTTCCAGTGAACGGGCGTGTAATTCATCCGGCCAAGAGCGCTATCACCCGAGCGCGCATACCAATATTCAGGTTCAGCGGTCATTTGTTCCTCGCTCTATCATTCGTCATTCCGGCCAAGTGTTGCGCGAGCCGGGACCTATTGCCATTCTTGGCAAACCGACAACTTAAATGGGTCCCGGATATCGCTTTTTGCGATTCCGGGATGACGGTGGTGAGATTATTTGTCATCATTGCTACCATCATCTTCAGGAATTGCACCTGATTCAGACTTCGGGCCTTCAATTTGCTTTGGCTCTTCCCATCGAGGTAATTGCTTTTGCTGCTTTGTCCCACGCCCAATTGCTTTCATAATCCTCTCGAATAATCCGACAATTGGTTCAAGTTTCTCTGCTGCCTGCCCTGTCGCCGACGCAATTTGCACTTGTGCAGCAGTAAATGCAGCTAATGTTGTTCGAGCACGGTCAAGTTCATCCAAAAAAATATTCAATTTCCTGAACAAATTATCTTTTTTGGATTCCTCCAGCTGTAACCGGTCAAGTTTTTTCTTTACCTCCAATACCAGCTTTCGAATATCTTCCTTCGCATCTGCACTAATTTCAACACTTGTGAATACGCCTTGTGAGTCAGCGCGTGCGAGTTGCATTTTAATCTTGGATACATGCGTTTGTGTTACTGAATAAAACTCTGAAAAATGATGTTCAGCTAGTTGCGCACATGACGTTTTTCCGAAATCAAAATATCGATCAATTTTCACACCAAATACGTGGATAAATTGATCGATATCAGCAACATATTTAATTCTGTTTTCTAATCGCGTTTCTTCGATTCCTCCACGGAGCAATCTTGATGACAAGTTCTGCTCAAAAATCATAAAAGCAGTGTCCGGATCGGCGGGTAGATCTCTATAATCACTACTAATTTGATGGCTCATTACCCCACACTTCCCTCAAGTGAGATGCCGATCAACTTTTGTGCTTCGACGGCAAATTCCATTGGCAGTTGCTGGATCACATCACGGACAAAGCCATTGACGATGAGCGCCACCGCTTCCTCTTCAGGAATGCCGCGTTGCAGGCAATAGAACAGTTGATCATCGGAAATTTTTGAGGTTGTTGCCTCATGTTCAAACTGGGCCGATGAATTTTTTGCTTCCATATAGGGCACAGTATGGGCGCCACAATCATTGCCGATCAGCAACGAGTCACACTGGGTGAAGTTTCGCGCATCATCGGCCTTGCGATGGGCAGAAACCTGTCCGCGATAAGTATTTTGCGAACGACCAGCCGAAATACCTTTGGAAATAATGCGGCTGCGGGTGTTTTTGCCCAGATGGATCATCTTGGAGCCACTATCGATCTGCTGCATACCGTTCGATACGGCGATTGAATAAAATTCACCCTGCGAACCATCGCCACGCAAAATGCAGGAAGGATATTTCCAGGTAATCGCCGAGCCGGTTTCCACCTGGGTCCAGGAGATTTTGGAATTCTTGCCACGGCAATCGCCGCGCTTGGTGACAAAGTTGTAAATGCCGCCCTTGCCGTTTTCATCGCCCGGATACCAGTTTTGAACAGTAGAATATTTAATCTCGGCATCGTCAAAGGCAATCAACTCAACTACCGCTGCGTGCAACTGATTTTCATCGCGCTGTGGTGCGGTGCAGCCTTCGAGATAGGAAACGTAAGAGCCTTTTTCGGCAATAATCAGCGTGCGTTCAAACTGACCGGTGTTTAATTCGTTGATGCGGAAATAGGTCGAAAGCTCCATCGGGCAGCGAACGCCCTCCGGGATATAGACAAATGACCCATCGGTGAAAACCGCGCAGTTAAGTGTGGCGTAATAGTTGTCGGTGGTAGGAACCACGGTTGCCAGATATTTCTTCACCAGTTCAGGGTGTTCCTGAATGGCCTCTGAAATCGGGCAGAAGATAACGCCAGCCTTGGCAAGCTCGGCCTTAAAGGTGGTGACGACGGAGACCGAATCAAACACCGCATCAACTGCGATTTTTGAGGTCTGAACCCCGGCCAACATTTCCTGCTCGCGCAACGGAATACCAAGTTTCTCGTAGGTTTTGAGCAATTCGGGGTCGACATCGTCAATGGTTTGCGGGCCATCGGACATAGATTTTGGCGCAGAATAGAAATAAATCTGCTGCATATCAATCTCAGGATAATTGACCCTCGCCCAGGTGGGTTCGGTCATGGTTTTCCAGCGGGCAAAGGCTTCCAGCCGCCAGTCAAGCATCCATTGAGGCTCGTTTTTCTTCGCCGAAATAAAGCGAACAATATCCTCGTTCAGGCCAATTGGGGCCTTGTCAGATTCTATATCTGTGGAAAATCCATATTTATATTGGTCAACATCGATCTGGCGCACCTGATCGATGGTTTCTTGTACCGCAGCCATACTGCTCTCCATCCTATGCGGGTTCAAGGCCCGCCAGTCGAGATT
>JAJRQF010000042.1 GCA_024280375.1 Alphaproteobacteria bacterium | reverse complement strand
TCTGTTTGGAAAGAAGTATTCGAATGGTTATAACAAAGCGCAAGGGCAGATCGGGATCTTTTCGAGCATTTGTTGCAACCAGGCGGGTACTTATCTCCAAACCCTTTGGGCGCGGTTAATTTGATTGCTTGCCCTTCGGGCAAACCCGATGAACAAGACATCGCCGTCGTAATATCTTGAAAATATTGATATTGCCTGCGATATTCCTTCTGTTCAGCAATCAAATTAACCAGCGCAGAATGGATGAAATTAATAGGTCCTGACCCTAATCAGGGAGACTTAATCATGGCTGCTATTCACGGTCACTTAAAATTTTGGCGAGAGCAGCCTTTTCATTGCTTGTAAGCGAAGTCGCCTTGGCGTTAGCCCTTTTGCGCTGTGAGGACACCAGAACAAGACCGCCAATTACCAATAGAATTACCGGCGTTCCCCAAAGCAAATATGTTTGTGCCGTAACTCTGGGGCGCAAAAGCACGAATTCACCGTAGCGGGCAACCAGATAGTCCAGCACCTGCTCATTGTCATCGCCTGCGGTTAACCGTTCCCGCACGAGAATTCTAAGATCGCGGGCAAGGTCTGCGTCAGAATCATCTATCGACTGATTTTGGCAAACCAGACAACGAAGCCGAACGGAAAGCTCACGTGCACGCGCTTCAAGCACCGGATCAGCCAGCATCTCATCTGGATTGACGGCCAGAGCAGGCAGCGGTGTCAGGGCCGCAAACAATGCAATCAATAATCCCGCAAGAATGGGTGATAATTTATGCATTGATTGCCTTTGCCCGCTGCGCAGAAGGCTTTGGCGCACCAACTCTCAATCTTCTGTCTGACAGGGAGAATGCCCCGCCAAAGACCATGACACCAGCGCCAAGCCAGATCAAAGTAATCAAAGGTTTCCACCAGATGCGCAATACCACGGTTTCGTTGTTCTTAACCTCACCCAGCGCCAAATAGAGCTGGGAAAAAGTGAAGGTGGAAATTGCGGATTCTGATGTTGGCATTTTTCGTGCTGTATAAATGCGCTTTGTTGGCACAAGTTCGTCTACAAGTTTACCATCGACAAAAACGCTAACCCTGGCAATATCTTCCGTATAATTAGGCCCGGCTCTTGGCTCCACCGCGTCGAGCCGCAGGGTATAACCCGAAAGTTCAGTTGTCTCACCTATCTTCAAAATCGAAATATTTTCTGTCTCATAGGCGGTTACAAAGACTACACCAAGCACGCTCATGCCGAGGCCGAAATGCGCCATGGCAGTTCCCCACACGGTGCGCGGAAGGCCTGACAATCGCTTGATCGCGACCTTTAAACCAGTCTTTGGATAGCCAGAACGCAGATATAGTTCTGCCATTGAACCCATCATAAGCCATGCCGCAATGCCAATGCCAATTGGCGCCAGGCTAAATCCATCCGACAGGAATGCAAAAGCCAAAACCATCACCAGGAGGGCCATACCAAATATGGCAAATAAACGTTGACTGGCCGCATAAATGTCGCCGCGTTTCCAGGCAAGCAGTGGACCGAATGGAACCGCAATAAGTAGCGGTATCATCATTGGACCAAAAGTCAGATTGAAGAACGGTGCGCCAACGGAGATTTTATTGCCAGTAACTGCCTCAAGCAGCAATGGATAAAGCGTGCCAACCAATACGGTGGCGGTTGCGGTGCTCAATATCAGATTGTTAAAGACCAGCGCCCCTTCGCGCGAGATCGGGGCAAATATCCCGCCCGCCTGCAAACGCCCGGCGCGTAGGGCAAATAATGCCAGCGAGCCGCCGATAAACAGGCTCAAAATCATCAGAATAAATACGCCCCGTTCCGGGTCTGAGGCAAAAGTGTGTACAGAGGTCAATACGCCTGAACGCACCAGGAAGGTTCCCAATAGCGAAAGCGAAAAGGTCAATATCGACAAAAGAACGGTCCAGATTTTCAGCGCGGAACGTTTTTCCATCACCAAAGCGGAATGCAATAAAGCTGTGCCCGAAAGCCACGGCATAAAGGATGAATTTTCAACCGGATCCCAGAACCACCAGCCGCCCCAGCCGAGCTCGTAATAGGCCCAGTAGGAACCCATGGCGATACCTGCGGTTAAAAAACACCAAGCAAGCAAAGCCCACGGGCGAACCCAACGCGCCCAGGCGGCATCAATCCGCCCTTCAATCAGCGCTGCCACAGCGAAGGCAAAGGTAATGGAAAAACCCACATAGCCCAGATAGAGCATTGGCGGGTGAATGGCCAAACCCACATCCTGCAGAATGGGATTGAGATCGCGGCCCTCAAACGGCACTTGATCCAGCCGTTCAAACGGATTGGAGGTCAATAAAATAAACAGCAGAAACGAGACCAGTATCCACGCCTGAACACCAAGCACATTGGCTTTTAGTGATGGCGGAAGATTTCCACCAAACAGCGCAACAAGGGCGGCAAACAATCCCAATATCAACACCCAAAGCAGCATCGACCCTTCGTGATTGCCCCAGGTTCCTGATATTTTGAAAATTGTCGGCATTAATGAATGCGAGTTCTGCCAAACATTTACCAGCGAGAAATCTGACGTCACATAGGCTGTGGTGAGTGCTAAAAATGACAGAAACAACAGAAAAAATATCATCGGGGCTGTATAGCTGGCCGATGCCATCAATCGTTCATCATTGATTCTTGCGCCCCAAACAGGTGCTACCGACTGAACCAATGTCAGGGCAAGCGCCAAAACCAATGCATAATGTCCGAGCTCGGTTATCATTTATCTTTCTCCACCCAAAGGCCTTTTTCTTTTAAGGATTCAGCAACTTCCTTGGGCATGTAATTTTCATCATGCTTGGCCAAAACTGTATCCGCAACAAAAACACCCTTTTCGTTAAGTGCACCTTCGGTAATAATGCCCTGCCCCTCGCGAAATAAATCTGGCAAAATATTGTTAAATGCAACCTGCACTGTATTGGCAGTATCGGTCAATTCGAATTTGACCGCCAGGCCATCACCTCGAATGAGGGAGCCTTCCTTGACCAAACCAAACAATCGAATACGTTCTCCTGGAGCAATTTTTTTCGCCAGCATCTCTGACGGATCTAGAGAAAACGAAATTTTGCTGCTTAGTGCGTAAAGCACAAGACCAACTGCAACTGTGAGCACGACACCCATTACACCAATCCAGGAAAGTCTTTTTTGTTTTCTGGTCATTATTTTACGGCCTCAATGTTCATGGCAACAGCCAGATCACTCAACTGCTTGCTGGCGACGGCGTTACCTTCAAATAGTTTAACTGCTT
>JAJRQF010000041.1 GCA_024280375.1 Alphaproteobacteria bacterium | reverse complement strand
ATGCATTGTATGTGACATAAAATTCGGTTTAACTGCATTGGACTTGTCTGTGAAGTACAATTTCAGCGGGGGCGATTAACGGGAAGGATTTTGAAATGATTAAATCATTAAAAATGTTGACGGGATTGGTTTTTCTTGGAGCAATTTCTGTCCAGACAATCGTAGCCCAGGCTGAAGGCCTATCCGTTGATTTGGGGCCGCGACCGTTTTATCTGGTGGATGACATGGATGAGGGACCATTGAAAACAAAACTCTCAGCATGTGCAGCTGATTTTACCGCGTCCCGTACAATGTTTTCAATCTCTCACCGTGGTGCGCCGTTGCAATTTCCTGAACACACCAAGCAAGGCTATCTGGCCGGTGCGCGCATGGGGGCAGGCCGGGTTGAATGTGATGTCACCTTCACCAAGGATAAAGAGCTTGTCTGCCGCCATTCGCAATGTGATCTGGCGACCACCACAGATATTCTGGCGCGGGTAGACCTTGCGGCAAAATGCTCAAAGCCGTTTGCGGCCGGATCGGGTGCAACATGTTGTACCAGTGATCTGACATTAGCTGAATATATGAGCCTGAATGGCAAAATGGATGCGGCTAACAAAAAGGCCAGCACAGCGGCTGAATATATGGATGCAACAGCTAAATGGCGCACCGATCTTTATGCGCTCAAGGCAACGCTTGTCAGCCACAAACAAAGCATTGAATTGATTAAAAGTGCCGGTGCGAAGTTTATTCCCGAATTGAAAATTCCATCCGTATCAATGCCATTTGACGGGTTTTCGCAAAGTGATTTTATTGAAAAACTGATCAGCGAATATAAGGCCGCCGATGTTCCGGCCAGTGATGTGAATATTCAGTCTTTCAATCTGGACGATATTTTATACCTGATCAAAAATCATCCCGAATTTGGCAAACGTGCCGCGTGGCTCGACGCGCGTTATCGCTCAGGTGGTTTTAACTCGGATAATGCAGATACATTCAGCCCGAGCATGACTGAACTCTATGAAAAAGGCGTGCGGATTATCGCGCCGCCGATGTGGATGCTGGTAAAAATCGGAGATGACGGAAAGCTTGTTCCTTCGGCTTATTCTATCGAGGCCAAGAAGGCCGGGCTTGATATTGTAACCTGGACGCTGGAGCGTTCCGGACCGCTTAAAAGTGGCGGTGGCTGGTATTACAAGACCGCCGGTGGCACAATTGATAATGATGGTGATATGTACCAAATGCTGGATGTTCTGGCGACGAAGGTGGGTATTAAGGGCATATTTTCAGACTGGCCTGCCACCGTCACCTTCTACGCCAATTGCATGGGGCTGAAATAATGGCAGCAAACGGCGCCAAATATTCAGGCCCTGAACTTTGTGCACTTGATACTCATCAGGTGGTTGCGATGCTTAAAAAGCGCGAGATTTCACCGGCTGAATTGCTTGATGCGAGCTTTAAACGTATTGGCGAAGTGGAACCCAAGGTCAATGCGCTGCCGACTTTATGCGAAGAAAGAGCCCGTGATTTTGCAAGCCAGCTTGATGCAGATGGCAGGGAAGATCATCCCGGTTGGTTGGCTGGTCTGCCGCTGGCAATCAAAGATTTGGCTGCGGTTAAAGGCGTGCGCTCCACCTGGGGAACACGCGCTTTAAAAGACAATATCCCGGATCAAAGCGACCCGATTGTAACAAAAATCGAAAGCAATGGCGGCGTGGTAGTGGCAAAATCCAATACGCCGGAAATGGGGGCCGGTGGCAACACTTTCAACGAAGTTTTCGGCATGACCAGAAATCCGTGGGACATTTCCAAAAATGCCGGTGGTTCTTCCGGCGGAGCGGCGGTATCGCTTGCAACCGGCGAAGTGTGGCTAAGCCACGGTTCTGATCTTGCAGGTTCACTTCGAACACCTGCTGCCTATTGCGGCGTGATTGGCCTGCGGCCATCACCAGGCCTTGCCGGTGGTGGACCGGCAGATCTGGCTTTCAGTACAGAAGGCGTGCAGGGGCCGATGGCCCGCAATGTGCGGGATGCGGCGCTCTTTCTGGATGCAATGGCTGGCTTTGACCCGACGCTGGCGATCAGTTTTCCGCCACCAGAAAAGAGTTTTCAGCAATCGGTATTGGAAGCGGATGAAAAGGTGCGTATTGCCTGGTCATGTGATCTAAACGGTTTTGCACCGGTTGAAAAAATCATGGTTGAAAACCTTAAAGCAGGTCTTGCAAAGGCAGAAAGCGCCGGTGCGACGGTGGTTGAAGACTGCCCTAAACTTCCAGAACTCTATGAGACATACATAACTTTACGTGCAATGTTTTGGGCAGCGCTTCCCGGTCGGTTGCCGGAAATTGTGCAGGCTGGATTTAAACGCACTTTACGGGAAAATATTAATCTGGGGCGTAATCTCACCACCGACCAGATTTATGATGCGCAGCGCAATCGCTCACAAATTTTTGCCAATATGGAGAATTTCCTTCACGACTTTGATGTGTTGGCTTTTCCGGTTGTCGGGCTTGATCCCGGCCCGGTAGAGGAGGAATACCCGCCTATGGTCGACTGCAAACCAGTGAAGGATTATGTCGATTGGCTGCGCTTTTCATTCCTTTCTACCACCACAGGCCTGCCATCGCTTTCCCTGCCGGTTGGTTTTAATCAACATGGAATGCCGGTCGGGTTGCAGTTGGTTGGGCCACCAAGGGGCGAAGCAAAATTGTTGAAAACAGCCGCCATGATTGAACAGGCGGTTAATTTCAACGGTGGGCCGATTGACCCGCGATAGGTTATCTTGCCAATATACCGCAATGTCATACCAATAGTGTACTTGGCACGGGTGGTGGTTTCGCCCTATAAGGCGTTGAAATCTTCCCTGTGACACACCCCAAAATTCAGGATCAGTTAATTATGGCCCAATCTCTCGACAGCTTTAAATGCCGAAAAACCCTTAGCGTAGACGGTAAGGACTATACCTATTTCAGCCTTACGGAAGCGGAAAAAAACGGGCTGGAGGGTGCTTCAAGACTACCGTTTTCATTGAAGGTTTTGCTGGAAAACCTGCTGCGGTTTGAAGATGGTCGCTCGGTCACCGCCGGTGATATTCGCGCCATTGCTAACTGGACTAAGGATAAGGGAACGGCCGGCACCGAAATTGCCTATCGCCCGGCCCGCGTATTGATGCAGGATTTTACCGGTGTTCCAGCCGTGGTTGATCTGGCCGCCATGCGTAATGCCACCGTTGATCTTGGTGGCAGCACTTCGAGCATCAACCCGCAGGTGCCGGTTGATCTGGTTATCGACCATTCAGTGATGGTGGATTATTTTGGTGGTGCCAATGCCTTTGAGAAAAATGTTGAGCGCGAATATGAGCGTAATGGCGAACGCTATACATTCCTGAAATGGGGTCAGCAGGCGTTTGAAAATTTCCGTGTTGTGCCGCCGGGAACCGGTATTTGCCATCAGGTAAATCTGGAATATCTGGCGCAGACCGTTTGGACCAAAGAGGTTGACGGCGAAACAATCGCTTACCCGGATACACTGGTTGGAACCGATAGCCACACTACAATGGTCAACGGCCTTTCGGTACTTGGCTGGGGTGTTGGCGGTATTGAAGCGGAAGCCGCTATGCTTGGCCAGCCGGTTACCATGCTGGTGCCGGAAGTGATTGGCTTTCGCCTCGAAGGCAAATTGAATGACGGTATTACCGCCACCGATATGGTGCTGGTGATTGTGGAAATGCTGCGCGGTCTTGGGGTGGTCGGCAAGTTTGTGGAATTCTTTGGTCCGGGGCTTGAAAACCTCACGCTTGAAGATCAGGCAACTATTGCCAATATGGCGCCCGAATATGGCGCGACCTGTGGTTTCTTCCCGGTTGATGAGGATACGATTTCCTATCTCACAGCCACCAGCCGCGATGCGGACCGTGTGGCGCTGGTGAAAGCCTATGCGCAGGCGCAGGGCATGTGGCGCGATGCCAATACGGCTGACCCTGTTTTTACGGATACAATGTCGCTTAATCTTGCTGATGTTGTCCCTTCAATTTCTGGTCCAAAACGCCCGCAAGACCGTATTTCTCTTAATGTGGCCGATACGGCATTTGATGCATCGATGGCCTCTGAATTCGCTGACGCGCTGGATAAGGATCGCGTTGCCGTTGCCGGGCGTGATTTTGATCTGGGCAATGGGGATGTTGTTGTTGCGGCCATCACCTCCTGCACCAATACATCCAATCCTTCGGTTTTGATCGCCGCCGGCCTTGTGGCTCGTAACGCGTTGGCCAAGGGACTTTCTTCCAAGCCCTGGGTGAAAACCTCTTTGGCACCCGGTTCGCAAGTGGTGACCGATTATCTCGACAAGGCGGATCTTACCAAAGATCTGGATGCGATGGGCTTTAATCTGGTTGGCTATGGCTGCACCACCTGTATCGGCAATTCCGGCCCGCTGGCTGAAGAAATATCCGCTGCAATCAATGATAATGGTCTGGTTGCCTGTTCGGTACTTTCCGGTAACCGCAATTTTGAAGGGCGCATTTCGCCGGATATTCGCGCCAACTATCTGGCCTCACCGCCGCTTGTTGTGGCCTATGCAATTGCTGGTTCGCTGAAAATCAATGTGGCAACGGACCCATTGGGCCAGGACCCAGATGGCAATGATGTTTTTCTCAAAGATATCTGGCCATCATCGCAGGAGATTGCGGCGATTGCGCGCGAAACCATCACCGAAAAAATGTTCAGCGATCGCTATGGCAATGTGTTTGCTGGCGACAAAGACTGGCAGGGCATATCGGTCAGCGGTGGCCAAACCTATGAATGGGATGATCAGTCGACCTATGTTCAATACCCGCCTTATTTTGATGGAATGAGCATGGAAATTGAGCCGATTGAAGATATTGCCAATGCACGGATTCTGGGCTTGTTTGCCAACTCAATTACCACCGACCATATTTCGCCAGCTGGCGCGATTAAAGGCGAAAGCCCCGCCGGTCATTATTTGCGTGATCATCAGGTGCGCCCGGTTGATTTCAATTCATATGGTTCGCGTCGCGGCAACCATCAGGTGATGATGCGCGGCACATTTGCCAATATCCGTATTAAAAACCAGATGCTGGACGATGTCGAAGGCGGTTATTCGCGCCATTGGCCATCGGGTGAAGAGGGTGCCATCTATGATGTGGCCATGCGCTATGCCGATGAAGGTGTGCCGCTGGTTGTATTTGCAGGCAAGGAATATGGCACCGGTTCATCGCGTGACTGGGCGGCAAAAGGTACGCGGCTTTTGGGTGTGCGGGCAGTGATTGCCGGAAGTTTTGAGCGCATTCACCGCTCCAATCTGGTGGGCATGGGCGTGTTGCCGCTGGTCTTTACCGGCGATGACAGTTGGGAATCACTGGGCATGACAGGCAAGGAGCAGGTATCCATTGCCGGCCTTGATGATTTAACCCCGCGCCAAAACCTTGAGGCTCACATTACCTATGAGGATGGCGCAACCAAAACCATCACCTTGCTGTCGCGCATTGATACGGAAGATGAGCTTGATTACTACCGTAATGGTGGCATCTTGCATTATGTGCTGCGCAATCTGAATCGGGGCGCTTAATTCGCTCATGCTTTTTTAGTGGCTCAAATCTTGCGCTTCCCCCGGATCAAGTCCGGGGTCAACGTGCAACTTGAGCATTCAGGCGGCTCGCTCTTCGCTTTGTTTTGTTTGTCGTTCACGCCAGATGTGCAAGCACATCGCCTCCACGGGGGCGCCCTTTTTTAGTGGCTCAAGTTTTGCGCTTCCCCCGGATTAAGTCCGGGGTCAACGTGCAACTTGAGTTTTCGGGCGGCTCGCTCTTCGCTCGCCATGCGGAGGGTTGAGAGGTTTGTTGGCAGGTGTATTCTGAATTATCCGTATAGTGAGCGGACCGCGAACCGCTGCTTATGCAGCGCCCGCGCGGAGGCCGGGCGCAAGCCCGAATAGCCGTGAGCGAAAGCCTATAATCTCAACTTACTCGCCAGCCGCAGCACTCATCAGCTTGTTGAGAGCGCCACCCATTTTTGCAAACGGCTTTTCAACACCTTCAATTGCATAGCGCGCCCTAAATGCTGAAGGCTTCAGTGCGCCTAATTTGGTCTGGCCGTTCTCGCTCCAGATCAAAACCTTAATTGGCAGGTCAATTGCCGCGCGCGGATTGGCCTTCATGATCGGGGTGCCAAGTTTGGGATTGCCAAACAGCACGACGGTCGCCGGTTGCATTTCAAGGCCTGCTTCCATCGCACCTTTTTGATGGTCAATACGGGCAAATACGGTGGCGCCCGCCTTGATGATTGTGGCAATCAGCCGGTCGGTGGTTGTTTTTACATTATCCGGGCTTTGCTTGATAATCCAATCTTCCATCGCATTGGATGGCAGGGTGGAAATCATCAGCATTGCGGCAGCTGTGGCCAATAGGGGTAGTTTGTTCAGGCGCATTTTTCTCTCCAGTTTTATTTATGTTTTGTAATTGACGCCTGTATAGGCCTCTTTGCCCCACAGCTTTTTCACGGTTTTGTTGCGCCCACATGAATAGCGATAATATTTATAACGCACCGGATTTTTCTTGTAATAATTCTGGTGATATTCCTCAGATGGATAAAACTTCGATGCCTTAAGTATAGGGGTTACAATACGACCTTTTAGTGGGCCAGATTTTTGTATTTTGGCTTTTGAGGCCTCGGCAATCTTCTGCTGTTCTTTTGATGTGGCATAGATGGCGGTTGTATAGGAATGGCCGCGGTCACAAAACTGGCCACCGGCATCGGTGGGGTTTACTGTGCGCCAGAAAATATAAAGCAGCTTTTCATATGAGATTTTTTTCGGGTCATAGGTAATTTGTACCGCTTCGAGATGTCGGCCTGCGGTATGGTTGTTATAGGTGGGGTTGGGTGTTGTGCCACCGGTATAGCCGGAGATAACGTCGGTGACACCTTTCACATGCTCAAAGTCTTTTTCGATGCACCAAAAACATCCGCCAGCCAATATGGCCTTGGCGCTTTCTGCCGATGCTGGATTGATGAATGTGGTGTTGATGCCCGCAAGCGCAATTAAAGCTGCGGTTGCATGAGAAACTGTTTTGATCATGTATTTACTCCGTTGTTGGCGTCAATTTGATCATTTCGCCAGCATATACAATTCAATCTCGTACACAGATATGTGAGAATTGAAGCGCGCATTCTCAAATGCATGTCCCGGATTTGTTCCGTGGGCGAGTTTCAGGCTTTCGAATAAAATAGGCATTAGTTTTTTGTTAAAAAAAATTGCAGGAATATTTGACTCTTGAATAAGAACAAAATAGGAACATATACCTGTTTTTACTTTGGTGGGTTAAATGCAACTGGAACAATTACGACAAGAAATTGCCAGGATTGAACGGCGCAATATTGCCTTTAAAGCGTCGAATAGCGGGCATGGGGGACTGGCAGATCGCGGTTGGCAATCGGGCTGTGCGGCGATTGATGATGTTTTGCCGCACGGTCAGTTGGCACATGATGCCTTGCATGATTTTTCAACCTTTCGCACCCGCGATACACCGGCAATGGATCATTTTGTTTTGGCTTTGTTGCAACGGTTTTTGCAGACAAAAGAAGCTGGCGAAATTATCTGGTGCCAGAGCCATTTAAACATGCGTGAACATGGGCACCCCTATGGGCCGGGGCTGAAAGCACTGGGGCTTGCGCCGGAACGGCTATTGTTTGTTTCTCTGCGCAAGGAGCATGATCTGGCTTTTGCCATGGAGGAAAGCCTGCGCTCGGGGGCTGTAGCGGCGGTTATTGGCGAGGGTGCGCCAATTGGCTTTACCGCTTCACGAAGGCTTTCGATTGCCTGTCAGGAAATGGCAATTCCGTGCCTTTTTCTCAATACCACCAATATCTATGAGGCAAGTGCGGCGGCAACCCGCTGGCGCATTGCACCGGCAATTGGCCCGCCAAATGCGGCTGATCTTGATGGTCCGGGCATGGCTGCATGGTCGGTATCATTGTTACGCGCACGCGGCGGGCGCGCTCATTCGGGTAATCCTCCATGGACGGTTTTTTGGAATGATGCGACGTATTCTTTCGATCTGGTTTCCACGGCTGGCAATCGAGCGCTGGCAGATAGGGCGCAAACGCGCCCGACGGTTCGCTCCGCTTACCCGGCAGGACGAATTGGAAAGGCAGTATAACAATGAGCCGATCGTGCTGGTGCATTCCGGTGTCAAAGGTACGCGGATTACGGCAACTAATAAGATGGCTGAAAAAGCCGGTGCGGTAATTGGTCAGATGCTGAATGATGCGCGTGCTGCCTGCCCCGAAATTCATGTGGAACAGAGCAATGAAGAGGCAGACCTCGATTATCTTACCCGACTTGGCCACTGGGGTATGCGCTACAGTCCGATGGTTGCGATTGACGGAGCCGATGGGCTGCTGATTGATATTGCCGGATGCGATCATCTGTTTGGCGGTGAACAGGCTCTGATTAGTGATTTTATGTTGCGGGCTGAGGCGATTGGCTTGAGCGCCCGCGCAGGCCTTGCCGATACGCCGGGGGCCGCATGGGCGCTGGCGCGATATGGCAGGGGGCAAGATTTGATCGCTCCGCCGGGTAAAACTCTAGAGGCAACTATAGATTTACCAATAGAAGCGTTGCGGCTTGAGGAAAAGGTTTTGCTGCTATTGCGCCGGTTGGGGCTGAAGCAGATCGGCCAATTGCGCACTATTCCCCGTGCTGCGCTTGAACGGCGGTTTCGTTCGCGTGAGGCGGCATCCTCGGTGCAATTGCGGCTGGACCAACTGGCCGGTTTTATTCGGGAACCGCTTGTGCCCCTCAAAGAGGTCGCCCTTTACCGGGAGGTTTTATCTTGTGCGGAACCAGCGATTGAGGGGGCTGCAATTGCCATGGCGCTGGATCATTTGTTGTTGCGGTTAGAGCATCGGCTTGAACGTGAAGGGCTTGGTGCACGAGCGCTCACACTGACCACTTGCCACAGCGATGGCGGCTATGATGGGGTGAGTATTGTGCTTGGGCGTGCGGCGCGTGAACCTGATTATATCGCGCGGCTTTTTGGCGAACGATTGGAGGGCATCAATCCGGGCTTTGGCATTGATCTTTTCATTCTTTCTGCCGATCGGGTGGAAAAAATGAGTGAGGCCCAGCAAAGCCTTGCGGCCAATTCTCTGCCTAAGGATGTGATCCCGCTGATTGACCGGTTGATGAACCGGTTGGGGGCTGAACATATTACTCGCCTTGCGCCGGTTGCAAGCCATGTGCCGGAGCGGGCGCAAAGAAGCGTTCCGGCAATGGGTGGGCAGGTGATGGGCGAGCAAGTACCCGCATGGGAAATTATGGTATCGCGGCCATTTCGGCTGTTTGAACGGCCGGAACCGATTGAAACCATTGCCGAGGTGCCGGACGGGCCGCCCTTGCGGTTTGTATGGCGCAGGCTGACGCGCAAAATCATCCGCTCGCGTGGGCCAGAGCGGATTGCGCCGGAATGGTGGCGCGAGATTGGCAATGGAGGGCAAGGGCCTCATGACAATCGTCAATCCCTGCTGTTGCGCACCAATGCGCGCGATTATTACGAGGTGGAGGATGAGGAAGGCACACGTTATTGGCTTTTTCGCGCCGGGCTTTATGGGGTGACCCGCAACGGTGATGCGCCGCAATGGTTTATTCACGGGCTGTTCGGGTGATGTGATGGCAGGTGAAATTAATTATGCCGAATTACAATGTGTGACGAATTTTTCCTTTCTGCGCGGGGCATCACATCCGCATGAGCTGGTGGAGGAGGCGCACCGGCTGGGCCATCGGGCCATCGGGATTGCTGATTATAATTCCTTTGCCGGCATAGTGCGCACCCACATTGCGGCAAAAAAAATCGGGCTCAAATTGCTGGTTGGCTGCCGGATAAACACGCTGGAGGGGGTGAGCTTTATTTGCTATCCGCATGATCGTGCCGCCTATGGCCGTCTTTCAAAATTATTGAGTAAAGGTAAGCTGGCCGCGCCAAAAGGCGAATGTTATCTGGGTTTTGATGAGGTGCTGCCGGCACTTGCCGGGTGCTGCGTGATTGCGCTTGTGGGGAGATCAGGTCTAGAACAAACTTTCCTCACTAAACTTAAAAAAGCCGCGCCGGATAATTTATGGATTGCCGCGCACTATCTTTACCGCGGAGATGATCGCCGCCATATGCGGCAACTTGCAGAACTATCGACGGAAATGGGTATTCCACTGATTGCCACTAATGATGTGGATTATCACGTTCCTGAACGCCGCCCCCTGCAGGATGTGGTGACGTGTATTCGCGAGAAATGCACCATTGAAAAGGCCGGTTATCTGCTTGCGGCCAATAGCGAGCGGCATTTAAAATCGCCTGAGGAAATGGCACGGTTGTTTGAAAAATATCCGCAGGCGCTGGCTGGTATTGCCACCATCATTGAGCGCTGTTGCTTTAGTCTGGATGAGCTTTCCTATAATTATCCCAATGAACCGGTGCCAGAGGATAAAACCCCGCAGCAGCAATTGGAGGTGCTTACATGGGAGGGGGCAAAGTTTTATTACCCCGATGGATTGCCGGACAGGGTGCGGGTGCTTTTGTTAAAAGAATTTGGCCTGATCAAAAAACTAAAATATGCGCCCTATTTCCTCACCGTCTATGACATTGTTGCCTTTCCCCGGCGTGAGGGCATTTTGTGCCAGGGGCGGGGGTCGGCGGCCAATTCTGCGGTTTGCTATTGCCTTGGTATCACGGCGGTGGACCCGGCCACCTCGTCGCTTTTGTTTGAGCGATTTTTGTCGGAATCACGCAAGGAGCCGCCCGATATTGATGTGGATTTTGAACATGAACGGCGCGAGGAGGTTATTCAATATATCTACCGGCGCTATGGCCGCCACCGGGCGGGGATTGCCGCAACGGTGATTTCCTATCGCCCGCGCAGTGCGGTGCGTGAGGTGGGCAAGGTGATGGGCTTGAGCGAGGATGTAACCTCGTCGCTGGCCTCATCCGTCTGGGGCTCGTGGGGGGCGGATATGCCGGAAAGTCAGGTAAAAGAAGCGGGCCTTGATATTGATGATCCGCATTTGCGTCGCACGATCATATTAACGCGGCAATTGCTTGGTTTTCCGCGCCATCTTTCCCAGCATGTGGGCGGGTTTGTTTTAACCGAGGACCCGCTGGAGGAAATGATGCCGATTGGCAATGCGGCAATGGAGGAGCGCACCTTTATCGAGTGGGATAAGGACGACATCGACGCGCTAAAAATCCTCAAAGTCGATGTGCTGGCGCTTGGCATGTTGACCTGTATCCGCAAATGTTTTGATTTTATTGCCGCCCATTACGGCAAGAAATATACGCTTGCCTCAATGCCGAAGGAAGATCCAAAAGTCTATCAAATGCTTCAAAGGGCCGATGCTATTGGCGTGTTTCAGGTGGAAAGCCGGGCGCAGCTGAACATGCTGCCACGGCTGAAACCATCGAAATTTTACGATCTGGTAATCGAGGTGGCGATCGTGCGACCCGGCCCCATTCAGGGTGATATGGTGCACCCTTATCTGCGTCGTCGTGACGGGATTGATAAGGTGGAATATCCATCTCCCTCGCCAGAACATGGGCATCCAGATGAATTAAAGCGCATTCTCGGGCGCACATTGGGCGTGCCATTATTTCAGGAACAGGCAATGCAGATTGCCATTGATGCGGCGAAGTTTTCGCCCGATGAGGCAAATGATCTGCGCCGGGCAATGGCGACTTTCCGCCGGATGGGGACAATCCATACGCTGGAGAAAAAGATGGTTGGCCGGATGATTGCCCGTGGCTATGAGCCGGATTTTGCCCAGCGCTGTTTTAACCAGATCAAGGGCTTTGGTGAATATGGGTTTCCCGAAAGCCATGCGACAAGTTTTGCGCTTTTGGTTTATGCCTCATCGTGGATTAAATGCCACTACCCGGATGTGTTTTGTGCAGGGCTTTTAAACTCCCAGCCGATGGGTTTTTATGCTCCGGCGCAGATTGTTCGTGATGCGCGGGAACATAATATCGTGGTGCGACCAGTGGATGTTAATTTTAGCGATTGGGATAACAAGCTGGAGGTGGTTGAGGGAAAATTTCATGCGGTGCGGTTGGGTTTTCGTCAGGTGGATGGTTTGCGCCGCGAGATGATGGAAGAATTTGTTGTGGTGCGGGATGAGTATAAAACACAGCAGACACTTAATGCTAGTTCCAGGTTTGCTCCCCACCCGACCGCTTGCGCGGCCACCCTCCCCACAAGGGGGAGGGAAAAAGTTGGGGTCGTTTCGAATAATAATCAGCAAGGTTTTCAGAATGTTGAAACTAGCGGTGAAGTCAATCAAGGGGCTCTCATTCCCTCCCCCTTGTGGGGAGGGTGGCCCGGAGGGTCGGGTGGGGTTACTTTCACCTCAATCGAGCAAATTCGCCGCAAGACGGGCCTATCAATCGCGGTGCTGGAACGCTTGGCGGCGGCGGATTGTTTTCGCTCTTTGGACCTTGATCGCCGTCAGGCATTGTGGAAAGTGCGCGGGTTGGTGAGCGATGCGCAATTGCCGCTGTTTGAAGCCAGTGATACTGATGCATTGGGGCAGGACCACAAGGTCGAATTGCCCAAAATGCCACTTTCGGAGCATGTGGTTGCGGATTATCAAACCCATAGGCTTTCGCTCAAGGCTCATCCGATGAGCTTCTTGCGTCAAGATTATTCAAGCCGTCGGATCATTTCAGCGCGTGATTTCTTGAAAACCCGCAACGGGCAATATGTGCAAATTGCCGGTGTGGTGCTGGTGCGGCAAAAGCCCGGCACCGCCAAGGGTGTGGTATTCATGACGCTGGAAGACGAGGGTGGCGTGGCCAATATCATTGTCTGGAGCAAGGTGATGCAGCGCTATCGCAAGGTGGTTATGCGCGCCCGTCTGGTACTGGTGAAAGGTATTGTGCAACGGCAGGGGGCGATTATTCATGTTATTGCGCGCAATCTGGTGGACCTTTCTGATGATCTGGCGCGGTTATCGGATGATAATCTGCCACCGGTGCTGGCGCGGGCAGACGAAGTTGCCTCCCAGGTGATTGAGCGACCGTTTTTGGGCCGTGCGCCTCGTGCCGGGCATACGCAACGAAACCATCCACGCAATGTGCGGATTATCCCCAAGAGCCGCGATTTTCATTGATATTTGTTGCGTCTACCCATCCGGGTAGACGTCCGTTCGCGGGTTGGCAATTTGGTGGACACCAAATTTTACCCTGCCACGGAGGGATGGATTCATAAGCACTCACGCCAATCGCTCTGCGATGGCTCCGTGAGGGCGCCAGAATGCTGGCGGCTCGTTATTCACTCGCTATACGGTGGTTATTTGTTTTCCGCTCGGCCCTCCGGCCGACCGTCCGTTCGCGGGTTGGCAATTTGGTGGACACCAAATTTTACCCTGCCACGGAGGGTAATCCATTGAAAGTACTCACGCCAATCGCTTTGCGATGGCTCCGTGAAGGCGCCAGAATGCTGGCGGCTCGTTATTCACTCGCTACACGGAGAATATTTGTTTTTCGCTCGGCCCTCCGGCCGACCGTCCGCTCACGGGCCGGCGAACGATTAGGAAGCAATGTGCCAGCCCGTGCCCTTCAACAGGTTCAGGAGCGCGCGAAACCGGATGGTTGAGCGGAAAAGAATACTCCCATATTGTAGATTATCAAATCATTGGTTAGCATTGAGATATGCAAATTTGGAACGCCTTGAAATGAACGAACACTGGCCAGCAAACCATCCGCCAGAAACCCCTTCGCTTGAAGGGAGGCGCAAGTTGTGGCGGGAAAAATATGCCCAAAAAGATGCCGAGGCTGGTATCGAGGTTGATGATGATTTTGAGCCATTTAGCCAGATCAACGATATGTTCACCCGTGCATTTTGGGACGATACTATTCGCTCCAAAAAAACCGATGCGTTTTTCAATGGGCATCGGGTGGCGGCAAATCCTCGAAAGGCGGAAGGTTTTCGTCAGCGCGATCTGGCCCTGCGCAATGCCGCATGGGCCGTCTCCAATGTGATTTCCTCACGCGGTATGAGCGAGGGTAAACGCGAAGGCTTTCAGGCGCCTATTGAAGAGGGTGGGCCTGTCGCGCCAGAAAAAATTGAGATTGACGATCTTGATCGTCATACCGGTGAGATCAAGCGGATTGCAAAACTATTCGGTGCAGACCTTGTCGGCGTTACTGATTATGACGAGCGCTGGCACTATTCCAAGCGGGTGGACACAAGAGATTTCAGTGAGGTGGATAGTGAACTGCCTGAAGGGTTGAGCAGTGTTATCGTCATGGGCCATGCGATGGACCATGATCTGGTTGCGACCTATCCATCGGCGCTTGCCGGGGCTGCAACTGGAATGGAATATTCCCATGAGGTGGCAATTGTCGTGCAGTTGGTCACCTATATTCGCAATCTTGGCTATAATGCTGTTGGCTCGATGAATGATACGGCGCTGGTTATTCCCTATGCGGTGAAAGCCGGGCTTGGGGAATATGGCCGCAATCAAATGGTGATTACGCCTGAATTTGGCCCGCGGGTGCGGTTTTCAAAAATATTTACTGATATGCCGATAGCGCATGATCGCCCGCAGCCAAAAGGGGCGCGGGCGTTTTGTGATATTTGTACAAAATGTGCGGATGCCTGCCCGCCAAAGGCATTGCCCTTTGGCCCGCCTGAAAGCGGCGGTGAAAATCAATCCACCATTCGTGGGGTCAAAAAATGGTCGGCCAATTGTGAAAAATGCTTTGGCTATTGGGCCGCAATGGGAACCGATTGCGCCATTTGTATGCGAGTATGCCCGTTTAACCGGCCCTATGATGGCTGGAAGGATCAGCTGTTTTTAAAGCTTGCCTATAGCCGTTTTAGAAAGTTGGCGCTTTGGTGGGACAATAAAAGCAGCCGGGCCGAGCGGGTTAAACCAAAGGTCTGGTGGGGGAATTTCAAGTGAGCGCATGTGTTTACGCGCAAGCGAACGACTAAAAAGGTGAGCGAAATTTTGGACAAAAAAAGACCGGCCTTTACGCAATACATGGCCGGTCAATAGGTTCTTGTAAGAGACTATTTGGTCCCTAAATAAGATGTAACCTTTAAAGAGTTGGTCCGGTTCAACAAAGCACCTTGAGGGGCTGGGGGGCTGTGATACAAGGTGTGGTCAAACCGGACCGTCTGAGGCAACAAACACAGAATGGCTATTAAAGGTGACCGCACAAAGACAAGATTGCGGCAACAATGTGATAAGTTTGAAATATTTATCACGCATTACAACGGATTTGTAAAAATCCGTGATAACGCAAGTAGGGGCCTCAATGGGACATAGCCACTTGCATTGGTGGCGCTTGAGCGACACTATACACTAAAATGGGCCTTATTTAAAGGGAATATATGTCTGAAATCGCGGAAAACAAGGCTCAATATTACAAATCTGGAAAACTAATTTCGTTTAAACAGCGTATTGCCGGAAATAATAATTCTTCGCAGGCACACTTATCCGTCAACCGGGTTGTCATTCAAACATCAAATGCGCAAGTGGCTGCCCATTCAGACCAACCTTCCCAAATTATGTTTGATCGGCGTGAGCTGAATGAAATTTTGCGGGTGTACGGATTTAAAGTTGCTGCCGGTGAATGGCGGGATTACGCCATTGATCATTTGAAGGACAGGGCTGTTTTTTCTGTATTTAGAAAATCAAGTGAGGTTGCTCTTTACAGAATAGAAAAATGCCCAAAGCTTTCGCGTAAACAGGGGGCTTATAGCGTGCTTACCGTTGCCGGCGTGGTGTTAAAGCGTGGCTCAGATCTGCGCCAGGTTTTGCGGGTGTTCGAGAAGAAAACCAAATTACAGGTGCTTTGAATTTTGCGGGTTGTTTGGTTTAGTCGTTCGCTTGCGCGTAAACACGTGCGCTCACTTGGTGCCCTACGTGCGACTTGAGTTTGAACACCTGCAATTTGAATTGGTAAAAACAAAAACGGCGCTCTTTTAAAGGAGCGCCGCTTGAATTATTCATCGTCATAAATTGTTAGTTACGATTGCCCAAAAAGCTGAGCAGGAACAAGAACAGATTGACGAAATCGAGATAGAGGCTCAATGCACCCATAATGGTTGCACGGGCCATCATTTCCCCATCGTGGGAAACCTGATCATACATGTTTTTGATACGTTGCGTGTCGTAAGCCACAAGGCCGGCGAACACCAAAACACCAATAACGTTGATGGCGAATGACAATGCGCCTGACTGGAAATATAAATTGGCCAGTGAGGCAATAATGATACCGAACACACCCATAATCAGGAATGAGCCCATTGCGGTAAGGTTTTTCTTAGTCGTGTAGCCATAGAGGCTCAGGGCTGCAAAAGATGCAGCGGTTACAAAGAATGTCTGCGCGATGCTGCCGCCGGTATAAACCAGAAAGATAGATGAAAGTGATACACCCATTACGGCTGCAAATGCCCAGAAGATCATCTGTGCGGTGCTGGTTTTAAGTTTGTTAATACCAAATGACAGCACAAGAACAAAGGCCAAAGGCGCCAGCATGACAACCCATTTTACCGGAGTATTGTAAAGCATATTGGCAAAAGATGGATTGCTCATTGCATAATTAGCGGTGAACAATGCTGTTACGCCGGTAAGCCCGACAGCCAGTGCCATGTAATTGTAGATGCGCAACATATAGGAGCGCAGGCCCTCGTCGATTTCGACTTGCGAGCGACCAGCGGCCATACCTCGTTGTGCATTAATATTTCGATAGTCAGCCATAAGACCCTCTCGTTACGTTGATCGCAATTATAGGTTTATCGGTTGTAATCCACGTTTTGGATCACAATCCACTTGCCCTCAATATGAGGATTAATTCTGCCAGTAACAAGACCCTTATATTAAAGGTTGTTAATTTTGGCTT
>JAJRQF010000040.1 GCA_024280375.1 Alphaproteobacteria bacterium | reverse complement strand
GGTCTTGATGACCTTACGACGTGAAATTTCATTTTTGGAATTGCTCATGAGTTTCCTCCCTGATGAGACCTTGAACTGAAAACGATTATTAGAACGGCAATACCCTCGTCCCTGCCATTCACCGGTGATAATGTAAAATATAGCCGCTCGGCGCAATTAGCCTTTGGGATAAGAAATGCGCCGGCAACATCACTGATGCCGATCTGGAGAACCACCAACACCCGCATAGCTTGCCAAGCGACCGGCATCAGTTCACCATACCTGATTACAAAACGCGTCAGGGAACGTTCAAAGATGTACACCCGTATCCTTACTGTTCTGATATTTGTTATTTTCACATTGGCCAATGCCAATTCCCAGCAGGCGACAGATATTGTTGCACCTGAACCGGCCTCCCCCATCCGGCTTGTCAAAACCAAACCGGTCATTGCTAAAAACTGGATGATTTCCGCCGCTAACCCTTTGGCCGTAAAGGCCGGGGCCAATATTTTGCGCGCCGGCGGCACCGCTGCCGATGCAGCCATTGCTGTGCAACTGGTTTTGGGACTGGTCGAACCCCAATCTTCAGGCCTTGGGGGCGGTGCGTTTGTAATTTATTTTGATGCAAGCTCAGAAAAGCTGACCACACTTGATGGCCGCGAGACGGCTCCAATGGCCGCAACCCCTCGCCTGTTTCAGGACGATAAGGGTGAGCCGTTGAAATTTTATAGCGCCGTTGTTGGTGGCCGCTCGGTCGGCGTGCCCGGAACACCCAAATTACTGGAAGAACTTCACACCCGTTGGGGTAAATCCCCTTGGCCAAGCCTTTTTAACGATGCAATTGCGCTTTCAGCCAACGGTTTTCAGGTTTCCCCACGGCTGGAAAGCCTGGTTCGCAAGGATTTAAAACGCCTCGGCAGCGACCAAACCACCAGCGATTACTTCATGCCGAATGGCAAACGAATAGTGGCTGGAGATATATTAAAGAACCCGGCCTATGTAGAAAGCCTCAAGATTTTCGCCACAGAAAAATCCGCACCTTTTTATCAGGGGAAGATCGCCAAAAGCATTGTCGCGAAAATTCGAAATGCCACAAAAAACCCCGGCGTCATGCAGCTGTCTGATTTGGCCCGCTATGAAATAAAGCAGCGCCCGCCCGTTTGTGTAACTTACCGCGCCCACGAAATTTGCGGCATGGGCCCACCCTCTTCCGGTGGACTGACCGTCGGCCAGATACTTGGCATTCTTCAATCCCACGATATAAAATCACTCGGTTCAGATAATCCCCAAAGCTGGCGATTGATCGGCGATGCCTCCCGATTGGCATTTGCCGACCGGGGGCGCTACATGGCTGATAGTGACTATGTTCCCCTGCCACTTAAAGGATTGATTGATCCCGATTATCTGGCGGAGCGTTCGAAATTATTGCAGGGCCGAATGAGCCTGAAAACCGTTTCACCCGGCACTCCAAAATGGGACCACGCCCAATTATATGCCGATGATGAGGCCATTGAACTCCCATCGACCAGTCATTTTTCCATTGTTGACCAATATGGCAATGCCCTTTCGATGACCACAACAATCGAAAATGGGTTTGGCTCCAGGCTTATGACAAATGGATTTTTGCTCAATAATGAATTGACGGATTTTTCTTTTCGCTCCCACAAAGACGGCGTACCCATTGCAAACCGGGTGGAGCCAGGAAAACGCCCCCGCTCATCAATGGCACCCACAATTGTAATGAAAGACGGCAAACCCAGATTTGTCATCGGCTCACCCGGTGGCAGCCGGATCATCGGCTATGTGGCCAAAACAATCATCGCCTGGCTTGATTGGGACATGGATGTGCAGGAAGCCATCAATTTGCCCCATATGGTCAACCGCTTCGGCGTTTTCGATATCGAAAAAGAGGCAAAAGTTGATGTGATGAAGCAAATGTTGGGCGCACTTGGTTATTTAGCAGTATTGAAAAACCTGAATTCCGGCCTGCATGGCATCGAGATTACACCAGATGGCCTGCAAGGAGGCGCGGACAACCGCCGGGAAGGCATTGCATATGGCGAATAACGACGTTTGTGATGCCAATATGAAACATTTGTAACATTATATCAGTCGTTCACAATATTAGAGTGCGGCCAAAAATTACATTGACATTCAATTATTAGAATATAATAATATACACAGTTCGACCGACTTCGTTCACAGTGACGGTAATACATTTAGCATATTAGAATCAACAGCTTCACGAAATTTGGCGTTTCTCAAGCGTCAAATGGGCGAGACCATCCTCGCTCGATCCTCCCAGGAATGGCCCGACATTTGTCGGGTCATTTCTTGATTTTTTACAAACCGGTCCAATTACCCTATAGCTGCGATCAAATTTCATTATATTGCTGTGGGATAAAAATATTGAAACCGGTAAGCTTGGTAGAAATTATAAAAAAGGGCGGCAAACTGGCTCTCTCCGGGAAAAAAATTAGCTGGTTTCCACCCTCAGAATGGCTCGCCACTTACAACAAAGACACTCTCTCAAGCGATTTAATTGCCGCCCTGATTGTGACAATCATGTTGATACCGCAATCGCTGGCCTATGCCTTGCTGGCCGGGTTGCCGCCTGAAGTCGGGCTTTACGCTTCAATATTTCCGTTACTTGCCTATGCGATTTTCGGCACCAGCCGCACATTGGCCGTCGGCCCGGTTGCTGTTGTATCACTGTTGACCGCTTCCACCATCGGTGCAATCGCCGCCCAGGGAAGCGCCGATTATTTAACCGCAGCAATCCTGTTGGCGTTTATCTCCGGGCTATTTTTGCTGCTGCTTGGCATCTTCAAACTGGGGTTTCTGGCAAACTTTTTAAGCCATCCGGTTATCACCGGTTTCATCAATGCGGCAGCCCTGATTATCGCCACCAGCCAGCTTAAACATCTGTTGGGCATAAAGGTTTCCGGGCGCAGTTTTTATGAACTTGTCACATCAATTTTGAGCCAATTGGCGCAGACCAACATGATCACCCTGACCCTCGGCACGGCGGTCGCAGGTTTCCTGATCTGGTCACGCAAGGGCTTGAAAAAGCTGTTGGTTGCCAATGGGGTAAAACCATTACTTGCCGCAGTTATTTCAAAAGCCGGCCCGCTGATTGCAGTAATTATTACCGTGTTAATTTCAGCCACCCTTGGCCTTGAACATTATGGTGTGCGCATTGTTGGCGATATTCCGGTGGGGCTGCCCAGTCTCAATATTCCATCCTTTAATCCTGAGCTGTGGTCTACCCTTGTTGGCCCGGCAATTTTGATCAGCATTATCGGATTTATGGAATCAATTTCAGTTGCCCAAACCCTTGCCGCAAAAAAGCGCCAGCGCATAACTCCGAACCAGGAACTAATCGGCCTTGGGGCTGCAAATATTGCCTCGGCATTTTCCGGCTCCTACCCGGTAACCGGAGGGTTTTCCCGTTCAGTGGTCAATTTCGATGCCGGTGCCGAGACACCTGCCGCCGGTGCATTTACCGCAATTGGCATTGCGATTGCTGCCTTGCTGTTAACGCCGCTGCTTTATTTTCTGCCGGTTGCGACGCTCGCCGCCATAATCATCGTTGCCGTTGCCTCGCTGATAGATTTCTCCACTATGGGTCAGACCTGGCGTTACTCGCGTGCCGATTTTGCCGCCATGCTGGCAACAATTATTATAACGCTGCTGTTCGGCGTGGAAAAAGGCGTAATGAGCGGTGTAGCACTTTCAATCGGGGTGCACCTTTACAATACCAGCCGCCCCCATGTGGCAATCATTGGTAATGTGGCGGGCACAGAACATTTTCGAAACATCCTGCGCCATGAGGTTTCCACCAGTCCTCGCGTATTATCGCTTCGGGTTGATGAGAGCCTTTATTTCGCCAATGCACGGTTTTTGGAAGACTATATTTATGACCAGGTTGCCAAGCGGCCAAAGCTGGAACACGTCATACTTCAATGCGCGGCGGTTAATGCCATAGACGCAAGCGCCTTTGAAAGCATTGAGGAAATCAACCGGCGACTAAAAGATTCAGACGTTAAATTTTCAATGTCGGAAATTAAAGGCCCGGTCATGGACAGGTTGAAAAGAACCGAGTTTTTCCATCACCTGACCGGCAATGTTTATTTAAGCCACTATCAGGCAATTAAAGAAATCGATCCTGAAAGCCTAAAATAAGTAAAGCCAAACCTGAGCAAGACATAGGGCCGAAGCCCTATGTCGTTTTTGAAAAAACTATACGCATCTGGTCAGGATTAACAGGCTCCGAGGTTTTTTCGTCCGATGGGGTCGCCGATATTGGAAAATTCAATTCTGATGTTTTTACCGGCTTGGCAGCCTTCAGCATAGAATTTCACTCCGGCGACTTTTCGTTTGGTGAATGATCTGTAAACGTCAAGTACAGTATTACTGGAGCAACTCCCCCTGGTTCTCTCTCCGATCACTTCGCCATAGACGTTGTAGTTAATCTGTTTTCTAACTGCCCCATCACATAAATTGACGACATAAACACCGTTGTTTTGGCTAATGATCTCAGCACGTGTAAGCTTTTGAGACCGCACCAGCTTTAACAACTGTTTGCGATTAAACCGTGGGCCACATTTCCCAAGGTTGAATTGATCAACAATCCGGCCAAAACGATTAAGCGTGATTTCAGATTTACGCCCCTTACGGCACGCCTCAACCACATACTGGGGCAACTGGTCGTCAATGACCTTTACCCGGTCAAATCCAGCTTTCTTCATAATCTTCACAAGATTTCTAGGGTCTATTGCCCGGCGACAATTTCCGATATCATTTTCGCGGCGAATATCTCCGGTGCCTGAAATAATCAATTCCACGCGGGTTAACCCCCTGCATGCTTCGGCCACATAGCGCGGCAATTGCCGATCTATAAACTTGATGCGCGTATATCCCTGGCGCCTCAGTTCAGCCCTGACATCCGTTGGAGACAATCTGCTTGGGCGACATCTACCAAGTCGGCGTTGCTGACGAACCTCGCCAAAAAGATCAACAGAAACCCGAAGGCGATCACCGTTCAAACAGGCAATCGCCAAATATTTATTGCGACGGGCCTCCATATCAATCCGGTCATATCCTTGGCTAACTAAAATCTGCTTTGCCTGCTCAACAGAGATTTGACTGCGGCATTTACCAACTTTTTGCCGCCATTTTGTCTGCCCGGTAAAAAGAACTTTTATCCGGTAGCGAACACCGTCCAGACAACCCTCAGCCGTTGTGGCACCCAAACTTTGCTTGATAATCGCAACTTCAGTATATCCTTTTGAAATCATTGATCTCTTTACATTGGCACCGGAATTGCCCAACTCTATTCTCAACTGCGCGCCTGATGAGACGGCAGTTGCAATCCAAATTGCAATAAAAGCAACAAAAGTGATGCATCGTGACTGTAATATTCGCATTTGTAATCTCCCCATTTTTTTTCTTATGATTAGATAATTTGGATCAGGAATCAAGCTTTTTACCTTACGTCAATAAAATAGTGAGAACCGGCAACTTCTTGATGCCGATATTGTGAACTAAATGCCTTCTCCCGGTCTTTACATTCTGATTGCTGAATGTATATCAATTAGCAATTAGCTAATTCAAGAATGGAAAGCATTATGGCTGTTATCCCGCCTGTTTGTGATTTTGGATTGAAAGCCCCACCCTTTCGATTGCCAATGGTCGATGGCAGCTTTGCCACCTTTGACGATATAGCGGGAGAAAATGGCACTATTGTCATGTTCATCTGCAACCATTGCCCCTATGTGAAAGCAATTATTGACCGCCTGGTTCGAGACGTTAAAGACCTTCAAGAGCTTGGCATTGGAGCCGTGGCCATCATGTCAAATGACTGGAACGCCTACCCCGACGATGCGCCTGAATTCATGGAAACTTTTGCCAGCGAAAATGGGTTTACTTTCCCCTACCTGATCGACGAAGACCAAAACATTGCCCGCGCCTTTGATGCGGTTTGTACGCCGGATTTCTTTGGCTACGACAAGAACGGCGGCCTGCAATATCGTGGCAGACTGGATGCTTCCCGCAAAGAAGCCGGACCGGAAGATCTAAGGCGTGATCTGTTTGAAGCAATGAAAGAGGTTGCCAAAACCGGTAACGGCCCAAAAGATCAGACGCCTTCGATGGGATGTTCCATTAAATGGCGCGACGATGGCATGCCTGTTGCCCAGTCATAGACCCAATAACTCCCTTGTCTAATACTCTTAACAGAAAGCACCCATGATGAGCCATAAAACATATAAAAGCGCCATGGTTTTGGCTATGACCCTGATATTTACAGCCCCTTTATATAACGTAACTCCTGCCCAATCCGCATCAAAACCATTGGTCGATCTTTCGGTTAAAACCAAGGGAATAATGGATGCACCATCGGCTTTTGAAAAAGCCAAAAATGGCGAACTGTTACTGCTGGATATTCGCTCACCCCAGGAATGGAAAGAGACCGGCACCGGTTCTGTTGCAAAGCGGGTTAGCATGCACCAGCCGGGTTTTTTGCAAAAGCTGGATGCTTTGACCGGCAATGACAAGTCCAAACCAGTAGCACTGATTTGCGCCACCGGAGGACGATCCAACTGGCTACAGGGAGAGCTGGTCAAACGCGGATACACCAACATAATCGACGTATCCGAAGGCATGCTGGGTTCCAGCACCGGCCCGGGCTGGTTGAAGCGTGGACTGCCAATAGTAAAAGAATAATGGAACGCAGCAATCAGACCACGGCTGAAAAACTCGTATTAGTTTGCTGCGATACAAATAAGTATCTTTTTGATAGATTTTGAATTAGGTGTGAGCGCTGTGTCGAGGGCTCAACGCCTGTCGGCCAACCGATTTGTAAATTGAATTACAAACCGGGAAATCATATTAATGGAGCCGAAATAATTGAACGACGCCGGCAACGATATTCTTCAGGAAACTGACTATCGAAAAGCACTTGGCTGCTTCGCCACCGGGGTTACCATTGTCACCACATTGAACCACGATGGCGCACCTGTCGGTCTCACCGTCAATTCATTTAATTCGGTATCATTATCGCCTGCATTGATTTTGTGGAGCTTGAAGCGAAGTTCCGGCAATCTACAAAATTTTTTGAACTGCACATCTTTCTGCGTCAATGTCCTTTCTGAAGATCAAGCGGAGCTGGCTACTCAGTTCGCCGCATCCAATGTTGAAAAATTTGATGGCGTGAAATGGCGCAAAAGTGCCAGCGGAGTGCCTAGATTGAATGAGTGCACCGCATTTTTTGATTGCTCTTTATACAATCACTATGATGGCGGCGATCATGAAATATTTATCGGCGAAGTGCAGGAGTTTGGCTCGCGCGCATCCCGCCCACCACTGATGTTCATCAATGGCGAGTTTAGCCGACTGGGGTCGTGACCGTAGACTGCTTCAAATTTCAGTGGAAGCAATCACAACCAACTCATCAAATATGAACATTATCTAAAAGAAACGGGCAGTTTTGATTACCAAAACCGCCCGCAAAATAATATTCAGTAGTTGATACTGCTAACCCTTCAAACGGGTTACATTCATCATTTTCATAATTGCTTTTTCGTAATAAGGCTCAGATTGGCCCTTACGAATCTTGCGCATAAAATATTTCTCGAATGCAATTTTCGCAAAATGCACCCATTTACCATCCGCAGACCAATTCAGGTTTCTTGGTGGGTTTTGCGGTTGCGCAAGGAAAGCAACCCCGGAATCACCGAAGTCAGCCAGACAAAATGCATTCCATGTTGGTTCATGGGTTGGCTCTTTGCCGCGCAATATTTCTGCGATGTTGTGTGACGTCGCCGCAACCATGCTTTCAATCATAAAGCCGGTTTTTGGAACACCAACCGCAACCGGAGTTGCCTCAAGCGGGGCAATTGCGATGCAAACGCCAACCGAGAAAATGTTCTTGAATTTTGGGCTGCGTTGATGTTTGTCCACTATGATAAATCCACGCGGATTAACCAACCCATCGATATCACGAACCGCAGGAATGCCACGGAATGCCGGTAACATCATTGAATATTTGAAGTCCAGCTCGTGATTATTGGCAACTTCGCCATCGGCCTTAAGTTCGGTAACCGACATTTTGCCTTCTTCTACCTTGTCCACTTTGGCATTGGTAATCCAGCGAATATGGCGCTCACGCATTTCCGATTCAAGCAATCCCTTTGTATCACCGACGCCGCCAAGGCCAAGATGACCAACATAAGGTTCTGCTGTCACAAATGTCATTGGAACCTTGTCGCGAATTTTGCGCTTGCGCAGTTCGGTATCCATAATCATGGCAAACTCATATGCCGGGCCATAGCAAGAAGCACCCTGCACCGCGCCAACAACAATTGGTCCAGGATCTGCACAGAACTTTTCCCATTCGACATTGGCATCAACCGCGTGATCAATGCTGCATATCGACTGGGTAAAACCATCAGGGCCTAATCCTGGAACTTCATCAAAAGCAAGTTCTGGTCCAGTTGCAATCACCAGATAATCGTAAGCAACAGTTTTTCCGGAAGCCAGATCAATGGTATTTTTGTCGGGATTTAGTTTTGCAGCTCCATCTGCGATAAATTCAATACCTTGCTTTTTGAATACTGAAGCAAGGTCAATGGTAATATCAGCTTTCTTGCGCCAGCCAACAGCCGCCCAGGGATTACTCGGTGTGAATTGGAAATACGGGTTATCGGAAATAACGATAACCTTGTCTTCTTTCCGCGCAAGTTGTTTCATTTCAAACGCCATCGGCACGCCGCCGATACCCGCTCCCATAATTACGATATCTGCCATTATTTACTCCCTTTAATTTACAAATTTCCTCAATATACCTCAACTATTAAAGTATATCGCATTCAATCCGACTCATTCGATATGCTTTATCTCTTTGCTGTCGCATGTCTTTATTCCCAAAACCGGTTCCCACTTCTGGGAGACAAGCTTTAGTTTGCGATGTGAATGGGCGCAATGCAATACGAATTGCAAATTCAGTTCATTTTGCCGCGATAATTCAAAATTATGATTGATTTTGGCAATTCTGGATAAAATTACCCGGTCATGAGAGCAGGTTCGACGCGTATTGCAACGCACCTAAACAGAATATGGCATAAATTGCTGCCAAGACATCATCCAGCATTACAAAAAAACCTGCCGCCAATTCGCTTTTCCCATTTGCATTATCAGCAAGCGAAATGGGCCACGGTTTTAATATGTCAAAAAACCTGAACAGCAAAAATGCGACCATCCACCAAATCCAGCCAGATGGTGCAAATTCCAAAACAATCGCCATTGCAACGATTTCATCCCAGACAATGGCAGAGTGATCGTGGCTGGCAAGCGCTTTCCCGGTCTTTGCGCAAAACCAGCAGCCGACAATAAATAGAAAACCATAGCAGGCAATTTTAATGGCGAGCGGCAGCGGTGCGATCAACAAAAACAGTGGAAGGCCAATTAAAGTGCCAAATGTTCCAGGCGCAAATGGAGCAAGGCCAGTTCCAAAACCCAATGATAGAAGGTGAACCGGCGATGATATCATCAACCCAAATGTAGGATTATTGGAAGGCCCGGCGCCCATCAAACCAATACCGTCAGGGCCAGAACTGCCCGAGCATTGCTCAATTCAGCCACCGGCAGCAGGAAACAATTCAGACTTTACTGAAGCTTCATCATTTTCATGGCCCTGTTCAAAAGGCAAACCCAGTTTCTTCCAGGTTTCAACCAAAGCATCACTAAGATGATCAATCAAATCATCACCATGGAAAGGTGTCGGCGTTATCCGCAGACGCTCGGTCCCGCGCGGCACGGTTGGATAATTGATCGGCTGGATATAAATATCATGCTCTTTCAACAGGTGATCGCTTGCAGCTTTGCACAGCATCGGATCTCCCACCATAATTGGCACAATATGAGTATCTGACGGCATTACCGGCAATCCGGCAGCGCCCAATACACGTTTTGCGGTTGCCGCCTGTTTTTGCTGGGCCGCGCGTTCAACTTTGGAATTTTTCAAATGCCGGATGGACGTGGTCGCAGCAGCTGCAATCGCCGGGGGAAGCGCCGTTGTAAAAATAAAGTTCGGCGCATAGCTGCGCACCGCGTCAATCAACGCGGCCGACCCCGAAATATAACCGCCAAGCGTGCCAAATGCCTTGGCAAGAGTTCCCTCAATCACATCAATCCGCGCAAGCAAACCTTCGCGCTCGCAAATGCCGGCACCACGTTCGCCATACATGCCAACCGCATGAACTTCATCAATATAGGTCATGGCATTATACTTGTCGGCCAGATCAGCGATCTCCTTGATTGGGGCAATATCCCCATCCATTGAATAAACGCTTTCAAATACGATCAGTTTGGCTCGCTCTTTACCGGCAGCTTCCAGCAATTCTTCAAGATGAGCCACATCATTATGACGGAAAATCTGTTTTTGCGCACCGGAGCGTCGAACACCTTCGATCATTGATGCATGATTGAGCGCGTCGGAAAGTATCAGGCAATCTGGCAACAAACGGGCAATTGTTGAAATGCCCGCTTCATTTGAAACAAAGCCGGATGTAAACACAAGCGCGGCTTCTTTCTGGTGAAGATCGGCAAGCTCGACCTCAAGCTCGACCAAAGGGTGATTGGTGCCGGAAATATTTCTGGTGCCACCTGCCCCGGCCCCCATACTACCGGCAACCCTTTGCATGGTGGCGATAACATCCTTGTGCTGCCCCATCCCCAAATAATCATTTGAGCACCAAATGGTCACTTCCCGCTCTTCAGCCCCAATATCAGAACTGTCGCGATAAATAGCTTTTGGAAATTTCCCAACCTGTCGTTGGAGATCTGCAAAAACCCGATATCGTTTTTCCTCATGCAGAGAATCCACCGCGTTCTTAAATATCTCTTGATATTGGGTCATTTCAATTTCCATCTGGTTACTCAAAACAAACTTTTACACTCAAATTACCGAATAAACTCAATAAACGGCAATCTGGTGTCCAGCCAAAATTAATTATTCAGCTGAAAAAGTTTTCAAATAGGCGAGAAGGTTTTCAATTTTCTTATTCGCCTTGGCTTCCTTTTTCTCTTTGCCAATATGTTTCTTTTTCAAGAAACCCGCGAAAGACATTTTAGTGCCCTTCATATACCGCTTGGGACCCTTGAGAAATTCTCCCAAAGTCTCCTCGTTCCAGACCAAACCTTCGCTGCCCTTTGCAATCATGACTGTCGAGTATTTAAAGCCATCCTGAGCGCCTGCAGTCTTGCCAAAGATATTGTTTAAAGGGGGCCCAACTTTAGCTTTTGCACCATCACCGACCGCATGGCAGGCCTTGCATTTTTTGAAAACTTTTTTGCCTTTGTCCACATCACCTTCAGCAAATGAAGGTGTGGCTGCCAACACAGACAGCGCCGCAAACGCAATCAGGACTTTTTTCATACTTAACTCTCCAAGGTTTATTCCAGAACATTTCCGGCATATTGCAAATAATATTATGATCGCTTCATGATCGAGATCAATAATGGCCGGATTTTTCCGCCATGAACAGGGTACAAATTGGCGCAAGGTTAAAGGGTACAAAAAATGTACCCGTCCGCCCCTTCAAAAGGTATTGAATTATTCGTGATTGGAGAAATTTTGGTCAACAAAAACAAGTCTCTTGTCCAATATCGGCTCAATAATATATCAACCTGAACGGCACGAAGTCCGAACCAGAACGCGACAAAATATCGAAAAGCCCCAATCCAAATTATGATCGCTTAAGATGGCTCTTTTTTCTCGCAAAACATGCCATAAACAACTTCCATCATTTTCAACGCCCTGTCATCGGCGATGGAATAATAGATTGTTTTGCCGTCACGCCTTGCGGTAATCAGGCGTTCGAGCCTCAGCCTTGCAAGTTGTTGCGAAACCGTCGGCTGCCGTAACGCCAACAACCCTTCAAGTTCCATCACAGATTTTTCACCGCTGGAAAGATAGCACAAAATCATCAAACGTGATTCATGCGCCATGGCCTTCATAAAATCGGTGGCCTGTTTGGCGCTCTCCGCCATTTGCTCGAGTTCGTCCGGGTGTGTCATAATTGCTGCTTCTGCCGAATCCACCTTCTCAGCATCCCTGTCTATATTATCTTGTTTCATCTTATGAGTTACCAGCTTTGGGTAATTTTTCAATCATTTGAGCCAGCAACCCCCAGAAAAAGCTCTCTCCTGGATATCCTCGAATGCGGCCAATTTCTTTACCCTGGTCAACCAAAATGAAAGTTGGGGTAAATCCACCTTTCACTAAAAACTTTAAATCCTCTGGCAAAGGACCATGAATATCCACAACACGCAATGGTGCCGCTTTTCCTTCTTCGGTCTTTGAATAAATACCGCCAATTTCCTTGCGCCAAAGTTCACACCAGGGGCAACCATCCTCCTCCAGCATAACCAATTCAGCGGCAATGGAATTAGAAAAAGAAGAAATCAAAAGCAGCGACGCCACCAAAAGTGACCGCAGGGGTGATCCAATGATTTCAAACAATTGTTATCTCCCAATAATTAAATTGCACCCGGTAACATAACATAATAAGAATGTTTGAATAGAAAAAACTTCAATTGGGCTTAAAATGGGATTTGATGTAACATTCTGGAGTGCTTTTTTTGCCGGGCTCGTATCATTTATTTCGCCCTGCATTCTACCAATTGTGCCACCATATCTGTGTTATCTGGCAGGTATTTCACTTGATGAATTAACCGAAAGCCGCGAAAACACCAAAGCTGCGGCCAGCCGGGTATTTGTTGCTGCCCTTGCCTTTGTGTTTGGTTTCGCGACCGTATTTATCGCGCTTGGTGCAACCGCATCCTTCGTCGGCAAAGTAATAACGCAGTATCTTGACACATTATCAATTATTGCCGGCGTCATTATTCTCATAATGGGCCTGCATTTTCTGGGCATATTCAAAATATCAATGCTCTACCGCGAGGCCCGCGTTCAGGTAAAAAGCAAACCCGCAGGCCTTGCCGGCTCCTATTTAATGGGTCTGGCTTTTGCATTCGGCTGGACCCCTTGCGTTGGGCCGGTGTTGGCCGCAATTCTGTTTGTCGCGGGCGCCGAAGACAGCGCCATGCGCGGGGCAACATTGCTGTTTTCCTATTCGATGGGCATTGGCCTGCCGTTTTTGGCAGCCGCATTATTTGCCGGTCCGTTCATGAATTTCATGGCGCGGTTCAAAAGACACATGGGCAAGGTCGAAAAATTCATGGGGGTGATGCTGGTTATCACCGGGCTTATGTTTATGACCGGCCAAATGTCCAGAGTTTCCGCCTGGATGCTGGACACATTTCCGGGCTTCAATAATCTGCTTTTATAACAATGGTTCGAGGGAAGGTTTTAAAATGAACTTTATTTCAAAAATTCTGGCTGGCAGCTTGATGTTGCTTTTTGTGCTACCTGCGATGGCCGTAGAAATTGGCGAAGACGGGCTTCATAAACAACCCTGGTTCAGCATTACCTTTAAAGATGTACGTGAGGATATTAAATCCGCCGCAGATGAAGGTAAAAGGCTGGCCATTATAATAGAACAGCGCGGCTGCATCTACTGCCGAAAATTACACGAAACCGTTTTGTCAGACCCGGAAGTCGCAAACTACATCAAAGAGAACTTCAAAGTTGTCCAGTATAATATGTTCGGAGATGAAGAGGTTACCGACCTTGATGGAGAAGTTTTGAGCGAGAAGAAAGCCATTCGAAAATGGGGCCTGGTTTTCACTCCGACGATCGTTTTTCTACCGGAAATCGCACCCAAAGATGGCACATTGGCACAGGCCTCCGTTTCAACAATGCCAGGCGCATTTGGCAAATGGACCACGCTGAATATGTTTCGCTGGGTCCGGGAAAAAGGCTATAATGGCGATGAGCATTTTCAAAAATACCATGCTCGCATTATAAATGAATTGCGCGAGCAAGGCCGCCTCAGCAATTAACCAAACACAATTTACTCGAAAACAAATCTTGAATTTTCGGGTATTTCTCATCCTGCGACAAATTGAGCAAATTACTGCGGTTTCACTTTTCGGCGCATTAGCCAAAAGTTTAATTGTTTTGAGATGCCAGATTTGCTTTTTGAATTAACTACACGTTTATAATGAACTTTTGCGTATGGCGATTTTAAATATGATGACAAATGTTAATCACGTAGGATCATTCTATTCACAAACTCGAATTTGATATTGTGTTTTCGAATTACGGATGTTAGCGTTAGTCATCAGGCCATAAATAAGACCTTGGGAGGGGCATAATTTATGAAGAAGAGTTTTGTAATTGCATTTGCAGCCGCAGGTGCTGTGCTTTTGGGTGCTACGTACTCACAAGCAGGATCTCATTCAAATACCGTATCACCAGAAATGGCGATGATTAAAGACGGCACATTTGAAAAGTCATTGACCGGCGGTGCCGGGGATGCAGAAAAAGGCAAGAAAACATTCGCAAATCGCAAACTGGGCAATTGCCTAGCGTGCCATGCGAACAAGGACCTTGCTAGCCAACCATTTCATGGAGAAGTTGGACCATCGCTTGACGGTGTCGCTGGCCGCTATGAAGAAAAGCAGCTTCGCGCAATTATGATTAATTCAAAATCCGTGCTTGGCGAAGCAACCATTATGCCTTCGTTTTATCGTTTGGAAAATGGCATTCGCACAATGAAAAAATTCAAGGGTAAAACCATCCTTAATGCCGAGCAGGTTGAGGACGTAATTGCCTATCTTAAAACCCTGAAATAATTCCCTTCGCGGATAAATTATCTCAGTTCAACAACATTTAACTTGGAAGGAAGAACCATGAACGTGACAAGACGTCAAACGTTTATGCTTGGTGCGGGCGCCGTTGCTTTTGCTACCCTGGGTTCCCAGGCGACTATCGCATTTGCATCGGAAGAGTCCGACAAGCTGATTGCAGAATTTTCTGGCGGCAAAGAAGCCACAGCTGGAAAAATCAAACTCAAAGCCCCTGAAATTGCCGAAAACGGCAACACGGTTCCAATCAGCTTTACTGTAGACAGCCCGATGACTGCCGACAACCATGTTGCATCTGTGATGCTGCTGGCTCTTGGCAACCCGGGACCTGCGGTTGGCACATTCAACTTCACACCGATGAGTGGTGAAGCCGCTGCCTCAACCCGCATCAGACTGGCGAAAACCCAGGAAGTGCTGGCAATGGCGAAAATGAGCGACGGTTCCATTTTTATGGATAAGAAAACCGTTAAGGTCACAATCGGCGGCTGCGGCGGCTAATTCAGCGATCAGGAGAATATAATGGCTAAATCCAAACCACGCGTGAAGGTTCCCAAAAAGGCGGCCAAGGGTGATATTATCACGATCAAAACCTTGATCAGCCACAAAATGGAATCGGGCCGGCGTAAAGATAAGAAAACCGGCGAGCTTATTCCTCGCAAAATTATCAATCACTTCAAGGTTGAGTTTAATGGTGCTGAAGTATTTTCAGCAAACCTGGAACCTTCTGTGTCTGCCAATCCTTACATGCAGTTCAAGGCAAAAGTAACTGAATCAGGCACTTTTAAATTCACTTGGACCGACGATGACGGTTCAGTTTATTCAACAGAGAAAAAGATTGCTGTTGAGTGATTGATTTTTTGAATTCAGGTCTGGGAGGACAAAATATGGGGATCAATAAGAGACTCACAAGATTAACGCTCGCTACGATTGGTGCATTTGCACTGTCCAGCACCATTGCATTGGCAGATGCCGACGACAATGAGCTGGTAATTGAAGGCGCAAAAATGACCACTATGGTCGAGGGCGCAAAAGACGGACCGCTTGATGAGGTTTATTCGGGCTGGCGTTTCCGCAGCGAAGAAACTCAGGCACTTGAAACTGACGACTTCGACAATCCTGCTTTTAGCGCCGTTGATCGCGGTAAGGAATTGTGGACAACCGTTACCGGCAGCAAGGGCAAATCTTGCTCCTCATGCCATGATAAAGCTGAAGACACCATGAAAGGTGTTCGTGCATCCATGCCAAAGTGGGACAAGGATTTAGGCAAGCCGATTACGCTTGAGCAACAAATCAACGAATGCCGCACGGACCGTCTTGGCGCCGAGAAAATTAAATTTGATCATGCAGACATGCTGGCAATGACTTCATATATCGGGCTGCAGTCTCGCGGCATGCCGGTAAATATTGATACCAGCGGACCAATGACCGAGTGGGCAGAAAAGGGTAAGAAAATTTATTATACCCGTGTCGGCCAACTCGACATGTCTTGCGCCAACTGCCACGAAGACAATTATGGCAAACGCATTCGTGCTGACCATCTAAGTCAGGGGCAGATCAACGGTTTTCCGACATACAGACTTAAATGGAATGGCCTTGGTTCAGTCCACCGCCGCTTCAAAGGCTGCATGAAGAACATCCGTGCGAAACCATTCAAGGTTGGTAGCGACGAGTTCGTAGCTTTGGAACTTTATGTTGCATCACGTGGTCAGGGCCTTTCTGTTGAAACCCCGGCAGTTCGCAACTGATCCTGGCAGGCTGGCAGAATTGACCGCCCGGTAATTTTGCCGCGCCAGATAAAAATTAAGATTGAGGGCGTTTTGCGCCCTTTTTCTTTGTTCAGATAATTCCATTTCGGGAGGTATTGAGTAATGTTTTCAAGGCGCGATTTTTTACAATGGGCAGCTGTTACCGCATCTGTTACCGGCTTTTCAAGTGGTCTGACCAAGGCTGCTGCACAGCAAAAACTCACCCAGGATGATCTCTTAAAGTTTGATTCCAAGGGTCAGGTAACTCTGCTGCACATCACAGACGTGCACGGACAACTCAAACCTCTATATTTCCGCCCCCCATCAGAAAACTTTGGCGTTGGCGCTTTTGAAGGCATACCACCACATCTGGTTGGCGAAGATTTTCTAAACCATTTCGGAATTAATAAGGGAAGCCCCCTCTCCTACGCCCATACCATGGTTGATTATGTCAACATGGCCAAAACCTACGGTCGGCTGGGTGGGTTGGATCGCACAGCCACATTGGTAAAAGCCATTCGCGGCGAGCGCGGTGACAACAAAGTATTGATGCTCGATGGCGGCGATACCTGGCAGGGTTCCTACACTTCGCTTAAAACCAACGGTCAGGACATGGTCGATTGCTTCAAACTATTGAAGCCGGATGCCATGGTCGGCCACTGGGAGTTCACCTTTGGTGCAGACCGGGTAAAAGAAATCATCGAACAAATGGATTATCCATTCCTCGCCAGCAATATCGTTGATAATGATTTCGAAGAGCCGGTATTTGAGAGCACCAAAATGTTCGACAAGGGCGGCGTTAGAGTCGCTGTCATCGGCCAGGCCATGCCCTATACGCCTATTTCCAATCCGCGCTGGATGTTCCCGGAATGGTCGTTCGGTATCCGCCAGGAAACTCTGCAGGAAAACGTCAACAAAGCCCGTGATGAGGGCGCTCAGGTTGTCGTTCTGCTCTCCCATAACGGTTTTGATGTCGACCAAAAACTGGCAACAGTTGTTTCCGGCATTGATGTTATTTTGGCCGCCCATACCCATGATGCCATTCCACGCGCAATCACTGTTGGCAAAACCATTTTGCTTTCCTCAGGCTCTCACGGCAAATATCTCGGCCGTATCGACCTGGACGTGAAAGGCGGCAAGGTTGTTGATTTCTCCTCATCGCTCATTCCGGTTTTCTCAGACGTGATCGACCGCGACCCTGAAATGGCCGCTAAAATTGATGAAGTGCGCGCACCTTACGAGCAGGAATGCCAGCGGGTTATCGGCAAAAGCGAAGGCCTGCTCTATCGTCGCGGCAACTTTAACGGCACCTGGGATGATCTTATCTGTCAGGGTCTGATTGAAGAACGTGATGCTGAAATCTCGCTTTCACCGGGCTTTCGCTGGGGCACAACCCTGTTGCCGGGTCAGGATATTACCATTGATGATCTCTATACCCAGACCTCAATGACCTATCCTTCGGTTTACCGGTTGGAAATGTCGGGCAAGCAGATCCACGACATTTTGGAAGATGTCTGCGATAACCTGTTCAACAAAGACCCGTTCTATCAGCAAGGCGGCGATATGGTGCGGGTTGGTGGCATGAGCTACACAATCGAGCCGAAGAAAGAAATCGGCTACCGCATTACCAACATGACCAGCATTAAATCTGGCAAACCAATTGAAGCCACACAAAATTATGTGGTCGCAGGCTGGGCATCGGTTAATGAAGGCACCACAGGTCCGGCGATTTATGACCTGATGGAAAAATACATCACCCGAATTGGCGTTGTGCCCCCACTGGAAAATGACCGCATCAAGGTTGTCGGAATGTAATTTGAGGTTTGAACTTGACCATTGAATTTTTGATCACAAGTTTCCTTGTGGTAATAATTCCAGGAACAGGCATGATTTATACTCTTGCCTGCTCGCTTTCCCGAGGATGGAAAGGCGGGTTCTTTGGCGCCCTCGGCAGTACCTTGAGCATTGTTCCCCACATTTTGGCAGCGGTATTTGGCCTCGCAGCGATTTTACATGCCAGCGCAGTTGCGTTTCAGGTCGTGAAGTTTGCCGGTGTTGCGTATCTGTTATATATGGCCTGGGGCATAATTCGCGATAGTTCGACGTTCACCATTCAGGGTGAAAAAGACAATCGCAGCAATGGAAAAATTGTCTTTCATGGCATTCTGGCCAGCGTTCTGAATCCCAAATTATCGGTTTTCTTCTTAGCATTTTTGCCCCAGTTTATCAGCGCGAGCGCACCCAATCCCATTTCTCAAATGTTTGGATTAGGGTTTGTCTTTATGGCGATGACCTTCATTGTTTTTCTAGCCGTTGGTTTTGCAGCGGCAACAGTGCGCGATAAAGTAATATCGCGTCCCAATGTGGTTAGATGGCTGAAACGCTCCTTTGCATTGTCATTTGTCATGCTGGCCGCAAAGCTCGGCACAACTGATCGCTAAATTTAGCTGACTGATAACACACGCTTCAATCCTCATAGTGAGTGCGCCGGGGTGTCGCTCTAGTTGCACGTTGAGCAACGCGAAGCGCAAAACTTGAGCCGTTAGAAAAGCCCCAATTGGCCGTGAGCGAACGTTTATGGAGCGAGCCCATCAAAGACCGATACGTTCTAGAATGACCATGGGCGGCAGGGGCCCATAAGTTACAGGAAATTTACTTTCCAATATCGCCAATTTGCCCAATAATACCGCTTTACCAAGAGGGCTTACACCATGGTTGAAGGTATCATGCTTGTCTGGTTCGTATTAACCGGCCTGTCGCTGGCATTCATAATTATCGACATTCCCAAAACACCAGAATCTGCTGTGCTCAAATGGGCGTTCGTCATTCTGGTTGCGTTTACCGGGCCACTGGGCGCATTTTTCTACGTATTAGGTTGCCGGGAGCCCTTGAAAGGCACGCATGCGCAATATGTATCAACAACCTGGCGACAGGTGCTTGGGTCAACCATGCATTGTGCGGCGGGTGACGGCATTGGCATCATCGTCGGAGCGGTGATCGGCGCAATATTGCACCTATCGGCCTGGGGAGATTTTGGCCTGGAATATGCACTCGGCTTTGGTTTTGGCTGGGCATTTTTTCAGGCATTCGCCATGCGCGACATGGTTGGCGGTTCCTATATTCGCTCGCTCAAGGAAACTTTTATTCCAGAACTGGTATCAATGAACCTGCTGATGGCCGGCATGGTCATCACCATGAAATATCTCATGCCACGCATCGAAGGCGCACCCGACCCCAGCCGGCCAGAATTCTGGTTTGTGATGTCAATGGCGATGATCGTTGGTTTTATTTTTGCCTATCCGATAAACTGGTGGCTGGTCGTCAACAATATGAAACATGGCATGCTGACTATCTCAGTTGGCAATGATGCAGGACACGGCAACCAGCACTCCGATACTGACCAATCAGCAAAGCCTGAGCAGAGCCAGCATGACGATCACGCTGCAAAGGTGCGGCCGGGAGCAGGTACAGTTTTATTGGTGACACTTGCAACATTTGCCATTTTGATCGGTGGCCTTTGGCTAACCGGTAAATTCTTTTAGACCTGTTCTATTTTGACCAGCAAAAATTCGGCGCGCCAAATAGGTAAAAACTACTCGCCATTCTGAAGCTTTGAAAAATCCGGAAGCATTTCCTCAAATTGTCGAATTGCATCATCCGCCGAAGGAAAGTTTTTCTGCTGCGCCAGCATCAAACTGGTGAACCCGTGAACCAGCGACCAAACAAGCATACGCATGTTTTCCAGTGATTTTGCATCCCTCGAATATGGCAGGCAGATTTGCGTCAATGTCTCATAGGCTAGGCTCGAACTGGCACCAAGGGGCGGTTCCTCGCGGATCAATTCCGTACCGCCAAACATCAATGAAAACAGCGCCGGATTATCAATGGCGAATATGATGTAACCCCGGCACGCAGCACGAATTACCGCTGATGGATTTGACGATGACACCTTCTTAATCTCACGCTTCATCGAAGCATCAAAAATATCAAACCCTGCGGCAGCAATAGCGCTGCGCAAATTGGTCAGCGATGCAAAATGATGGGCAGGCGCTGCATGCGATACACCAGCAACGCTAGCAGCTTTTCGAAGTGTCAGGGCTTCAAGCCCACCTTCACTTAACAACTGAACGCCCGCATTAATCAACGCGGATCGTAAGTTTCCATGATGATGTGAAGGTTTTTCCGAGGCAGTCATATGATTTCTACTATTTGTAACAAGGGTGTTATTTGTGCCAATTATGAGGCCAGATTATCTATTGCAGTGTTATTCACCGCCATCTTGACATTGTCAATATGGTCAATTAACTTGACAGTGTCTAGATCGAGGAAGGAATATCACCGTGGCCAAAACAATCTACATTACCGCTGCAATATTCAGCATATTAATTGCACTGGCAACGCTTCGCGCCCTCCCCCTTGGACTGGATCAGGCCTTTGTGGATATGGCAGATCATATTCAACAACGACGGGGCTTCTTTCTGCTGCATATCACAGCAGCATCAATTGCCCTGCTTTGCGGGGTTCCGCAGTTCATAAAAAATATTCGACAACAATATCCGGGGGTTCACCGCTGGACGGGCAGAGTTTATGTGATTGCGGTGATGGTGGGGGCGGTTGGCGGAATGTCACTTGCCTTAAATGCGATCGCCGGCCCGATTGCCATTTGGGGGTTTTCTTTACTTTCAGCACTTTGGATGTTCACCACAGGAATGGCAGTTTGGCACATTCGTGCCCGCCGGGTAGCTCTACACAAGGATTGGATGATCCGTTCTTTTGCCTTAACAATCGCCGCAGTAACCTTGCGCCTTCAATTGGCCGGGCTGATTTTTGGGGCGGGTATGAACTATGAGCAGGCGTCACTGATACTTGCATGGTCGTGCTGGGTGCCAAACCTGATTTTTGCAGAATGGTGGATCGCACAAAAACGCCCCGGGAAACTTTTGGTTTCACCCGGAGCGTAAAGACTAATAAACTGGCTTCAATTCTTACAGCGTCTATGGACGCACATAGCTGTAACCGGCTTCCTGAAGCGCGATCAACTGCACAACACCAGAAGGAACCATTGTTGCTTCTTCAATCAGCTCGATTTTTTTGCCGGCTTTTTTCGACATCTTGCTGTGGGTATTGCCGCAGGCAGAGAATTGCAGATTGTCGATTTCCAAAGACATTTTTGCGATGCGGTCAGCAACCGGCGAGGTATCCTTGCGCAACATATGAAGACCGGGACCATAGACCACCACTTCAATAATCACTTTTTCGCCCTTGGCATCGTAATATTTGCGAACATTCTTCACATTGTTTAGCGCCATATTCATCTTCTTTGGATCAGACTCATCCACATGAATGGCGACCTTGTGAACTTTCATTTCAGCCATTACGCTCTGTGGTGCAATGGTGAATATGGTGAATGCAAATGCAATGACCATCATTAGTTTGGTTAGGTTTTTCATTGTTTTCTCCTCCCGAGATTTTGTCTACTATTATTGAAATTGAACGACCACAATTCATTCTGCACTGGATACACAACAGATCAAATCAATTCCTTGTGGGTGGGCAATCCTTACCATGAATGGCAGGATCACCAAAAAATCACCCCCGACTATTTGCCCGGAATTGGGCGAACAATCAACTCTTCCGTTGTCGCCTTCACAAATGCATATTTGGCATAAATATCCTGCGCCTTATCGGTCGCCAGATATTTTAAAAATGCCAGTGCATTGGCCTGATTGCGGCCAGCGGTAAGCGGGCCAATTGCATAATTAACCTTGGTTGCCTGATCATAAGGCGGGGTAATTTCAACGCCATCAATCGGGCGTCCAAGTTTTTTGGCGTGCGCAATTTCTGAAACCCACACAATTCCCACATCAGCCTGATTGTTTTCTATCCGGTCTGGCGTTTCGCGGTGGTGGCGCGAAGTAAACCATGTTTTGCCTTCAACCGCCCAGCACGAACGACATTTGGCATTGCCGGTCACTTTTTCATACAGGTCCAATTCCTTTAACATCGTAGAACCGTAGAATTTGAAAATTCCCTCGGTCAGCGGATTAGGGTGCGACTGGACAATGTCATCACGCCCAAGGTCTTTTGCGCCCTTAATGTTTTTCGGGTTGCCCTTGGCAATCATCAATTGAAGTTTGTTATGAATGTAGACGATGTAATCGTTCATCATTCCCTTGGCCTTCAATTTTTTCAGGTGACCCAGATTGACACTGGCAAACAGGTCCGGGTTCATTGCGGTTTTCTCCCCGTTGATTTCACCCTGCTTGAGAATTTGCCCTTTCAATATTTGTCCCGGCGGAATGGTTTCCACATAGATAGATTTAATATCGCTATGCTTGGCCTGAAAATCCTTGATCAACTCTTCCATAACCATGAACTGATTGCCTGCCAGATACATCACCAGCGATGCTGAATAGCTATCGCCAATTTTGCCATAGTCAATCGTGCCATCTGAATTGAATGTACGATAATCCTTTAAATGGCCCGCGTCACTTGCAGCAAAGCTTGAAAAAGCGGCTGATGCGGATAACGCAAAAGCAAGACCTATGGATGCTATGATTTTCATTGGTTTTCTCCTCCCAAATTGGTCACCGCCAAACCCCGGTTCGTTGATCGGAATTGAGGCGTATGATTGTGAGAGGATAAAAGCTTAAACTCCAATTTAATAGCTGGTATGAACCTGTACATCACCCTCGGAAACACCCTAGGTTTAGGCCTATTAACCTGTCTGATTGCCGAGCAATTCGCGCTCAATGGCAATGCGAACCAAATCTGCCAGGCTATCAGCGTCCAGTTTTTCCATCAGGTGTTTACGGTGGAATTCGACAGTTTTGGGACTAATGTTCAACGCTCTCGCAACCTCTTTATTGGTCTTTCCCGAAACCACCAGCCCCAGAACTTCATTTTCACGAGGCGTCAGCCTTAGAAATTGACCACCATCAGAATTGTTGCTCGCGGCGCGTGGTTTTTGGCGGACAAATTTAAGCTGCCAATAAAGCACCCCACCACCAAACAAGACCACAATCGCAATGCCAGATATTACCCACCTGTAAATATCAGGCTCGCGCTTGCTGCCCGCCTTTTGAACAGCCAGCAAAAGCTTGCGAACTCCGCCATCATACATCGGTGTATTCCAGCCCCCATAGCGCCCCTGACGAGCCGCCTCACTTGCCTCATCAATAGCAAACAAAATCTGGGCAACGCGCTTGCGCAATTTAGCCGAAGTTATGCGCGTCGCCGCAAAGGTCCATTCAGGAAACAGGTTGGTCGAGAGAGATAAATCAAACCCGTCAATCTTCTGCGGATTGAGAATGCGTATATCGTCTGGTGATATTTTTCCAGCCGCGATCATAGATTCAATAATTCCGGTTCGCACGGTTCCCGCATCTTCCTCCCCCCGAATTATTGCCATAACAATTTCATCTTGCGGAAAGCCCAGATATTTTATTGCCCGCAAATCCTTGTGTGGGTCAATTCCACTGCTCTGCATGGCAAAGGCAGCTGCAAGAAAACCGCCAAAAGCACTGGGCGCAACTGCTGCAAACGATTTATCTCTCAAATCCCCCAGGGAGCGAATATCAAGCCGGTCTGCCTTGGTGAATATTACCGCGCCATATCTGTTTCCTGTGACAGGTTGGCCACTTCGATCAGATTTTAACGTGGCAACCTTGGTGAGCCGAAATGCATCGGAAACGCCGTAATAATGACCAGGGTTTGTCAGCAGGAAATTAATCTCATTATTATCAAGTGCCGCCTGAACCCCCTCGAGCGATAATGGCCGCAACACGACATTATAATCCGGCAAACGGGCATCAATATAGGCAATCGTCGGGCGCCAGCGCTCAAGCGCAAACTCAGCACCGCGATGGGCCAAAACACCAATGCTAAGCGTCGCTGAATTGGCGAAAGAAACCGTCGAGACACATGCTATCAGCGCGATCGCAATTGTGCGGATAATCGAAAACTTCAACATAATTGCCTTATGCCCGACATGATTAGAAACCAGTATATTAGAAATGAACAAACCGCATGTGTCTATCCTCCAATACTTAATTCGACACAATTTGCTAAATTGAGCCATTCTCAAGATCAACATAATAAGTGGAGCTTAAAAACAAATCCGCTCACAGTGTAGTAAAATTTAAAAATGTCAGGGTTTACAGATACTTACAAGACCAATAATTTCCGCATAAGGAATTCTATTTAATTAGAATAGTCTAATATAGTATTATTAGCTTGATTTATTAAAGTTTATATATAAACATTCATCTAAACGAATAATAGTGTGGGAACTACATGATATACATGGTGCGCAGTTTTGCGTTAACGCTTGTGTTTGCGTTATACTCTCAATCATCAATTGCAGAAGTCAGTTTAGAATATGGCGAGTATTTGGCATCTGAGTGTACTAGTTGTCATTTACTTTCAGGCAAAGAGAGTAATATTCCCAGCATTATCGATTGGGATCCCGAATCCTTTATAGCCGTATTGACGGCCTACAAAGACAAAGAGCTTGAAAGCAAGGTTATGCAGAACATCGCAACCCGTTTGGGTGCCGATGAAATGACTTCTTTGGCTCAATATTTCGCGACAATCAAACCAAAAGAGGACAGCGAATAACCAAACCCGTAAATATTTCACAAGACCATTGGGAGGGAATAATGGCAAAAATCTCACGCAGAAAATTTGGACAACTGGCAGGTGCATCAGCAGCTGTCGGCGCAATTGGCGCACCAACATTGCTACAGGCGGCAACACCTAAAGTTGTTGTCATTGGCGGTGGTGCGGGCGGTGCTACTGCCGCACGCTACGTTGCCATGGGTTCAAAGGGCGCAATCGAAGTGACCCTGATTGAGCCTACCAAAAAATACTACACCTGCTTTTTCTCTAATCTGTATCTCGGTGGTATTCGCGACTATGAATCCATTGGTCATACCTATGACAAACTGGCCTATGACCACGGTATTAATGTCGTGCATGACTGGGCTGTTTCTGTTGATCGTGCGAAAAAGATGGTCGTGCTTTCATCCGGCGCAATGGTGCCCTATGATCGTTTGATTGTTTCTCCTGGTATTGATCTGAAATATGAGGCAATTCCTGGATATTCAATTGAATCAACCAATGCCATGCCGCATGCTTGGAAATCCGGCAGTCAGGTACAATTGCTCAAGGCACAGGTCGAAAACATGAAGGAAGGAGGAACCTTCGTTATGGTTCCCCCACCAAATCCTTTCCGTTGCCCTCCTGGACCCTATGAGCGGGTATCGATGATCGCCAAGATTTTCAAAGAGAAAAATCCAACTGCGAAAATTGTTATCCTTGACCAGAAAGAAAAGTTTTCCAAACAGGGTCTTTTCCAGGCTGGTTGGGAAACCCATTATGACGGTATGATTGAGTGGCTCGCACCTTCCGTGCATGGCGGCATCAAGAAAATCGACCATCGCGCAATGACCATCGAAACAGATCTGGATACTTTCCAGGCTGATGCAGCATGTGTGGTTCCGGCCAACACATCTGGCAAGATCGCATCAATTGCGGGTTTGACCGATGATAGTGGCTGGTGCCCGATTGTACCGGCAACCATGCAGTCGACAATGGATGAAAACATCCATGTGATTGGCGATTCTTCAATTGCTAAATCAATGCCAAAATCTGGCTTCTCGGCCAATAGTCAGGCAAAAGTTGCTGCCGCTGCTGCGCGCAGTGCCTTGACCGGCTCAAAGGTATTTGGCTCCAAATTCGCCAATACCTGCTGGAGCCTGATTGCAGCAGACGATGGCATCAAAGTTGGTGCCGCCTATGTTGCAGGCGACAAGAAAATCGACGTTACCAGCAAGTTCATCTCCAAAGGCGATGAAGACGCTGATACCCGTAAGGCAACTTATGAGGAATCAGTTGGCTGGTATGATGCGATTTCTGCCGACATGTTTGGCTAATATCGTCTCTACACGTTTTGAAAAGGCCGCTCATCTGGGCGGCCTTTTTTTTGGTACTTATATGTTTTCCGCCCGGCCATCCGCTCACGGGCTGGCACGCCATTCTGGCGCTTGCCCTGCCACGGAGGGGAATCCAACGTAACGCATAGTTCTTGTTGCACGTAGAGCGAAGCGATGCGCAAAACATGAACCTTAGAAAAAGTGAGCGCACGTGTTTACGCGCAAGCGAACGTTAAATAAAGCGCTCACGCAAATGGCGTTGCCATTGCTCCGCGAGGGCGCTTCGCGCTTCACCTATCGGTTCAGTTGGAGCATATCAAGTGAGCGCACGTGTTTACGCGCAAGCGAACGGAATACTAAAGTGAGCGCACGTGTTTACGCGCAAGCGAACGGAATACTAAAGTGAGCGCACGTGTTCACGCGCAAGCGAACGACAAATTAGAGAAAGCGAAATATTGTAAATATCTTCACAACTTCTCGCCCAGCCCATACATAAATTTACAAAATTACAATTATATTTCCTCATACGGCGAAAAACATGATGTTTTTTCACCGTAAAGGTATAAATCCTCTCCCTAACCACCCCTGTTACTCATGTAATTCGCCAAATCACTGTCAGTTTCCCACCCGGACAGCAATTTTGACAAGAATTACAAATATAAACAACATTGGAGCTCGGCATGTCCTACCGCGATGAAATTGATAATGTATCCAACCTCGTGCAGCAAAATGGCAATGCATGGAACGCGATTGATCCTGAATATGTGGCCCGCATGCGCTTGCAAAACAGATTTAAAACCGGTCTGGACGTGGCTAAATACACTGCAGCCATCATGCGCAAAGACATGGATGCTTACGATCAGGACCCGGCAAAATACACTCAGTCGCTCGGTTGCTGGCACGGCTTTATTGCCCAGCAGAAAATGATTTCCATCAAGAAGCATTTTCAAAGCACGGATCGCCGTTATCTTTATCTTTCCGGTTGGATGGTCGCCGCCCTTCGTTCCGAATTTGGCCCCCTGCCCGATCAATCCATGCATGAAAAAACCTCAGTGCCGGCATTGATCGAAGAGCTTTACACCTTCCTTCGCCAAGCTGATGCGAGAGAGCTTGGCGGGTTGTTCAAAGACCTTGATAAGGCGCGTGAAGCTGGCGACGAGGTCAAAGAGGCCGCTACTCAAAATGCAATTGACAATTTCCAAACCCATGTGGTGCCAATTATTGCCGATATTGATGCGGGCTTTGGTAATGCGGAAGCGACCTATTTGCTGGCCAAAAAGATGATTGAAGCCGGTGCATGCGCCCTGCAGATCGAAAATCAGGTATCGGATGAAAAACAATGCGGCCACCAGGATGGCAAGGTCACCGTACCGCATGAGGATTTCATCGCCAAAATTCGCGCCTGCCGCTATGCATTCCTGGAACTTGGCGTTGACGATGGCATTATCGTTACCCGCACGGACTCGCTTGGCGCCGGTCTGACCAAACAAATCGCCGTCAGCAACGAGCCGGGCGATATTGGTGATCAATATAATTCCTTCCTCGATGTGGAAGAAATTGCACCGGAAGACATGAAAAACGGCGATGTTGTTCTCAACCGCAATGGTAAACTGGTACGCCCGAAGCGGCTCGCCAGCAATCTTTTCCAATTCCGCGAAGGTACTGGCGAAGCGCGCTGCGTCCTCGATAGCATCACCTCGCTGCAGAATGGGGCCGACCTGTTGTGGATTGAAACCGAGAAACCACACATTTCCCAGATCGGTGGCATGATCAACGAAATCCGCAAAACCATTCCAAATGCCAAACTGGTTTACAACAATTCACCGAGCTTCAACTGGACCCTGAATTTCCGCCAGCAAGTATATGATGCATGGGCAGAAGAGGGCCTAGATGTTTCTGCCTATGACCGCGATCGGCTGATGAGCATTGACTATGATGAAACCGACCTTGGCCGCGAAGCAGACGAAAAAATCCGCTCATTCCAGAAAGATTCATCCCGTGAAGCCGGCATTTTCCATCACCTGATCACCCTGCCAACCTATCACACGGCAGCCCTTTCGACCGACAATCTGGCGAAAGAATATTTTGGCGATCAAGCCATGCTCGGTTACGTGAAAAACGTACAGCGCGAAGAAATTCGTCAGGGCATTGCCTGCGTCAAGCACCAGAACATGGCCGGTTCCGACATTGGTGATGACCATAAGGAATATTTCTCCGGCGATGCGGCACTCAAAGCCTCGGGTGAAGACAACACCATGAACCAGTTCGCCGCCGAATAATCGCAAATCAATCACCCCTGCTATAACAAGGCCGCCTCGCAAGAAGCGGCCTTTTTATTACGCAACATTTCAAGCTCCGCTCAGCAGCCCAACCAAATCGCCCCACTGATTAACTGGCATCCGCTCGCTGGCGGTTATCCAATAGCCCTCATCGCGCTCAAGCACGCTTTCTGAAAGCTGCAAAAGAGTGCCCTCCTCCAATGCATCACCGCAAAGTGGAGTGGACCCCAAAAACACCCCAAGTCCGGCTTTTGCTGCATTGTGGGCAGCGACAAAATTGTCAAATCTAAATGTCGGCACTCGATGATCACAATTGCCCATTTCACTGGCCCATTGTTGCCAACCCGGACGTGGGCCGGAATAGGCAATCCGGGGCAGATCGTGCCAATCCGAGCAATTGGCGACCAGCCCGGGAGCTGCCATTGGCACCAGTCGTTCTTTAAACAACTGCACCTGATGTTGCTCTGGCCAATGACCGGCCCCGTATCGTATTTCAACATTTGCCCGCGCTTCAGGAAAATCACTCATGATATTCATGGTCGATACGGAGACCTGATAACTATGTCTGGATTTCGCCTTGGCCAAGCGCGGTACAATCCACAATTGGGTCATTGAGGCACTGGCGGAAATTACAACAGACTTTATTGGCTTGCCAAACAATTCTTCCGCACTGCGGTTAAGCGCCTTGAGCGCCTGACTGACATGGGGAAGCCACGCTTCACCTTCTATGGTGAGCGTAACGCCGCGCGGCTGTCGAATAAATAAACGTGCGCCAATGCGGGCCTCAAGATTACGAACACGCTGGCTGACAGCTGCCTGCGTAAGGCCAACCTCTTGTGCTGCTGCGGTAAAATTCCCGGTACGCCCAGCCGCTTCAAATACCCTTACCCACTCTAGCGGCAGGCTCTCAAGTCTTTGTCTATTCATAAGGAAAACCACCCCTAATTATCAATTTTGATTGATTGCCATTATGAGTAATTAGGTCAGTATTGCCACAATAATGTCAATTGCAGGCACAACACCATGTATAATTTCACCATAAGTGATAACGGAAATATTTTATCCATTTCGAAGAATTCAGAAAATCCGAAAAGGTTCCATGCCGTTTGGCTGCGGGACAATGCACCAGACAGCAAAACCCGTGACCCTGGCAATGGGCAACGGTTAATTACCCTGTGGGACATCCCAAAAAACATTCATATCAGTCAGGTATCAATTTCCGATGATAGGTTGAAATTGACATTTCACCCCGATAACAAATCCATCGAGTATGATATACAATGGCTGCTGGATCATGCCTATGATACCACCTCGAAGAACAGGGTTGAAGGCTGGACCGCTTCTCATATTGAAATCTGGGACAGTAAATTAAACAACGCAATTCCATCCGCCGATTTCCGTGAAGTTGAAAAAAGCCCTTCAGCACGACAGAATTGGCTGCAAAACATTGCCAAATACGGTTTCGGGACCCTGAAAAACGGCCCCATTGATGATCTTTCATTGATGCGTGTAGTCGAGCTTTTTGGCTATGTGCGCGAAACCAACTATGGCAGGCACTTTGAAGTGCTAACCGAAATCAACCCAACCAACCTCGCCTATACCGGCCTTGGCCTGCAAGCCCATACGGACAATCCCTACCGCGACCCGGTCCCCACAATTCAAGTGCTCTATTGCCTTGAAAGCTCGGCCGCAGGTGGTGAAAACATGGTGGTCGACGGGTTTAAAGCAATCGAACGTCTGCGTAATGAAAGTCCCGCATGGTTTGAAGTGCTTGCCAAATATTGCGCCCGGTTTGAATATTCAAGCAACAAAGAGGCAACGCTTCGCGCCCGCCGCCCAATGATAGAACTCGCACCAGATGGGGAACTGATTGGAATAAGATTCAACAATCGTTCAACCGCCGCAATTACAGATGTGCCATTTGAAGATATGCAAACCTTTTACGATGCCTATCGCCGACTTGGCGAAATTATTGACGACCCGGCCATGGAAGTAACATTCCGTCTTTCACCCGGCGAATGTTTTGTCATTGACAACACCCGCATCCTGCACGCCCGCAAGGCCTATTCCGGCACCGGCACAAGATGGCTACAAGGTTGTTATGCAGATAAGGATGGATTGATGTCAAAACTGGCATCACTCGATAACCAGCTCAACGAGGCCCGCTAATGGACAAAATCGATCACAACAATTTATCGTCCGACACTATCGTGGCTTTCATTGGCAATATTTTTGAGCGCCGCGGCGGTGAGGAATATCTGGGCGAGCCCGTCACCATGGCCGAACATATGTTACAAGGTGCACATTTTGCGGAAAGCGCCAACGAGCCGGAAGCCATTATAGTTGCGGCATTGCTGCATGATATTGGCCATTTCACCAGTGAATTTGGTACATTTTCAATGGATGATACCAATGACCGCCTGCACGAAGTGGCGGGCGCAAACGTGCTGCAACGGTTTTTCCCCACTCTTGTCACCGATTGCGTTCGCCACCACGTGGCAGCAAAGCGTTATTTGTGCGCAACGCGACCTGAATATTTCAACCGCCTATCGGACGCATCTGTCCATTCGCTCAATTTGCAGGGCGGGCCGATGAGTGCTGAGGAGGTAGAAGAATTTGAAAAACAACCCAACCTCGCCGATCTAATCAAGGTTCGCCATTATGATGATGCAGGCAAGCGAGCAGCGCTGAAAACTAAACCATTTTCCCACTATGCGCCAATGGTACAGCGGATAGTGGATGCGCATTGCACAACGTAAATTGAAGTGGAGCCAGCCTACTCAGCCGCCTTGGGCATCGGCAGATCCTTGCATTCGCGGAACACCCGATCGCGGCAATTTTCGCAACGGCCCTGCATCCGCAACAATCGGGTCAATTTTACGATTGCCTCTTTTTTGTCATCAAAGAAATGCGCATTGCCGATGCCGTTAATCAAATGGGTCTTGCTGATCGATTCATAAACTGCCGGCTTAATACCGGCAAAATACAATCCGCCACCCATCGCATCCAGCCGTTCCGCCTCATGCAACAACATTTCTGTTCCGGCCAAATCAATCAGATTGATACCTTCCGCGATGATCAAAATATCATAGACCTTGTCGCGCTTGGTAATCTTGTGAATTTTGCTCTGAATATGGTCGAGCGAACCAAAATAGATCGACATGTCGACCCGAATTATTTTTAGTTGCGGGCATTGAACCGCCGGTTTGGTCGAAACATCCACCAGCGCGTGTTTGTGATAGAGCGGGTCGATATCTGGTGCCAGCACAACAATATCCGGGGTTGAGGTGCGCGCCAGAAAAATCACCAGCGACAGGAACACCCCAAGATAAATCGCAAATTCAAGCTCAAGAAACAAAGTGCCAAAAAACGTCGTCAGCAGGATCGCGGTTTCAGTTTTGCTGGATTCAAGCACATGCTTGATCTGCCCTTGATCAATCAAACCATAGGCCACCACCATAATGACGCCCGCCATTGCAGCAACCGGAATAAACCGCGAATAGGGCGCGATCAGCACAACAATCAGCATCAGCATTAGAGCGGCAAAAATGCCGGACAATGGGGTTTTCGCACCGGATGCATAGTTGATACCAGAGCGCGTAAATGAGCCTGAACCGGCATAGGATGAAAAGAAACTGCCAACAATATTGGACAGTCCCTGGCCGATAAATTCCTGATTACCATTAATACGCTGATGCGATTTTGTGGCAATTGAACGGCTGATTGATACAGCCTCAATAAGCCCCAGAAGCGCCACCGCAAATGCCTCAGGCGCCAATTGTTTTATGGTGGAATAAGAAAAATCCGGCATCGAGAGCGGTGGCAATTGAGCCGGTATTTCCCCGACAAATGTGATGCCATTGCTTTGCCCATCCAGCGAAAATGCAATGGCCCCGCCGGTTATCAGCGCAATCAGCAAATGCGGCATCGCCGGGACAATTTTCTTAACCAAAATGGCTGTTGCCAATGTCGCCAGAGCAACCATCAAAATATAATAATTAGTATCCCCAAGCCCGCGCCAGACATCAATCCAGGTGTTTATGAAGGACTCGCCACGTGGCACATGAATGCCAAGCACATTTTTAATTTGCGATGTGGCGATCAAAATCGCAGCACCAGCCGTAAACCCGACCACCACCGTGTGCGATACAAAGTTTACCAAATGTCCCATTCGCGCAACGCCAAGCGCAAATTGATACACCCCGGCTATCAGGGTCATGGTCAATGCTAAAGACACAAATTCAGGCGATCCGGGAACCGCATGATTGCTGACAGCCGAAAACACCACGATCGAAATCGCCGTTGTCGGGCCGGATATCAAATGCAGCGATGAACCAAACAGCGCCGCAATAATCGGCGTCACCATGGCCGTATAAAGCCCGTATTCAGGCGGCAGGCCAGCAATAACCGCAAATGCGACGCCCTGCGGCAACACAATTACAGCGCCGGTGAAACCAGCGATCAGGTCAGATCTAAGGGTTGATCTATTGACACTTCCAATCCATGCGAGGAATGGAAAAATGCGTTCAACTTTAAGCGACATAGGCAATTCCATCGATATTTAAAATGCCGACTCGATGAAATGGCAACAGAAACTCTGATGTCGTTGGATGGGTCGGCTAAAAGGCCTTCATATTCCTAAATTCTATATTGCGCCATGAGGCAATGTGTCCAATAGTTTACTTGCAATAGCTATTCAATTTGCCGTGAGCATTGGGACACGATGTATTAATGCCTACAACCGGGAAACACATTTATCGCACGATAATCTGGCCTTTTGCCATTGCAGAGACCATTTTATGGGCCGCAAGTTACTATGCGTTTCCCGCATTCCTGTTGCAATGGGAAGCTGAATTCGGCTGGTCAAAGACTGCACTGGTCTCAGCCCTGACCACGGCACTTGTACTTTCCGCCCTGTCTGCACCAATTGTCGGGCGGCTCATTGATCGCGGTTATGCCAAAATAGTTTTCACCACCTGCTCAATAACCGCGAGCATATTGCTGGTGCTGCTTTCGTGGGTCACGGAGTTTTGGCAGTTTTTCACCCTATGGGCATGTCTGGGATTGGTAATGTCCGGCATGTTGTATGAGGCCTGTTTCTCGGTTTTAACCAGGGCTTTGGGCAGTGACGCCAAACGCGCCATAACGCTTGTCACTCTTTTGGCCGGTCTCGCCGGAACGCTTTCTTTCCCCGCCGCATATTATCTAAGTGCGCTCATTGGCTGGCGCAGTGCTTTGCTGATATATGCCGCTGCCGTTGCAACTATCTCGTTACCATTGGTTTGGACCGCCTGCACCAATGCCGACCGGCACCACGCATTGAACCTTGTCGCGGCAACCTTGCAGGCAACAACGGTAAAAAGCGTGCTTCGAACAGCCAGCTTCTGGCTACTGGCATTCGCATTGATGACAACAGCGATCTCTCATGGCGCAATCATTCCGCATCTGTTGCCGATTTTGGCAGAATACAAAGTGGACCCGGATACGGCAGTTTTTGCAGCCGCGATGATCGGGCCAATGCAGGTTACCGGGCGACTGGCGATGATGGCCGGGGAGCGCCACGTCTCGATATTCGCAATCGGCAATGTCAGTTTCATCGCCATGAGCATCGCCGCACTCGCACTATTATATACCGGCAGTGTCGAAGGGCTTTTGATTCTGTTTGTAATTCTGCAAGGTGCCGCCAACGGCGTTATCAGCATTGTCAAACCAGTTATCATTTTGAAGGTTCATGGCCGCTCGGGTTTTGGCACCACGTCAGGCATGATTGCCGTGCCGTTTTTACTTGGCTTTGCCTTTGGCCCAACGCTGGCGGCAATGATCTGGGACATTGGTGGTTATACAATGGTGCTCAAACTAACATTCGCAACCACCCTGTTTGGCCTTCTGGCCTTGCTGAGCGTGCAGCACATTGCCCGAAAAAACGGCGCAAAATAGCGCCCTTTCCAGTCAATTCAAACTGCTAATTTCCAGATGCTTCTTTAATAATACCATGCAGCAGATCATTGACCGCTTTTAGCGCTTTAACCGAGCGTTCACTGCCAATTTCGTTCAGCTTGCGATAGCCCACATGCACTTTTCCCGGCTCGTCCGCCCGTTCATACATATAAACCATATAGGGGCAAAACACGATATTGGCCGGGTCTGCCTGCATTGCTTCGCGTGATAATTTGGCTGAACAGAATTGAAATTGCTCGCCTTTTTTATAAATCTGTTTAGCACCTTCAACCACCCCGGCGGTCCGTTGCAGCATATCACTCACATGAGAAATATGATCAACCGTCAATCCACGCCCAACAATTGCGTCTTCAAGATCATATTGAACATCTTCATATTCACCCTCAACGACAAACTCATTTGCCACATCTGCCCCGGCATTTGCCCCGGTAACGGCAAGCCACATAGTAGCGATTGATGCAATCAAGAGGCCTGAAAACAGTGCTGATAATTTTGTTCCCTGCATTTTTTCTATCCGTTGTTCACCTAGAATTGTTTTAAACACTATTGATGAATTTTTACAATTTAGCCAATCAGGTATATATTACCTCAATAATGGACCCGTGTGTTGAACCCCTTCGCGCACCCGATTTGTTGGAGAGAATTATGATTACCCGCCGAAATCTGCTCAAAAACACTGCAATCAGCACCACAGCATTGTCCACTTTGTTCACATCAACAAGCACCAGCATCAGCGCAACCGATGTGGCCATCGGCGATAATGGATTGCACATACAGGACTGGTTTCTGGATTCTTTTTTCGATTTAAAAGAAGACCGCGCCGATGCGGCAGCCGAAGGTAAATCGCTTGTGGTCTTATTCGAACAACGTGGCTGCCCCTATTGCGCTGAAATGCACCGGGTCAATTTTGCCCGCAAGGAAATCACCGATTACATCAAAAAGAACTTTGTCGTTGTCCAGGTAGACCTTTGGGGCTCGCGCGAAATGACCGATTTTGACGGCAGCCAATTGCCGGAAAAAAAGCTGGCCCGAAAATGGCGGGTCAATTTCACCCCCACGGTTGTTTTCATTAAACCCGGTACAGAAAAGGCAGAGCCGTTCGAAATGGAAGTGGCCCGCATTCCGGGCTATTTCAAACCGTTCCATTTTCTTTCGATGTTCGAATTTGTTGCTGAAAAGAAATATGATGAAATGCCGTTTCAGCGCTACCTGCAAACAAAATTCAAAGCTTTGGAAGAAAAGGGCATCAAGCCCGATGTCTGGTAATAAATTATAGGCTGTTTCAAATTTAGAATGAAACAGTTAGGCCTCGAAGAGAGGCCCGGCAATTAATGCCGCGCCTGCGCAGGCCGTGCGAAGCACGAATGCCGTGAGCGAAAGAAACCAGAGCGCACCCGGCAAAGACGGGTGCGCTCTAGCAGAAAGTGGCAACAGCCCGCATGGCAAGCCCGCCTTGGGGATTAACCGCCTGCAATTCAATTTCACTGCCATTATGCCAACCGCGCAGTTCAAAGGGTGCCACATCAAACAGCGGGCTGATGGCACGAAAATCAAACGCCTTCAATGCCCGCTCTCCAGCTTGTTCCAACCCCATTTGCAAAAGCAGCACTGCCGTTAGCGGCCCGTGAAAAACCAGCCCCGGATAGGCCTCCACATCGAGGCAATAGTCGCGGTCATAATGAATGCGATGCCCATTGAATGTAAGCGCAGAATAGCGAAACAACATCACCGCTGACGGGGTGATGATCTGCGAAAAGTCAGGGTTTCCTTTGGCACTGAGAGGCAGGATTGGCGCGTCTCCCGGCTTTGGGTCCTCACGATAGACAATATCATGCTCTTCCCGAAAGGCGCATGTACCATCAACAATGAGCTGATGCTCAACCCCGACAAAACACAATTCACCAGAGCGGCCAGATTTCATCTCGACAGATTTGATGGTTGATAATCTTTCGCATTCACCGCCAATCAAAATCGGTACGCCAAACTCAAACCGCCCCCCGGCCCACATACGACGCGGCAACGGCACGGGCGGTAAAAAACCACCCTTTTTTGGATGACCATCACGGCCCAACGCGCTTTGCTGCGCAATCTCATGGAAATAAAGCCAATGCCAAAGCGGCGGCAACGGATCGCCCGATTGCAGAAGCGGTGGCCGGTCAAGCAAGGCCTCCATCCCCCGGCAGGTGTTGAGACTGATCAGGCCGGTCGCACTTTTGGTTTTACCCACCCATTGGTAAAATTTTTCAACATCAATCATCAGCAAATTCCGCCCTTATCAAAGCGCTATGTTCGCCAATTTCAGGCACTATTGACGCCCCATGCGCCCGCAACCCTGCCCAACACACCGGATGGGCGGGCAATGCCAGCGCCGCACCGCCACCTACAACAATCTCACGATGGCGAAGTGCTGGATGGGCGGCCAAATCTGCAACATTGTTTAACCCCGCATAGGCAATTTTGGCCGCACCAAGCCGCTTTCGAAATTCTGAAGCATTAAGCGCACCAAGCACTTTGCCAATCGCTTCGTCCAATGCGGCACGGTTTTTCACCCGTTGATTGTTGGAATTAAAACGCCGATCTGCCGCCATATCCGCCTGCAAAAACACCTCATTGCAAAGCCGCTGCCATTCACGTTCATTCTGAATGGACAGGATAGTTTTAACGCCATCACCCGTCTCATAAGCCCCATAGGGTGCAATCGATGGATGATGCAGCCCCGAGCGTGAAGGTGCGCCCTCCCCATGAACTTGATGAACAAACGGAACGCTCATCCATTCAGCCGCCACATCAAACAGCGAAATTGCAACGCCACTCCCCTCGCCCGAACGCTCACGCAGCAACAGAGCCTCCAAAACCGCCGCATGGGCGGTAATACCGGCACCTATATCGCAAAGTGAAATGCCAATTCGGCCAGGTTCGCCCGGCCCGCCGGAAATCTCAATCAAACCGGATTCCGCCTGCACCAGCAAATCATAGGCCTTCAAATGCGCAAGTTCAGGTGCTTCCCCGTAACCGGATATATCGCACGTAACCAATGTCGGATTTCGCGTCCGCATCTCGTTTGAACCAAAGCCCGCCCGCTGCATTGCACCGGGTGCCAGGTTTTGCACCAGCACATCTGCCTGGCCAATCAAACGATGCAACAGGGCCGCATCCTCATCTTGCTTAAAGTCCAGCACCATTGATTGTTTGCCATGATTGAGCCAGGCAAAATAGGAACTGGCCCCACCAGCCGCCTGATCATATTTGCGGGCAAAATCGCCTTCTGAGCGTTCAATCTTGATCACCCGCGCACCCGCATCGGCCAGCCGCGCCGTGCACAAGGGGGCGGCCACCGCCTGCTCGACCGAAATCACCAACATGCCTTCAAGCGGTTTCATTGGTCTCAAAAACTCCGTGGCAACCCAAGCACATGCTCGGCCAGATAGGACAGAATTAGATTGGTTGAAATCGGTGCCACCTGATATAGCCGCGTTTCACGAAACTTGCGCTCAATGTGATAATCCCGCGCTAGCCCGAAGCCCCCATGTACCTGCATACAGGTATCACCGGCGGCTTTTGAGGCATCCGCCGCCAGCATTTTAGCCATATTGGCCTCAGGCCCGCAGGGTTTTTCCGCATCAAACAAGTGCGCCGCCTTTTCAACCATAAGTGCGGCTGCCTCGCATTCGGCATAGTCCCTGGCAATGGGAAACGAAACACCTTGATTTTGCCCGATCGGCCTGCCAAAAACCTCGCGATCCTTGGCATAGGCAGATGATTTGTCGATGAAATAACGCGCATCCCCAATGCACTCGGCAGCGATTAAAATCCGTTCGGCATTCATGCTGTCGAGCACAACCTTAAAACCCTCATGTTCACGACCAACGAGATTTTCCGCCGGAATTGAGAGATTATCGAAAAACAATTCGCATGCATGATGATTGATCATCGCATCAATCGGCTGCACCTGAAGGCCATTGCCAACTGCCTCACGCAAATCGACAATAAACGCCGATAAGCCATCGCTCTTGCGCGTGCGCTCGGCAATCGGTTTGGTGCGCGCCAAAAGCAGCATCAAATCGGAATGTTCAACCCGTGAAATCCAGACTTTCTGGCCATTGATAATATAGTGATCGCCCTCACGAATTGCCGTTGTTTTTAACGCCGTGGTATCCGTGCCCGTACTTGGCTCGGTAATGCCAAAGCTCTGCAAACGCAATTCTCCGCGCGCAATAGCAGGCAAATATTTCTGCTTTTGCGCCTCGCTGCCATGCTTTAAAAGCGAGCCCATCACATACATTTGCGCATGTGCGGCCCCCGGATGCCCACCAGAACGCGAAATCTCTTCTAATATGGCGCAAGCCTCAATTAGGCCCAAACCTGCCCCGCCAAATTGTTCCGGGATAAGACAACCGAGAAACCCCTCGCTTGTCAGCTTTTGCACAAATTCGGTTGGATATTCATGCGCCTGATCCAGATCCTTCCAATAGTCTTCACCAAACGAAGTACACAGCTTGCAAACAGCCTCGCGAATGGGTTGAGTATCATCGGAAATGGTCATAAACGCCCACCAAATTTAAAAATCCCCAATCAACTGCGTTCAAAGCCACGATTGATTTCCCAATCGGTCACCTGACGGTCAAACTCTTCCTGTTCCCATTCGGCCGCCCGCACATAATGGTCGATCACATCATTGCCCATTGCCGCGCGCAGCATATCGGATTTATTCAACACGGCTGACGCAGCCCGCAGGGTTGTTGGAATTTCGCGCAGGCTTTTATCGCCGTAAGCATCTCCCGCAAAGGGCGCTTCAAGCTCCAGTTTGTTTTCAATGCCGTCAATTCCGGCTGCCAAAAGAGCCGCCAATGCCAGATAAGGGTTAAGATCAGAACCACCGACCCTGCATTCCATCCGCACAGATTTGCTGCCCGCCGCACAAAGCCGATAGCCGGCGGTGCGGTTATCCAAACTCCAGATTGCCTTGGTGGGTGCAAAGGTTCCGGCCGCAAAGCGTTTATAGGAATTGATATTGGGGGCCAGAAAACAGGTAATATCACCAGCGTTTTTGAGCAATCCGGCGCAATAATGGCGCATCAACTCCGACATGCCGTGTTCGGCATCCTTGTCAAAAAACAGCGCCTCCTTACCATCAAGGCTCCACAACGATTGATGCACATGCGAAGAAGAACCGGTCGCAGCTTTATCCCATTTGGCCATGAATGTAAGCGCCCGGCCCTTGGCCCATGCGATCTCTTTGCACCCGTTTTTGATGATCGAATGATTGTCAGCAGTACTCAAGGCGTCACTATATTTGACGTTGATTTCTTCCTGTCCGGCAGAGGCTTCACCCTTGGAACATTCAACTTCCATTCCTGCACCATAAAGCCCGTTACGAATGGCGCGCATCACATCTTCTTCCTTGGTGGTCTGGAAAATGTGGTAATCCTCATTATAGGCGCTGGCCAATTGCATATCGCGGTAGCCGAGCGCTTTTGCTTCCTCATAGCTGTCATCAAACAGGAACAACTCTAACTCGGTCGCCATCATTGGCTTCATACCCATTTCTTCCAGCCGGGCAATCTGTTTGCGCAATATGGCACGCGGCGAATGTGGCACGCCTTGATGGGTGTGATGGTCAAGCACATCACATAAAACCAGCGCCGTTCCTTCCAGCCACGGGATCAGCCGCATGGTCGCCAAATCCGGCTTCATCACATAGTCGCCATAGCCCATTTCCCACGAGGTGGATTTAAAGCCTTCAACGGTTTCCATTTCGGCATCGGTTGCCAAAAGATAATTGCAGGAATGGGTTTCCTCATAGCCACCATCAACAAAGAATTGTGCGTGAAAACGCTTGCCCATCAGCCTGCCCTGCATATCCACCTGACAGGCAAGAACCGTATCAATAGAGCCATCTGCAACCAGGGCTTTCAATTCATCGAGACTAAGCATTCCAGGCATTTTTATGTTCTCCAATAATATATAGGCGGTCGTTTTATTGTTGCGCGCCAAGTAAGCCTTTTATCGAGATTTGGTCAACGCCAAAGATCGCATCAACAGGCTGGTTAATCGCGCCGCCCAAACTGTCTGCCCTGCCGCATCGGCGATCAAGTCATTTCGAACTTCCAGCATGACATTTTTCAAACCGCGCGCCCCGCCATGCAGATTGAGCGTATGGGTCACCCCGTCTTCCGGGCCATAGGGGTCGTTACGCCGCGCGATATAATCGCCGGGAGCATGTTCAAGCATCGCATCGCCAAGGCGCGTATCAACATCATGCAGAACGCCTAATTCTACACTGCGGGGCTTGCCAAAATAGGTCGCGGTAAAAGAATGAATGGTCACAAAAACCGGCTCAACATCGCCTTGCGCACGCTGATCAAGAAAATCGCTGACAGCTTGATGAAAGGGCCGGTAAATCTGCTCCGCGCGCTCGCTTTTTTGCGCCGCACTTAGTCCCACATTGCCGGGTATTGCAGTTGTCTCGCTTTTTTCCGGCATGGCACTGGGGTTTTCAGGTGGGCGGTTACAATCATAAACCAGCCGCGAATATTTTTGCACAATCAGCGGGGCATCGAGCTGATCGGCCATTTTTCGCGCCATGGCCTCCGCCCCGATATCATAGGCGATATGGGCCGTTTGATCGCCCTCATCCAGCCCAAGACCGTTGAGCACGGCCGGTATATGCGCGCTTGCATGTTCGCACACTAATATAATGGGAGACGTTCCGTTTTCATTGATAATCTGCGCCGCTGCGCCATTGTCCAAAAGGTTCATTTAATATCCAAAATCAGAATTCAACTCTTGCTCCAACCCTCACCTTTTCAAGGGAGGGTGGCTGAGCGAAGCAAGGCCGGGAGGGGATACATTTTCAACACCCCTGAAAGGTCAGATAAATACCAATAACCGACACAATACCAATGAACAAATTGACCATCACACCAAGCCGGGTAAATTCAATTCCTCCGCTATTGTCCTCTCGTTTTTCCTTCTTTTTGAAGACATTCGAATTGGAATTAAAATAGAGATTTGGCAAATACATCACCACTGCAACAACAATCAGCATTGTTGAAATTGTTGAGGTGGCGCATGTTGCTAAAAGCCATTCTGGCATAATTTTTCCCGCATCATTCAAATGATTGACTTATTCCGTTACAGGTAGGCTAATTGCCCCAAAATAATCAACCAAATTCGGAAATTTCGATAATGAACCTGCAATCTCTTATTCAAGCAAGAATGGAAACAAAAGGCCCGGTTCGGGTCGGACTTATCGGTGCTGGAAAATTCGGCTCGATGTTTTTAAATCAGGTTCCAACCACCAACGGGCTTGAAGTCACCGCCATTGCAGACCTTTCAATCGAGCGCGCCAAAACCGCCTGCAAAAATGTCGGCTGGAGCGATGAGCAAATAGCTGCAACCAGCGTTATCGAAGATGGCAGCGAGCTTTGCGCCCGTGATGACGTGGATGTGGTGATTGAGGCAACCGGCAATCCGGCGGCCGGAATTGCCCATGCGCTTGCAGCTTTTGACCATGGCAAGCATATTATCATGGTCAATGTGGAAGCAGATGTGCTGGCTGGCCCTGCACTTGCCAAACGGGCAATATCTGCGGGCGTTGTCTATTCGATGGCTTACGGTGATCAACCCGCACTTGTGGCCGAAATGGTCGATTGGGCAAGGTCTGCCGGGTTCAAAATCACCGCCGCCGGCAAGGGCACTAAATATCTACCGGAATATCATCATGTTACCCCGGATAATGTCTGGTCCCATTACGGCATCAGCGAAGATGAGGCCAAGGCCGCCAATATGAACCCGCAAATGTTCAACTCATTTCTCGACGGCACCAAATCGGCGATTGAAATGGCGGCAATCGCTAATGCTTGCGGGCTTTCTGTACCTGATAATGGCTTGAAATTTCCACCCTGCGGGGTTGATGATCTGGCGAATGTCTTACGCCCGGCAGCCGCCGGTGGCATATTGCAGCGACCCGGCCTTGTGGAAGTGATTTCCTCCATCGAGCGCGATGGCCGCCCGGTATTCCGCGATTTGCGTTGGGGTGTTTATGTGGTTTTTGAAGCACCGAATGACTACGCCGCCAGTTGCTTTCAGCAATACGGCCTTTCAACCGATACAACAGGGCGTTATGCCTCCATGTATAAACCCTTCCATCTGATCGGGTTGGAACTGGGAATTTCCGTGCTGAATGCAGCATTGCGGGGTGAACCCACCGGCGTATCAAAGAGTTTTCGCGGTGATGCGGTGGCCATTGCCAAACAGGATTTGGTCAAAGGCGCAAGGCTTGATGGCGAAGGCGGCTATACGGTCTGGGGCAAGGCCTGCCCTGCGCAAAAAAGCATTGAAATGGGTGCCCTGCCGATTGGCCTGGCGCATAATGTGTTGCTGAACAAAAACATCACGGCAGGCGACACAATCACCTTCGCCGATGTGGATATTGATGAGACATCGCTAGCGGTAAAAATCCGCCGCGAGGCTGAAACGATGGTTTAGGCCACCCTCAATTCACCTGCCCGACATAGGAGCCGCAATACGAAATTTCAGCGTGTCCGGCGCAAGGCAAATCTTGTCCGAACAGGCCTGAATTTCCAGCTCCACATCGCTAACCAGGTTACCCCCGACATTTTGCGATGAGGAGATTTGAAATTCGTTCTCAAGCAGCGCCAGCGGCTTTGGTGAAAAACCCAGCCGCTTGATTTCGGGTTCAGGATATTCAGCCCCCTCTTCCTTGCCGCCAAGCTTTAATTTGGTTGGCACAAGGTAATCCTCCAGCGGCTTATTGGCGTTCACATGCCAACCCCGTTCAACCCGCAAATAAACCACCACTTTGCCGTTTTGAATGGTCGCATGGGCCCGCACATTGCCATTGCCACCATATTGCACCGGCCCAACCTCGCCATTGGCATAACGATCAGCCGCCGCAAGAATGGATGTGCCCGATGCGGGACTGCCCGCGGCAAAGCCTGAAAGGGCCGCAATCAAAGTCTCCGTGCGTCGTTGATTTGTAGGACTACCCACCCGCTTGGCAACACCGACAATCAGATCAAGTGCCACCCCGTTGCCGGAAGGGATATCTGAATCCTGTCGTGATTTTGTCCGGCCAAATCCACTTAATGAAGCAGATGAATAAAAATCTCCATGCTCTTTATCAGCAAAGCTTTTTTCCATGTTTGCCAGCATGTTTTGCGCTCGCTGCAACCAGATCGCATGATCGGACAGATCAAACAGCTTTAAATAGGATCGCCCTAGCCACGCGTAGTCCACCAGTTCGGCATCAATTTCCGCTTTTCCATGAAAATAGGAACGATAAATCGTACCATCTTTTTTGCTAAATTTATCCCAAATGAATTGGGCAGCCTTGGTTGCAGCACTTGCATAATCATTGTCATCCAATACCACCGCAGCACGGGCAAAGGCACTGATCATCATACCGTTCCAATTGGCGACAATCTTCTCGTCGCGCTGCGGCTTAATGCGCAAGGCACGTGCGGCGGCAAGTTTTGCCAATATCTGCTCGACCCGTGGCACCGTTTGGCCTTTGATTTGATCACGGTTTAAAATGACCTTGCCGGCCAATTCACCATCCCCCACCTGCTCAAATATCTTGATAGCATAGGCCGTATCATCAGCGCCAAGCACCTTGAGCAATTGCGGCTCAGACCACACATAATAGGTGCCCTCCTCGCCTTCAGAATCCGCATCGCGGGTCGAATAGAACCCACCTTCCGGCGATGTCAGATCAGCCAACACGTAATCAAGAATTTTCCGCGCCATTTTGGCATATTCGACCTTGCCGGTAATCCGGTAAGCCTCCACATAGGCCTCCGCCATCATCGCCTGATCATAGAGCATCTTCTCAAAATGCGGGATGCGCCATGCGGGATCAACCGCATAACGATGCAGCCCGCCCTCAATCTGGTCATGAATGCCACCGGATATGATCGCCTGCAATGTAAGTTCAACCGCATCAAGTGCCTGCTTGTCATTATTGCGCTCGGCCTGTTGCAACAGGAACATTAGAATTGACTGTTGAAAAAATTTCGGCGCACCACCAAATCCGCCGGCAAATTCATCAAATTGGCCCGCCAGTTCTGCCGAGGATTTTTTCATCAACTCATCAGAAAGCTCTTTGGCATCTTCCCGCCGGGTCAAATAAGTGTTCAACAGCTTTGAAAGCCGCTTGGACTCAGCCAAAACACCGGATTTTTGCCCCTTCCAGCTTTCATCAATTGCCGCCAGAATTTTTCGAAAATCATCGGCAGAAACATAGCCGGTCCCATAAAAAGGCTTACGATCCGCAGTCATGAAGACTGTATTTGGCCAGCCACCCCGATCGGTCAGAACCTCGGTCACCAGCATATAGGTTTCATCCAGCACCGGGCGGCGCTCGCGGTCCACGATCACTGGAATAAAATTATCATTGATGGTTTTGGCAATGTCTTTTTGGGTAAAATGGGTTTCCTGCATCACGTGGCACCAGTGACAGGCCGTATAGCCAAACGAAACCATCAGTGGCTTGCCTTGCTTGCGCGCAAGTTCAAATGTCTCATCACTCCATGCATACCATTGCACATCATCACTGGCATGAATGCGCAAATAGGGCGATGTGGCATTGAGCATTCGCGGATTGCCCTCACCTTCAGGTAATTTTTCAGATGCCGCAAAAGCCGAAGTCGAGGTGATTGTAAACAGAAAAAACAGACCAACAATCATCCGCAATCCGGCATTCTTCAAATAAATCATCGTTCAAACCCTGTTTTGCTACCCGCTTTAAGTGCCTTATTGCATACACATAGCCCAAATGGCGGTCGATTTGGGTAACAATTGCGTGGGGTAATTTCGTCGTAGAGGCGACAAGCAAGAACAAACAACTTGCGATGAAATGGTAATTACTTTAAACTTAAAATACATTGCATTATAATTCATGCAAACATAAATGGTTCAGTTGATCGGGAGGCAGAGATACCGCGCATTTACAAGCTCGCGAAAGCAATTTGCGGCGCTTTGATCACTCACCTGTTAATCACAACAACTGGTTTACTATTGCAATAGAGAGGCAAGCTGTTGCAGGCTTCGCGCAATTGAGCAATATTCAATTCAGAAATAATAATGTCCATTGGGAGGATAAAAACATGAAAAAACTCATCACCGCAACAATTGCAGCAACGCTGCTTGCAAGCACCGCACTTCAGGCAGCTGAAGTTAAAATTGGCTTTGTCACCACACTAACAACCGGTGCCGCCGTTATCGGTAAAGACCAGCAAAATGCAGTAAACCTCGCGGTCAAACATATGGGCGGCAAAATGGGTGCCCTCGATATCAACCTTATTTTTGCAGATGATGGCTTCAAACCTGAAACCGGCAAACAGGCCACCGACAAGCTGGTAAAACAGGACGATGTTGATTTCGTTGCCGGCTATATCTGGAGCCATGTGCTGCTTGCATCACGCAAGTCTGTGCTGGATGCTGGTAAATTCCTGATTTCCGCCAATGCCGGCCCAAGCCCGGTTGCTGGCAAATTGTGCCACGAGAACTTCTTCTCATCCTCCTGGCAGAACGACCAGACCCCGATGGCTATGGGTGAAGTGTTGAACCAGAAGGGCGTTAAATCACTCTATGTGATCGCACCAAATTATGCGGCCGGTAAAAATATGGTTGCCGGTGTAAAGCGCACCTTTAAGGGCGAAATTGTTGGCACCGACATGACCAAATGGCCAACTCAACTCGATTTTTCCGCCGAATTGGCAAAAGCCAAGGCATCCGGTGCAGAAGGTCTGTTTGTGTTTTATCCGGGCAAAGCCGGTGGCGCATTCATGAAGCAATATCAACAGGCTGGTTTGAAATCATCATTGCCGCTCTACACCACATTCACGGTTGATGCGCTGTCGCTGCCAAAATTTCAGGCAGCTAAATTTAACGACGTGCTGGGTTCTCAATTTACTCAACAATGGGACCCAACTTTAGACAACGAGCAAAACAAACGCTTTGTCGCTGACTTCCGCAAAGAGTATGGCTCATATCCTTCTTTCTATGCGGCACAAGCTTACGACTCGATCTTCCTGATCAAGTCAGCAGTAGAAGCGGTGAAAGGCGATCTGAAAAATATGGATGGTATGCGGGCTGCAATGAAGTCTGCCAGCTACCCATCAGTTCGCGGCAAATACACCTATGGCAACAACCATATGCCCATTCAGAATTTCTATCTGCGTGAGGTAGTTGCCGGAGCCGATGGCGCTTGGACAACCAAAGTTGTTAAAACCGTCTATGAGGGCCACCAGGACCCATATGCCAAAGATTGCGCAATGCAATAGGCATATAATCGCTTAACCATCAATGGCCGGGCTTAAAGGGCGTTCCTGAAGCCCGGCCATTTTTTTAAACTCACTCACGGATAATCTTCATTGGATTACACGCTTCTGTTTGTTCAGGTGATCAACGGCGTTCAGCTTGGTCTATTGCTGTTCTTGGTGGCATCGGGCCTGACGCTGGTTTTCGGCATTCTGGATTTCGTCAATCTTGCCCATGGGTCGATCTATATGATCGGCGCTTTTATTTGCGCATCCCTCACCTTTTATTTGGGCAATTTTCTGCTGGCCGTACTTGTCGCCCTGCCGCTCACCGGGCTTGTTGGCTATGCAATTGAACGGTTTGTGGCGCGAAAACTCTACGAAAAAGATCATCTTGACCATGTGCTTGGCACATTCGGGCTGATACTGGTGCTCGATACCTCTGCCCATCTGATTTGGGGCCCGGAAGGTATATCTGTGCCGCTGCCACTTTGGTTGGACGGTCAGGTGGAAATCTTTGAAGGCGCGGTAATCCCGACCTTTCGCCTGTTGATCATAGCAACCGGGCTTGGCGTTGCCGGCGGCCTTGTGTGGCTGGTCAATTATACCAGGCTTGGCATGCTTATTCGTGCAGGCGCCTCCAACCGCACCATGGTTTCTGCCCTTGGCATCGACATCAAAACACTGTTTGCGCTGGTGTTTGCGCTTGGTTCCATGATGGCGGGCCTTGCCGGCATGCTAATCTCCCCCATCACTGAAGCCTCCATCGGCATGGGCGGGCAGATTATTATTACCGCCTTTGTGGTTATCATTGTTGGCGGCATCGGTTCGATGAAAGGCGCATTTATTGCAGCCATTATAATCGGCCTGATCGACACGCTGGGCCGCGCATTTCTCGACTCGTTGTTTGAGCTGGTGATGAGCGAAAACGCAGCCGAAACCGCCGCCCCCGCCGTCTCCGCCATGATGATCTATATTCTGATGGCCGTTATTCTTGCAGTGCGCCCGCAAGGGCTGTTCCCGCCCAAGGTGCGCTAGATGAACATCATTGGCAAAATCACCATTGCGGGCATGCTCATTTTGGCCATCGTGCCACCGGTTCTACTGCTCAGCGGTCAGGCATTTTATATGGACCTTGCGACAAGGCTGGTCATATTGGGCATTGGCGCTGTCAGCCTCAATCTTATCCTCGGCTTTGGCGGTATGGTTTCCTTTGGCCATGCGGCTTTTATCGGGCTTGGCGCCTATGCGGTTGGCATTCCGGCCTATCACGCCACCTATGGCGAATTTGAAATGGTGGCCAGCTATAATGGGTTGTTCCATATCGCGCTTGCCGTCGGGTTTTCCGCCCTGTTTGCGCTTTTCACCGGCGCAATCAGCCTGCGCACCAAGGGTGTTTATTTTATTATGATCACCATGGCCTTCGGGCAAATGGCCTATTACTTCTTTCTGTCGCTCGATGTCTATGGCGGCGATGACGGGTTGACCATTGATGTGCGTTCAGAATTGCCATTGATCAATCTCGATAGTCCCATGCAGCTTTACGGCCTCAGTTATGTCTCGCTGCTTATCGCCATGCTGTTGGTCAACCGCATTGTCAATTCACGTTTTGGCATGGTGCTGCAGGGAACCAAAGGCAATGCCGAACGCATGGCAACCCTTGGCTACAACACCTATTATTATCAATTGCTGGCCTATGTAATTTCCGGTGCCATGTGTGGCTATGCGGGTTTTCTGCTGGGTAATTTCACCACCTTTATTTCACCTGATATGATGCACTGGACAAGATCTGGCGAGCTGATGTTCATGGTGATTTTAGGCGGCGCATCCACCGCCCTTGGTCCGATCCTTGGCTCATCTTTATTTATTTTGCTGGAAGAAATCCTCTCATCCTTCACCATTTACTGGCATCTGCCATTCGGCCTGTTGCTCATACTCGTTGTGTTGTTCATTCGTGGCGGGCTGATGGGCCTGTTCAAAAGCAAGAGCGGTGAACTTAAATGAGCACTCTCCTGCAAGTATCTGGATTAAAAAAGCAATTTGGCGGTGTAAAAGCCACAGATGACGTAAATATTGAGGTTATCAAAGGCGAACTTCACGCCATTATCGGCCCCAATGGGGCTGGCAAAACCACACTGATTTCGCAACTTTCCGGTGCCGTGCGCCCGGATTCAGGCAGCATAATCTTCAAAGGTCGCAACATCACCAACAGGCCTGCCCATACGCGCGCCAAACTCGGCATCACCCGTTCTTTCCAGATAACCTCGCTGATCATGTCGATGTCGGTGCTCGACAATGTGGCGCTTGCGGTTCAGGCCCATGACGGCCATTCGTTCAAGCTTTTCAAGCCCGCTCGCAAGGTCACTCACCTGCGCGAAAACGCTCTGAAAACCTTGCAACAGGTTGGATTGGAAAACCGTGCCGATGAGCCCGCCAGCGCCCTTTCCCACGGCGAACACCGGCAGTTGGAACTGGCAATTGCGCTTGCCTCAAGTGCTGAGATGATGTTGCTGGATGAACCGATGGCAGGCCTTGGGCCGGAAGAATCCACCACCATGATCAATTTCTTGAAAACCCTGAAGGGGCAAAAAACTATTCTCCTGATCGAGCATGATATGGACGCGGTTTTTGCCCTTGCCGACCGGATTTCAGTGCTGGTCTATGGCAAGATTATCGCCACCGGCAAGCCAGACGAAATCCGCGCCAATGATGATGTGCGCCACGCCTATCTGGGAGAGGAATAGCCGATGCTGAAAATCTCCAATCTCACCACCCATTACGGCTCGTCACAGGCACTATTCGGCGTTGATTTGGAAATCGGCAGCGGCGAAGTGGCGACCCTTTTGGGCCGCAACGGCATGGGCAAAACCACAACCATCAATTCCATTATGGGCATTGTTAAAGCATCCGGCGGGTCGGTGAAGTTCGATGATGTGGAACTTGTCGGCCAACCCTCTTTCAAAACCGCCAATCTCGGCCTTGGACTGGTGCCGGAAGGGCGGCAGATATTCCCCAATCTCTCGATGATGGAAAATCTGATTGCCACCGCCTCAAATCACTTGAATGTGGGAAATCCCTGGACCATTGAGCGGATTTTTGAATTGTTCCCGGAACTTGAAACCCGCAAAGGCTCGATGGGCAATCTGCTTTCCGGTGGCGAGCAGCAAATGCTGGCCATTGGCCGCGCGCTGATGACCAATCCGAAACTCTTAATACTGGACGAGGCAACCGAAGGGCTTGCCCCGCTAATTCGGCAAAAAATCTGGGCTGCACTCAACCAGATTCGCGAGGAAAATATGTCCATCCTTGTGGTAGATAAAAACCTCAAGGACCTGCTCAAAATCGCTGATCGAAATTTCATTATCGAACGTGGCAAGATTGTCTGGAAAGGAACTTCAGACGAGCTGCGCAAAGACCGCGATGCCCTGCAACGTTATCTGGGTGTGTAAAGTCTCAGGCCATCCTTCACTTGCCTGCCCAGTCTGCCGGATTAACATAAAGCCCGAACCAGATTGACCACAGACCCAGCACCACAAATACAAGCCCAATCAGCAAACGCATTTGCTTCATACGGCCGGCCAACCGCTCAAGCCACGAGGCAAGCCTCGGTATTGCTGCAAACAAACCGAGCGGCAGCGATAAAAACAAGCCAAACAGGAACATCATGATAAACCCGGTGACGATAGTTCCGCTGGTTGCAGCAAGTCCCAGCAAGCCAAACAAGATCGGTGCCGCACATGCGGGAATGTTCAACCCAAAGGCCAGGCCCAGCACCCAAGGGCTTTGCGCCCGTTTCCAGGCCTCGGGCGCAAGCGAGATTTTTTGCTTAATCAGCCCTGCCCGTCCCAACAGGAAAGCCACACCGATTGCCAGATAAATAGAGCCGAATATCAGCCATATGCCGGTTTGTGCGCTGATGAGCTTTTGCCCCAGAAATGCAATGGCAGCACCGGCAAGCCCCGCAACAAAAGCCCGCACAAGAATGAACACCCCAACAGCACTGATTTTTTCGCGGGTTGTTCGCCGCGATTGAGTTTCTAAAAACAGCAAATGCCCGCCAATTGTGCAAGGCTCAATAAATCCCAGCAGACCAAGACCTATGGGCAATAAAATCAGCTGTATAAAGGATATTTCCAAATTCAAGCTCCCAGCCCAAACACTGAGCTATCCAGTCGCAGGAAGGTCAAACCAATTCACCCGCCAAAACCAGATCGGCAAAGTCATTTATCCGATCTGACAATACCGATACAGACAATTCCTTATTATCGACATCCCAGCCTTTCAGCACCGCAAAAACGCCACCGACAGCAAAGGACAAGGCATCTCTTGAAATAATATCTTGCCGAATGCCCAGCTCACCTTTCAGTAACTCGGCAAAGGATCGTTGAAACCGCAGATAAATCTCATCATTTGAAAGTGGACCTTTTCGGTAAAAATCACGGTTGGATAAAACATGCTCAACCAACCAGGATATAGAAGCATATCGCCCTTTTTCGCCCGTATTAGCCTTCACATAGGCCCTTGCATCCCGCATGCCGCTGGCAAAAACACTGTCCAGCAAATCGGTTTTATTGTCGTAGTGCAGATAAAATGAAGAGCGTGCAATATTCGCTTCCCGACAAATCTCCCGCACATTAATTTCAGCCCATTCCTCACGCCGCACAAGTGCAAGCAAAGCATTTCGCAGCGCGGTTCTGGTGCGCTCAATCCGACGATCAGTTTTTGGCTTATCGGTCATGTTTCTTTGTTTCTGTCCATAAATGGACGCCAATGCCTGCAATGGCGCTTCTATCGAGGTAAATGCACGTTAATAGACACATGTCCATTAAATAGATACGGGAGCCATGTCAAATGCAAACAACCCTCACAAATACCCCTACAAAAGCCAGAATGCGCGCAATTATCCGATGGGGACTTTATCCGCTCAGTTGGGCCATTGTGCTGAATGCAATTTTCTTAATCAGCGATGGAGCCTATGATGCAAAAACAATCTGGGGTGCAAGCATTGGGTTTTTAGCAGCAAGTTATCTGTTAATCGAATGGAAGTTCCCCTATGAAGAAAGATGGGCGATGAGCCTCGCCTCATTCATTGCAGACTTCAAATTCGTTGCAATAAACACCCTGTTCATATCGGGCCTTTCAGCCTTTCTTGCGCTTTTCACCATAACATTATCCGGAATAAACACAGGCCCAGCATCAAACTGGCCGGCCTATATTCAACTGCCCATGTGTCTGCTGATTTTTGAATCCATCAATTATTCACTGCATCGTGCCATGCACGAAACGAAAGGTGCATTGGGTAATCTGTTATGGAAAACTCATGCGGCACACCATCTGCCCCCACGGCTATATCTTATCATGCACGCGGTATTTCATCCGCTCAACGGTATCGTTATTCAGGCACTCGCCATCATTTTGCCCGTATGGTTTATGGGCTATTCGCAAAATGTGGTTACAGTATTCCTGCTGATAAACGGCATGCATGGGCTGATCAGCCATTTCAATGTCGATATCAGAATGGGATGGGCCAATTATCTGTTTGTCGGGCCGGAATTGCACCGCTATCACCACAGTGCCAATGTTGATGAGGCCAAGAATTACGGCGCAACGCTTTCAATTTTTGATCAGGCATTTGGCTCATTTGTCTATCGCCCCGGCACTCCGCCAAAAGAACTTGGAGTAGATCCAGCAACCGGTCTGCCGCCCTACGAACGATTTTTCGATGTGCTGAAGCTGCCATTTTCTCGCGGTTAATCGGTCAACAACCCATCAACCAACGCCAGCACTTTCTCCCGTTGATCAATATGCGGCGAGTGCTGGCAGTCGGGCAAAATCTGCCGCGCAAACGGCCCGGATGTCTTTTTTTCAATCACATCAATCTGCGCCATGCTGCCATATTGATCATCTGCCCCTTGAATTGCCAAAACCGGAATTGTAATGCCCGCCAGCACGTTTTCGATGTTCCAGCGCTCAAATTCAGGATCAAGCCAGGCGCCATTCCAGCCAAAAAATGCATTGTCCGCATCCTGGTGATAACGCGCCAGTTTCAGGCGCAGATTTCCCGTTTCATAGGCTTTTCTGGCGGCCCAAATTGAAGCAAGTCCAACCGGCTCGGTAAAGAAATGTGGTGCCATTAAAATGAGGTTTTCAATCCGCGCATCCGGCATCCTGCCGGCATAAATAGCGGCAATCGAGGCCCCGTCACTATGGCCAAGCAATGTGCCGCGCCTAAAACCAATCGCACCCAAGACCTTTGGCAATAGATCCACGGCCTCGCGGCTCATATAATCAATTGGCCTTGGCAGATCGCATGGGTCAGAGCGGCCATAGCCCTGCCGTGAATAGGCAAAAACGCCCATTCCGGTGAGCGTGGCCAATTGTTCTGGAAAATCACGCCAAAGCTCAACGCATCCAAGCCCCTCATGCAACAGCACAATTGTTGCGGCCTCCGCAGGCGATGGCCCCCAGCACTGGGCCTCGAGCCTCACACCATCAACATTGAGAAAAAATGGCTCGCCAACCAGCCAGTTTAAAGAACTCATTCTTTCAATAATCGCTTGCCCTGCTCATCAATCACCTGTCGACCTTTACGGAAACAGGCCTGATGCGCCTCATCGGGAGAACCAAGAATATCAGCCCGAATGAGCTTGTGTTCACGCAATTCACCATCGACCTCCTTGCTGATAATGCCGCAAAGCCGAAATTGCCCGCCTTCATTTTGCGGCGTGGAGCTGATGAGAAATCCCTCATATTCGATTGAAGGGGCTTCCGCTTTGGCCTTATCAGAACCACCGCCACCAAACAGACGTTTTAAAAATGACATCGGGTCTCTCCTTTAAATCCCACTACGAATTACGCCAATCATGCCAGAAAATCGCTTAAAATACACCACCAAACCGGGCGGCAAGCGCCAAAAATGCCGGAATGGTGAGAAAAGAGCCAAGCGTTTGCAAGGTTGCAGCCGACGCATAGAGCTCCGCATCACCCCCCATTTTCTTGGTAATGAGATAGCCATTCATCGATGTAGGGACGCTCGCGCATAAAACCAGCACCGATAGTGACAGACCGGAAACCCCAAACCAAAGGGCAAGGCCGAGCATTACAAAGGGACTGATGATCAGTTTGCCAAATACTGCCACCATCACATTGAACGAAGGTTTGAGCGCTGCTGCCAACGATAGCCCGGCCCCGACCGTCAATAATGATGTGCCAAGGGCGGCACGCCCCAGCAGGTCAAGCCCGTCTAATATTGGTCGCCAAAGCGTAATTCCGGAAAAATTTACCCCAACGCCAACAAAAATAGCGATAATAATCGGATTTTTCGCAATCATTTTTGCAATTGCCGGTAAAGATGGCCGCTTGCCGGGGGTAAAAGCGGCAAGTACCAAAAGATTGCTGATCTGCAAAATGATGGTCATCAACGCCAGAATAACCACCATCAAAGTGGCACTCTCATCACCAAACAGCCGAAGCGCAATTACCAGCGCCACAAACCCGTTCCAGCGGGTAATCGTTTGATATACGGATGAATATTGCGCCTTGCCGGTGCCGAATACCGATTTTAGCACCGGCCATAATGCCAAAGCAAAAGTGCCCATAATGGCGGTAAAGCAAAGCACTGCAAAAAGTGGTGGGCCCAATTTTATCTGGGAAAAATCAGCCGTCGCCAGCACCTTGATCAGGATTGCCGGGAACAAAACCCAAAAACAAAGGTCTTCGACGCTTCGCCATTGGTCGGTCGGTATCAGCCCACCACGGCGCAGGCCAAAGCCCAAAAGGACAACCGCAAAAACCGGCAAAATGCTCTCAAATATCGCGACCATTTACCGGTTTCCATTTACTCAATAGCAACTTTTGGTTTCTTCGGTGTGCAAAACTTTAAAGCGTTTCACCATATGATTGAACCGCTCTATTAAATTTATCGCTCACGGCAATTCGTGCTTCGCACGGCCTGCGCGAACGCGGCACATAAGTGCCGGGCTTCTCTTCGAAGCCTGACTGTTTCCACTAAAAGCTGAAACAGTCTAGCTATCGAGGAAACTGCGCAATTTACGCGAACGCGACGGATGTTTCAGTTTGCGCAAGGCTTTAGCCTCAATTTGACGAATACGCTCGCGGGTCACATTAAACTGCTGCCCCACCTCTTCCAGCGTATGGTCGGTGTTCATGCCGATGCCAAAGCGCATACGCAAAACCCGTTCCTCACGTGGCGTGAGAGAGGCTAAAACCCGCGTGGTGGTTTCACGAAGGTTCGACTGAATGGCCGCATCAATCGGCAGCATTGCATTCTTATCTTCAATGAAATCGCCGAGATGGCTATCTTCCTCGTCACCAATTGGAGTTTCAAGCGAAATCGGCTCCTTGGCAATTTTCAACACCTTGCGCACTTTTTCCAAAGGCATGGCGAGCTTTTCAGCCAGCTCTTCGGGTGTCGGTTCGCGGCCAATTTCGTGCAACATCTGGCGCGAGGTACGCACAATCTTGTTGATTGTCTCAATCATATGCACCGGAATACGGATGGTGCGGGCCTGATCGGCAATTGAACGGGTGATCGCCTGCCTAATCCACCAGGTCGCATAGGTGGAGAATTTATACCCACGGCGATATTCAAATTTATCCACCGCCTTCATCAGGCCAATATTGCCTTCCTGAATAAGATCGAGGAATTGCAGACCGCGATTGGTATATTTTTTGGCAATCGAAATCACCAGACGCAGATTAGCTTCGACCATTTCTTTCTTGGCCATCGCTGCTTCGCGTTCGCCCTTTTGCACCATATGCACAATGCGGCGAAATTCCTGTGGTTCCAGCCCGGTTTCAGCCGCCAGCATTTGGATTTCCGAGCGGATTTCCTTGATGATTGGCTTTTCTTCACGGGTAAATTCTTTCCAACCCTTGGCAGCAAGGCTGGCAATACGCCGTATCCAGTTCGGGTCCAGTTCTGAACCCTGATATTCCTTCAAAAAGCTCTCGCGGGTAACCGAATAGGATTCCGCCAGCCGCAACAATTGCCCTTCATTGCGCACCAAACGCTTGTTAATGTCATAAAGCTGCTCAACCAGCGCGTCGATACGGTTCTGGTTCAGCTCAAGGCTTTTAACCGCTTCAACAATTTCGTCTTTCAGCTCTTTATAACGGCGTTCCTGGGCCGGAGAGAGCGTCTTGTTGATCAGCCGTTTTTCAACATGTTGCTCTTGCAGCCGACGCAGTTTTTTATAGTTGGAAGCAATGCAGTCAAATATCTCAAGCACTTTCGGCTTGAGTTCCATTTCCATGGCGGCGAGTGATAGGGAATTTTCCATATCATCATCTTCGTCGTCATCATCTTCCTCGGTGGTTTCCTCATTATTAGGGAATGTCTTGACCGAAGAAATTGGCGGCGCATCGACCTTATTGCCACGCATCGCTTCAACCGCCTGATCAGGGTCGCGACCCTCAGCAATAGCCTTACGACGTTCGATCGCCTCCGGTGAATGTTCACCACCCGAGCCCTGTCGCACAGCTTCGGCAACGGATGCCGGCGCATTGGGGTTTACCGGTACATTTTGTTTCGCATCCGGGCCAGCATAGGTTGCTTCCAGCGCAATAATATCGCGCAGCAAAATATTGCCCTCAATCAACTCATCACGCCAGATAATGATCGCCTGAAAGCTCAATGGGCTTTCGCAAAGCCCGGCAATCATCGTCTCACGGCCAGCCTCAATACGTTTGGCGATGGCAATTTCGCCCTCGCGCGACAGCAATTCAACCGTGCCCATTTCTCGCAAATACATGCGCACCGGATCATCAGTCCGGTCGGTAGGTTCCTTGCGCGCAACGGTGGCAACTTCTTTCTTTGTGGCCTCAACCAGAGCGCCACTTGCCTCTTCCGCAGTATCTTCAGAGCCGTCATCTTCGACCACATTGATGCCCATTTCCGAAAGCATCGACATCGTGTCTTCAATCTGCTCGGAATTTACCTGATCAGAGGGAAGCACCGCGTTCAATTCGTCCACTGTCACAAAACCGCGCTTTTTGGCGGACTTGATCATTTTCTTCACAGCAGAGTTGTTGAGGTCCAACAGCGGCTGATCGCCTGCGGACTCTTCGCTCTTCTTTTCTCTGACTTTAGTTGATGTTGCCATTTATACTGTCTCCATCGCAACGCGCCGTCCGGTATATCAGCGTCGTTTGCAGGTTCTGGCAGATTTATCGGCGGCCATCGCAGCCGTATAAACCCAATTCGCGAATCACTTTAACAGGCAATAACGCACTGACATTAATTCTCAATTAATCCTGAAGAATTCCCCACCCTGACCTTAAGCGCACTCGTCCGCTTTTGGCCGCGTCAGGCAGATGACGTGAACATACATATTGCCAAATCACCACATTCAACCGAATTTTGAAAACTTCACAGAATGGACACCCATGCTGGTTCTTGAAAACAACAAAAAGAGCGAACCGAACACATATTAAGTGCTCACGTCCCTCACCTGACATTCTCGCAAATCCTGCCACTGGCAAGTTCACACTGTTTTGAAAGAGCCGGTATTACGATTTTGTGCGCGTTCGCGATGCGGTTGTCCTAAACTTGTCTAGGATCATTGCGTGGAACCAACGCCTGTTCGGCTTCTTTACAATTTGGTAATTAACCATTTGCCAACCAGATGCAAGGGCAGAGTGTGGGGATTTCTGCGATTTCGCTGCAATTTGTGCAAATTACCTCTCGAAATAGTGATAATTTACCGTTTTACCAAAAATGAGCAATCACATCTCGCCAATCCAGTAGCTATGCTACGGCTCCGCCCCATTCGATAAATTCAGCAGGCGCTTCGCCTATTGGCCCGGTTGAAACCGTTCACATCTCACCAATCCAGCGGCGACCGGCATGATGATGGTAGGACTGGTCGAGTTCGCGTTCGGCCTCCGCATAGCGGTCACGTGCCTCCTGCAACATTTCCTGAAAAGCCTCAAATTCCTCTTCGCTTTCAAACGAAATAATGTTCAACGCCTCGGTTTCCACATTCAGCACTTCAATTTGCAGGAATAGAAGGTTTAAAGTCTGCTGCGCCAATTCCAGTGGCGGCTGGCTGCTGACCATGGGAAAAAGTACCTTCAGCTGATGTCCACGGTCAATCGCTCTTGTGCCACCGTCAACGCCGTGAATGGAAGATACCATATTGCCCTTGGCATTGGTGACCTGTTTATCTTTGTTATCGCCGTGAATTGCATTGAGTACAAATATAAATGACTCGCTGAGCTTTTCATAAACATCGCTCACGGCCACATCTTCGCTCTCAACAAACAACAATTGTAAATCGGTCGCAAAAAGCCGCAGCGGCTCAGAATAGAACTCCAACTCGGCAATTTTTTCAATATTTTCGTTGATCAGCGCCGGAAACTCCACCAGAAAACCAAGGATGGTTCTGATAATCCGGCTTTCATCGAGCTTACGGGAAATTTCAGCCGCAACCTTGGTCGGCACCGGTTTATTGTTGACTGAAAACAGGTTCATCAGTTGCAGTCGCACATGCGAGCGATAATATTTGCGCACAATTTCATCTTGAATGGAATTGGCGTCTTGATAGATCTGCTTCTCAAATGCGGCCTTCTTTTCCGGCCCATCAATGCTCATTTCGGAAAGTCTGCGGGATACAAAAAACTCGTGCAATGGTACGGCTTCATTCAGCAATTTGTCGAAAGCGGCCTTGCCGCCCTCTTTCACCACATCATCCGGGTCTTGCCCGTCGGGTAACAGGCAAAAGCGCAAGGATCGACCAGATACCAGCTTCGGCAGGGCCAGATCAACACTGCGATAGGCGGCACGCAATCCGGCCTGATCGCCATCAAAACACAAAACTGGTTCCGGTGTCATACGCCACAGCAATTCAAGCTGATTTTCAGTAAGCGCCGTACCAAGCGGCGCGACAGCATTTTCAATGCCGGCCGCGTGCAGCGCAATCACGTCCATATAGCCTTCGGCAACAATCACCGACTTCACATCATTGGCGGGCTTTCGCGCCCGCGCCAGATTGTAAAGCACACTGCCCTTGGAAAACAATTCGGTTTCCGGTGAGTTGAGATATTTTGCCGGCACATCCGGGTCCATCGCCCGCCCGCCAAAGGCAATTACCCGGCCACGCGCATCCTCAATCGGGAACATAATGCGGCCGCGAAACCGGTCATAGGAAACGGCAATATCCGGCCCGAAAACCACCATCCCGCAGGCTTCTATCTGTTCTTTGGAAACGTCTTTGGAAGCGAGATATTCTTTCAGCCCGTTGCGCGAATTGGGCGCAAAGCCAAGCCCAAAGGTCTGCTGCACCTGCTGCGAGAGGCCGCGATCGCGAAGATAGGAACGTGCCTTGGCACCGCCCGCCACCTGCAATTGATCCTTGAAGTATTGCGCCGCAATATTCATCACATCAAACAATGTGGCTTTGGCTTTTTCCTTCTCGATCATCCGCGGGTCGGCAACCGGCATCGGAATGCCCGCCTCATCAGCCAATCGTTCCACCGATTCCGGGAAGCTTAAACCTTCAAGCTCCACCATAAAACGAAAATGATCGCCAGAAACCCCGCACCCGAAACAGTGATAGCGGCCTTTTTGGTTTTCACAGTGAAAGGATGGGGTTTTTTCCCCGTGAAATGGGCAACAGGCCCAATAATCGCCCTTGGCGGCTTGCGTTTTGCGCTTGTCCCATGTCACCCGACGGCCGATCACATCGGATATCGGCACCCGCTCGCGGATTTGGTCAAGGAATGAAGGTGAAAAGCGCATTTTGAGCCTGCAAATTAGAATTGAAATGCATCATAGCCTGCCCGAGGACAGGCGCCAATGATTCAATTTAACAATCCGTATTCGCACTGTTGATAAAGTTTGTTTTAGCCCAATAGTGACTTTACAATACCGCCGGCCTTGCCGAAATCCATTTGGCCGGGATAGCGCTCTTTAAGCGCTGCCATGCATTTACCCATATCGCGCAGGCTGGATGCGCCGACTTCTTCAACGATTTTGGCGCAGATTTCTTTCACTTCATCATCCGAAAGCTGTTTTGGCATAAATTCGCGAATAATTTCGGTTTCCTCACGCTCCTGCTCCGCCAGTTCAAGCCGCCCGCCTTCTTCGTACATCTTGGCAGATTCAGCCCGCTGCTTGATCATTTTGGTGAGTATTTGCAGAATATCCTCATCACTAACCCGCTCACCCCCATTGCCACGCGCGGCAATATCACGGTCCTTGATTGCCGCATTGATCAGCCGAAAGGTAGAAACACGACGTTTTTCGCCGCCCTTCATCGCATCCTTGAGGGATTGGGAAATTCTATCACGCATTCTATACTCCTGAAATCGACAGCAATGGTTGGATATTGCGTTGCTCATGCCCGGTGGTTTGGCAGAGAAAATCCGATTCCTTTCAATCTTGGAGCCCCATATCAGGCTCGATATTATGGCCAAATCAGTGTGGTGGCCATTCAGGCTGCGGACACTAAACCCTAGCGATTTGCATTGCAAGAATGCCCACCTTCCACAAGCCGTTGATATAGAAGAGTAAAAAATATAAACAAATTTGTGAATCGGCGAATATCAGTGGTAGGTGAATATCTTCCACACTGAATCGGAGTGGAAAACGTGAAACCGACTTGCGATTTTGGGTCATTCGGTTCAAGAAAGGCCCGCTTCAATCCAATTACTCAAATCTGGCAATAATTATGCGTCAAACAGGAACTGCCATGCTCGATCAATCTCCAAATCCGGCAATTGCAAACCCGCAACCCTGGGCACCTGCCAAAGTAACCGCCCTGCTGGTTCTGGCAGATGGAACGGTCATCGAGGGTCAAGGCGCCGGTGCTTCCGGCATTGCGCGCGCAGAGGTCTGCTTTAATACAGCGATCACCGGCTATCAGGAGATTTTGACCGACCCCTCCTATGCCGGGCAAATTGTTACTTTCACATTCCCCCATATTGGCAATGTTGGGGCGAATGACGAAGATCTGGAAACCCTGGACCGCGACACCCGCACCGGCGTGGTTGGCGCGATATTCAAAGCAGAAATTACCGAACCATCCAACTATCGCGCCGCATACCATTTCGACGATTGGCTGAAAAGCCGCAACATCATCGCTATGAGTGGCGTTGATACACGCGCCCTAACCAGCCTCATCCGCGAAAAAGGCCTGGCCAATGCGGTTATCGCCCATAATGCTGATGGCCAGTTTGATATTGATGATTTGAAAGCACAGGCGCGCCAATGGGCCGGGCTGGAAGATGCCGACATTGCCATTACTGTGACCTCAAAAGAAAAATCAGACTGGCAGCAAAAAGCCTGGGAATGGAAAGACGGATATTCTCAATCTACCGAGGGCATTCCGCATATTGTAGCGATCGATTTTGGCATCAAGCGTAATATTTTGCGGCTGTTTGCATCGCGCGGCTGCAAGGTCAGCGTGCTACCGGCGACCGTAAGCGCCGAAGAAGTGCTGGCGCTAAACCCTGACGGTATCTTTCTTTCCAATGGTCCAGGCGATCCGGCCGCCACCGGTGAATATTCGGTGCCGATGATCAAAAACCTGCTGAAAACTGATATTCCGATATTCGGAATTTGCCTTGGCCATCAAATGCTGGCATTGGCGCTGGGTGCAAAAACCACCAAGATGCATCAGGGCCACCACGGGGCGAACCATCCGGTTAAGGATCACACAACTGGCAAGGTCGAGATTGTCTCGATGAACCACGGTTTTGCGGTGGATTCAAAAAGCCTGCCGGATACTGTAGAAGAAACCCATATCTCGCTATTTGACGGCACCAATTGCGGCCTGCAGCTAAAAGGCAAGCCAGTATTTTCGGTTCAACATCACCCGGAAGCCTCCCCCGGACCGCAGGATTCGCACTATCTGTTCAATCGCTTTTTGGATTTAATCAAAACTAAATAAATTCAAGAATTCAAATATCAGCCAGCCACCATTTCCGGCAATTTATGCTTTTCATATTGGCTGGTCACCGAACTGCGGGCGATATAAAGTCCAACAATCGCAATCACCAATCCGCCAAACAGATCGACCAAATGATGCCCGCCGTGCACAAATACACCGGGTAATATCAAGATATTCAACACCAGATATATCGGGAATATCCACTTGATGGTGCGCGATGCGTAAAGTGCCGCTACCGCCAAAACGGTATGATAGGACGGGAACCCGATCAGCCCTTTTATCTCGCTCGGGGTAATAAATTGAGGACCATTTTCACCCAGAGATACAAGATAGTGCCCATAGGCAGTGCCAAGTTCCGGTGATGCCAGGTCTTCGATGGCGGCGGATATCTGATAAATTGACGATGCACCAAAAGACGGGAAAAGCCCCCACCAGCAAATTGTGAATGTTGCTGTAATGGTGATAGTCAAAATCAACACATGCAGCTCTTTAATACGCCCGCTAAGGCCAAGAATTACCACCAGTAATGCCAGTTGCGGCATGGTGGAAATATAGGCATATCGAAGAATGTTATTGATAATCGGATGTTGGCCCGCCCATTCAATTATCGACGGCCAATGATAACCAAAAAATTGATCAATCTGGTTTAATTGCACATCAATCGGCGCCCGCCATACGGGCAGCAAATGATAGTTAAACAGAGACAGGCATACGGTAAAATAAATAAATAAACCGGCGCAAATGGTTGCCGCTCCAATGCGTTCGCTGCGGCCGGAAGCCCGATAAAAAATTCCCATCCCGACAAGACCGACAATAATTGCCAATATGGAACCATATGCAGCCCAGTCAACCTTTTGACCTTGCCACAGAAAACTCGAAACTGCGATCAAACCGGCAAATGTTGAAACGATCAACATAGTTTTTTCAGCCGGCAATAATCTCGCATGCTTTAATTGAATGAGTGAGTTCATTAAAATCAGGTCCCGAACGTAATATTCCCGACGACGACTTTAGCAATTTTGGCTTAACAAACCTTGAAATGAACTGAAATTTTTGCCGGGAGATATCCACCATGATCTATTGCCCCAATCAATTACATTGACAGACGTTGCGCCTTGATCAACTCTCATTGCTGGCCAATCCCAGCCACGCTCTATTTTTTTACCAGAGATCGATTTGACCCAACAAACTCACCCTCAACCGGCAACCGGTCACGCGATTTCGCCTGCTTCGATCGACGGTGAGACACAATTCTCACCGCCGCACGCCAAAACCCTCAATCCGGCAATTGCCTGGTTTTTGCTTCTGTTTTGCGGTCTTGCCTGGGGGCTAACCTTCTCACTGGCCAAAATTATTGCCGACAGCGGCGCGCACCCCTTGGGCATCAACTATTGGCAGTCAATCATCGGCGCTGGCATATTGGTGAGCTTAAGCCTGATCACCCGCCAGAAAATAATCATCACCCGTCACAGCATCCTGTTTTTCATCGCCTGCGGCCTGCTCGGCTCGCTCATTCCCGGTGTGATCTATTTTTATGCAGCCTCGCGCGTTTCACCCGGCATATTGTCAATCACCATTGCCAGTGTTCCGTTGATCACATTTACCGCCGCCGCTTTCCTTGGTGCCGAGAAGCTCAAAATCAGCCGGGTGTTGGGCGTTATATTTGGTATTACCTCAATTATTGTATTGGTTGCGCCAAACGAAAGCCTGCCAGATCGCTCAGTTATTCCCTGGATATTTGCCGCATTATTTTCAGCATTTTGCTATTCGAGCGAGAATCTGGTGGTTGCACTGAAAGCACCAAAAGGCATTTCTCCGCTCTCCATCGCTACCGGCCTGTTTGTTGCGGCCGTATTGATGATGACCCCTTTGGTTATTCTCAACGACGCGTTCGTCCCCATGCCTTTGCCCTGGGTTCAAACATGGGGAGCGGTTGAATGGGCGTTGGTTGGCATGGCAATCGTCAGCGTCTCCGCCTACAGCCTCTACATTTACCTGATCGTGCGCTCAGGCCCGGTATTCGCCAGCCAAACCGCCTATATTGTCACCATTTCCGGTGTGCTCTGGGGCATTGCCATTTTTGATGAATCCCATTCAGCCTGGATCTGGGCCTCACTTGCAATCATGATTGCCGCCTTAGCGCTGGTTACGCCGCGTAAAAACAATGCTGGCGCAAGTCAAAAAGGATAAAAATGAGAATGAATGCGACATCTCAAACTTTCGGATTAAACCGGTCGGCATGGATCATAATCTTATGTGGCTGCCTAATTGCGGCTTTAACATTTGGCCCTCGCTCGGCAATGGGTTTTTTCCAACTGCCAATCTTGGAAGATACCGGTTGGAGCCGCACCACCTTTAGTCTTGCAATGGCACTTCAAAACCTGATGTGGGGCGTTTCTCAACCGATAATGGGCGCCATTGCAGACCGTTATGGCACCTGGCGGGTCATTACCTTTGGCGCAATTTGTTACGTCATTGGATTGTGGATGATGGGCAACGCCACCTCAACAGCTGAATTGCACATTGGCGGCGGCATATTAATTGGCATCGGCATTGGTTCCGCAAGCTTTGGCATAATTTTAGCAACATTTGCCCGCCATGCACCGGCAGAAAAGCGCAGTTTCGTATTTGGCCTTGGAACCGCAGCCGGCTCGTTTGGAATGTTTATCTTTGCCCCAATTTCCCAATCATTGATCTCCAATTTCGGCTGGTCTGATACCTTGATTTTCTTCTCTGCCGCGATGTTGATTGTTCCCATTTTGGCCATTCCACTAATTGGTAATTCCTCAACAGCTATGGGTGCAAAAGCAGAATATTCCCAAACGCTCATCGAAGCATTGCGCGAAGCGTTTTCGACCAAAAGTTACCTTTTGCTTGTTATCGGGTTTTTCGTTTGTGGGTTTCATGTGGCCTTTATTGCAGCGCACTTTCCCGCCTATATCAGCGATCTTGGACTCGATAAAAGTTGGGCCGTAATTGCAATATCTGTCATTGGCGGGGCAAACATCATCGGCTCAATCGGTTCCGGCATAATTGGTCAGCGCTATTCAATGTCTAAGTTCCTGACCCTGATTTATTTAAGCCGCGCAGTTGTTTTTACCCTCTTTTTAATTGTGCCCGTCACTCCCTGGACAATAATTGCATTCTCGGTTGCCATGGGATTTTTATGGCTTTCAACCGTGCCACCAACCAATGGTCTGGTCGCCACAATGTTTGGTACAAAGCATCTGGGCCTGCTTGGCGGCATTGTGTTTTTCACCCACCAACTGGGCTCATTTCTGGGCATCTGGCTCGGCGGATATTTATTCGATTTAACCGGTTCATTTGAACCTGTGTGGTGGATCGGGGTGGCCTTGGGCCTGTTTGCAGCAGCAATTCATTGGCCAATTGTCGACAAACCGGTTGCCCGACCGGCACAAGCAGCAACATGATAGGGCAAGAGCAGATATAGACTTTTCGGTAATTGTCGTAGATCATTCTAAATATGGCGGTCAGGACCAACTAAAAACCAACCACACCCATAAACTGTCCGCATCCGCCGCTATAAATAATGCGTCCAATCGCAATTTTAAACGCAGATCAGGGAGAATATGATCATGACATTTAACCGCCACTCGCTTGTGGGCCTTGCGCTCACCGCCGCAATCACCGTTTCCAGCACGACCGCCCTTATGGCGGCTGAACCTGCATCCTGCAAAAATGTGCGTTTCTCTGATGTCGGCTGGACCGATATTACCGCCACAACCGCCGCCACCTCTGAAGTCTTGAAAGGCCTTGGCTACAACCCAACCGCTACCGTTCTTTCCGTACCCGTCACCTATGCCAGTTTGAAAAACGGCGATATTGATGTTTTCCTCGGCAACTGGATGCCGACCATGGAAGGTGACATCAAAAAATATCGCGAGGATGGTTCGGTCGAAACTGTTGGTATGAACCTAACCGGGGCCAAATATACATTGGCGGTAAACAAAGCAGCCAGCGATGGTGGCATTAAGGGTTTTGCCGATATTGCCAAATTTAAAGACCAACTCGAGGGCAGCATTTACGGGATTGAACCGGGCAATGATGGCAACCGGCTTATCCAGTCGATGATCGACAAAGACGCTTTTGGCCTGAAAGGCTTTAAGGTGGTGGAATCCAGCGAACAGGGCATGCTGGCGCAGGTCGCCCGCGCTGACCGCAAAAAAGAATGGGTGGTATTTCTTGGATGGGAACCGCACCCGATGAACGCCAATTTCAAAATGTCCTATCTCACCGGAGGGGACGAATATTTTGGTCCCAATCTCGGCGGTGCCGAAGTGTTCACCAATGTGCGCAAGGGCTATGCCAGCGAATGTGGCAATGTCGGTTCATTGCTCAAAAACCTTACCTTCACACTGGCAATGGAAAACCAGATCATGGGCGCAATCCTCAATGACGGCACCGACCCGGACAAGGCAGCCAATGCATGGTTGAAGAAAAACCCCGACGTGCTTGATGGCTGGCTGAAGGGTGTAACTACGATTGACGGCAAAGACGGCCTTGCTGCCGTTAAAGCCCATTTGGGAATGTAGGAAAGCCTACTCTCGACCGTCATCCCCGCACAGGCGGGGGTGACGGAATTTTGAGTTTTCGACGATACAAGCCAGCACTAAACAAGTATCGCCGCGTTCAAATGGAGAATATAATCAATGCAGCAATGGCTTGAAGATAATAAACTGCCATTGGGCAAATGGATCAAATCACTGGTTGATTATCTGCTCGATAATGGTGCCTTTGTCTTCGATGCCTTTGCCGACGCGCTGAAATTTCTGATTGTCGGCATGAGCGATGCGATGTTGTGGGTGCCAGCACTGGCGCTGATTGCACTGTTTGCCATTGGCGCGTGGTTTACCCACCGTTCATGGAAATTATGCGCCATGATTGTTTTCTCCCTGCTGCTGGTGATTAATCTTGGCTATTGGGAAGAAACCGTGCGCACCTTTGCGCTAATCCTGTTTGCCACCGCGACCTGCGTCATTATTGGCGTGCCGCTCGGCATTGCCGCCGCCCACCGCCCCTGGCTTAACAGCGCGATGCGTCCACTGCTTGATCTGATGCAAACCATCCCGACATTTGTCTATCTCATACCAACCATGATCATGTTTGGCCTAGGCGTTGTGCCGGGGTTGATCTCGACCGTCATATTCGCCGTCCCCGCCCCCATTCGCCTGACCAGCCTTGGCATTTCTGGCGTGCCAAAACCGCTAATTGAGGCGGGCGAAGCCTTTGGTGCCACCAAAAGCCAAATATTGTGGAAAATCGAAATCCCCTATGCGATGCCCAACATCATGGCGGGTGTCACCCAATGCATCATGCTATCGCTCTCTATGGTGGTGATCGCCGCCATGGTTGGCGCGCCGGGGCTTGGGGTGCCGGTATTGCGAGCGCTCAACACGGTCAACATCGCCAAGGGCTTTGAGGCAGGCCTTGCCATTGTGGTGGTGGCAATTCTCCTCGACCGGGTTTTCCGGGTCAAAACCCATGGGGAAAATTGAGCAATGCCAGCGGTTGAATTTAGAAATGTCGACATCATGTTCGGCAAATCCGAGCAGTCAAAGACCGCCCTTGCGCTGCTCGATCAAGGCGGCACCCGTGAGACAATTCTAGCCGAATGCGGTGCGGTGCTTGGTGTTGCCGATGCCTCACTCAGCGTTGAGAAAAGCGAGATTTGCGTGCTTATGGGGCTTTCCGGCTCCGGCAAATCTACGCTGTTGCGGGCAGTCAACGGCCTTAACAAGGTTTCGCGTGGTTCCGTATTCATTTACGATAACGATGAACAATGCACTGATGTTGCAAATTGTTCGGCCGCTATTTTGCGCCAGTTGCGCATGCAGCGGGTGGCGATGGTATTTCAACAATTCGCCTTGCTGCCCTGGCGCACGGTGGCTGAAAATGTCGGCCTCGGGCTGGAACTGCGTGGCATGGCCAAGGACGAAATTCGCAAACGGGTGGAAGAAAAGCTGGAACTGGTGCAACTAAGCCAATGGGCGGACAAGCAGATTTCTCAGCTTTCCGGCGGTATGCAGCAACGCGTTGGCTTGGCCCGTGCCTTTGCAACTGATGCGGATATTCTGCTGATGGATGAACCATTCTCGGCACTTGACCCGCTCATCCGCAATCATTTACAGGACGAGCTGATTGAACTGCAACAGCGCCTGCAAAAGACTATTATTTTTGTCAGTCACGATCTTGATGAGGCGCTGAAAATCGGCTCCCATATCGCCATCATGGAAGATGGCCATATTGTTCAATATGGCACCCCCGAAGATATCATTCTCAATCCAGCGAATGAATATGTGGCGCGGTTTGTTGCCCATATGAACCCGCTCAATGTGATGCGGGCATCCTCGCTGATGACCCCGATTGATGAGGCCCTGTCCGACCTTGGCGCGCTTCAACTGACGCTCGACAAAAATATGCAGCTTACCGGCGCACAATTGGGCGAGAAAAAGCTCACAGCCATTGATATTTCTGCCGCAAATAACATTGAGCCGGACAAGAACCAGATTGTCATCGCACCGACAACAACTGGCATGCGCGAGATTATTGAACTGCGCTATAAAACCGGCAACCCGGTGCTATTGGCCGAAGATGGAAAGATCATCGGGATCATTGGTGATGACGAAATTTACCGCAATATCCTGCGCAAGGAATGACCCCACTCAAGTACAAGGAAAAGAATGAAACAGTCGATTGTCCACATTGCGCTCGTTGTTAAAGACTATGACGAAGCAATTGAATTCTATACACAAAAATTGAAATTCACTTTGATTGAAGACAGTTACCAGCCGGAACAGGATAAGCGCTGGGTGGTCATTTCCCCACCCGGCTCTACCGGCACGACCATTTTGCTGGCGCGAGCATCAAATGACGAGCAGGAAAATTTCATCGGCAATCAGTGTGGTGGACGGGTCTTTCTGTTTCTCAATTCAGATGATTTCTGGCGTGATTATAACGACATGCTTGCTAAAGGTATCAACTTCATCCGCGAACCAAAAGAACAGGATTACGGCACGGTCGCCGTGTTCGAAGACCTCTATGGCAACCGCTGGGACCTGCTGCAATTAAACCCCGATCACCCGCTGGCCGGAAGGTGAAATTATTGGAAACTTTCTCAAAATCCCTCACCCTGAGCCTGTCGAAGGGCGAGGGTTTATGAGGCGCCACACCTAGGCCACTTGGCCCGCCGCCCAACCGCTGGCCCAGGCCCACTGGAAATTATAGCCACCAAGCCAACCGGTCACATCGACCGCCTCGCCGATAAAGTAGAGCCCGGGCACAGATTTCACTTCCATGGTTTTGGAAGATAGCCCGTCCGTATCCACCCCGCCGACGGTAACCTCCGCCTTGGCAAAGCCTTCACTGCCCATCGGGGTAAACACCCAATTGGCGAGCCTATCCTCGGCCTCTTGTAATTTAGCATCAGTAATATTTCCAAGGTCACCGGTAAGTGCCAATCGCTCGCCCAACACTTTCACCAGACGATCAGAAAGAAACTCGCCAAGCACTTTTCGCACGGTCAATTTCGCTGTTTTGCGCTTGGCTTCCAGCAGCCATCCCTTTGCCAGATGCGGCGTAAAATCCAGAGTGATCTCATCGCCATTTTTCCAATAGGATGAAATCTGCAGAATTGCCGGGCCGGAAAGCCCCTTATGGGTGAAAAGCGCTGCCGCATTAAATTCCGCGCGCGCGCAACGGGCAACCACATTAGCAGATACACCGGAAAGTTCACGAAACAGCAATTCATCATCACCCAACTTCAACGGCACCAGAGCCGGGCGCGGCTCAATCACTTTTAAGCCAAACTGACGCGCCACATCATAGGCAAATCCGCTTGCCCCCATTTTTGCAATGCTCGGCCCCCCGGTGGCGATAACCAGCGATTTCGCCGAAGCGAGACCCGCCCCGTATCGCACATAATAACCTTCATCGTTGCGGGAAATGTCCTCAACTCCCTCGCCCAGCGCCAGGGTAACATCACCCTTTTTGCATTCGCTCAACAGCATATCGACAATTTGGCGGGCCGAGCCATCACAAAAAAGCTGACCTTTTTCCTTCTCATGCCAAGCGATATTGTAGCGCTCCACCAGATCGATAAAATCCTGCGGGGTATAGCGTCCGAGTGCCGATTTTACGAAATGCGGGTTCTGGCAGATAAACTGCGCGTGGCTTGCATGAACATTGGTAAAATTACACCGCCCGCCCCCGGAGATGAGAATTTTCTTGCCGGGTTTTTCAGCACTATCAAGCAGCAGTATACGCTTGCCCCGTTGCCCGGCAATCGCCGCACACATAAGGCCCGCACCACCAGCACCAAGAATAATCACATCAAAATTGGAAATCTCATTGCCCACCGGATCGCACTATTTCTCTAATTTGGGTAAAGCGCGCAAGGCGTCGATCACCGCCTCGTGCAACGGTTCTGGCCCCTCGGGCAACGCATCAACAAAGGCACGCACATCCTTTTCCAGAATGCCAATTGTATTGGCCGGATCATGCCCCTCGCCCGACCAGTCAATTGCTGAAAAATTAGAACCAAACCATGTCTGGCCGGAACTTTTCGCCATAACCTCGAGCAAGACCTTTTTGTCAAAGCCAAGCCCATCTGCCTGTTTCAGCACATTGCGCACCGCAACCACGCTGCTGGCAGCAACAAAATTATTCAGCACCTTGGCGGTCATACCAGAACCCAGTTTCCCCAGATGATGGATATTTTTGCCCATCGCCAGAAAGGCCGGCAAATGTCGCTCAAAATCAAATTTGGCACCCCCCACCATGAAGGTGAGCGTGGCCGCAATCGCCGCCGGTGGCGCACCCGACATTGGCGCATCGAGCAAAGCCACATTACCCGGCAATCGTTGGCGCAATCGCTCTACCACATGCGGTGAAACGGTTGAGGAAAGCACAAATGTTTTGGGGCAATCTTCAATCGCAAACAAAGCCTGTTGATCAAAACACAGATCAAGAATTTGCCGCTCGTCGCGCACAACGCAAATCACCACATCGCAGTGCGATGAAAACGCGGACGCATCAGCAATCATGCGGTCAGCAAAATCGCCAAACTCTTTAACCGGGCGCACATCAAACCCAGCAATGTCAAAACCTTCACGCAGCATTGCGCGCGCCATCGGCAGGCCCATCGCACCGCATCCAGCAACGCCATATTTGACTTTACCCCCCGACACCGCCTTCACCGCGATTAAAGACTATTGGCGCTAAGCGAATTACATTGATCAAGCCGCCCGCTTTCAAAGCCACGCGTGAACCAGCGTTTGCGTTGCGCCGAGGTGCCGTGATTGAAACTCTCTGGCACCACATATCCGCGTGTGCGCTTTTGAATAGCATCATCACCAATCTGGGTTGCAGCATTCAACGCTTCTTCCAGATCACCTCGTTCAAGCAGGCCTTTCTGCTCGGTGAAATATCCCCAAATTCCAGCAAAACAATCGGCCTGAAGCTCAACGCGAACCGACATTTTATTGGCCTCTGTTTTGCTCATCGTGCGGCGCATTTGGTTGAATTTTGGCAATACACCGATAACGTTTTGCACATGGTGGCCAACCTCATGGGCCAGCACATAGGCCTGGGCAAAATCTCCCGATGCACCGAAATCCCGTTTCAGCTGATCGTAGAAGGATAGATCGATATAAAGCTTGCTGTCGCCGGGGCAATAGAACGGCCCGGATGCGGCACTGGCAAATCCGCAGGCAGATTTCACCTGACCAGAAAACAATACCAGCTTGGGTTCAGGATATTTCTTACCGCTCGATTTGAATATGCCGCGCCAAACATCTTCGGTTTCGGCCAAAATAACCCCGGCAAATTGTCCCATTTCGTCATTGGCCCGTTTGCTGGCCCGGTTGCTGGTGCGCTGGTTTCGCGGCGCTTTTTGCGGTTGTTCGACCCGTGTTTGCACGGTCGGCCCAACACCGCCACCACCCAATATTTGCAACAGATCAATGCCTAATATGAACTTGGCGGCAAAATAGATAACCGCCATAATAACGAGGCCCTTAATGCCACCGCCAGAGGCACGGCGAATACCGCCCCCGCCCATTCCGCGGGGAATTTTAAATCCACCACTGCGCCCACCACGGCCAAAGCCTGAATTACCTCCACCACCACTTCGTTGGTCTTCAACATTCGAACTTTGACGACGTCCACGCCAGCGCATAAGCAATACTCCTGAATTAAGTTTGCACCTGTATAACGCGGTTTTCGCGCCTTGTCCTAGGGTAAATTTATAACCCCACGAAAAGATCAGCCATAGCGGTTCGCCTCATCGCGGCGATAACCCAACCAGGCCAACAGGGCAAACAATGCGCTATAACCCGCAAGCCAATAAATACTGGCACTCGGCACCGGAAACTCACCAATCACCGCCCACAATATTTCGGCCGCATGCCGGGTTGGGGTGAATTGCGAAATCGTCTGGATAATCTCCGGCAGTTTCGATGGGTGGGTCCACAGACCACCAAGATAAGCCAAGGGCAGAAAGATCATATTGGCAATCGGCACGGCTGCCCGTGCACTGGTCCAATATCCCAAGGCCACCCCAAACAGCGAAAACGGCAGCACGATTGCCAGTGCAACCATAACCATTTTAAATACCGCAAAGGCGGTGGCACTGGGCTTCGCCATAATTTCAGCCGCAACGACCACCAGCAATATGGCAATCAAGGCAAAAACCCCGGCTGCAAAAAGCCTGGACAGTATTTTTGGCCAAAACACCCTTGGCAAGACGCGCTGAAACCGCTCCCAACTGGTTTCGCGGTCCTGGGCTATGGATACGCCGAATTGATAAAAGCCAACTCCGATTACCGCATAGGCGCAAAAAGATGCCATGACGAATGAGCTGATTGCCGCATTTGATAAACTGGCACCAAACATCGAATAGAGCATGACCGGAAACAGCACCGTTGGCACCCAATAACCGGGCGCACGAAACAGCGAGAGCAATGTGGTTTTGAAATGAGATTTATAACGCTGCAACATGGTTTAGGCTCCGCTCGTGTTTGATGTTTGATCTTCAAAAAGCGTATCAACCGCCTCTTCCAGCGTGCAGGGCAGGATTTCCAGCGCGGAAAACTCTATCTTCCGCTGAATGATATTTCGCACCACCGCATCGCTGTCACTTGTATTGATTTGCCAGCGGCCATCGCCTGCATCTTCTACCAGTTGGCCGTTGATCTCGGGTTTTTGATTGGCAAAAAAGCGTATTTTGCGCCGGTTTACCCGCGCACGAATTTCATCGGCAGTACCCGAATAATGGATCTTTCCATCGACCAGCAGACAAATACGCGTGGCGATTTTTTCGATCTCCTCCAGATGATGCGTGGTGATGATAAAACTCGCACCATTACGGGCATAATCACGCGCATATTCCCAAAATGCTTGACGAGATTTCTGGTCCAGCCCGGTTGTCGGCTCGTCCAGAAAGATGGCTTTGCCATTGCCGCAAAAAGCCAGCGCTAAAGCCAGCCGCCTGCGCTCACCACCGGAAAATCCACTGGTATATCGATCGATAATCCCCTCAAGCTGGAAGGCCTCAGTCAACTGATCTACATCAACGGGGTGCGTATAATGACTGCGAACAAGGTCGATGATTTCTCGTGATTTGAGAGCCGGCGGGAAATCCGTATCCTGCGGTGTGGCACCAATTTGCGCCCGTGCCGCACTCATCTTGGGGTCTTCGCCAAACAGGCGCACCTTGCCGCTATCGGGTTTAATCAGCCCCAGCATCATATTGATTGCGGTGGATTTACCAGCGCCATTTGGACCCAGCAAACAAAGCACTTCGCCCTGTTCAACTTTCATCGACAATCCGTCGACCGCACGTTTTTCCCCATAGGACTTATGGACATTTTCAAACTCAACTGTAGATAAGCTGGTCAATGGGTTTTCCTCCTGATAGCCAATTCGATTTCAACCAGCTATAATCGAGACAAACCACCCAGCAATTTGAAATTCGTAAATCACTTGAAAAACTTCGCCGAATACACAGCATTGCAGTTCACGATACGTGAATTACACACTCAAATTATCAATCCAAGGTTCTGGATTGGCCTTTCGGCAATCATTGTGGTGCTGGCACTGGTTGGCCCGTTCTATACATTCGCCAGTCTGACATTCAGCGGAAGACTGGTTTATTGGGCATTTATTTCCGGCGTCAATTACCTTGTAGGGCTTAGTGTTTCACTGTTTATCGGCCAGTATCTCTATACAAAAGGGCTAGCAGAACTACCCGCCAGAATGATCAGCGGCTTCACATCCGGCATTCCCATTGCGGTAATTGTTTGGACAGTAAACAATTACATTTACGGCTTCGACATGAGCGATGGCCTGGGGTTCTTCGGCCTGCTTGGCTATTGCGTCATCATCGCAACCGCAATCTCTTTGATGTTCTATTTGTTTTCGCTAGAGACCCGCAAAACCGAGCCCTACTCCAACACACCGATTTCAACAGATGCGAACAAGAATAGCGAACCGGCATTTTTTCGCCGTCTGCCTGTTCATATTGGTAAAAATATTCTGTCGCTTGAGGCGCAGGATCATTATGTCAATGTTACAACCGACATGGGTTCAGCCCTGGTTCTGATCCGGTTGGCAGATGCGATTACCGAACTCGAAGGCATTGATGGTCTGCGCATTCACCGCTCTCATTGGGTGGCGACCGACGCAATTGCCAAGACCCTGCGCAAGGATCGCAAACTGCAAGTTGAATTGACCAATGGCACGGCCCTGCCAGTCAGCCGCACCTATGCCCAAAACCTCAAACAAAGACTTGCAGTTTAGATTACTTGTTTATTCAAACCCCAACGAACGCATGAAATCATCACGCTGTTTTTCGCCAATCATGCAGTCCATCATAGGACTCTTGGCAGCGGCCAAATGAAATTGGCCATGCGGCGGTACAATGCCTGCCATCTCCAGCACCATTTTCTGCAATATGGTACTGGCCAGCCGATTCTTGTCATAGACCGGAATAACAAAAGCAGATGGACCACCAATCACACATTCGCGGTAATAGATATCAAGATTATCAATTTGAAAACCGCCACGTCCCTGTTTGATAAGTATGGGAAGCCCATTAATCTCGATACCGCGCGACAACACATCAGCACGCGCAACCACCACCGCCGGCCCGACATTATTTGGCCCGTCACCGGAAATATCAATAACCTTGCGCTTGCCAAGAAAATTGTTGTTCTCAATCATTTCTGCGGCCGCAGAAAGCACTGCGGAAATAGATGTTGAATTGGCCGTGCTTATGGGTTTCTTAGCCAGAGAGTTTGACGCATCAATCGCATCCTGTCGGCTTTTTATCAGGGTCCAGTCCAGCACTGTAGTTATTTTCCATGCGGCCCCCCATTCCACATAAGTCAGCGCGATAGTGCCAATTGATCCGGAATCGATTGCAGATAAAATAGCCGGGTGCTTGAGCGCTGCCACATATCCGTCGCGTTGAAGCTTTTGCTCATCCTTGTCCATCGAGCTGGAAACATCGACCGCCAGGACCAGTTCGAGATCAACTGGAATTTGAGCAAGTTTATCAAGCAGATTCTCAGCCCTGCCCTGTGCACCGGCCGATTGAACCACCATTGCTGTGAAAAAGAGAAAAATTAGCCATCTTGCCATAGTCCAGTCTGGCGCATGCGGTTGATATTGGCAAGGTTCGGGCAATAGTTGCCGGATGCAGCTGGAATCAATTCAGGCCACCAATGGCAGCCTGAATGATATTCAATTTCTAAGTTTCTGACCAGTATCTATTAAGGAATCCGCAACTGGATACCGATCGAAAGAACGTTTGGATTTCTGATCAGGTTGCGATTGGCTTTAAATATTCGCGGGTATTCCAGCGAATCGCCATAGGCAGCAAATGAAATCGAGCTCAACGTATCTCCACGTTTTACGGTAATAAAACGGATACTCGCCTGATCTGCAGTAATTGCCGTGCCATCGCCCTCTTCCTCAATTGCCGAGAGGTAAGAACTTTCACCGGACCCACCAGAACGCACCCGATTTGCGCGATTAACAACACTGGTAAGCAATGACGAAATATCGAGGCTGCCATCTTTGTTTTTCAACGCAGCCGGAAGATTACGTGAAGAGCTACCAATTGCCTCTTTAATCAAAAGCTCAACATTCTTGGTGCTTTTGCCCTGAGATGTCGCTTCCGAAACCAAACTGGCTAAAGAAGAGCGCAGGCGATCGACAGAATCCGTTAGCGGTACAGCAGCGTTGCCGTTTTCTCCACCAAGATCAGATAACGCATTAACAACCTGATCGGTCAAAGCCTTCAATTTCGGATCGACAATCTCGGCGGTGGTAGCGGCCTGAGCCACAAGATTATTTGTCCGTCTCTGATTGCCGGCTGCAGGTGCGCCATTGGAAAGACCGCTCAATGAACTTTCAAGATCATTGATAGTCGCATCAGCACCTTCCTGCGGCACCTCATCAATCGGCAAATCATTGGGCTTTGTGCTTATCGCACCGGCCAATGCTGCAACTTTCTTCGCCGCATCAAATGAATTGCCACCAACATCCGCTTTTGATGTTGAAGCACCAGTTTCAGCTCTGACACGAGATGCGGAAACCACCTTGGCATCTTGCCCATTTTGCTGTGGAACCAATTTTTCTTGCCACAATTTATTTGAATTGGCCACAAATTCATCGGACTTCATGCTGCCATCAGAATCGGCAATATTCGTTCTCGCGTTATTATCGAAAGATTTTCCAGAAAACTCTGTTGCACGTGCCTCGGTTACCGGCCCGCCAACAATGTTACTCTCCAGAAATCCAAAATCCACTATTTTGCTGTTGTATAAAACAATCGATCCAAAGACCGTGACAGCAGCAAGTCCGGTTACACCAAACAATATTCCAGTCATTGAGCGACCAGCAGGTACTTCGCCCTGATATCGTTCTTCCTGCAAAAACGCCGGAATTTCATCATCTTCATCAAACGGCTCGCCAATATAAGCGTCTGTTTGAGCAGGATAATTTTCTTCCACCGCCAATTGTTGCTCAAACTCGGCAACATACGAATTATTATGTTGGCCTGGCAATTCGATTTCGGCAGCAGCAGGTAATGGACTTTGCTCCGGGTTCTCGCGCTCTGCTCTTAACAACTCCAATGCAACCTCAAGGCGCCGTTGAGTATTGTCTTGCTCTTCCATAACCTACTCCTGTACTCGGACTGAGCTTTATAAATTTGAATGATACCCGGACAGGAATTTACCCTAATATGTTCAGGGGTTTCCTTGTTGATTATTTACCCACCAAGTATCATTAAGCAATTATTAACGTGTCTTATGGCTTAATTGTGGTCAAACCCAACGCCTGCCAGTTTTGCATACCACCGCGGTAATAATAAAGACTGCGAGCGGGAAATCCGACATTCAATAATCCACGTATGGCTCTTGGAGATTGATCGCACCAGGGGCCATTGCAAAACAGCATCAATTCCCGCGAATTGCTAAAATCCCACGAGCCGCCATTCTGCACGGCACCAAGAATACTCAATATTCGGACCATATAAGTGGTGTTTCCCTTGGTCAGCAAGGTGAAGGGAATATTGACAGAACCAGGAATTGTTCCCTTGTTGAAGAATGCCGCGATGCGCGCATCAACAAGAACGCCGGTTCCTTTTTCCACCTTATCTTTCAAGAAATTGATGACCTCGATCTCTCCCACCGTCTGCACACCCGGGGCAACAGAAATCGGATGAATACAAAATGGCGGGCATTTGCGCGAAGTCTTGGCAAAGCTGTTCGTCAACTTGTTGCTGGTATCCTGAACCCTCTGGATTCTATAACTTCTGCCTTTTATCCGAATATCCACAAAAGGCAGATTTTCAGTAATATTGACCTTCTGCGCCATTGTAGATGCCGTTGGCAGCAAATAAATCATGATGGTTGCTAAAATTGTTGGCAGAACCAAACCAAGTTTCTTGTACATTGGGCCACTCCCAGACTGTGCCATTTACAGTCTCAATAATTTCGATTTTTCAGTTTGCAATAGATGTATAGTAAAATCGAAATAGACTAGTAATTTCACGTAGTTACACGCAATACATAGTTCGAAATTAACACCTGAATACAACCCTGTTAATAAAGCATCTTGGGGGTGAACTTGCCAATGCTTACTAGTCAGAAACTGCATTCATAGTTAACACCCAAAGCTTTTACGAAATACTATTTCGTTCATATTGTGGCAGACTGAAAAAAAAAGTGATGAATCACTTGTAACGCCACAGGAATCTGTCAATCGCGCCGGTCAACTCATCATCAACGCCAATTAACACGGTCATTTGACGATGATTGAATTTGCTGCCGTTAAATAATTCGACAGTGGAGCCCGTTGTCAGCAACCGCTTTGTGAACCTCTGAGAGGTGATTTTGCGTGCTTCAGCAAACCCTTGCCCGGAATAAAGTATCAGGAATGCTGGCAGGTTTTGTGATTTTTTGACATAATTTTGCGGAGACAGCCGTTCCCAACGCTCAGGCTCTCGTCCAAACACACCGCCATACATACTTGGCAGAACCCCACCACCTGCCGCCGCAATGCGCGACATGTCATAGGCCATTGTATCATTGGAGATTACAGTGCGAAGGGCGCCCGAGCCAATTAAAGACTTAGCAATTTTTCCAGGCGCTAATCCAACCATTGAAACCAGATGAGCGCCGGCCGAATGGCCCATAAGGTGCATATTTCGACCATCACCACCATAGTGCTCGATATTATCGGCAATCCAACCAAGTGCCTGATCAATATCGGCAAGCTGGTCTTCAATTCTCACCGAGGGTATCAGCCGGTAGTCAATGCTGACAAACACATAGCCCTTTTCATTATAGTATCGAGGCTTTACTCCAACCTGTTGCCTGCGCCCCCGCTTCCACGCACCGCCATGCACATAAATCAAAACGGGTGCATTTTTGGCGCCATCGAAGGAATAGATATCAAGTTTGGGAGAACCGCGTTTAAGTTCCGGGCGATAATTTATCGTATCCACATGGGCAGCGAACAGGTTTCCCGTACCCACCAGCACCACAAAAATTGCTGCATTTACGACACTCAGAACTTTCGAAATTACGCACATACTAATACTCACCGAATCACCAGGATTTAGTAATTGGTAAATTCTGTGGAGATAGTGTGGCAGAAGAGCCAGATTGCTCAAAAATCTGGGGTTCACGAACCAGATAACTTGCCCTATAAGCCAATCTTAGCTTTAACAATCTCAAGCCCTCACCCGGTCGCCAACGCGCGCGCCGGGTTTTGTGCGAGCATGAGCGACGGAAACTAGAGAAAATGCCAAAACGCCAGGATATTGACACCATTCTAATTATCGGTGCAGGCCCGATTGTAATCGGACAGGCTTGCGAATTTGACTATTCAGGCACCCAGGCCTGTAAAGCCTTGCGAGCCGAAGGCTACCGCATTGTATTGGTCAATTCGAACCCGGCCACAATCATGACCGATCCTGAATTGGCCGATGCAACCTATATCGAACCAATTACGCCAGACGTTGTTGCCAAGATCATCGCCAAAGAGCGCAAAGCCCATCCCAATGATAAAATGGTTCTGCTGCCCACTATGGGCGGACAGACCGCACTAAACACTGCCCTTTCCCTACAGAAAATGGGCACGCTCGACGAATATGACGTGGAAATGATCGGCGCAAACGCGGCAGCCATCGACAAGGCCGAAGACCGTGATCTGTTTCGCACCGCAATGCACAAGATCGGGCTGGAAACTCCGCGTTCTTCTTTCGTTAATACCACCGAATTGAAAAAACGTTTTGAGGCGGAATATGAAGCAGGTCTGGAAACGGTAAAAAAATCCGGTGGCACAGAAGAAAATATCGCCACTTATACCCGGCAATGGGATGAGGGCGAAACCAACCGGCTGGAAGAGCATCGGTTGACCGCACAAATGCAAGCGCTGAATGCGTCAAAAACCTCAGGCCTTCCGGCCATTGTGCGCCCGTCATTTACTATGGGCGGTCAGGGTGGTGGCATTGCCTACACGTTGGAAGAACTTTACGATCTGGTGATCGGCGGCGTTGAGGCCTCCCCCACCAATGAGGGGCTGGGTGAAGAATCGGTGCTTGGGTGGAAAGAATTTGAGATGGAAGTTGTGCGCGACAAGGCGGACAATTGCATTATCATATGCTCGATTGAAAATATCGACCCGATGGGTGTGCATACGGGCGATTCCATAACAGTTGCCCCGGCGCTTACCCTGACAGATAAAGAATACCAGATGATGCGTAACGCATCGATTGCCGTATTGCGCGAAATCGGCGTCGAAACCGGCGGTTCCAATGTTCAGTTTGCGGTAAACCCTGCCGATGGACGCCTTGTTGTCATTGAAATGAACCCGCGTGTCTCGCGCTCATCGGCGTTAGCCTCAAAAGCAACAGGTTTCCCGATTGCCAAGGTCGCGGCCCGGCTGGCTGTTGGCTATACGCTGGATGAATTGGACAATGATATTACCGCCGGTGCAACGCCCGCATCGTTTGAGCCATCCATCGATTATGTGGTTACAAAAATTCCACGCTTTGCCTTTGAAAAATTCGCCGCCGCTTCCGATGTTCTAACCACCTCGATGAAATCGGTGGGCGAAGTGATGGCCATCGGCCGCACATTTAATGAATCTTTGCAAAAAGCCCTGCGCGGGTTGGAAACCGGCCTTTCCGGCCTCGATGAAGTCGAAATTGAAGGACTTGGTCAAGGTGGCGGCGAGCGCGATGATAAAAATGCTATTCGCGCCGCCCTTGGAACCCCCCGGCCCGATCGATTGCTGAAAGTGGCGCAGGCCATGCGTGAAGGCGCCAGCATCGAGCAAATTTTTGACAGTTGCAAAATCGACCCGTGGTTTTTGCGCCAGATCGAGCAATTGATCATTCTGGAAGCCCGTATCAAAAAACATGGCCTGCCGGATAATGCCGATAATCTTCGGATGCTGAAAGCCAACGGTTTTTCTGACACAAGGCTGGCCGAACTCGCCGATAAATCAGTTGAAGATGTGCTGGCACTTCGCGAGAAACTAAACATTCACCCTGTCTACAAACGCATAGATACCTGTGCCGCTGAATTTGCTTCGCCCACCGCCTATATGTACTCAACCTATGAGACTGATTTTGCTGGTGAAATTCGTACTGAAACCGATGTTTCCTCCGCCAAAAAAGTTATGATCCTGGGCGGCGGGCCAAACCGTATTGGCCAGGGCATCGAGTTTGATTATTGCTGTTGTCACGCGGCCTTCGCGCTAAAAGATGCAGGCCTTGAATCCATCATGGTCAATTGCAATCCTGAAACGGTATCAACCGATTATGATACCTCTGACCGGCTCTATTTCGAACCGCTAACGGTTGAAGACGTGATGGAAATCATCCGGGTTGAGAAGTCCAAAGGCGAGTTTCTCGGTGTCATCGTGCAATTTGGTGGCCAAACACCGCTTAGCCTTGCCAATGCATTGGAGGATGCGGGCATTCCGATCCTTGGTACATCTCCCGATGCGATTGATCTGGCAGAAGACCGTGACCGTTTCCAAAAACTGCTGCATGATCTGAATTTAAAACAGCCGATAAATGGCATTGCGCGCTCGGTTGATGAAGCAAAAACAATCGTTGCCAAAATTGGCTATCCGGTGGTAATCCGTCCCTCCTATGTACTGGGCGGCCGGGCAATGGAAATCGTTTATAACGATGCGCGTTTCGACCGCTACATGAAAGAGGCCGTGGTTGTATCCGGCAAGTCACCGGTATTGATCGACAGCTATCTGACCAATGCAATCGAGGTTGATGTGGATTGTCTTTGCGATGGCAAAGAGGTTTTTGTTTGCGGTATTATGGAGCATATTGAGGAAGCCGGCATTCACTCGGGCGACAGCGCCTGTTCCCTGCCCAATCATACCCTCTCGCCTAAAATCATTGAAGAGTTGAAACGCCAAACCAAAGAGATGGCAGTTGCCCTTAAGGTTGGCGGCTTGATGAATGTTCAATTCGCCATCAAGGACGACGTGATTTACGTGCTGGAAGTTAACCCGCGCGCATCACGTACCGTACCTTTTGTGGCCAAAACCATCGGCATGTCGATTGCCAAAATCGCCACCCGCATCATGGGTGGCCTGCCCCTTGATTTGGCCATTGATGCCTATGGCGCAAAACCAGACCCGGAAGCGCTGAAACACATCGCCGTCAAGGAAGCCGTATTCCCATTTGCCCGGTTCCCCGGTGTCGACACGCTGTTGGGGCCGGAAATGCGTTCAACTGGCGAGGTTATGGGGCTGGATACCGATTATGCGATGGCCTTTGCAAAGGCGCAGATTGGCGCAGGCGTCGATCTTCCCAAGGATGGAGCGTTGTTTGTATCGGTTAAAGATGCCGATAAGGAACGTATCATGCCCGCAGTGAAACGGCTGGCAAAACTCGGCTTTACCATACTGGCAACCGGTGGCACCCAGCGATTGTTGGCGGAAAATGGTATCGAGTGTCAGCGCATCAACAAGGTGCTGGAAGGACGGCCGCATATAGAGGACGCAATTCGCAATCGGCAAATCCATCTGGTGTTTAATACCTCCAAAGGCGAAAAGGCCTATGCGGATTCGCGCTCGCTTAGACAAGCAGCACTGATGCAACGGGTGCCTTATTACACCACACTTGCCGGTGCGATTGCCGTATCAGAAGCGATTGAAGCATTGAGCAATGAGGAATTGACCGTGCGGCCTTTGCAGGATTATTTCCCGGCCGCCTAGGACCTATTTCCAAAATGTGAAAAATAGGAATGTCGCCCCAAACGTAAAAAACAGCTCTTTGCCAAAAAAGCCTTCTTCACCTGACATTACAAAGCCCACAGCACAGCCAATCGCAAGAACGAACGATATTACATTAAACCAGCCCAATTTCATCCGTTATGCACCCAATTTCATTAATTTCCAACGACTACTACCGCAGCTGGAACTGCATTATCAATCAGAAATACCATGTTCACCAAAAAGTCGGTTTTTGAGACTTTTGAAATTATTGCTTTTAGGCTATAAGAACCGGGAACCAATTTACAGTATCTGGTTGAAATTCCAGGTACTGTAATTTTTTGTGTATCCGCGATATCTGCTCCTAACAGGTATTCGCTGCAGATACCTTCAATACAAGGAATATTAAAGTGGAAAAATTTCCCATGACTCAAGCGGGCTATCAGGCCCTTGAGCAGGAACTGAAACGTCGTCAGTCTGAAGATCGCCCCAAAATCATTGCGGCGATTTCGGAAGCCCGCGCCCATGGCGACCTTTCCGAAAATGCCGAATATCATGCGGCCAAAGAGCAGCAAAGCCTCAATGAGGGCCGGGTTGCCGAGCTTGAGGAATATATCGCCAAGGCAGAAGTGATTGACGTCACCAAACTATCCGGTGACACGGTAAAATTCGGCGCGACCGTCACCTTGATTGACGAAGAAACCGAGCAGGAAAAGCACTACCAGATTGTTGGCGATCAGGAAGCTGATGTCGCAAGTGGCAAGGTTTCCATATCTTCACCCATTTCGCGCGCGTTGATTGGCAAGGAAGAAGGTGACAGCGTTGAAGTGGCCGCCCCCGGCGGCGCACGTTCCTATGAAATCATGAAAGTGCAATTCGTCTAAACCTTCATATTTGTCAGATTTTGTAGCGGGAGGCCAAAATGATTGATCTTTATACCTGGGGCACCCCCAATGGCCGCAAGGTTTCCATAGCGCTTGAGGAAATGCGGCTGGACTATAATGTCCATCCCGTCGACATTGCCAAAGACGAGCAATATGAGCCGTCATTTCTGGCGATTTCGCCCAATAACAAGATACCTGCAATTGTTGATCAGGACACCGGATTAAACCTGATGGAATCGGGCGCAATCCTGCTTTATCTCGCCAATAAAACCGGCACATTCATGCCGAAGTCAGGGTCAGAAGATTATTGGCGCTGCATAGAATGGCTGATGTGGCAAATGGGCGGCTTTGGCCCGATGCTCGGACAGGCCAATCATTTTTTGCATTTCAATCCCGGCAAAAGCGATTATGCCGAACGCCGTTATGGCGATGAGGCCGAACGGCTCTACGACATTCTCGACCAGCATCTGGAAGAGCGCGAATTTGTAGCCGGTAGCTACTCCATTGCTGATATGGCGATTTTCCCCTGGTGCGCCCGGTGGCAATGGCAGAATATCGATATTGACGACTTTGATAATCTCAAACGCTGGTATCATGCAATTGCCGCAAGGCCTGCGGTTATCAAAGGCTATGGCATACCAAATCCTGAAGAAATTCCGCTTCCCTGAATCCTGAGGTTTTGCCATCACCGAGCCACTTAAAATCTGGGTTTTGAGCGACGGCAAAGCCGGCGACCGAATACAATGCGTAGGGGTTGCGCGCCAACTTGGCGGCATTGTTGAAGAACGGGTGATAAAGCCCGATAGAATATGGTCAATCATGCCGCGTGCCATGTTGCCATTTCGTGATCGACCGGGAAACCCCAACAGCCCTATTGCCCCGCCTTTCCCAGATGTGGTCATATCATCAGGACGCAGAACCCTGCCCTATTTGAAAGCCATCAAAAAGGCCGCCGGTGATGCCACCATTACTGTTTGTCTTAAGGACCCAAAAACCGGAACAACCGCCGCGGATATTATCTGGGTGCCGGAACATGACCGCCTGCGCGGCGATAATGTGATTGCCTCGCTCACCTCACCGCACCCGCTTTCGGTGGAATTATTAGCGGAAGCCCGGATTGAGGCAGAAGAAAAATTCAACGGTTTTCCCGGCAAACGCATTGGTCTGGTTTTAGGTGGCACGACCAGAGGGATTAGCTGGGGCGAAGAAACCTGCAACGAGCTTATTCAAAAACTCTCCCAAATTCCGATCAAAGATCACAGCATTTTGGTCATTGCCTCGCGGCGAACACCGCCTCAACTCGAAAAAGCAGTTAAACAGGCCTTGGCCAAGCATAAGTTCTACTATTCCACCGGTATCGACAATGACGACAATCCGTATCGGCAAATATTGGCCATTTCAGACATTTTAATTGTCACCGGCGATAGCCACAATATGGTGTCAGAGGCGCTTGCCACCGGAGCACCGGTCTATATCTTCCGCCCGCAGGGGTTAAAGCAAAAACTGCATCAGTTTCTCGCTGATCTGGAGGATTTAAAACTGGTAAAAAGCTTTCAAGGCAGCGTTGAAGGTTTTCCTGCCAAGCGGGTAAATTCCACCGACCAAATTGTTGATGCAATCAGGAAAAAATTAAATAAATAGACCTCGGACAATTTCAAAACTGATACCGTTTGGCGACAGCATCAAGAAAATGACAACTGTTTATGTCCTGCGCCACCCGGCCAGCAAAATGCTTACAAACACCAATCCAAACCCAAAAACCTGCTCAATCCGCAAATCCTGCCCCAATAATACCCATCCAAGTAATACTGCCATTGCCGGGCTTAAAAAACCCAGTGGGGAAACCACATTGGGACTTAACAAAGATATCCCTCTGAACCAAATTGCATAGGTAAAAGCCGCACCGATAAGCCCAAGATAAATGAACCCAATAGCATTGTTTAAATTCAACGGGGGCAAGGATGGCTCCATTAATAATGCCATCGGCAATAATAGCACACCACCGGCAGTTAACTGCCAGCCAGTAAATGTAAGCAGTGATACATCCGGCTGCCACTTTCGGGTTAACACCACCCCGCAAGCCATGGAAAACGCGCCACCAAATCCGGCTATTACTCCGACAGGATCAAGTTCTGATGCGGGGTTAAGCAGCAGCAAAGCCACGCCAATCAATCCCAAAATTGCGGCAACTATCGAAACAGCACGGATGGGCGCTCCCAGCGCAAAATAGGCCACAAACACCACAATCAAAGGCTGAATGGCACCGAGCGTTGCAGCAATTCCTCCGGGCAATCGGTAAGCTGCGATAAACAATAACCACCAGAATATTGCGATATTCAACCCGCCCAGTACAAAGACTTTCCACCACCACTCCCCACGCGGCAATTGCCGGGTGAATGCCAACAATAACAGCCCGGCAGGCAGTGCCCTTAATAGCGCTACAGTCAAAGGGTAGTCCTCGGGCAATAGCTCTGTTGTGACGATGTAGGTGCTGCCCCAAATCATCGGCGCAAGGGCCGTTGTCAATAACACAAGAAACCGGCTCATTTACTAACTCCACTTATCTTGATGTCAAGGTATTGCCAATTTACCTTGACGTCAAGATAAATTGACGTATTATTTGCCCATGGATCAAATTGACCAAATCATTGAGCAGTGGAAGAAAGAAAGACCAGAGCTTGATACAAAGCCGATGGCCTTGATCGGACGCCTACAACGCATTGCCCAACATCTCTCACTTGGCATGGCAAAAACCTTTGAGGAAAATGGTTTAAATGGCGCCAGCTTTGATGTTCTGGCTACCCTGCGCCGAGCCGGTGCCCCCTATTCAATGCCCCCAACCGATTTAATGCAATCGATGATGATAACATCGGGCACGATGACCAATAGAATAGACCAATTGGAAAAACGCCAACTTGTGGAGCGTTTGCCAAATCCGGAAGATGGCCGCGGATTTATTATAAAGCTCACCACAAAAGGCTACGCGCTGATCGATAGTGTGGTTGGCCAACATGTGGCCACCCAGGCAACACTCTTAGCTGGCCTGAATGAACAGCAAAAACAACAACTCAATCAGCTACTAACGGATTTTCTTGCCTCGTATGAATCTTAAAATCATCATTATTGTCTCCTGACCGCGAAATAGACATTTGGTCTGGAATTTTTAGGCTGGTAAAAAACTATGCGGGATAGCATTCAGCGCAAAAGCCAGATGCGCCGGATATCATCATTGTGTTTGTGGCTAAGCGATTTTGAAGCGGTCTTGGCATCACAAACCCAATACCGAGCCAAAAAACACCACCTCAATCGTTCAACGGCACTTTTTCTTTTATTATGATTTCCCGGTGTGGATAGGGGATATTCACATCGTTTTCATTGAACACATCCCACAGCGCCAGCATCACCTTGCCGCGAATATTGGTCAGCCCGTTTTGCGGATCAGTGACCCAAAAGCGCAAAACAAAGTCCAGTGATGAATCACCAAAACCGGTCATCCAGCAAACCGGAGCCTTGGCAGAGGAAATACGCTCCAGCTTGCGCACCGCCTCAATCGACATTTTAGAAATCTCGTGCGGATTGCAATCATAGGAAACCCCAAAAGGCACATCGAGGCGAATGAGATCATCGCTGAACGACCAATTGACCACCTTTTGGGTGATCAAGTCCTCATTTGGTATCAAATATTCTTTGCCATCGCGGGTAACAACAGAGACAAACCGCGCTCGCAGCTCCCTGATCCAGCCGAAAGTTTCGCCCAGCGAAATTGTATCCCCCGGCTTGATGGATTTATCCAGCAGGATAATGATGCCCGAAATAAAGTTGGAAACAACTTTTTGCAGGCCAAAGCCAATGCCCACACCCACCGCACCGGAAAAGACCGTAAGCGCGGTTAGATCAATGCCAACACTGGAAAATGCAACAACGAGTGCGGCAATAACCAGCGAAATCTTGATGATTTTGCCAAGCAGCACCTTGAGTGACGGGGCAAGATCTTCAATCTCGTGAATGCGCCGGTCTGCGTAATTGCCAGTGCCGGTGGCGAACCACAGCAATGCGGTAATCATCACAATGCCCTGAATGACCCGCAACGCAGAGAGCCTGAAATTACCAACGTTAAAAGCCGCTGCATCCAGAAAATTCTGAACACCATCCAGCCAACCGACGATCGAAAGCGCAACGAATATCCAGCCGAAAATTGCCACCATTTTTGCAATCGCTCGCGATCGAATAACATTGCTTGAAACCGCAATGATCAACCAGGCGGTTGCAAGGCTCAATGCAACGGAAATCAGATAGGAACGGCTGGTCCAGGTGGTCGCCCTTAAAACTGTGAATGCAGACCAGGAAAGGATCATAAAAATGACCCACTCAAACCGTCGAAGCAAGGCCACCACCAACCGCATGGTGCCCATATTGACCTTTAACTTGCGGGCCTGAAGCTCAATCGGCGGTTCAATAAATTTTGAAAGGAATAGCGAAAACAGATAGATTACAACAAGTATGCCAAGTTGAATAAACGTCCAGGGCTGCAATAAAAAACTCACCCATGAGGAAATCGTCGTAACAACGGTTTCAAACATACCTGTCAGATCAAACTGCATTCAATCGCCACCCCGGTTTTATTCAACTAGAACGACAGTGTAGAATATTATTGCCAGTCTATCCAGCGCCCGTGAAAATCGGCCCGGGCAAGGTAAAATTCCTGACCCGAAGGCCACAGCGTCAGGGAAAGGGCAGCGCCTGGTGCCTTGCCATCCATTTCACAGCGCAACCATGCAAGTGGCGCATTGGCACTTGCCTTTGCACCAGCTTTTTGCATCAGCTCAACACCACGCAATTGTACATCTTCAGGAAAATACTGCCAGGCAATGGTATGATAAACCACATGCGCAGAACCCTCGTGACGGCTATTTAAACGCACTTCCAGCCAGTCGATGGCGTCCGATTTGTCAACTTGTGTGCCATTGGCAACCGCAATATCAATGGCCGCTTTTGTGCGGGCAATCCGCTCGCTCTGGTCCGGCCAGATATAGGATAACAGCCGCATTTGCATGTTATCGTCGCTAACATCCAGCGGAGTTAAATCGCACCCTGCCCGTGCAACAATTTCAACCGGCTGTAATTTTGGAATACCGCCCTTCCATTCAGGCGAAAGCCGAACCGAACTATTTTCATTGCCCCAGTGTTGTCCGGCTATTTCAAAGTGGAATCGATCCCAGTTCAGATTTAGCCCGGCCGATGCCCCAAGTTCTGACAATACCATTGGCAAACCGGTCAATCGGGCAATTTCAGAAAAACCCGGCAAAAGAATGGATGCACGGCGCACCTCATTGGTTTGGGGCGCAGATTTTAACCGATCAAGAACAAAATCCGCATGCTCAACAAAGGCACCATTTATCGCCTGCCACAGATCATCATCGCTGACATTTTGGTGATTTGGTGGATAGATATCGGCAAGCGGTTGGCATAGCCCTTCGATCACCAACCCATGTAACGCACCACAAACCCGCAAGGCCAGCGCATCACCGGTGCCACCCGATACGCCCGGCCAATTTAGCACGGCGTCGCCAACCGGGTTTCCAACCGCCATCCGCTCAGCCATTAAATTGCACAAGCGCGCGGTGAATGGAGACCCCAGAGCATCGCAGGGAATTGCCTGTTTGCGAAAACCTTTTCGAACTTCAAATTCTTCAGACAATATTCCAAATCCCTTATGGCTAACAAAAACCAAACATTTACCCCTAACAGTCATTTAACACGATCACTCAATGTCAAAGCAATTAAACGACTGATTTTTAACGAGTATTTGAGAGCATTCCTTGGTTAACTGAGGAGTAATTATGAAACATTTCATCTCAAAAACACTTGTAGCTGCAATATTGGTTTTTGCATCAACCGGAAAAATTCAATCCGCACCACTGTCATTTGATTCTATATTATCGACGGCAAAAGCAATCGTCACTAACTTTCAACGGCCAACTACCACAATAAATCTGGCAAATATTCTTAACAGAAGCTGCCTTGCCAGCGCGCTTTATCATGAAGCACGAGGAGAACCTGTTGAAGGGCAAATTGCTGTTGGCATAACAATATTTAACCGGATGATCTCCAGTGCATATCCTTCAACAATTTGCGGTGTGGTTTTCCAAAATTCACATCGGTACAACAAATGCCAGTTTTCATTTGCCTGTGACGGCCGTTCAGACCAGCCACGCAATCAGGTTGTTTTCAATACCATGCGGCAATTGAGTGTTGAAATTCTGTCGATGATGAATTTGTCTGCAAACATTAAAAAGCCGGTCAGTATCAAACTCAGCCCAATGATCGCCAGCGCTTTTCTTGCAACCCATTATCATCGCTATGATGTTTCGCCCTCATGGTCAAAAAAGCTACCCGTGGTAGCCCGAGTGGGCGATCACGTATTTTTCCAATCAGAGCGTGTTTTGAAAAGAATACCGAAAAAAATCCGCCGCACCCATGCGAATTTTCAATCGGTCATTACCGCATCATACGAGAATTTATAAATCACCAAAAAGGCGGGCTAAAGCGTATCCGTCTTTGACGGAAACGCTCTATTTTCATGTCGCTCACGGCCATTTGGGGCGGCACCCCAGCCTGCGCGGGCGCGATGCATTCGCGTCGGGCCGGTTCCGCCCTCAAATTGATCTCATCAATTTGCAAGTCGGGCTCAAATCGCAGCCTGACTGCTTTCATGTATACATGACGCAGTCTAGAAAAATGCGGTCCGCCCTTTAAGGCTTGAATACATCGACGCCACCTGATCGCCATAACCATTATAGATCAATGTCGGCACCCGTTTGCCCGTGTGCAACACACGTTCGGTTGCCTGGCTCCAGCGCGGATGATCATATTTCGGGTTCACATTGGCCCAAAAGCCATATTCCGAACCATTCAGCGTTTCCCAGAAGCTTTTCGGCATTTTCTCAACGAAGCTGATTTTTACGATCGACTTGATGGACTTAAATCCATATTTCCAAGGCAGGGCCAACCGCAAAGGTGCGCCAAACTGTTTGGCAAGCGGCTTGCCGTATGCGCCGGTTACCATAAATGCCAAATCATTGGTCGCCTCTTCAATGCTCAAACATTCCGTATATGCCCATGGATACCAGGCCTGCTTTTGACCAGAAGCCATTTTCGGGTCGTGGAAAGTTTCCATTTTGACAAATTTTGCACTTGAAAGCGGATTGGCAAGTTTCACCAACTCCTTCAGGGCAAATCCCGACCAGGGGATGGTCATCGACCATGCTTCCACGCAACGATGGCGATAAAGCCGCTCTTCCAGTGGCATTTTGCGCACCAGATCATCAAAACCGATGGTCATTGGCTTTTCCACCATGCCATCAATCATTACTTCCCAAGGGCGGGTCTGAAGCTTTTGTGCGTTGTTGTAAATTTGCTTGTGCGACCCAAACTCATAGAAATTATTATATTTCAGATTCACATCTTCCGGTGTCAGACCACGGTCCAACACAAAGGCCTCATTGCGCTTGGCCGGGTAAAGATCAGCGGTCGGATCAACTTCAGCAAAAGCAGATGACGACATAAATCCGCCAATACCCAGCGACAATCCGCCTATTCCGGCAGCTTTCATCAATTCACGACGGTTTAGAAACGCGCCCTCTGGTGTGGCGAGGTTCTCACTCATATCCCAAATTTTGTTTTCTTTAATAAGCATGCGTAAGGCCTCCTCATGAATTGGTCACCGGATGTGTACCAAACAAAGGTTACCAAATAAAATGAACACTCACTCACAATGGTGTTATTGGCTGGTGAGTTTGAACGGTGCCTTTCATGCAGCTACAGCGGCTTTGCTCTTAAGGTTCTTCCCTGAGGAAATTGAGTTCCCTTTTGGAAATCCCACCGACCCGTAATACACGTTTCGAAATACTCTTCAGGAGCGGTATCAGGGTTGGCGAGGTCACTGATGTCAAATGATTGAGAGAATCCCCATCACTGAATTTTGAAGTATCAATCAGCGTGATTCCCTGGGCCTTCATTGTATCAGATTGGGTGATTGAACCCAACCGCTTGCCACCTCCAGCAATAAAACTAGAGAGTTTCAATGCCCTGTCCTTACCAGAAACAAAGACGAAAAATGGTTGAGGTAAAGGTCGAATAAGCTTGATCTGCGATAGAAAAACCTGCTCATCGATATCCGGGGAAATCAAGAATACGCCTGCCAACTTGTTCTTTAATGAATGGCTCTTTCTAATCGCAATTTGCCGCAAGGTTTCTATTGCCAGCTGACCACCCATTGAATGGGCAATCAGAATTATCTGCTCGACCGAGCTGTTCGCCACATTTATCAGCAGCTCTTCCAATCCGTCACGAGCGGTCAGCACGCTATCACGGTCGTAGAGATATCCAAGCGCTCTTCCTGCAGAAGGCCAGGAATAATGTATTGTTACCGCGGGGGTTTTCAAATCATTTGTCATTTGCACCAGCCTATAAAGGCCCTCGGCAAAGTTTGTATTATACCCATGCACATAGACGATTGCGTCGCGTCGTGAAACCGGTTGACTGGATACCTCTTTATTTATCTTCGCAATGAATTCACCCACGCCATTAAAGTTTTCAACGCCTGTGGTTACGAAATGCTTTTTCTGGTCAGCGCGAAGGGCTGGCCATTCAATTTTACCCGCTTGGTGATCTGGCGGTACACTGACAGAATATCTTGCAAAAGACAGGTTCTGTGATCTGCTGGCGCTGTACCCTTTAATCGCGCTGGCGGGACTGCGGTTGGTCGCAACAAAAACCCGATGAGAGGCGATCGAAGGTGACGCAATCTGCGGCCCATCCAAAAAAGCGAGCTCGCCCCGCGATGCACACCCGGCCAACAAGACAAACCCTGCCAACCAAATTCTGCGGGCAAATTGGTGAATTGGCAAACAGGTAAATTGCATTGGCTGCGGTCCGGTCGATTTGAGAAAATTTCAAAATTTTAACATTTAATTTCTTTGATTGACAAATGTATAAACAAATACCGCAAGCAATATCACCTGGCGATTTGTCATAGTATAATTTTAGGGATGAAAAGTGGTCGCAAAGATGGCTGCATTGAAATTTCTGTCCATAGAGGTCTTTTGGCGCTCATTATTCATATTTTTGCAGCAATAACATCAGAATTAAAAAGGTGCACAAGCACATGCATTTGCCCCTAAAAGCGCAGGCTAAAAATTACTTTTTGAAGTAATGGGAACCTTTTCACCACGCCAATCGTCTATAGAGTGTCAATACAATTGGACAGGAAGCCCGGTCAGTGATGCGATCTTTGGAATTAATCGACAATAATATTGAAATGCCGCTTGAAAAATCGGTTGAACAGGCCCGCAGGGGCAATTCGCGACCGCTTGCCGAATTAATGCGCGCCCATAACCAGCGCCTGTTTCGCATTGCACGTTCAATTTTGCGCAATGATGCAGAGGCCGAAGATATGGTGCAGGAAGCCTTCGTCAAGGCATTTACCCAGACCCACACTCTGCTTGATCCGGCAAAAATTGGCGCATGGCTGGCAAAAATCACCGTCAATCTGGCGCTAGACCGGCAACGGGCAATCAAGCGGCAAGCACAAATAATTCATACCGATTTAACAACCTCAGATGCCGAATTTGAAGCGATTTCCCCGATAGATGTTTCAGATCAGCTTACACCGGAAAGGCTTGCTTCCATGGGTGAGTTGCGAATAGTTCTGGAAAACGAAATCGACCAATTGCCCGCAGGCTTTCGTGAGGTTTTCGTTTTGCGCGTCATTGAGCAGATGTCGGTTGATGATACCGCAAACACCCTCGACATTCAGCCCGCAACCGTAAAGACCCGGCTGCACCGGGCAAAATCCCTTCTGCGCAAAGGGCTTGAAAACCAATTTACCGCATTGTCGCTTCAGGCATTTCCATTTGGCGGCACCCGCTGTGCCAAAACCACTGAAGCGGTGCTTGCCCGACTGCAAAACCAACTCGCCAATTCAAATTCGCATCACTGACCCCTCCCGTCCAGTTGATTGAGTTCACTCAACAAACTGGAGAACAGGAATGTTTTACAAACTAGCAATAATACTCGGCCTCGGCCTCACCCCGCTTGGCCACACCATAACCAGCGCACAGGCAGAAAATGCAGCTGCGATGAAACCCGCAGGCGGCAACTACAAAGCGGTCAGCGATCTCGTCGCCCTGCCAAACCATATACCCGGCATTGGCACGCTTTTCGTTGATCCTAAAACCCTGCCCGCCGGCCCGTTTGCCGCCTATGACAAATCCGGTAAACTGGTGAGCACCATTTATATGGTGCCATTGAAAGACATGCAGGCGAAAAAGAAATTCGCCAATCTCGATGTGGCGGGTTCTGCAACCAAATCTGTCGATATGTATTACAATGCCGGCCATCCGGGCGTCGACGAGCCGCATTATCACATTGTCCTTTGGCATGTGGATGCCATGAAAGCCGATGTGAAATAGATGCAACGGCGTCAATTATTGGCAACCGGCGGGCTTTTGCTCGCCGGTCTTGCCGCTCCTTCCATAATCCGGGCATCATCCCGCGTTTTGGAAATCGAAATGCGCAGCGATATAGAAGGTGCGAAAGTCTGGTTCGACCCAATTGGTGTGCTTGTCGAGCCTGAAACCACCATACGCTGGATAATCCGCGAGAACGTCCACACAACCACCGCCTATCACCCTGAAAATAACAATCACGCTCTGCGGATACCATCTAAGGCAAAACCGTGGGATAGCGGTTATATGGTCAACCCCGGCGATCAATTTGAAGTCACACTCACCATTCCAGGCGTATATGACTATTATTGCGCACCGCATGAGGAAGCAGGAATGGTTGGGCGTATTATTGTAGCGCGTACATCGGGTAGCGACCCTGACTTATTTGAGAACTATGGTGCTCAAAGCCCTGACCGTGAGGCAATTCCTTCAGAGGCCCAAAAGGCATTCCCGTCAATCGAGGAAATCATGCGGCGCAAATCAATAGAAATCTCAGCCTGATGTATGCTTAAACGTCTATCCTCGACGTTTTTATCAAAAAAAGTGTGCCGGAACCGGGGGGATGGTTCCGGCACGTTCGGCATGTGCAAGCACACACCTATGCCGGTAAAGCGTACGCCCATACGCTTAGCCATGGCTGCCCCGATCTTGCGATCCGACCATGCCGGCAATCTTGTATTCGGTGCGGCAGAACAGCGCCCAGCCCAAAGACGCAGCTACACTTGCCAGGCTTGGGAGGATGCCTGTCAGTGCGCCGGGTCCTGGATCACAATTCCAAGCCGCATCAAATTGGCTCTAATACGTGTATTTCACGCCAAAAGAGAAAATAATCAGCCGCTGAAATTACAAAATTTCTACCGCCTAAATACTAGGTTTTTTGGAAGCTGCCTGACGGGAATCCGTCAACCAATCTTCGAGCCGGTTTGCATTCAGGGAATAACACGACCGGAGGCGCATGTTCAGATCCTTGCCTGAACACAAATGCAATATAACCAGAACCGCGTGAAATAAAAGGGGTTTTTCAAATAAAATGACCTTTACGTAAACGTGATGTGAAGTTTCACACACAATTTCTTCGGATCATTTTTCTTCCCAAAGGTAAATTATTTTTATTTATCAATTGGTTAAAAACAAATCATATACACAAATATGAATGTAAATTTGTGTTGTAAAAAATTTTTGTAATTTCAACTAATTTTGCCCCACCTGTGAATAACCACGAATTTAAGTGACTGCCACCTGATATATCCCCAATCTGAAACCTGATTCGCCACCCACAAGAATATTGGGGTCTGAACTCAATTAAGAATACGAGCTGTGTTGGAAGTAAAATGATTCAATTCAAGGAGAAAAATGAAAGGCGATGTCGCCCATCGGCAAGGCTTTTCGACGCTGAAGCGGGCCATTTGACCTCCAACCCCTGGGGCAGCTCGACAATTTCGCCTCACAGCGTTGAAAATTCCTCATTGGGGGCCACCCAAATCGATCATTTTCGCCTTGCGGGATCAAAATTGTCAGGATGCACAGCCGCATCCCTAATTGAGTCCAGACCCTGAATGTCGAGGCGTTCTGCCAATCTGTGTTTGCTATTCGCAGGCATTATCTGGGGCATGGGATTTATCGCCCAGCAAACGGCCATGGAAAATGTTGGCCCCATGCTGTTCATGACATTGCGGTTTTTACTGGCAACACTGGTTGTAATTCCCTTTGCCCTTTGGGAGCGCTCGAAAGACGCAACCTCAACCGCTCCCCTTCCCCCGTTGAGAGCAACCGTCAAACAGGCAATACTGGTCGGCCTGCTGTTTTTCAGCACCATGGCCTTACAACAGGTTGGCCTATTAGTGACCACGGTTACCAGTGCAGGGTTTTTAACCGGCCTTTACGTTATAATTGTCCCCATTATGGTTTTGATAATATTGCGTCAAAAACAACATTGGGTCATTTGGCCAGGTAGCGCCATGGCAATGATCGGCATTTTTCTGTTGGGTGGTGGAGGCTTATCCGGTCTCAATCAGGGTGATATTCTGGTAATCATTGGCGCATTCATCGGTGCAGGCCATATCGTTTTAATGGGATATTCTGTCCAGAAATATGGCCGCCCTGTGCAAACGGCACTTATTCAATTTGCCGTTGCCGGTATTATTTCACTCATCGCGCATTTAATATTTGCCAATAATTCATTCACTGCTGCAATTGAACCAGCGGCAAATTTCAGCATCATTTTGCTGGCGGCGCCGGAAATACTATATGGAGGCATTTTTGCCGGCGGGCTGGCTTTCACCTTAATGGCAATCGGACAGCGTTATACAAGCGAAGCCGATGCGGCCATATTATTGTCTTCAGAAGCGCTGTTTGCCGCCCTGTTTGCGGCGATCCTGCTAGGTGAACGATTGGATACCGCCGGCTATATGGGCTGCTTCCTGATTTTTGCAGCAATTCTGATCGTCCAGCTATTGCCCGGCCGCATCACCAACAAGGCTTCCAAATCAATATAAGCGCAACGGTTCCAGAGCTTGGGGTCTGAACCCAATTACCTATCTTAACATCAAACACTTTCACTCAATCAACTGTGAGAAGGATTTCATATAATTTCCCATAGAAATGATATATGATCACTACAAAATATGTCTGCTATGGCTTGCAAATACATCTTCCCAATTGTCACCCAGCCCGGCACGACCCAATTATCTCAACGGGAGACTTGCAATGTTTAGCATTGGTTTAAAAATTCACACCGTATTGATCGCCACCCTGATTTCATTTTCTTTTGTATCAGCAGCACCCGCCATGGGCGGAAGTAGCAGTGGGAAAGCAACCGTTGTCACGCCAAAATGTAAGAAGGGCAAAATCTGGAGCAAGAAACGCAAGAAATGCGTTATCATCAAAAAAAGCAGCCTTGTCGATGATGAGAACATTTATCAAACCGGTCGCGATCTCGCGATACGGGGGCGCTACAATGACGCAATTCAGGTTCTTTCATTTGCCTATGATAAAAGCGATCCGCGCATTTTAAACTATCTGGGCTATGCACACCGCAAAGCTGGCCGCGTTGATGTCGGGCTTGGCTACTATAAAGAAGCGTTGAAAATCGACCCTGATTACACCTTGGTGCGCGAATATATGGGAGAAGCCTTTTTACAAAAGGGCGATCTTGCAAGTGCAAAATTACAGCTCAGTGAGATAGAAAACCGCTGCGGCATTCAATGCACAGAATATGCGGTGCTTGCAGATCAAATTTCCAAATTCAAGCGCGATTGAGTTCCAATTGGCGCGTGTTTTCACAGACATCTTCCAGGCCCCGGTCCAGTTGCCATTCCTGCGCGCTTCTATTCCAAAATTATTCACCCTGTACATTTTCCTGGCGTTTGCGCCAATTGCAGCAGCACAAGGCACCATCAAAAACGTAGATGTTGAAATTGTCCTGGCTGTCGATGCCTCCGGCAGTATCAACAGGAACGAATTGCAATTGCAATTAAACGGAATTGCTTCGGCCTTTCGCAATCCTTTGGTTCTCGAAACCATATCAAAAGGCGTCCACCAATCCATCGCTGTCGCAATGCTGATCTGGTCTGATGCGGGTTATCCAAAATATCCGACTGAGTGGTTTATTGTGAATTCTCCTCAATCGGCTGAACTGTTTTCAAAAAGAGTCGAGAGCTTCAACAACCGCCATGGCGCATTGACCGCGATTGGCGGCGGTGGCACCGGGCTTGGCGACGGGCTGGCATTTGCACTGAATATGCTGGAAATTAACGGCATTACCGCCCTTCGTAAAATCGTTGATGTATCGGGCGATGGGCCGGAAACCATTCCCTGGAGCAAGGGGGCAATAATTTTGCCAATCGCACGTAATATCGCCCTTACCAACAAAACCATCGTCAATGGATTGGCAATCGAAACCGACGATGCAAATTTATCCAACTGGTATCGGCAAAACCTTATTTCGGGACCAGGCAGTTTTACCATAACAGCCTCAAGGTTCGAAGATTATGCCCGCGCCATACGCCTAAAGCTCATTCGGGAGTTTTCGCCTGTGGCAATAGGGTTTCATGCACCCAATTACTCCGTGCCTGCCCAAACCATAATGGTCAAAAACTAAAAGTTATCAGCCAATTCTATTCGCAATCACCACTGGCCTGCAAACGGGTTATCCTTGCGCCGCAAACATATACCTCGGTGCCGGTTTTGGTTCGGCACCAGGCGCAACGATTGTTTTTTGGCTTATTAACTTTCCGCGGTGTCGCAACCTGTTTTTTTACAGGTTTTGGTTTAAAACAAACGCCACGTGAAGAAAGACGCTCACCCTGACGGCAGACTTTAGCCGCTTTTGGTGTATAGCACCGGCCCTTTGAGGATAATTTTTGGCCCGCTTTGCAAGTCTTGACCGTTCTTGGAGTATAACACCTGCCCTTTGAAGACAGCCTTTGGCCCGGCTTGCAGGTTTTAACAATTTTTGGCGCGTAGCATGCACCGGCAGACGATAGCTTCTGGCCGCTCGGGCAGGTTTTTGCAACGCATTGACCACCGATACTGTCAAACTTCACACCGCATTCCAACGGGCATACATTGTCTGCACCAGCCTGAACACTGGCAAGCAATGCAATATTTGGATACCCGGTTTCAACCGTCACCCCGGCGTATTTTGAAAACCGATTTGCCGCATCGATACTTTTTCGTCCCCACTGCCCATCTGGCCGACCAGGCTCACACCCCATTCGAAACAGCTCGGACTGTATGGCGCGCGAAAATTCTGGCCGCTCTTCAAATTGGACGGCTGGCTCCGGTCGTTGGGTTTGGTTGGTCTTTGTGTCGACAGATCCCCGCACCAGTCCATCACGACGGTTTAAAGCCAGTAATGCTTGTTTCGAGCCCGGAAATTGCGCAATAAACCGGTCCAAAACGGAAATATCCTTTGTTTCCGAAATCACCGCCCAGGTGCGCGCCGCATCCGAATTGCCAGGTTTTGCGGGTTTTTTCGCGGTTGGCTCGTCTGAAGTGCCTTTTATAATGCGATAGGTCGGCTTTACCGGTTGCAACGGCGTTGTGACTTCCGCCTGCGCTGGGCTTAAAACAGCAAAATTCGCTTGCGCACCAAATGCAATCATTATTCCGGCAATCAATAGGCGGACATAGAAATTGGGCAATTCAAACTCCAGTTTAACCAACAACCGATGAAACCACTTCCTTCCTTTATCTGTCTATGACCTAATGCACAATTCAATTTAACTTTTGACATATTCAACCCGGCCTGCGCCTGATGGTCACATTCAATTTTTTGATAATTCCATCACCATATCGAATGAACCAATGGCACTGATGGGGCCATTGATGAAATAAGTTCATCTCAGGCCATCAATGCTTGCATATTGCCTGTCTTGGGCATAGTTTTCGCCCGCCCCGGAAGTTGCGATTAGCGGCTTTCGAATGTGCTGATCATAATTGGAGAATTCAAATGGCCTTCCTCGCTGACCTGTTGTCACGTGTTCAACCTTCTGCCACCATTGCCGTTGCTCAAAAAGCACGCGAATTAAAAGCTGGCGGCATGGATGTTATAGGCCTTGGGGCCGGTGAGCCGGATTTCGACACCCCCGACAACATCAAACAAGCGGCCATAGAGGCAATCAACCGTGGTGAGACCAAATACACGCCGATTTCCGGCATTCCCGAGCTGCGCCAGGCGATTGCGGCAAAATTCAAGCGCGAAAACGAGCTGGATTATGACCCCTCCCAGGTGATTGTCGGCACCGGCGGCAAACAAATATTGTTCAATGCTTTTATGGCAACCTTAAATGCCGGTGACGAGGTCATCATCCCAACGCCCTATTGGGTTAGCTACCCCGAAATGGTCGCCATTTGCGGCGGCACATCTGTATTTGTTGAGGCCACAATCGAGGACAATTTCAAACTGCAGCCAGCACAGCTGGAAGCGGCCATCACGTCAAAAACAAAGTGGTTTATGTTCAACTCACCCTCAAATCCATCGGGTGCCGCCTATTCACGTGAGGAACTAAAAGCCCTTACCGACGTATTGATGCGCCACCCGCATGTTTGGGTGTTAACCGATGATATGTATGAACATTTGGTCTATGGTGATTTCGAGTTTACCACGCCTGCACAGGTTGAGCCCGGTCTTTATGACCGCACACTCACCATGAACGGCGTATCAAAAGCCTACGCGATGACCGGCTGGCGTATCGGCTATGCAGCCGGCCCGATTGAACTGATCAAGGCGATGGACATGATACAGGGTCAGCAGACCTCTGGCGCCTGTTCAATTGCCCAATGGGCCTCGGTTGAAGCCCTCAACGGCACCCAGGATTTCATCGCCACGAGACGCGATGCTTTTGAAGAGCGCCGCGATCTGGTGGTTTCCATGCTCAATCAGTCCAGCGGCCTTGAATGCCCCAAGCCGGAAGGCGCGTTTTATGTCTACCCTTCCTGTGCCAGGCTGATTGGCAAGTCGACACCGCAGGGCAAAGTGATTGAAAACGATGTGGATTTCATTACTGCACTATTGGAAAATGAAGGCGTGGCCGTTGTTCAGGGTTCGGCTTTTGGCCTAGGGCCAAACTTCCGCATTTCATATGCAACGTCAACCGAGGCACTGAAAGACGCATGCGAACGCATTCAAAGGTTTTGTGGAAGTTTGAAGTAGTTCAAATCGCACGTGGAGCATCAACTCATGTTGCACGTTAAACGAAGTGAAGCGCAAAACATGAGTCACTAAAAAAAGCGATGCGCAAGATTTGAACCATTAAAGAAGCAATCGCACCCGTCGGGTCAAGCCCGAGGGCATGCGTGGAGCGACTACTCATGTTGCACGTTAAACGAAGTGAAGCGCAAAACACGAGTCACTAAAAAAAGCGATGCGCAAGATTTTATCCGGGTAAGTATTGCCGTGAGACAATAAGTACCCGTGAAAGACTTACCTCTCCCCTTGCGGGAGAGGGATACGAAGACCCGGAAAGGCAAAGCTGAACCAATGGTCGAAGTTGGGTGAGGAGTGCATAAGCTCAATACCCCTCATCCGACCATCGCTACGCGATGCCTACCTTCTCCCTCAAGGGGAGAAGAAAACAAACAACTAAATCCAAACACATATTGATTTTTGAATATGTATGGTTATATTAAGAGGCAATAAGTCAGGCAGATCTGGCGAAACGGAGCAAGTTAATGGCTATCCTCAGATTCCTGACCAATATAATGTTTTTGCCCGGCACCATTGTTTTATCGATGCTGGGGGTAACGATTGAAGAAGACAGCGGCATTTTGCGCTCCTTTATCAACTCGATATTCTGGGGTGTCATCATATTGCTGATCGCTTTGAACTGGGTTGAATAGCGCCGCGCCAACTCATGTTGCACGTTGAGCAAAGTGAAGCGCAAAACATGAGTGAGCAAAAAAGCGCCGCGCAAAATCAAATGACTTGGGCAAGGCCCGAAACGAAGTTGAGGAATAGCTATGCGAGAAACAAATAACACCCCATATTCCCATGCAGATGATGCTTTGCGCGTTGTTCCAGCCGGCCCGCGTGATCCGGTTCATCCCTCGATTACTGAAGACAAAATATCCGAACTGGTCGAAACATTTTATGCAAGAGCGCAAGTCGAGCCTCGCCTTGGGCCGCTGTTTAACGACCGGCTCGACGGCAAATGGCCGGTGCATATGGACAAAATGAAGAAATTCTGGTCGTCAGTATTGCTGAAAAGCGGCAAATATAAAGGCAAACCCATTCCTGCCCATATGGTGCTGACCGAAATCAAATCTGATGATTTCCGCCTGTGGCTGGAACTGTTTCGCAAAACCTCGATAGAGATTTTAGGTGAGGAAGCAGCAAGCCCGGCCATTCGTGCGGCCGAGCGCATTGCCCAAAGCCTGTGGATGGCAAAATTCGCCACCCCGTTTGACGAAGTGCCTGAGTGGCTTAACCAATAATTCTCACCCCAGCGGCAAGGCACAACTTTCCTTGACTTTGCCAATCACAACGCTGGTTTCAATACCAAATACGCCCGGCAGCTCGGCCAATATCTCGCGCAAATAGAGATTGTAATTCTTCATATCCGGCAGTCGCAAGGTCAGGATATAATCATGCACACCGGAAATCAGATCACATCGCTGCACCTCCGGTAAGTTCAATATCCGGGCTTCAAATTTTGCAATGGTTGCCCGATCGCGGCTCTGTAATTTGACGAATACATAAATCGCCAGTTCCAGCCCGCATTTTTCCGGGTCAATTTCAGCCCGATACCCCCTCACCACGCCCTCATCTTCGAGCCGCTTAACCCGCCTGCGGGTGGGGGTGGGCGATAGCCCGACTTTTTCTGCAATCACCTCGATGCTGGCGCGGCCATCATCGCTCAGCGCTAGTATGATTTTTTTATCTACATTATCCAGTTGCATAGGGTTTTTCCGCTAAAAAATATTTCCAAAAGAGCCAGATTAGAGAGATTTCGCTCTAAAAAATAGCATAATATTTCAACTCAACTGATTCCAACCAAAGGCCAATCCATGTCCAACAAAGATCAACGCGGCATTCCCGTTTCCGGTGCTGACCAAAATATGATCGAACGCATGGAAGAGGCCCACGAAATGAGCCTGATTTTTGACGGCGACGCGGTAGCCTCTCTCGATGCAATATTGCGCGATCATCCAGACTTCATTATGGCCCATTGCATGAAAGCCGGTCTTTTGACCCAGGCCATGGAAACCCG
>JAJRQF010000039.1 GCA_024280375.1 Alphaproteobacteria bacterium | reverse complement strand
TATGGCGGTCGGTTCTATCACCGAGGCGGCGCAGGTGAACACCATATTGCATACCAGACGCGCCGACCTTGTGGCACTTGGGCGGCCCCACTTGTGGAACCCCTATTTCACCCATCAGGCGGCCGCATGGTATGGGGTCAAAAATGTCGCTGCCTGGGCAGAACCCTATTATGCAGGCGCACAGCAGGCGGCGCGTGAGCAACAAAAATCACGCGAAAAACTCATGCAATTGCAAAAACAGGCATCGCCCAGCCAACACCGGAAATAGGCTTCTTTAATTTCTTACTGCTTCGCCATAGCGGTGAAGGTGGTTGATGCCCAATGGCTTTTCCATACGGCACCAGATTCTGGTTTTTCCGCCGTCATCTCAACTGAATTGAGCATATAGGTCTCGCCAATCGTCACGGGAAGTGTGGCGATGCCGGATGCATCTGTGGTGATGTGGGAGCGATCTGCACCTTCCTTGGTTTTTCTAAAGACAGAAATTTGAGCATTGGCCAGCGGTTTATCTTGCCAGATCAATTTGATTGGCAGCGTGCCATTCTTTGTTCCCGCGTCAAATTCATATGGGTTTTTTTGCACGATAACTTCAAACAAAAAGCCAATTCTTTTGTCTGCTCCATTGGAATTTCCACGGGTCAAAAGTGCCTTTGAATAGCGCAAATATAATTCTGAAAATTTTGTTTCGGGCAGACCGCGCTTTCGGTGTAAATCTACCACCCGAGCCAATCCTTGTTTGCGGACAAATTTCTCAAATTTCTCAAATTTCTCATATATCAGCTTCAGTGGAGTGGTTTTGTAGGACAAAATTTGCAGCCCGGGGTTTTTTGCAAGCTCGTTGAATATCGGATAATCACCAATGTTTTTTTCTACCTTATAGGTGGATTTCGGGTCAGTTATCGAAAGGTTTACGACCTCGTCTGGAATGTAATATTGCTCCGGTCCTTTGAAATTCTGACCAACCCGCGCATGTGCAAACATTTTTAGTTGCATGTTGCCTGATGGTGTGTCTGGCTCAATCCAATATTCGTGGGCTGATAAAATTCCAATATTGCCTATTAATATCAATGTGATAATAGATAAGGACAGGATAATTTTTCTAAACATCTTGTTTCCATAATAAAGTTTCGATAGGGCTATGAACTTAGTCGCGCCCTTAGCTTGGAGACCATAATGCGCCCCTTTGTCAAAATATTTTTTGCATTGCTTGTTGTCAATCTTGTGTCGGCCTTTGTCCTGATCACCGGTGCGAACGCCCATGAAATACGGCCCAGCATTGTCGATGTGGACATTCAAAAGGACGGCAAAATTACGCTTGAAATCAAGCTCAATCTGGAAGCAATAGTGGCCGGAATTGGTACAGGCGTTAGCGACACCCAGCAGTCAAAAAATTCTGACAAATATGAAGCCGCCCGCAAACTTGAACCGGCGCAACTGAAGGCGGCCTTTTCCAAAGCTGAGGCGGAGTTTTTGCGTTCGATATTTTTTGAAACCGACGGCGGCGCACTATTGTTTGAAACCAAATCGGTATCCGTGCCTTCTGTGGGCGATATTGAATTGCCGCGCACCAGCATCATCACCCTTACGGCAAAAATTCCGCCCACGGCAAAGGATTTCACCTGGTCGTGGAACGAGTATCTCGGTTCCAGCGTTTTGCGGGTGAAGGCGGAAAATTCAGACAAACCGATTTTTGCAGGCATGGTCAATGCCGGTGAATTTTCCAAGCCCATTCCGTTGGAAGGTGTGGTAATTGCCGGCGGCTTTGAGGTTTTCACGCTTTATATCGAGCAGGGGTTTATCCATATTGTACCAAAGGGGGTGGATCATATCCTGTTTGTGGTCGGTTTATTTTTGCTCAGCACCAAACTTTCCAGCCTGTTTTGGCAGATCAGCAGTTTCACCATTGCCCATACATTGACGCTCGGGCTTGCAATGGCTGGCATCATTTCTGCGCCATCCAGTCTGGTCGAGCCGCTGATTGCGCTCTCAATCGTGTTTGTCGCAGTTGAAAATGTCATGACCAGTAATCTAAGCCGCTGGCGGCCGTTTGTGGTTTTCCTGTTCGGTTTGCTGCACGGTTTGGGCTTTGCAAGTGTGCTCAACGATATTGGTTTGCAACCTGGCAATTTCATCTATGGCCTGCTTGGATTTAATATCGGCGTGGAAATTGGCCAGCTTACTGTAATTCTTATCTGCTTTCTGCTGGTCGGTTTCTGGTTTTCCAGGAAAACCTATTATCGCCGCTACATCACCAACCCTGCCTCGATCGCGATTGCTGCAATGGGCGGTTTCTGGTTTGTTGAACGGGTATTTTTGTAAAAAAAACACCCGCTTTGGAATATTTTGCAGTTAATGTTCTTGCCGCGTTTTATTGGATCGATGCGCGCCTTCGCATATGTATTGGCCGGTGGGTTGCCGAGAACTGATTTAATGAATGTTGCCCATATAGAATATTAGGGCCTTACATCGCAATAATGGATGAATGGCCTACGATTGGCGTGTCCTGTCTCAGACCTTGGTCTGAAATTATTATTGCAAAGGTCCGATACTCCCCGCCATTAGCCCGTGTAGGCTTGTTTTCCAATTGTTGGACTACCAAAATTAGGTGGAAGGCTTTGTTGCCCATCCAGACGCTCTGCCAGAGTTCTGGATGTCGCTAAACCCAAAGCTGGAAATCACCAAGGTGATGATGCGTTAATGGGATACGCATTCAACTGAAGTGAACCGTCCGGAAGCTGTGTTTGAGACCCCTTATCAGCATCCGGGCGGGCCAGACATAGTTGTGATTAGAAGTTTAATTCAAGTGATGGGATATTCCACCAATGATCAATATTTTTGAAAATCTGCTAACATCCAAGGATATTGAGGATATGCGACAATTGCTGGACACCAGCAAATTCGTCGATGGCAAGAAAACTGCCGGATATAGGGCAGTGCGCGTAAAGAACAATGAACAGGTTGGATGGGACCAGGAAAGTGCGCAAGAGGTACAAGATAGGATTCTGGATGCGATCTGGGATCACCGCAAATTGACCAATTCCTGCCATCCCAAACAGATCAGCAATCCATTGATAAGCAAATCCGGGAAGGGAATGGGATATGGGCTTCATGTGGATGATGCGCAGATTGGCGAGGATGGCAATAAAAACCGCTCTGATATTTCGATGACGGTTTTTCTAAGTGAGCCAGATGAATATGAAGGTGGTGAACTGGAGATTATCACGCCCTATGGAATTACGTCGTTCAAACTGCCTGCCGGTCACGCGATCACCTACCCTTCGAAGTTTTTGCATCAGGTACATACGGTTAAGTCTGGTGAACGACTTGTTGCGGTCTGTTGGATGGAAAGCCATATTCGTAATGAACAGGATCGCGAGATATTGCTCGAGCTGGACCAGGTGAACCAAAAACTGCACAAATTGGCCCCTGACTCTCCGGAGACGGATTTGGGCTTTAAAGTTTACGCAAATTTGACGAGGCGGTGGTGCGAATAGCTGATAATCACATAAATCAAGAATTATACGTCATTGGTCCATTCACCAACGGCAATGGTCTGATCAATTTGCGCATTGGTCTTGGCCGGATTCAATGTTTGAAGGCGAGATGATATAGTGCCTCATACCAACAATTATCTGTTCACAGTAAATCCGAGCGTATGATGTCTTATGAAAATAATCTAAAGCGAAAAATATCAATGATGCTGGGAAGCGGCGTGTTAGCGACTTCGCTCGCTGTTGTTCCCATGGCGGTTGATTTCACTAATATTGAACTTGGGCCGGCAAGCGCCTGGGCCAAAGGTGGCGGAGAAGGCGGCGGCGGCAGCGACGGAAGTTCTGGGGATTCTGATAGCTCTGGTGATTCCGGCAATTCTGGTTCGGGCAGCGGTTCGGGTAATTCGGGTTCAAGCAGCGGTTCTGGTAATTCGGGTTCAAGCAGTGGTTCTGGTAGTTCCGGTTCGAGCAGCGGTTCGGGTAGTTCGGGTAGTAGTTCCTCTAATTCTGGTGAATCAGCTGGTAGTCGCAACTCTGGCGAGCACGGCCGAAATCGCCGTGGTCGGGGCAAAGGCCGAAACCGCGGCAAGGGTAACAATATCTCAATTCCTGGCCGGTTCGGTAAAGTAATCAGTTCCACTATCAAAGGCCGTCATGTCGAGGTATTTTATTCAGACGGCTGGAAAGAATCCATAAAAGGCGGCAGTTATCGCCTGAAAAATCCGCGCAACAAAACCATCGTTGAGCGCCCTGCAAGAAAGTCGGATTTTGGACGAATTTCCAGAGCAATTCGCAACGCAATCAAGAATTAAACTCACTTCTGCCGCCAAATATCCTTTGCCTTTACGGCTGCTTCAACCCGGTTTCTCACCTGCAGCTTTTGCAATATATTGGTCATGTAATGCTTGACCGTCTTTTCCTGCAATTCGAGTTTCAAACCGACTTCTTTGTTGCTCAATCCATCTGAGACCAGAACCAGTATTTCTTCTTCGCGTTTGGTAAGTGTTGCCATCAGCTGGTTTGGTGTAAGCTCCACCGCATCCGGTTTTTTCATGGCAATCAACACGCGTGCCGCAAGTGACGGCGATACATAGGACAATCCCGCGTGCACACTGCGAATAATCGAAATCAGCTCGTCAGAACCAACCCCCTTCAAAACATAACCAAGGGCACCAATTTCAAGTGCTTGCATAATATCCTTGTCGTGCTCTGAAACCGTTAGCATGATCACTTTGGTTTTCACATCAAGCTCGGCAATCTTGCCGGCCGCATCAATCCCGTTTCCGGGCATCGAGATATCCAGCAATGCAATATCGGCATTGGTCTTTTCAACCAGTGCAACTGCTTTTTCAGCATTGTCGGCCTCACCAATAACCTGGAGGTCAGGTGCCTCTTCAAGTGATTTCACAACACCACTTCGATAGAGCGGGTGATCGTCGGCAACAATGATTTGGATTGGCGCTTTCATTTGGGTTTCCTATTTAATTGTAACCGACATGGTGAGAAGCGTTCCTTCACCATCTTTGGTAATGATATTCAATTCTCCCCCGACGCTTCCTATTCGCTCACGCAACCCAACCAGGCCAAGCCCGCCTGTCGAATTGTCAGATTTGGTTTGGCTAAAGCCTTTCCCTCCATCGCGTACTTTGATGGTTAGGGATTGTGTTTCTTTATTGAATGAGTATCCAACCTGCTGATCAATGCCATTTGCATGTTGCCAGGCATTATTGAGCGCCTCCTGAACAAACCGATACACACATATCTTGATGGAGTGGGCAGCCGGGATGGCCACATCGTCACCTTCAATTTCAACATCAGTGTTGGTACGTTCCTGGTGGGTATGAGCAACCCGTTGAACAATTTCCTGGATTGATAGTTCAGCAATATCCGGCAAAGTAAGGCCACGACATAGGTTTCTTATATCGGTCATGGCGTCATCAAGAGCGCCTTTGATTATATCAATTTCTTCGGTGCGTTTTTCTTCACTGGTGGTTTTTCTCAAACTATCGATTCTAAGGGATGCAAGCGCCAGCAGTTGTGCCGGCCCGTCGTGTAGCTCTGCGCCAGTGCGATTGAGATATTGCTCATTGAGTTCTGCAACTCTTTCTGATGCCCGCTGAACACGTTCTTTGAGGCGTTGGTTTTGTTCAGATGCACGTGTGGCCTCTCGAAGCTGAACGCGAAGTTCTTCCCCTTGCTTGTCGATTGTTTGGCTGCCGCGATGCACAATGCCCATCAACATCAGCGCCATTGTTAAAGCAACGCCGGCAAATACAATTGCGCTTTTGAAGCGGGCGCTGGCAAGGCTCGCCTGAAGTTCAGTTGCATTTTCATAGAATTCCGCAACCGCTATAATTTCGCCCGTCCAGGGTGCGCGTATCGGGCTATAGATTTCTAGCAGAGGAATTCCGTGGGCCCGCTCGTCGGCATCTTCCTCATCACCAAGGTCATCAAATCCAACAGCAACTTCACCATTCCATGCCGCTTTAAGTTTATCGGTTGGGGCAAATTTTTGGCCGATCAAATCGTAATTGGTACTATAGGCGATTACCCCGCCTTTTTTCCAAATCTTGACCGTTAGCAATCGTTTACCCAAGGGGCTTTCCAAAAAAGCTTCATCAAGCGCCCGAATAGGACCAATGGAAAGGGTCTTGGAATTGGCAAGTTCCTGCGCCAGTGGCGAAATAAAGCTATCGACATAAAGCGCCGTCGCAATGCCGGTATTTTTGGTCACACCTTCTTCAATTTGTCTGGAAACCCAGGTGCCGACCACAATCATGCCAACCAAAATCACCAATCCCCCGGCGAGCGCGAATTGTCGGCTCAACGTTAAGGCGGTCCAGTTCCGGCGAAAGACACCTGATGTGTCAGCCAATGATCGGGGCACTGATGTCATATCAAGACAATATATTGCTTGTACAGATTTATCAATCAGACCAAAGTCAGTACAAATTCCGGCAAAGGTCTATATTTTTGAAGGTTTTAGATCAAATCTTAAAATTGAATTCGCCAAAACTAATTCAGGCCTGTTCTCCCTTCAGCATCCTGTCCATTTTATCGGCTGCCATCGAGCTAGTGGCCGATATCCATGAGGCTATTTCCGGCATATTGGTGGAAACCCATGCGACAACATTATCAAATGTAGATTCTGTATGAATAACCACAACTGCCTTACGGGCCGTTTCACAAGACTGCCCCTGGCCAGATTGCGGGTTTTGATCAAGCTTCACAATCGCCCGGTTGCCACGAAGAATTAGCCCCTGTTCAATCTGGATGGATGCATCATTGCCAATCAGCGCGCCACTGGTCACATAGGAAATTTTACCCGGTAAAGCCTCAACAGAATCTGTTGGATAAACCGTCACATTTAACCCGACAGAAAACTCGCTGATACGATTATCTGGTATTGGAATAATTATCACCGGTTGGGTGCAGTCCAATATCTGATAAAGGTTCGTACCCGTTGTTACGCGTGTGCCACGGGTTACATAGGATGCATTGACAACGCCGCTGAATGGCGCGCGATGTTCCTCTGCAAAGCTTGAATTAATTCGCGCACCTTCAACGGCAGCCTGAACACCAGCCTGATCGAGTTGAAGTTTTAAGGTTGCGAGTTTTGCAACATTATCAAGATATCGAACCTGCACAGTATCATCCATTTTTGCCCAATAGCTGGTGTCGCCATTTTCAAAAAACACACCATCACTCTCAAGCGATGCAAGCATCAGTTCGCTGCGGCTGAATTGAGCTTTCGACAAGGTGAGTTGTTTGCTGGCAATTGTCATTTCAATTTTTGCCAATTGCATATTGGCATCACTGGTAAGTTTCTTTTTGTACAGTTGGGTTGCACGTTGAAGCTCTTGATTTTTCAGCTTATCGCGACTTCGAGCCACCTCCAGGCGAGCATTATTTTCCAGCTGCTTTAGCCGGGCATCCGCCAAAAGCCAATGCGAATATGATCGAGCCCGGGCTTTGAATTTTTTCAATAGTAATTGTAATTCAGCCTGTTGGGTTCGTATATTTTCAATTTCCGACTTCAGATAGACAACACGGCTTTCAAACTCCACCAGGCGGCTACGGTCGAAACGACCATTTTGAATACGCACCAGCAATTCATTCAGGGTCACTTTTTCCCCAACCGCAGGCGGTGAGTTCTCAACCTGCCCATCAATGGTGGATGTTACCGATATATTGCGTGCAACAATGGTTGCGTTGTTGGTTTTATAGCCGTCTTTGCTCGAGATTATCACCCAGCTTACGGCGCCGATTATTCCAATAATCAGCACAAGAATATCAAACTTCCTCATGGCATCCTCCAGAGCTTTTCGGTGGAATTACACATTTTTGGACCTGTTTAATGGTGGCCAAAAAATTATTGTTTTTTGTAACGCCGCCAATCAAGCTGACACCGATGCAATATTTCGAACATTTCGTTGCCTGTTTGATCTTGAGCCTTTTCAAGGCGCAATCAGCGATGCCTTTCCCGTCGCCAGATTTGGTTTCAATAATGATGAAACCATCACCCACACGGGCCGTTTTGGTGAGATCCTGCGGATCAGCAAAACTTATCTGGTAGTCGACAGTTACCCGCTCACCACCTCTCAGGGCCACAAGAGTGCAGCGCTTGTACCCAACTTTCAGGGCAGGGCGCAATTCGAATGTCATCTGCTTTTTATATTGTTTGGTGTAGACTTCACGAAGCATCGAGAGGTACTCGCCCTCAATTTTGGGTGTAACGACAAAGTCAGATTTAATCCGGTGTTTCTCGGTTTTGCCGCGCAATCCCTTGAGCTTTACCTCAAAGAACTTCAGGCCACCGCCATCAACATATTCGCGGGTTCTAACCTTAAACCGCTGACGCCGACCTTGATGATGCTCAAAATAACAGCCAAAATTGTCATCATAATAGCAAGAGTCGTAGGAAAACTGCCTGCGGCCCTTAATTTCCAACACTGCATATTCATTTTCAATTGTTTTCAAAAACGAACTGAACTGCTCAAAATTGACGACATATTTATTGTCTATTCGGCTGAGCATTTGTGCCAACCGGTTGGTTTCATCCAATGTTATTGGTGGAAATCCATCGAACTGTTTTCCAATGCCGCTGTCAGGTTTTTCCATTACTCTGGACTGTAATGCGGTTTGGGCCGTTACTAATCCGTCCATAAATTGAGGCGGTACGGTTCTTGCCAGTGTTCCGTGCATGATCTCATCCTTTGGCTGAAGTGGCGGCGGAATTGTCGAATGTATCCGCCCCCATGTCCACGTTGTCCGCATGTTGCGGTTTTTCGTCTGATGGCAGTTCATAGATTACTGAAAGGTCAACAATATCGCGCACATAGTCGATTTTTTTGATCTCAAACGACTGCACGTTTCCGCCAAGAGTCTTGGCAAGCACTTTCGCCATTACAGCTCGGCTGCTAATTGCATCTTCATCAATATGATCGAGCGTTACCGACATTTTCCTGACATTGTCGACGGTGATAAGATTGGCAGAATGTTCGATCGACCAGGTGCCGATAAACCAGGCAGATAGGACAACAGTAATATTGCAGATCAGAATAAAGCTGATATCAACAATGCCCGAGCCGTTGATTACCGCGAGCGTTACCGCCCCGAATAAATACGCGGTCTCGGTTTTGGTGAATTGCGCACTACGCACCTGAATGAGTGATAGGAGCGCAAATAGCCCGAAACCGACGGCAACATTAAAATCTGTCCGGATGATCGACATCACAATCAGCAATATGAAGATGTTGAACAACGAGCATGAAACAAACATTTCAGTATTGCGGAATTTGCGGTACAAAATCACATAGGCGAGAAAGTACAGGCTGGTAAAATCAATCAGTATATCTCGAATTACGGTGGAATAATCTACTAAGTTCATGGTCTTGTCCTGTCTGGTTTAGAGGTCGTATTTTTGGAGTTGTGCAGGATCAAGGCAGCATGAAGCCGCGGATCATGTAATAAAGAACAGCCGCCAAAAGACCGGATGCCGGCACGGTGATGATCCAGGCCGCCACAATTTTCAGCAGCATGGAACGCTTAACCATTTCCTTGTGGTAGACCGAGCGAAGCGTCTTGCGATCTTTTTTCGCTAGATAAAGCTCGGTGGAGCTGTTTTTGCGCAACCGCTTGATCATGTCATCTTGCTCGGCAAATGCAGCTGTCCTGAATTCTTCTAAAAAGTGTTTCACCGCATTGGTGTCTTTGCCTTTAATGCGGTCTTTAATTTCATGGGCAAGTCTTGCCCTGTTGGCGTGTAAATATTCACGCAGGAAACCAACCCCAAATACGCCGCCAACCGCGATATGGGTCGAACTGACCGGCAGGCCCAGTTGTGAGGCGATAATGACAGTTATGGCCGCAGCCAATGCCACACAAAATGCGCGCATTTTGTTCAGATGGGTTATTTCACTGCCTACGGTTTTAATGAGTTTAGGACCATAAAGCGCAAGACCAACGGCGATGCCTAGTGCGCCAACCGCCATTATCCAAAACGGGATCGCGGCTTTTGCCGATATGCCGCCATGGGCAAACGAATCGCTTATTGCTGCCAATGGGCCAACCGCATTGGCGACATCATTGGCCCCGTGGGCAAAGCTCAACAGGGCGGCTGCAAATATGAGCGGGATTGTAAACAGCCCGTTGATGCTTTCGCGATCATTGGTAAGCGAATCTGCCACTCTGGCAAGTACAGGCTTGATCATTATAAACAGGATAACCGCACCTAAAAATCCTAATGTGGCCGCGGTCAGAAAATCTATCTTCCAGATTTTCTTCAACCCCTTAAGCAGAATATAGGTGGTAAATGCCCAGGTCATAACAGCGAGCAGATAGGGCATATAGCGCTTGGCCGCTGAAATAAGATCCTTTTGATCAATAATCAGCCGGGTTATCAGATAAAGAAACAGGGCTGCAATCAATCCACCCAAAAGGGGTGAAATCAGCCAGCTCGCTGCAATGGTGAGCATTTTATCCCAATTTGCAATTTGCCAGCCACCGGCCGCAATGCCCGCACCCAAAACACCGCCAACAATAGAATGGGTGGTGGATACGGGTGCACCCATAATGGTCGCGATGTTAAGCCATATCGCCCCGGCAAAAAGAGCCGCCAGCATCAGCCAGACAAAGGTTGATGCATCGCCGATCATTTCCGGGTCAATAATGCCCTTCTTAATGGTGCCGACAACATCTCCGCCGGCGATAACAGCACCGGCAATTTCAAATACTGCCGCCAGTGCCACCGCAGAAACAAGTGTTAGTGCACCTGAACCCACCGTTGGGCCAACATTGTTTGCAACGTCGTTGGCGCCGATGTTCAACGCCATATAACCACCAACCATGGCGGCAACGATTAGGAATGTGCCTCCGCCGGTATCTGTTCCAAGATAGGAGTTCACAAAACTCATAATGCCGAACAGGAAGGCCAGACAGATGAATATTTTCACCGCATCTGGAAACTGAATTCGAAGGCGAAATTTTGGGGCGTTAATTTGCTCATTTACTGTTTGCATCGACATGGTCGCATCTCCCGTTCCAATTTAGTTAGGCCAGCGAGCCAAGGTTTTTCTATTACCTTCAACGCCGACTGAACTTAAATTGAACCACGGCGTTAAAGCTCGCCACCACCAAAAGGCTGGTTAATTTTCGTGACAAAGGTCTTCTGTTCCTGCCGACCATGGTCGGAAATTAAACCGCAAAAGACCAAACAATAGGCGCATCAGTCTACGCCGGATTTAATCTGCGTTTCCCATTGGATAGTTATTAGTCAGGTTCAAAGGCGGACCGAACAACTTTAGAAAGGAAACGAAAATGTCGAACGATAAAGAGTTTAAACGTAAGCTTGCTTCAATTCTGGGAACCGGCGTATTGGCTGCAACACTTGTTGCAGTGCCTGCCACAATAAACTTTGCAGATATGAGCATGGGCACTACATCTGCATTTGCCAAAGGTGGCGGCGAAGGCGGCGGTGGAAGTGGTGGCAGCGGCGAAAGCGGTGGCAATGGCGGATCAAGCGGCGGATCAAGCGGCGAAAGCGGCGGTGGTTCCAGCTCAGACGACGGACCGGGCCACGATTCAGGTGAACACGGATCAAGCTCTGGCGAACGTGGAAGCGCAAGCTCCGGCGAACGCAGCAGCTCAACATCTGGCGAACGCAGCTCTGGTGAACGTGGTGGCCGTAAAAATGGCAAACGTTCACGCCGCTCGAAAAAAAGCAGATAACCTCCCAAAACAATAGCCAATCAGGGCCGGGAAGCAATTTCCGGCCCTTTTCTATGGGTTTTGGTCAAACAGTTTTTGCATCCGATCGGCAAATTTTGGCGAATTAAAACGCGGGTCGGTTTTGCTGGGAATTTTCAAAATTCCATTATAGCGAAGAACCGGGCCGTTGGAGCCGGTAAGAACCCCGCGGGCAAAACCCATACGCTTGGTCGTCTGGATGACTTCGGTTCTGGTTTCCAGCCAGTCGCCGGGCAGGCCCGCACCAATAAAGTCGTAATTATTATTAATGCTGGGGGCAAAGCTCAACAGTTTGATATTCCAGACAACGGCAAAGCCAACCGCCATATCAGCGACGCTCATCATCACCCCGCCATGGCATATTTTGCCTGGGTTCAGGTGGTGGTCCAACACATGGAAACCGAGTTCTGCGCTGTCTTTGGAAAGTTTCCAGTAAAGCGGGCCAATATGTTTTGCAAAACCTTCGGCGACTTCAAAGTCTACAAAACCATCGGGGACCGGGCGAGGGGGGATTAAATCTGAATAATCTGTCATGCCTGCCATGCTATTGAAAATGTGAGGTATAACAAGTAATTTCACTGATTGTGCATGGAATAGTTTTTGGGCTGGCCTCGCTCTGAAATTGTGCGCTCAGTTGATTATCCTGATCGTTTTCTGTAAGTCAAATTGTAGCAAACTACCAAAAAAACCAATTTTTGTAAGTATAGGTAAATTACCTCTGAGCCAAATATGTCAATTCGAACGCTGAAAACGCTGGTGGCCATTGCCGATCATGGTACATTTTCTGCCGCTGCCAACGCGGTGTTTGTCACCCATGCGGCCGTCAGCCAGCAGATGAAATTGCTGGAGGAAGATTGGCAGCTCCAACTTTTCAACCGCACAAAACGCACCCCGCAATTAACCTCCGCCGGTCGTGCAGCCGTTGCAAGGGCACGCGAGGTTATTGCGGCTTACGATAATATTGTCCCCTCGATCATTGGTGATGATGGTTTAAGCGGTAAACTGACCATTGGTGCGGTGCCGACCACATTAACCGGCTTGGTGCCGTTCGCCGTATCGCTGTTGAAAAAAGAATGGCCGGACCTTCATGTCTCGGTTGTTCCGGGCCTGACTATTTCGCTGATGCAGCAGGTAGAGCGTGGCGCGCTGGATGCGGCGATCGTCACGAAGCCCCATGTAATGCAGCCTGTTCACCAATGGCAGTTAATTGCCGAGGAAGAAATGGAATTATTGGCCTCGCTTGAAACCGATAGCGATGATCCGCTCGAGTTATTGCAGGAAAATCCGTTTATCCGATATTCCAGAACGGCGGTTGTTGGCGCGATGATCGAGGATTGGCTTCGTGAAAACGATATCAAGGTTGAGGATAGTATGGAACTTGAAAGTCTGGAATCAATCGGCTCCATGGTGGTTGGTAATCTTGGCGTTTCCATTGTACCGCGCACCTGTGTTACCGCGCCCAACCCCTTGCCGATGAAGCGAATTTCGCTGGGGGCCAATGCCTGCACCCGTCAATTGGGGTTGATTTCCCATTCCGATAGCCTGAAAGTTCGGGTGATTGATGAATTGCAAAAGCAATTATTGAAGGCGGTCGAAATCGGTCGTTTTGAACCAGTCTCAAGCGCGGGATAGAATATGGAATTTTATATCCTGTTTGCATTGGGGGCTGCTGCTGGCGGGTTCATCAACGGTTTGGCCGGCTTTGGCACAGCTTTGTTTACGCTGGGCTTTTTCCTGCAGATTATGCCGCCAATTCAAGCCGTGGCGATAGTTCTCATCATGTCGGTGGTCAGTGGTGTGCAAGGGCTGTGGACCGTGCGTTATGCGATGATGGAGAAGCCAAAACGTCTGGCGCGGTTTTTGGTGCCGGCCCTGTTTGGTATACCTTTGGGCATTGCCACATTGTCGATACTCGACCCCAAAATTCTAAAACTGCTCATTGCGACGCTGCTAATTATCTATGGTGGTTTTTTCTCGCTTCGAAAATCTCTGCCGAAGCTAGAGCGACCAACACCGATCATCGATAGTATTGTTGGATTTGCAGCGGGCATTTTAGGCGGTGCCGCATCGCTTTCCGGTGCCTTGCCCACCATGTGGTGCGCCTTGCGACCGTGGACGAAATCTGAGGCGAGGGCGGTTTTTCAACCCTTTAATGTGACCGTATTATCGCTTGCGGCAATAATGTTTGCATTCAAGGGGTTCTATACGGGTGAAACACTGGTGCTTGTGGCGGCATCCCTGCCAATAACGATACTCTTTGCTCAACTCGGAATTTTCATTTTCAAGCGTCTTGAGGATGATCAGTTTCGCCGCCTGCTAATTGCTTTGATGCTGGTTTCGGGACTTATTCTGGCGGTGCGGGAATTGGTTTAGAATTGACTTGGCCCCCCTCCCGACTTCGCTGCGCTCAGCCACCCTCCCCCTAAAAAAAAGGGGAGGGTTGGAACAAGCGGCGGGTTTACCCTCTCCCTTGCAGGGGGAGGGTGCCTGCGAAGCAGGTGGGAGGGGGTGAATACCAATCAATCCCTATATCATCTCATCATTACGATCATCAGTCTCACCAAATCTTTTCAGTGTCGCCGGTCTTGTCCCCTCATAGGCCTTTTCGATATTAGCCGACATTTTGGCATTTTCCCGCTCAAACAGACTGTTGCCGGCAAGATCGCTCTCGACGATAAATGGCCCCATATTTTCAGCCTCCAGCACCCACATGGCCTGCGCCAGTCCAAGTTCCTCATTCCAGTGCACGGTTTTGACCCGTTTGATACCGCGGCCCAAAAGCGCGCCGGTGCCATAGCCAACAGTGGTCAGATAAATCGCACCATTGGGCACAAAGTGCTTTTTATAGTCATCCACGCTCATCCCACCCTTGCCGATGATCAGCTTGGCGCCGGATTTTGCAATCCATTCGCCTATCCATTTGGAAAATCTGAATGAGGCTGTGGCCGTTACCGCGCCCAGATCATAGGTGCCGTCTTCACGAATAGCGGCTGCCGGTGAGCAATGAAAATTGGCAGCACTTTCGCCCGGCAATTCCATTGGAATATTGGCCTTTTCCTCAAGCGCCCGCATATAAACCCCCTCGCGCGCTGTATAAATTAACCCGTCAAGATAGACGATGTCACCCAACCGCAATTCGGCCAAAGCTTGTGGCGTTGGCGTGGTGCTCAGGCGGATTTTTCTTGGGGAATTTCCCATTCCACTGTCTCCCGGCGTTGATAATCAGTAAACCAGTCTGGGTCAGTTCGATATTCGACTTTTCCATCAGCGTGAATGCGTGCAACCGCGCGCCTGGACGAGAGGCAAAATGCATGTACCGACATTTGCATACCGCCAGTGTGGCAATAGCCAACCTCAATATTACAGTCGATCACCATGGATTTGCCAACAAAACCCATCGCGCCCATGCCGATGGAATTGCCAAGCTCTTTAAATTCGTCCTCAAGTTCGGCAATTTTTGGGTCCGGATTGCGATCTCCGACAATGCGCAAACAGGCGGCGCGTTTGCCCAGCACCATGCAGGTATCCTTGCAGCCGCCAAGCCCGATACCGATGATCGCCGGTTGGCAGGCAAGGCCGCGT
>JAJRQF010000038.1 GCA_024280375.1 Alphaproteobacteria bacterium | reverse complement strand
CGTCCGTGCCCATCATGCGGATGGTCTGGCCTCTTTTTATCTGGCCATCAATAATACGCACCAGTACGATAACGCCGAGATAGGTATCGTACCAACTATCCACCAACAGCGCTTTCAGTGGTGCATCAATATCGCCATGGAGAGGTGCCGGCAGATCATTTACAATCGCTTCCAGTACATTTTCAACACCAAGCCCGGTTTTAGCCGAAATCTCCACCGCATTGGAGGCATCAAGTCCGATCACCTCTTCAATTTGCGCTTTGATGCGTTCTGGTTCGGCAGCCGGTAGGTCGATCTTGTTGAGGATGGTTACAATCTCGTGGTCATTGTCGATCGCCTGATAGACATTGGCCAATGTTTGCGCTTCCACGCCCTGGCTGGCATCAACCACCAATAGCGAACCCTCGCAGGCAGATAGCGAGCGCGACACCTCATAGGCAAAATCCACATGGCCCGGAGTGTCGATCAGATTGAGGACATAATCCTCGCCGTTATTGGCCTTGTAATCAAGCCGCACGGTCTGCGCTTTGATGGTAATACCGCGTTCGCGCTCGATATCCATGCTGTCGAGTACTTGCTCTGACATTTCGCGCTTTTCCAGCCCGCCGGTCATTTGTATCAGCCGGTCGGCAAGTGTTGATTTGCCGTGATCAATATGGGCGACGATGGAAAAATTGCGAATATGGTCGAGTGATATGGTCATGAGAGCCGATTTAGCAGGAAATGGCGGGAATACAAGTAGTGAGCGCACGTAGAATGGAGCGATGCGCAAGCGAACGAAAATTAGAGAGAATTTTTCTTGTTATTTGTTTTCGCTCACGGCCAATCGGGGCTTTGCCCCAAGGCCTCCGCGTGGGCGCCCTGTTCGGGCGGCTCGCTGGTCAGCTCACCATGCGGCGAGCGCGCATTCCAAAACCCCTCATGGTGAGCCTGTCGAACCACGAGGGCGATATGGTTGGAATTTTAAAATCTACCCCGGCCGCTTAAATTTAGCCCGCGCGGCTTCAACCTTTTCGCGGCAATAGCAGCCTTCAAGATGGTCGTTGACGATACCCATCGCCTGCATGAAGGCATAGACGGTGGTTGGCCCGACAAATGACCAGCCGCGTTTTTTCAAATTCTTGGAGATTTCGGTAGAAATATCGGTTTTGCCGAGCGACATCAGCGTTGCATGATCGAAGGTTGTGGGTCGGTCTTCGATGCCCGGTTCAAAGCCCCAAAAATAAGCACCGAGTGAGCCTTCCTGCTCCACCATTTCAAGCGCCCTGTTGGCATTGTTGATGGTTGAGTTGATTTTACCGCGATGGCGCACAATACCGGCATCATTTACCAAACGCTCCACATCATCTTCATTGAATTTGGCGACTTTCTTGAAATCAAATCCAGCAAAGGCAGCGCGAAAATTTTCCCGTTTACGTAAAATTGTCAACCACGAAAGGCCCGATTGAAAGCCTTCCAGACAGATTTTTTCAAATAGCTTTACGTCATCATTAACCGGCAGGCCCCATTCCTCATCGTGATATTCACGGTAATCATCTTTGTTGCTGTACCAGAAGCAACGTGTTTTTCCGTCGTCATCGCGTATCAGGCCTTTTGCAACACCCTCTGTCATAATTTGTTACCAATCTCTATCAATATTAGTCCATTATTCGGCGCATTCTACTAAAGCCAGTACACATTTGCATGGCAATCAGGTAAACAATATTTTTCTAAGTTGCAAAACAGGGTCGAATCACCATTAGTTGACTATTATCAGGGTTTTTTCAAAAGTTGCACAAAATGGATTATGTAAAATTTGTTGTATTCGGTTTTGGTATGCTGCTGCTGGGGTTGGCCAATGGTGATGCGGCATCGGCATTTTCTGATAAATCAATTATTTACGGATTTAACAAAACGGTATTTGGCTCGGAGTTTTCCCCCGTCGGTGCCCAAAGCCGTTATATTCGGAAATTTCGTTCGCCAGTTCGATTCTATGTTCACAACCGGGCCCGAAAAAACCGTCGCAAGGAAGCCAAGCGGTTCATTTTAAGTTTGAACCGCTCGATACGCGGATTAAAAACCCAGATTGTTACCAATCCTGACCGGGCAAATTTTCATCTCTATATTGTCGATCGTTCAGATTACAACAATACAGTTCGCAATATTGTTTATGGACGTTCTACTGCCCCCGTGCGTGGTCGTTGCATGGTGCGTTCAATCTTTACCCGTTTCGGTATTAACCGATCTGATGCAGTGGTTGTTTCCAATGAGGGCAAAAAACTGTTTCGGCGGTGTTTGATCGAAGAAATTCTTCAGGGTCTCGGTCCATTGAACGAAGATACAAGCCTCAAACTTTCCATGTTTAATGATCGTACCCGTCATACGGTATTTACCCGTTTCGATCGCTACATTTTGAACATGCTTTACGACAAACGCTTAAAAACCGGCGATAGCCAGAAAAGTGTTCAGTCGTTGCTACCGAGCGTTTTGGGCGATGTGAAGCGCAGAATCAGGTAGATCCTGTTTTCGCTCACGCCAGTGGCTTTGCCATTGCATAAGCATAATTCTATCCGTATAGCGAGCGAAGAGCGAGCCGCCCGAAGAGGGCGCCCTAGCGGAGCTGCGGCAAAGCCGCTGGCGTGAGCGAACGTAAATTAAAGCGCTTCGCCTATCGGCTCAGTTTGAGCGCAACGATGAATTTCCCTCCGTGGCAGGGCAAGCATTGCGTTTAGTGAGCGCACGTGATTACGCAAATGGCTTTGCCATTGAATAAGCACCAATTCTATCCGTATAGCGAGCGAAGAGCGAGCCGCCCGAAGAGGGCGCCCTAGCGGAGCTGCGGCAAAGCCGCTGGCGTGAGCGAATTAGTGAGCTGATTGAGGGAAAATTTCCCTCCGTGGCAGGGCAAAATTTGGCGATTAGCCAAATTGCCAGCCCGTGAACGGACGCGAAACCGGAGGGTTGAGCGGAATACAATTAAAAAGGCAGTTTCATACCCGGTGGAATTGGCAGACCAGCGGTTAGTTCCTGGGTTTTTTCAGCCATTAGCTCATGTTGCACGTAGAGCGAAGCGATGCGCAAAACACGAGCCACTAAAAAGGCAGTTTCATGCCCGGAGGAATTGGCAGACCAGCGGTTAGTTCCTGAGTTTTTTCAGCCATTGTCGCCTCAGATTTTGCCTTTGCATCATTGTGAGCGGCCATAATCAGGTCTTCCAGCATTTCCACATCATCCGGCGTAATCAGGCTTGGGTCGATTGACAAACCCTTCATAACACCCTTGCCGGAAAGCGTGACGGTAACCATGCCGGCTCCAGCAACACCTTCTACTTCAATATTTTCAAGCTCGGCCTGCATGGATTGCATTTTCTCTTGCATCTCCTTGACCTTGCCCATCATGCCCATGATGTCTTTCATAATATTCTCCGAATTTTGTTCTTAGAAAAAATCGTCCAATCCGTCATCATCTTTTTCTTCTTCGAGTGATGGATCTTCCAGTGGTTGTTCTTTTTCGCGTACCCGAATGTCAACAATGGCACTGCCGGGAAAAGTAGACAGAACGGCCGCGACGGCGGGCGTATTTTTGGCATCTTCCAACAGTAATTTCTTATAGGCATCGTCTTGTTCACGGCGTGTGGCATCACCCTCTTGCTGGCTTGCGGCCACCATCCAGCGTTCACCGGTCCATGCCTGCAATTTGCTGGAAATATCATTGACCAGACTGCGCGGCGAATTACCAGTGAGGTTTATTTCCATACGACCCGGGGCAAAGCTCACAAGGCGGATATGGTTGCGCAGTTCGAGCTTAAACTTAATTTCGCGGCGTTTTTCTGCTTCCGCCAAAAGCTCATCAAATGTATTGATTTGCGCATATTGGTTGGGCTGGGTTTCAACCGATGCACTGGCAGTTGGTTCTAATCTTCTTTGTGCAACCGGCGCGCCGCCATTGGCCATAGCCTGAACCGGGGCAGAAAAACCTGAGCCACCTGATGCGGTAGTACCACCACCGCTGCCTGACGGGCCGGTATTTGGTGCAGGCATATTGGGGTTGCCCCCGTCCTCTAGTTTCTTCAATGCCTCATCGGGTGTTGGTAAATCGGCCGCATGGGTTAACCGTACCAACACCATATCGGCTGCCGCCAATGGCCGGTTGGACGTTTGAACTTCGCTAATACCCTTGAGCAATATTTGCCAGGCCCGACCCAATACCCGCGGTGAGAGTTTTTCGGCAAATTCCTTGCCGCGCTTGCGCTCTTGTTCCGACAGGGTTTTATCATCGGCGGCCTCCGGTACAAAACGCACCTTGGTGACATAATGAACAAAGCCCGCAAGATCGCTCAAAACCGTTGCCGGATCAGCGCCGGAATCATATTGATATTTCAATTCACCAAGCGCTTCCTGCACATCGCCCTTCATCACATATTCAAACAGGTCGATAATACGCGCGCGGTCGGCCAGGCCCAGCATATTGCGCACATCCTCGGCCTCAACCTTGCCATCCGCATGGGCGATAGCCTGATCAAACAGCGATAATGCATCGCGGGCAGAGCCTTCGCCGGCGCGCGCAATCATTGCCAATGCATCACCTTCCGCATCGACATTTTCCAGACCGGCAATTTTTTCCAAAAGGCCAACCATTTCGCTGGCCTCAATCCGGCGCAAATCAAACCGCTGACAACGAGAAAGTACGGTAATCGGGACTTTGCGAATTTCTGTGGTGGCGAAAATAAATTTCACATGCGCTGGTGGTTCTTCGAGGGTTTTCAGCAAGCCATTAAAGGCGTTCTTCGACAGCATATGCACTTCATCGATGATATAAACTTTATAACGCGCCGAGATCGGGCGGTATTGGGTGGAGGCGATAATATCGCGAATATCATCAATGCCAGTATGGGATGCGGCATCCATTTCCAAAACATCCACATGGCGACCAGCCATAATCTCTTCGCAATGCTCACCCATTTCGCCAAGTTCAATATCGGGAGCGTCCTTGTCAGCAGTCTTGAAATTCAAGGCGCGAGCCAGAATGCGCGCTGTGGTGGTTTTACCAACGCCGCGAACCCCGGTCAGCATATAGGCCTGGGCAATTCGACCACTGGAAAATGCATGCGAGAGAGTTTGCACCATTGGCTGTTGGCCAATGAGATCAGCAAAAGAGCTCGGGCGATATTTACGCGCCAGCACCCGGTAGCCGGTTGCCGCATCTTCACTTGTTTTTTTGTCATTACTCATTTGATTTGCCGTGCTGGTTCAGGAAATGAGCCTAGATCAATTGTTGTGATGATGAAAGAAAATGTTGAAACGCAATCGTGGATAAGTAGCGCGAATAAGTGACATGGATAAGTGGGAGGCTGGCAAGATGACCCGCGCCGAAACTCGTTGGGGCTGCTTCCTTCCGGATCTGACCCGGTTGGCGAGCGGTACGTCCATCACCAACCTCCCGAAATAATCATATCATGCGCCAGCGTTCGAAAAGCAAGCGGTGATTTAAAAAAAGATGCATTGAATTATTGCGCCCAATGGCTAGATTTGCCCAATGAACTTTCATCTCGATGCACGACTGGAACAAGATACTTTGCCCGCAGGTAGGCTTGAACTGTGCGAAATTCACTTGCTAAACGATGCGCGGTGGCCCTGGCTGGTGCTTGTGCCGCAGCGTTCTGATTGTAGTGAAATTTTCGATTTAAACGATGATGAGCAATTGCAATTGGCCCGCGAGACCGCATTGATCTCCAAGGTGCTGCAAAAACTTACCGAGGCTGAAAAAATAAACACCGGCGCACTCGGCAATATTGTACGTCAATTGCATGTGCATGTGATTGCAAGGTTTGAAAATGATGCAAATTGGCCTGGCCCCGTTTGGGGATTTGGCGTAGCAGAGCCATATTCCAAGGTAGCAGCAAGCCGGTTGATTTCCCAATTGCAAAGCGAGATGAAATCCCATGTTTTTTGAACAAACCCAGTTTCCCGAACCTTCGGCCGAACTTGTTTTTGCCAATGGCAAAGTGAACAGACAATCTGAATCCCGCACGCCGGATTGTCTTGAAAAGGCAATCGCCAACCCGTCCGCGCGGGCCATCATATTTGCTAAAGGCCGGGTGATGGTTCAATTCGGGAGTTGCGAACCAGACCCACTTTTTGCGCTGGATATGATCGAGATTTTCAATCCAAGGCGAGGCATGGAAGTATTGCTGGGTTATGAAGGCGATGTGCCGATTTTGGCTATTTCGGCAAAATTCGATCCGGAAACGGATGCGGAAAAATTACCCGACAATATCAAGGCGATTGATTACCGCTCGCTGGCAATTCAGGGATTATTGCATCCCTCCCGCATGGGCGAGGTGGCGCAAGGCGCATCCCTTTTGGCCTGGCATGCATCGCACAAGTTTTGCTCACGCTGTGGCCACGAAAGTGCGCAGGCAGATGGCGGCTATAAACGCATTTGCTCCAATTGCGGAACCGAACATTTTCCGCGAACTGACCCGGTGGTTATTATGTTGGCTGTGGATGGCGACAGGTGCCTAATGGCGCGCTCACATCATTGGGCCGAGGGCATGTATTCGGCTCTGGCCGGATTTGTGGAACCTGGAGAAAGTTTTGAAGGCGCAGTTCGTCGTGAAATTGGTGAAGAGGCTGGCCTTCAAATTGGCAAGGTACAATATCGGGCAAACCAGCCCTGGCCATTTCCATTCTCGCTGATGATCGGCTGTTTTGCGGAAGCCAAAACAACCAAAATTATCATGGATGAAAAAGAACTTTCAGACTGTCGCTGGTTTACCAGGAAAGAGGTTTTGACGGCTCTTGATCACCCGGAAGATGTGGATTTCTTCGTGCCACCAAAAATGGCCATCGCCCATCATTTGATTGATTATTGGGCGAGATTCTAGTTCAAATCGCACGTTGAGCGAAGTGAAGCGCAAGATTTGAATAACTAAACAAAGTGAGCGCACGTGTTTACGCGCAAGCGAACGGAATACAAAAGAGAGCGCACGTGTTTACGCGCAAGCGAACGGAATACAAAAGAGAGCGCACGGTTAATTTCGCTCACGGCCAATTGTGCTTTGCACGGCCTGCGCGGGCGCGGCCTGACCGGCCGGACACCTCTTCGGTGTCTCAATCGCCCAATTAATTCTCAAATCAATCGTCTTCCCAGCCTTCTTCGATAATTTTGTTGATCGCCGGAATATCCTTGATCACCAGCGCGCGCGGGGTTTTTTCAACGATGCCCTGTTTTCGAAGGGCTGAAATTTGACGGGAAACAACTTCACGTCTGGTGCCAACCCGTTCGGCGATCTCTCTTTGCAGGGGCGGCGGCGAAATTACCCGTTGGTTTTCGTGGCCAATTCGCGGGCGGGATTTTCGCATGATTTCAACGCAAATTCTGTGCTTGGCCTGCAGGAAACAATGTTCTGTCAGACGCATGTTCAACTTGCGGATACGCGAGGTCAAAACCCGCATGATATTCAGGCTCACCTCAGGAGATTCCGCCAAAATATCCAGAAATACCGATTGCGGCATCACGCACATGCGCGAGGTGTTCAACACTGTCACATTGGCGGCTCGACCCTGGTTATCAATCGCGGCAATTTCACCAACAAAGTCATTTGGCCCCATATCGCCAAGAATTATTTCTTTTCCGGTGGCGATACGCAGGATAACCCGCGCTCTCCCGGTAAGCAAAAATCGCACATCTCTCGATTCGTCTTCGAAATCTATAACGAGTTCGTTTTCACCATATTCACGCCAGAAACACCGCGATGAATAACGCATGACTTCCCGTTCGTTCAAACATTTAAACAAATCAATCTGGCTAAGAAGATTCATGATGCTCCCACAATCATATCAGTTTATTGTTATTTTTTTGCAGGCTAGGCGCGAGCCAGCCAATTGGCAAGTCCAGAGATTTGACATCAACTTTTTGATACATTGGTTTTTGCCAAAAATCACTCAAATTTCCTTTGTGCAAACAACTGAATGAGTACTTTCAGCTTCTTCGTCATGTGCGCGGAAAGCGCTTTGCCTATTCGTTTTGAAGGCCCGTTGGCTACAGCCTCTTTTTCCCAAAGCACAAGCTTTCCAGATCTTGGGTGGTTGGTTGCACCATTATCGGATTTTTCAATCGCCTGTTGATAGTAGGTATAGGCGGTGATCCTGATTGAAGCGCCAACCGAATTCCCCGCCGTCCCACGGATATTAAAATCGACATATAGCGGATTGGATTGAAGGTCGCCTGCCGGAACCAACTGTTCTTTTCCGTCGACCTCTGCGCCTGAAAAGCTATATTCAATTCCATTTACCGATGCGAGGTTTTTAGCATTTTCAGCCAGCGTTTCACAAATATCAGCGGTAAATTTGCGGTTTGTGGAAATGATGCAACGTGCCGCAATTGAATCAAGGCCAGCAAGGTTTTTGATAATTGCCTCATTTGCACCGGCGGTATTAAAGTTGATGAGCAAAATCAGCCCGGTGATGGACACTGGTTTCAATATTAAACAATCGAATTTATTCATTTGCTTCTCGTCGCTCAATGCCCGCATAATTACAACATAGGCTGCCCAAATTCTATTATATGCGTATTTTTGCACACCTCATTTCAAATAAATCAAGCCAATCGGAACATATTATTGAATAATTCCGCTGAACAAAATCAAAGCGTTCAATCGAATGCCTCGCAAAAGCCTGTTCTGGCCAAGGGCCGGGAAAAGCTGATGGGGCATATGGCAATGATGCTTTTTGCCGTGTTGATATCCGGATCATTTACTCTTGGTTCAATGGCGATACCATTCATTGAACCGGGTGCAATCAATACGGTAAGGTTCTTGTTTGCCTGTGTGGTAATGGGAGTTTTGCTGACCGTCACCACCGGCAAGGTTAAAATTCCCAAAGCGCCCTGGCGCTTTATTCTGCTTGGGGCGTTGATGGGCGCATATTTTGTTTTAATGTTTGTGGCCCTGCAAACCGCAAGCCCGGTTTCAACCGCGGCAGTCTTTACGCTAATTCCGCTGATGAGCGCCGGGTTTGGATATTTAATCCTGTCCCAAACCACCAGGCCGGTGGTGATTATCTCACTTCTGATTGCTGCAACTGGCGCAATATGGGTAATTTTTCGCGGCGATATTATGGCTCTGATCAGTTTTGATATTGGCTATGGTGAAATGGTTTTCTTTGTCGGGTGCATGTTACATGCTGCCTATAGCCCGCTGGTAAAGCGGCTAAATCGCGGAGAAGGCGTCATGGTGTTTACGTTCTGGACGCTTGTGGCAACGGCGTTTTGGATTTCGCTTTACGGCATGGGCGACGTGGTCTCTACCAATTGGAATGAATTGCCTGTAATTGTCTGGGTTACTGTTGCCTATCTGGCAATTTTCACCACTGCTGGCACATTCTTTTTGCTGCAATTTGCATCCCTGCGCCTGCCCTCATCCAAAGTTCTGGCCTATGGCTATCTAACCCCCAGCATTATAATTGTGCTGGAGGGCTTGATTGGCCATGGATGGGTAGGCTTACCAGTAGCATTTGGGGCGCTAATAACCATTATCGGACTGATTGTGATGAACCTTGCGCCAGATAGTTAGGCCGACAAGTTCGGCCCGGCGCTTATGTGCTGCGCCCGCGCAGGCCGTGCGCAGCACGAGTTGCCGTGAGCGCAAATAGTTAGCTACCCAACTTATGAAACCCGAAGCCCGTTAGTGAACAGTTTCCCAAGAAACTCAGAGGCGGTATCAAACCTGTTGGAGGCGTTTTTCTTACCCAGCACGGCACAAATCTGCACATCAAAATCGGCATAATGTTGCGTTGTTGCCCAGATTGAAAAAATCAGATGATGGGGATCACAGTCAGCAATTTTCTTCTCATCAATCCAGCCCTGAATAGTTGCAGCCTTTTCATCAACCAGGTTTTTAAGCGCCCCTTTAATCATATCCTCAATGCGCGGTGCACCCTGTAAAACCTCATTGGCAAATAGGCGGCTTTCGCGCGGGTGTTTGCGGGAGATTTCCAGTTTGCGCTGCACATATTGAAGGATTTCATTCAATGGATCGCCATCGGCATCAATGTTGCGCAATGGATCAAGCCAGGTATCCAGCAATTGATCCAGTAGTACCCGGTGCATCTCTTCCTTGTTGCTAAAATAATACAGTACATTTGGTTTTGACATTCCGGCCGCATCGGCAATCTGGTCAATTGTTGTGCCTCTAAAGCCATTGGCCGAAAAAGTCTCTAGCGCCGCTTCCAGTATTCGGGTTTCATTTTCCTGCTGAATTCTGGTGCGGCGTTTGGAATTTGAGGCGCGTGATTTTTCTTGTCGGCTCATTTGTCGGCTCTCTTTGTAGCACCAATGCCGTTTAGAATAATCGTTTTAACGTCCTCACGGGCATTGTCCCATTGGGTATCCGATAGTTTTTTGCCGCCATTCAGAGTTTTAATCTGATGAACAAAATCCGCATAATGCTGGGTCGAAGCCCAGATCATATACAGCAGATGTCGCGGATCAATCGGGTCTATCAACCCGTCATCTATCCATCGCTGAATGATCACCATCCGGCTGTCAGTCCATTGTCGCAAGGTGGTTTCCAGATAATCCTGAATAATCGGCGCGCCGTGCATAACCTCATTTGCCCAGATTTTGGAACCAAAAGGATGGCTGCGCGATATCTCCATTTTCTTGTCGATATAGCGTGACAACGCCTCAACCGGGTCGCTGTTTTCATCAAAAGATTGGGCAGCATCCAGCCAGATTGAAAAAATTTCCTCGATGATTTTACGGTAGAGCACAAGCTTGGTTGGAAAGTAATAATGTAAATTGGCCTTTGGAATGCCCGCCCGGTCTGCAATCATTTGAGTGGTCGCACCGCGAAATCCGAATTCTGAAAATACCTTTTCAGCAGCCTTGAGAATAAGCCGTTCTTTTTTCTGTCTGATACCCGCTTTCGGTGCGGATTTATTGCGCGCACTTTTTTTAGCTCTTGTGGGCTTCTTCAAAATCTGGTCCATCAAATTCCTGAATAGTTCTTGGCATTACATCATAAAAGAAAAATCTTGACCAGTTGGTCAACAATGATATTCTAATCCAACCAGCGATTTTGTTTTGTAACATATAATAAAAATAAAATTCAATTTTGCTGACAATATAGGTATTCACCTAAGCGGTGGGTTTTAAGTTTTCAAGATAGTCGTTGCTTGCTGAAAAGGAAACTTAAATTCTGTAAGCCGGATGAATGAAAAATAAAAACTGGCGTCCTTTCGAGCCACAAATTCGAATAGAGGCGCTGGATAATACCTCGAATTTATCATTCGAGGCACCAGGGAGGAACGCGTATGTCAAGCAGTAAAGCTGCCAAGTCAAATTCTCTTGACAGTTTCTGGATGCCGTTTTCGGCAAACCGCCAGTTCAAGCAAACGCCGCGCATGTTTGTGGCAGCTGATCGTATGCATTACACCACCTCTGAGGGTAATCAGGTGATGGATGCAACAGCCGGACTTTGGTGTGTTAATGCCGGTCATCGTCGGCCGAAAATCGTTGAGGCCGTGGCCAAACAGGTGGACGAGCTGGACTATGCGCCAGCCTTTCAAATGGGCCACCCAAAGGCGTTTGAATTGGCCGCACGGCTTGTGCAGCTTGCGCCCGATGGCATCAATCATGCCTTTTTCACCAATTCCGGTTCGGAATCCGTTGAGACCGCGTTGAAAATGGCGCTGGCCTATCATCGGGTAAAGGGCAATGGAGAGCGCTTTCGTCTGATTGGTCGCGAGCGCGGCTATCACGGGGTGAATTTCGGTGGCATTTCGGTTGGTGGTATTGTTTCCAACCGCAAAATGTTTGGCACGCTGCTCACCGGCGTTGACCATATGCGCCATACCCATGACATTGAAAAAAACGCCTATTCACGCAATGAGCCGGAACACGGAGCAGAACTTGCCGATGATCTGGAACGCATTGCAGCCCTGCATGACCCTTCCACTATTGCTGCCGTTATCGTTGAACCGCTGGCCGGTTCTACCGGAGTATTGCCGCCGCCAAAGGGCTATTTGAAACGCCTGCGTAAAATTTGCGACAAGCATGGTATTTTGCTGATATTTGATGAGGTCATCACCGGGTTTGGTCGTCTTGGCACGCCATTTGCTGCCGACTATTTTGGCGTAACACCTGATATTATGGTCACCGCTAAGGGCCTTACCAACGGTATTATTCCGATGGGTGCTGTGCTGGTGAAATCAGAAATCTATGATGCCTTCATGACCGGGCCGGAGCACCTGATCGAATTTATGCATGGCTATACCTATTCGGGTAATCCGGTGGCATCGGCTGCGGGCCTTGCAACGCTCGATACCTATGAGGAAGATGGGCTTTTAACCCGTGGGACTGAATTGGCGGATTATTGGGCCGATGCGGTATTTTCGCTTAAAGGCCTGCCGCATGTGATCGACCTGCGCACTATGGGGCTAATCGGGGCAATCGAGCTTGAACCGATTGCGGGCGAGCCGACTAAACGAGCCTTTACCGCATTCTTGAAAGCCTACGACAAAGGGCTGTTGATCCGCACAACCGGCGATATTATTGCCCTTTCCCCACCGCTGATTATCGAAAAAGGCGAGATTGATTTCATTTTCGACACGCTACGAGACATTTTGAAAAATCTGGATTAGGAGACCAACCATGGCGCTTAAAAGCAATCACAGAATAAACGGCGACCGGCTCTGGGACATGTTGATGGAGATGGCAAAAATCGGCCCCGGTGTGGCCGGTGGTAACAACCGCCAAACCTTGACCGATGAAGATGGCGAAGGCCGTCATTTGTTTCAAAAGTGGTGCGAGGCAGAAGGCCTAACCATGGGCGTCGATCAGATGGGCAACATGTTTGCAAGGCGCGAAGGCACCGATCCAGAAGCACTGCCAGTATATGTGGGCTCTCACTTAGATACCCAGCCGACCGGCGGTAAATATGATGGTGTATTGGGCGTGCTCGGGGGCTTGGAAATTATCCGCACCCTGAATGATCTTGATATTAAAACCAAACACCCGATTGTTGTGACCAACTGGACCAATGAGGAGGGCACGCGTTTCGCCCCGGCCATGCTTGCATCCGGTGTTTTTGCCGGTGTGTTGGAGCAAGACTGGGCCTATGACATTGAGGATGCCGGCGGCAAAAAGTTTGGTGACGAGCTGGAGCGCATTGGCTGGCGCGGTGAGGAAGAGGTGGGTGCCCGTAAAATGCATGCATTCTTTGAATTGCATATAGAGCAGGGGCCAATTCTAGAGATTGAAAATAAAGAAATAGGCGTTGTAACCCACGGCCAGGGGCTTTCGTGGACGCAATTCACCATTACCGGCAAAGATAGCCACACGGGCTCCACCCCAATGCCGATGCGCAAAAATGCCGGTCTCGGCATGGCGCGTATTTTGCAGAAGGTCGATGAAATTGCATGGTCCCACAAGCCCAATGCGGTAGGTGCTGCCGGCCATATCGATGTCTTTCCAAATTCACGCAATGTGATCCCCGGCAAGGTGGTGTTCACGGTTGATTTCAGATCGCCTGAGCTTGCGGTGATCGAGGATATGGAGCAACGACTTGCCGTTGTTGCCAAGGAAATCTGCGATGAAATGGGTCTTGGCCTCGAGATCGAAAAAGTTGGTGGTTTTGATCCAGTGGAGTTTGATGAGGGCTGTGTATCCGCCGTGCGCAATGCGGCCGAACGGTTGGGTTATTCACACATGAACATCATTTCCGGTGCTGGCCACGATGCCTGTTGGGTCAACAAGGTCGCGCCGACCTCTATGATTATGTGTCCTTGCGTAGATGGCCTTTCGCACAACGAAGCGGAAGATATTTCGAAAGAATGGGCAACAGCTGGCGCCGATGTCTTGTTCCATGCAGTGGTGGAAACCGCGGAGATTATCGGATGAATTTGAAAGCGGGAACAATAATTCAGAACCGTTGCATAATAGCAAAGATCTTCGTCTGCCTTGTTGTATTCAGCTTTCAGGTCAGTGCATCAGTAGCCGCTCAAAAACCCCTGCTCTGGGATTGGCAGTTGAGCGCGCCATTTGATTTAACCAGAGATGTAGATGTTTTTGGATTGGACGCTGACAATGTGACCAAGGCCGAGATTAAGACAATCAAAAGCCGGGGTACTAAAACTATTTGCTATGTGAGCGTTGGCACAGCCGAAGATTTTCGTGACGATTATTCGAGTTTCCCGGCAAGCGTTATGGGTAAAACCCTATCCAATTGGTCGGATGAACGGTACTTGGATATTCGCAAGTCTTCAGTGTTGCTTCCAATTATGGTCAAGAGATTTGAGCGCTGCGCTGCGTTTGGATTTGATGCAATCGAGGCGGACAACCTGGACGTCTACAGTAATGATTCAGGATTTGACATAACTGAGAAAGACACAATCCACTACGCGGAAAAGCTGGTAAAGATTGCAAAAGATCTAAATCTCGAAATTGCCCAAAAGAATGTCGTCGAACTTATCCCAAAGCTGGTGAAATTATTCGATTTTATTATGGTAGAAAATTGTTTTGCCCAGAAGATTTGCGATGAGTTGAAACCTTATCTGGATGCGGGAAAAATTGTGCTTGATGCTGAGTATATTGAAGAAAAAATAGACTTTGCCAAAGCCTGCAAAGAACTATCCGGCCGTGGAATATCGCTGATTTTAAAAAATTGGGATCTGACCAGTTATTACAAGAACTGCCGAAATATAGCAAAACCAATTCGCCGAAAACTTAAAATTACAAACGGGAACAAGCCATGACCACAGTAATTAAGGGCGGCACCGTCGTCACAGCCGATCGCACCTATAAGGCCGACGTGAAAATCGACAATGGTATTATCACCGAGATTGGCGATAACCTTCCCACTAGTGGGTCGGGCGATGAAACACTGGATGCTACCGGTTGTTATGTGATGCCCGGCGGCATCGACCCGCATACCCATCTGGAAATGCCATTTATGGGCACCTATTCATCGGACGATTTTGAGAGCGGCACCCGTGCGGCCCTTTCCGGTGGCACCACAATGGTGGTAGATTTTGCCCTGCCGTCACCCGGCCAATCGCTGCTTGAGGCGTTGCAGATGTGGGATAATAAATCCACCCGCGCCAATTGTGACTATTCATTCCATATGGCGATCACCTGGTGGAGCGAGCAGGTTTTCAACGAGATGGAAACTGTAGTGAAAGAACGCGGCATCAACACATTCAAGCATTTCCTTGCCTATAAGGGCGCATTGATGGTCAATGATGATGAGCTATATGCATCCTTCCAGCGTTGCGCCGAACTTGGGGCCACCCCGATGGTGCACGCGGAAAATGGCGATGTGGTTGCAGAACTTTCCGCCAAATTATTGGCCGCAGGCAATTCCGGCCCCGAGGCCCATGCCTATTCGCGCCCGCCGCAGGTTGAGGGCGAGGCCACCAACCGCGCCATTATGATTGCCGATATGGCAGGCGCGCCGCTTTATGTGGTGCACACCTCTTGTGAAGATAGCCACGAAGCCATTCGCCGGGCCCGCCAACAGGGCAAGCGGGTTTACGGTGAGCCGCTTATTCAACATCTGACACTGGATGAAAGTGAATATTTCGACAAGGATTGGGACCACGCAGCCCGTCGCGTCATGTCGCCACCATTCCGCAACAAAATGCATCAGGATTCGCTATGGGCCGGCCTGCAAGCGGGTTCCCTGCAAGTGGTCGCGACCGATCATTGCGCCTTTACCACCGAGCAAAAGCGCTTTGGCGTAGGCGATTTCACCAAAATCCCCAACGGCACTGGCGGGCTGGAAGACCGATTGCCAATGCTTTGGACCAATGGAGTTGCCACAGGTCGTTTAACGATGAACGAGTTTGTCGCCGTCACCTCGACCAATATTGCCAAAATCCTCAATATGTACCCCAAAAAGGGTGCGATCCTTGTGGGCTCTGATGCGGATATTGTGGTTTGGGACCCTGAAAAGGAAAAAACCATCACCGCCGGCAGCCAGCAATCGGCGATTGATTATAATGTATTTGAAGGCAAGCACGTTAAAGGCCTGCCGCGCTATACATTGTCCAGAGGTTATGTATCGGTCGAAGATGGTGAGATCAAAACCCGCGAGGGCCATGGCGAATTCGTCAAGCGCCAGCCTAATGGCGCGGTCAATAAGGCGCTTTCCAGCTGGAAGGAATTGACCGCCCCGACGCCGGTAGAACGCACCGGCATTCCGGCCAGTGGAGTTTAATGTAAATATACTTTGAGCAAGGTTGGAGGATAGTTGGATGGATGTTGGAAATACGATTTATGCCCGAGGTTTTTTCACCAAGGCACTCTACATGAGAGGTGTTTCCTCATCTGAAGTTGAAAAGAGGCTGGGCTATCGGCAGGGTCGTTTGGCGGGTGGATGGACCCTGTTGTTCATGCTTTCAAAACCCTTTCCAGGCGAGTTTCAGTTTCGAGGCTATAGCCAAACATCTGGCGGAGTATCGATGGGCCATCTGGCAAATCCGAAAGACCCGCGAAACAGCGAGCAAAAACTTATTGATGATGGCTTTGATATGAAAAGCCTCAAGGGCAGAATTATAAATGAGACTTTTAAAACTACCGGTGCTGAACGGCTGGCAAAGGTGATACCCAAAAATGGAGAGTTCGGCGATGCCGATTATCCTCCGGGTTCTGGAATTCCCCAATGGACGCTTACCAAAGAAAAAGCTTTTAAGGTGGCCGCGATTATCATGCCGGGCGAAAAATATATGGGGAACTATGAATAAGACAAAAAAAATGACCGCCCCCGTTATCCAAACTAATAAACTCTCGCTGACATTTGAAACCAATGATGGTCCTGTTCATGCGCTGAGTGATATTGATTTGTCCATCAATCAGGGTGAGTTTGTCTCGTTCATCGGCCCTTCCGGTTGCGGCAAGACCACGTTACTGCGGGTGATTGCAGACCTTGAAACGCCGACCGGCGGATCTATCACGGTGAATGGTGTGACACCGGAGGAGGCGCGAAAAGCCCGCGCCTATGGCTATGTTTTTCAGGCCGCCGGTCTTTATCCGTGGCGGACGATTGAAAAAAATATTGCCCTGCCGCTCGAGGTAATGGGATTATCCAAAAAAGAGCAACAGGAGCGCATTGCGCGTAATATGGCACTGGTTGACCTTGATGGTTTTGAGAAAAAATACCCCTGGCAATTGTCCGGCGGCATGCAGCAACGCGCTTCCATCGCTCGCGCTTTAGCGGTTGAACCCGACATGCTGTTGATGGATGAACCCTTCGGCGCGCTGGATGAAATTGTCCGCGATCATTTAAACGAGCAACTCTTGCTGCTTTGGGCCAAGACCAAAAAGACCGTTGTTTTCGTCACCCACTCTATCCCTGAAGCGGTGTTCCTGTCGACCAAAATAGTTGTTATGTCTCCGCGCCCGGGGCGTATTCATGAGATCATTGATTGTGATTTGGGTGCCGAACGGCCGCTGGAAATTCGCGAAACCACAAAATTTCTCGAAATCGCCCATCAGGTGCGTGAAGGCCTGCGATTGGGGCATTCTTATGATGAGTGATATGGGATTAAATTTCGACGAAACGCTGCTTTTTGGGATTTTTTCATGCTGAAAACCCTCGCCAAAGGCTCAACAATTCCGGTTCTTGTTGTCACTACAGCAATCATAGTATTCTGGTATGCCTGTGTGGTATGGCTGAATGCGCCGTTTGAGCGCGATCAGGCGGAACGCGCCAAAAAGGAAATCACCTTTAGTCAGATATTACCGAAAACCATGGAGCAAAAGCGCCCGGTGCTGCCAGCGCCGCATCAGGTAGTGCGCGAAATCTGGAAAACCACGGTGTTGAAAAACGTCACCTCCAAGCGCAGCCTTGTCTATCATGCGTGGATTACCCTTTCCTCCACCCTACTGGGTTTTGCTTTTGGCACCCTGTTGGGCATTGCCCTTGCGGTGGGTATTGTCCATTCGCAAACGCTGGATAAAAGCCTGATGCCGTGGATTATCACCAGCCAGACCATTCCCATATTGGCAATCGCCCCGATGATTATCGTCGTGCTGAACGCCGTAGGTATTTCCGGGCTGTTGCCCAAGGCTTTTATCTCGATGTATTTGTCATTCTTCCCGGTGGCGGTTGGGATGGTGAAAGGCTTGCGCTCCCCCGATATTATGCAGCTTGATTTGATGCACACCTATAATGCCTCCAAAGCGCAATTATTCTGGAAGCTGCGCTGGCCCTCATCCATTCCGTTTCTGTTTACCTCGCTAAAAGTTGCGATTGCCGCGTCATTAGTCGGCGCGATTGTTGGTGAATTGCCAACCGGTGCAATTTCAGGCCTTGGTGCGCGGTTGCTGGCCGGTTCCTATTACGGGCAAACCATTCAAATCTGGTCAGCGCTGTTTATGGCCGCATTCCTCGCGGCATCTCTAGTGTGGTTGGTTGGCGTCATTGATCGCCGGGTCCTCAAACGCATGGGGATGGCGCAATGAGTGATACTAGAAGAATTCTAGCCGTAATATAGGCCACTCTAGCGATTTGGGCGGCGGCTACATTTGTATTTGGTCAGTTGAACGACGGAAATTTGGGCCGAACTGGGTGGATGTTAACAATCATTGTCTGGATAATGGCCTGGTTGCTGGTTTCTAATTTGTCCACGATGAAAATCAAATCTTATATTCCGCGAACAATTGTTAATCTCACCATCCCGCTTATATTCGGCCTCACGCTGCTGTTCCTCTGGGAAGTTCTTACCCGAGGCCTTGGGGTGCCATCAATTCTTCTTCCGCCGCCAAGCCAGATTGGCGTGCGTATTGCAAATTCATTGCCCATTTTGGCGGCTGATTTTCAGCAAACTTTTCTAAAAGCCGTATTGTTCGGTTATGTGGTTGGCTGTGCTACCGGCTTTGCCATTGCCATTGTGGTTGATCGCTCCCCTTTCATGCGCAAAGGGCTGATGCCGATCGGCAATCTGGTTGCGGCTTTGCCTATTGTTGGCATGGCACCGATTATGGTTATGTGGTTCGGGTTTGACTGGCAGTCAAAGGCCGCCGTGGTCATTGTCATGACCTTCTTTCCCATGCTGGTGAATACGGTTGCCGGTCTTTCAACCGCAGGCCACATGGAGCGTGATCTGATGCGCACCTATGCATCGAACTATTGGCAAACCCTGTTTAAGCTGCGCCTGCCTGCCGCATTGCCGTTTATATTTAATGCGCTGAAAATCAATTCCACACTGGCCTTAATCGGGGCGATTGTGGCAGAGTTTTTCGGAACCCCGATTGTTGGCATGGGATTTCGCATCTCGACCGAGGTTGGCCGGATGAACGTGGATATGGTTTGGGCCGAAATCGCAATGGCCGCTTTGGCCGGATCATTATTTTACGGGCTTGTCGCCCTGATAGAAAGAAGATTAACATTCTGGCATCCATCCTATAGATAGGAGCCAGAACAAACGTATTTTCAAACTGAAGGTACATAACAAGGGAGAACGAAATGAAAAAAGCAATCGCACTTACAATGGGGCTTGCCATGGGGCTATCCATGTCGCTAATGGCCGGCCCCGCGCTGGCGAAAGAAAAGCTGACACTTCAGCTTAAATGGGTAACACAGGCACAATTTGCCGGATATTATGTGGCCAAAGACAAGGGTTTTTATGACGAGGTCGATCTCGATGTGGAAATCAAACCCGGCGGCCCGGATATTGCGCCTCCACAGGTTATTGCTGGCGGTGGTGCTGATGTGATCCTTGACTGGATGCCTTCAGCGCTTGCAACGCGTGAAAAAGGCGTGCCACTGGTCAATATTGCCCAGCCGTTCAAACGCTCCGGCATGATGCTAACCTGCCGCAAGGAAACCGGGATCAAAACACCTGCAGATTTCAAGGGCAAAACCCTCGGTGTCTGGTTCTTCGGTAACGAATATCCATTCCTTTCATGGATGAGCCAACTCGGCATTAAAACCGATGGCAGCGAAGGTGGCGTCAAGGTCTTGAAACAGGGCTTCAATGTTGACCCATTGTTGCAGAAGCAGGCCGATTGCGTTTCCACCATGACCTATAATGAATATTGGCAGATTATTGATGCAGGCCTTTCTGCCGATCAGCTGATTACCTTCAAATATGAAGACGAAGGTGTATCAACTTTGGAAGACGGCATCTACGTGCTGGAAAAAAGCCTTGAAGACCCGAAAATGGTCGACAAGCTTGCTCGCTTCGTCAAAGCCTCAATGAAGGGCTGGGCATGGGCGCGCGATAATTCTGATGCGGCCGCTTTGATTGTGTTGGAAAATGACGCATCCGGTGCACAAACAGAAGCACATCAAAAACGCATGATGGGTGAAATCAACAAGCTGACCGCCGGTTCCGATGGTACATTGGATGTGGCAGCGGCTGAACGCACTGTTGCAACTCTCATGAAGGGTGGTTCTGATCCGGTTATTACTAAAAAACCGGTTGGTGCCTGGACTTCAAAAATCACTGATATGCTGAAATAAGCATTTCATATATTCGCTTTTAAATTCGGGGGGCCTTGGCCTCCCGTTTTTTTGTCAAACACCTAAATTTATGCTTTCAGCAATTTGACAAGTTTTTACCTCAGATTCACTTGCATCATGTAAAATCGATATTAAGTTCGTAATAACACTGGATAGTTGGAGGCTAATATGAAGCCGAATAAACTCGCAATTACAATCGCGATTGCGTCTATGGCGGCAATCACTGGCGGTCTGTTGACAATGGTAATGCCTGCCAATGCCGGGTGCACCGATGCACCGGTTCCAGGTGTTGACTGGTCAAAATGCCGAAAGCGCAATGTGATTTTGAGTGAGTATAATCTCAGTGATGCCAATCTAAGTTCCGCAGACCTGTCTGGTTCGGACATCAGAAATTCAAGTCTGAAATCCGCTGATCTCGCCAAGGTTATGATGAACCGTACCAATTTCAACAAATCAGACCTTTCAGGTGCAAACCTGTCTAAAGTTGAAGGCACCCGCAGTAATTTTGTTGGCGCCAAGCTGATTGGAACAAATTTCACCAAGGCCGCCATTTTTCGGGGGGATTTTTCGGGTGCATTTTTAAATGGGGCGGATTTTAGCAAATCTGAACTTGGTCGGTCCAATTTCAGTTCTGCTGCCCTATCCAATGTGAATTTTCAATTTGCCAATATATCAAGGGTAAATTTTGTAGGCGCATTGATGGATGGCGTAGACATGGGCAATGCTTGGCTATACCGGGCAAAATTTCACGGCACCGATTTATCAACGGCAAAAAATCTCATGCAGGGTCAGATTGAACTTGCCTGCGGTGATCTCAAAACCAAATTGCCAGAAGGTATTGCGGTGCCGGCCTCTTGGCCATGCCCAAAAGATGAGTAATTTGTAATTCAACTATTATCAGATTATTGGGTGGCCGCGCTTGTAATTTTATCGGACGGACACAACATGTATTAAATGTTAATGTGTGTGCAATGTGTTACGAATCCAATCATATAATTTGTAATTTCGGGAGATAAAGAACATGGACGACAACACCCTTGTTTCCGAAATTAACGAGTGGTTGGCCGATCAGGCTCTTTCAGAACCCGATATCGTTGGTATGTTTGAAGGTCTTTGCCACCGGCTGCATGCAATCGGTATTCCGTTGGCACGGGCGCGGTTGACCTGGCCCACATTGCACCCGTTATTTCAGGCGGAAACCACATTATGGACCCGTGGAGAGGGCACCTTATTTGAACAGTTTTTGCATCAGGATAAAATGAGTGACGCCTGGCATGAAAGCCCGATGAAACATATGCTCGACCATGATATCGGAATTTTACGCCGAAACCTTGATGGCCCCAACGCTTTGCTTGATTTTCCGATACTCAAAGAAATGTTGGAAATGGATATGACCGACTATCTGGTTGTTTCGACCGCCTTCACCTCCAAAAATACCTACCATGCAAGCCAGCGCCGGGGTATTTTTGTCACCTGGTGCGCGGACCGTCCGGGCGGATTTTCCAACCGTGAAATTGAATCACTGCAAAAAATTCAGCGTCGCTTTGCGGTTGCCTGTAAAACAGTGGTGCAGGCACGAATTTCCCATAATATTGTTGAAACCTATTTGGGCAAGCAAGCCGGCGAGCGGGTATTGAGCGGCGCCATACGCCGTGGCGATGGTGACACCACCAACGCCGTTGTCTGGTTTTGTGATCTGCGAAATTCTACCGCTTTGGCTGATACGATGCCGGGCGAAGAATATCTCAAATTGCTCAATACTTATTTTGAAATGACCGCCGGACCGGTGATAGAGGCAGGTGGTGAAGTGCTGGATTTCATCGGCGATGCGGTTTTGGCTATTTTCCCATTTAAAAATGAATGCGAAAAGAACGATGCAATTCAGGCTGCAACCACCGCCTTACACGTTTCTATGGGTCGTGCACAAAATATCAGGGAGCAAAGGAAAAAAGACAATCTGCCGGAAATCAATTTCGGTGTTGGGCTCAACGTAGGCTCTTTGGTATTTGGCAATATTGGCGTACCTCAGCGCCTGTCATTTTCTGTTATCGGGCCGACTGTCAATGAGGTCGCACGAATTGAGACCATGACCAAAACTATTGGCAAACCGATATTGGCAACCAAAGATGTTGCGGCATTTGATGCAGCAGCGTGGGAATTGCTGGGTGAATATACCCTGCAAGGGGTTAGTCAGAAAGTTGCACTTTATACGTTGATTGATAAGGAAAAACCGGATCACCCAGTTGATGTTGGTCGCGCAGTATTAAGCAATTCGGAAAGAACCCTGATCAATTAACGGCCTTTGCCACTGTCGTTTGAAAAAATGTCGGAAGCAAAAAGCGGCGCGCCAAATGTCCCACCGACAAAGAATGGAATATTGTGGGTAATTTCTTCGCCCCCGGGTTTTTCTGGAATGCCGGATTTCGAAAGCAACACCTGCCCATTCATCGCCAGGCTGCCACGCCACAAGTCTGCCTTTCCACCTATTTTGGCCAATATTCCTTCGCCTTCAATTCTACTGTCTTCAAGAATAGCAATGCCATTGGCAATATGCATTCCGATACTAAGATTTGTAAAATTGGTTTGTTTGGAAAGCACTTTGGTGTTGTCCAGAATGATTTCACTTTCTCCATCAATGGCAATTTCTGCGATATTGATGCCTTCTAAATGACCAGATGTGGCTGTAATTATGGCATTGCCATTTAGTCTTTGAATGAGCTGTGAGGCATTTCTACCTCGCGATTTCAGGATAAGTGATGCGGTCCCTTTCCCTGCAATATCAATACCTTCAGGCGCAATAAGCTTGCTCAATTGTCCCATTTCAATGTCAATCAAATTGAGTTTTAGTTCGCCCGTTGGAACACCATCGATTTTACTGGCCTGCAGTTGAGATTGAACCATGCCGCCAAATAATGATGCCTCGCCAATATCAAGAATTATTCCACCATCCCTGATTTGCACTGTTGCAGCCATCGATGTCAGCGTAATGTCTGACAAAGTTGCCGTGTTGGCCGAAAACCGAAGATCAAGATTAAACTCGTCAATCAGACCGATTTTGGCAATTTCAGCTTCGCTTGCTGCATCACCATCTTTGATCAGTGCCTGAAAATACGGATCAAACGAAAGATTTTGAAACGCAAGGGTGCCAGCCAATCCCGGTCGTTTGTTTTCTGATCTGGTCAGTTCCAAAAATCCTGTACCTGTATTGCCATCCATGGATACCGTTGCACCCTGAAATTTTACTGTATTGGGCGTCGCAATGACATTTGAACTTACATCCAGCGCTCCAGGGGTCGAACCCGGCGCCAAATCGTAGCCCATCCAGGCAAGATATTGACGAACCGATGGAGAGGATATTTCTGCGCTACCAGAAAATTGTGAGGTCAAATTCATATCCGCATTGCCCTCAATATGGGCTTTTAGTGGATTTGAACGAATATCCAATGTGAGATCGGAGTTGCCGCCGGACAATAAATCTATCGGTCGATCAATGCTCGCAGAGATATTTACATTCTCACCTCTCCAGACCATTGACCCACTCATCTCAGCCCGCGCATTTGTATCTGGCCAATTCAGTGCGATATTGACGCTTGTGAGCATGTTCGTCTGGCCGAGACGGTCATTTTGATAGCTGATTGTACCATTGATAATTTCGAAACTGGCGAGTTTGATGGAATCGTGCGACCCATTAGGAGCGTTTTTGTTATTGATGGCGGCTGAAAGTAATTTCGATAATGCGCCAGTACTGGAATACCAGTTGGCTTTACCTGACCTGGAAATCTTTAGGTTAAATTTGGGCCTGACCAGTTTGAAATTAGCCAATTCCGGTGTGCCAAATATGGCGGGGAATAGTTTCAAACTTCCTTTCAGTGAATCCATTGAAACCAATGGCTCATCACCAAACGCATTGTCTTCTCCATCGGGGCTTTCAACAACAACATCGCTCAACTTGATCCCAAGAAAGGGTATCAACGTCAATACCGGTGTGCCGCGCAGGGTAGTTTTCAGGCCGGTTAATTCTTCGATACGGTGGGCAATGCGTGCTTTTACGATATCTGAAGACAATAGCCACGGCGTCGCAATAATCACGACTGTAGCAATTGCGGTCGCCACAAAAGCCAAGATCAATAACAGCCGTCTCATTGCAGAACTCTCCTGCAGTGATCAAATTGTGAAGCAAATTTAGTGGTCATATTTTTCCAGTTTCAACAGGTGCAATTCGACGATATTAAATTGCCCCCAGCACGGCATTGTGTATTATCTCCAAATCTGCATCTGAAACAACATGCATAGCCCAATTAATTTCATTAAGGGAATAAATATGACCGTTGCCGAGCCATTATGGACGCCGACTGAAGAAGATATCCTGAATGGACAACTGGCAAAATTCGCAGCGACATTGGATAGATCATTTCCTACAACGCCGATTGGTTTCGATCAATTGCACCTTTGGTCTATAGAAAATAGGGGCGAATTCTGGGATGCTCTTTGGGAATTTTGCGGCATAATTGGCGAAAAGGGGTCGGTTCTTTTAGAGAATGGGGGGCAGATGCCGGGCGCAAGGTTTTTTCCCGAAGCAAAAATTAATTTTGCAGAAAATCTCCTGCGGCGAAAAGGCGGCGATATTGCCATACATTTTAAAGGCGAAGACAAGGTTGAACGTTCACTTAGTTGGAATGAACTGCACGAACTGGTTTCCCGGCTGCAACAAGCCTTCATCAAGGCAGGCGTAAAGAAAGGCGACCGTATAGCCGCAATGATGCCCAATGTGCCGGAAACAGTTGCAGCGATGCTGGCAGCAACTTCAATTGGGGCACTGTGGTCATCCTGCTCGCCGGATTTTGGCGAAAAAGGTGTGCTGGACAGGTTTACCCAGATTGAACCCGTATTATTCATCACCTGCGATGGCTATTGGTATAATGGCAAACAAATTGAGGTGCTGGAAAAGTTAAAGAAAATCACCCCTCAATTGGGCGCTAAGAAGAATATCATAGTTCCCTATTTGAAAAGGGCAGATCAGGTCTCCAATGAGTTGCCCAATGGGGTGACGCTTGAAAACTTTATCGAAGAGTTTGCCCCGGCGCCGGTAAAGTTTGAGCGGCTGCCATTTGACCATCCAATTTACATATTATTCTCATCTGGAACAACCGGAATACCGAAATGCATCGTGCATTCGGCAGGTGGCGTATTAACCCAGCACCTGAAAGAACATCAGCTTCACAGCGGTGTTAAGCCGGGTGATACTGTGTTCTATTTCACCACGTGTGGTTGGATGATGTGGAACTGGCTGGTAACGGCACTGGCAAGCGAGGCAACGCTGGCTCTTTACGATGGTTCGCCGTTTTATCCTGATGGAAATGTCCTGTTTGATTATGCTGACAAGATTGGCATTACCCAGTTTGGCACATCGGCAAAGTTTATCGATGCCCTGCGCAATCAGGGCCTGCGTCCGATGGAAACCCACAGCTTATCCACCGTCCGGGTTATCGCCTCGACCGGCTCTCCGCTTGCACCGGAAAATTTTGATTTCGTATATTCCGATATTAAATCAAATGTGCATTTGGCATCTGTCTCCGGTGGTACGGATATCGTTTCCTGCTTTGTATGCGGCGTGCCATGGAAACCGGTATATTCCGGCGAAATTCAAGGTCCGGCACTCGGCATGGCAACAGCCGTATGGAACGATGATGGCGAGCCTGTTCAAATGGAAAAAGGTGAACTTGTTTGTACCAAAGCATTTCCATCTATGCCGATTAAATTCTGGAATGATGAGGGAGGCCAAAAGTATTCTGCCGCTTATTTCGAGCGTTTTGATAATATCTGGTGCCACGGTGATTTTGCCGAATGGAGTGAGCGCGGTGGCATGATCATTCACGGACGCTCAGATGCAACACTAAACCCCGGCGGTGTGCGAATTGGTACGGCCGAGATCTATAATCAGGTCGAGCAAATGAGCCAGGTGCTCGAAGCCTTATGCATCGGTCAGGAGTGGGACAACGATACCAGAGTGATTTTGTTCGTTGTATTGGCCGATGGAGTTGTTCTTGATGACGATCTAACCAAGGCGATAAAAACCAAAATCCGTACCGGTGCATCGCCTCGACATGTGCCGGCAAAAGTTATCGCGGTGGCTGACATTCCCCGTACAAAGTCAGGAAAAATTACCGAACTGGCTGTTCGCGATGTTGTTCACGGACGAATAGTTAAGAACAAGGAAGCGCTGGCTAATCCTGAAGCACTGGATATTTACACAAATTTAAGTGAGCTTTCGAGCTAATTGGCGGTTTTCTGCCAATCCGGTGGTTAACAATTTCTTACCGCAAAATTTACCCTGGTTTAAAATGGGACGGCTTAGCGAAAGTTGTACATAATCAGGTAAGGTTTTGGTAATACATTACAGGCATTATCAGCTTAACGCGAGGTTAATTGAAAGCGAACAAATCAACTTCAAGCCTTAGCAAACAAATTCCCTTCCGGGAAACAGATCAGTAAGTACGATCCATCACAGCTTCTTCTTCTACTATGCGGGCCAAGTGCCCGCATTTTTTTTGAGCATAAATGGGTGCTAAATCATCATCGCTGAGTGTGGGTGTTTGTATCACTCATGCGCATAAGCAGCATTACCGGCACCATGCCGATTAAAACAATGATCAATGCGGCGATCGAGGCATCTTCAAATATTGCCAGCGAGGCCTGCTCGTAAACCAGAGTGGCTAGTGTGTTAAAATCAAACGGTCTCAGCAAAATGGTGGCTGAAAGTTCTTTCATTGTATCAACAAACACCAAAAGAGCTGCTGTTGCCATCGCCTTGGCCATCAATGGCAAATGAATTTGCCGCAAGGTTTGCCCGGCTGTTCGCCCCAAAGAGCGTGCCGCCATATCAAGATGCGGCGAAATTTTGCCAAGCCCGGATTCAAGTGACCCATGGGCAAGGGCCAAAAACCGAACAGTACAAGCGTAAATTATGATGGCCGCTGATCCGCTGATCAGCAGTCCGGTCGAAATGTCGAAATTAGTCCGCATCAAACCGTCCAGCCAATTATCGAAATATGCAAGTGGAACAAGGATACCAATGGCGACCACGGTGCCCGGCACCGCATATCCAAGTGAAGCCATACGGCCCGCCAGCCGCATGGAGTTTTTAGGAAATATCCGGGCGGCATAGACAAGCGTGAATGCGGCGATAACGGTGATCAGGGCCGTGAACCCGGCTACAAATATGCTGTTGAGGCTTGCCTGCAATAGTGCCTCATCGAAAAGCTGCTCTATCCGCCGCGATGATGAGTTTACCAATGCGGCAAATGGTATGATGAACCCAAACAATACGGGCAGCAGGCAGGCAAGGGTGGCGAAAACTGCCGAAGCGCCGGTAAGCCTGAATTGCGACGGTTGCTTTTGGTGCCGTGTCGATGCAAAGCGCTGATTGCGGCGGGCAAAACGCTCAATGGTGATAAGCAAAACTATAATTGCCAGTGTCAGGCAGGCGATTTGGGCCGCACCCGCAAGGCTTCCCCGGTTTAGCCAGGTGTCATAAATTGAAAATGTCAGCGTTTGTACGCCCAAAATTTCCACAGCCCCGATATCGTTCAGCGATTCCATCAAGGCAACCGTAACGCCGACCACAATAGCCGGGCGGGCCATCGGCAGGGCGATACGGCGAAACATTCGCATTGGACCCGCACCCAGCGAGCGCGCCGCTTCCAATATGTTGGCGCCCTGCATCAAGAACACCAGACGGGTAGTTAAATATACATAAGGGTAAAGCACCATGGTCATAACAAAAATTGCGCCGGGCAAAGAGTTAAAATCAAAGAACCAATAGTCACGCTGCGATGTAAAGCCGAAGACAAACCGAATGAAGGTTTGAACCGGGCCAGTATAATCCAATAGCTCGATATAGATATAGGTAACGATATAAATCGGCATGGCCAATGGCAGCACCAGCAGCCATTGCAACAATTTGCGACCGGGAAAATGACACATGGATGTGAGCCATGCTGTCCCGACGCCAATAATGGCCGTACCGATGCCAACCCCGATCATCAGCAAAAAAGTGGTGGTGATCGAGTGCGGCAGTACATTTTCGATCAGATGCGACCAGACACCGTCGGAATTGCCACTGGCAAGGTATGTTAAAGTTACCAGTGGCATAAACAAAAGCAGCGCGATAATTGCAGCTGGGAAGGCAAATAATCTGTGATGATTACGCCCCCGTCCAGCATATCCCTGGCTTGAAATGCTCACTAAATTGTTCCGCTCAAGAATTTGGGCCTTGATCAAAGCCAACTTTGTCGACCAGCTCGCTCGCCGTTTTGCGAAATTTCGCGATTTGGTCGAGCCCAATTTCGTCCGGCTTAAATGCGCCCCACGAACTAACCAGCTTTGAGGTTGGCACACCGGGTTTTACCGGATATTCAAAATTGCTCTCTGCGTATATCTGCTGCGCCTTGGCAGAACTGAGATACTCCAGCAGTTTGATTGCATTGGCTTTATTTGGCGCATATTTAGCCAGCGATACGCCTGAAACATTCACATGGGTACCGCGGCCTTCACTATTGGGAAACAGCACTTTGACCGAGGCGGCCCATTCTTTTTGTGACGGCTCTTTGTCATTGGTCTGCATTTTGCCCATATAATAGGTATTGCCGAGCGCTATATCGCACTCACCGGAAAAAATCGCCTTCACCTGTTTGCGGTCATTGCCTGATGGCTTTCTGGCAAGATTGTTTTTTACAGCCCTAAGCCAGTTTTCAGTCCATTCAACGCCATGATGGGCGATCAGCGATGCAAACAGTCCGATTGAATAGACATGCTGTCCTGAACGGGTGCAAATGCGGCCTTTCCATTTGGGGTCGGCCAGCTCCTCATAGGTGATGGCGGTCTGCTTGATCCGTTCTTTGGAGGCAAATATCACCCGCGCCCTTGTGGTAACGCCAATCCAATGGCCTTCAGGGTCACGAAAACGGGCAGGAATATTGGCGCTGATGACGGTGTCCATCACACTTTGAGTGATGCCCTTTTCCTTGGCACCAACGAGTTTGCCAATGCCGACACTTAAAAGAATATCAGCAGGCGAATTTTTGCCCTCAGCCGCAATGCGCTCTGCAAGGCCCTTTTTAGCAAAGATGATTTTCGTGCGAATGCCGCTTTCTTTGGTAAATGCGGAAAGCAGCGGTTTAATAAGGCTGGTTTGGCGATAGGAGTAAATGTTCACCTGACCGGCAGCGATTGCGGTAGATACCGTTGCAATTGAGAAGAACGCACCGAATATTATGGCAAATTTAGACCATCGACCGGCATTCAAGCGGGAGATATTCATCAAGTAATTCCTTCAGCCAACGGGGTTAAAGGCCCCATGGAGTGGATAGTTGCGATCTATTCGCAGTACAGATATGAAATTAATGTGGGTTTGTGTCAAGAATTTAATCAAACAAATCAATAGATTAGAATGATTTCAAAGTATAATGATTCTAAACTACTGTTATCGCACATGCTAAAGCATTCAAATAATTGAATATTTGATGGCGCTAGATGTGCCCAAGCATTTTTCCAATATGCAAATTATTTTATTGGTTGCGAAAATTTACTTGGTTAAAACCCGCGTTGATGGGAAATATATTTCCACCAGGGTGCCCTCACCCGGTGAGCTTTCGATTGAAAACTGGGCTCGATTGGCCTCCACAAGCGCTTTTGTCAAAGGCAGGCCAAGCCCGGTGCCTTCACCCTGTTGATTGGCAATCGACTGCACCCGGCGAAATGGCATCATCGCTGTCGTAATCTCACTTTCGCTCATGCCGATGCCCGTATCACGCACCCGAAGCACCACTTCACCGCTTTCTTCAAACACGGTGGATACGATGACCTGTCCGCCGGATTTGGTATATTTAATAGCATTTGAAACCAGATTGAGAATGATTTGGCGCAAGCTGCGCGGGTCTGCAACAACTGGCGGTACAGCACCAGAAAGGCTGGTTCTAATGATAATATGATCGCGATTGGCTTGTGGTTGGGTAAGCGCCACGCCCTCTGCAATAATATCATTGAGCTTAACTTCGCTGAATTCCAGCTCCAGCTTTCCAGCTTCAATTTTCGAGATATCAAGCAGGTCATTGACCAACTCCAGCACATGGCTGCCGGAGCGGTTTATATCACGCAGATATTCGCGGTAGCGATCAATGGAAATCTTGCCAAACCGTTCTTCCAGCATAACCTCTGAAAAGCCAATAATCGCATTAAGCGGGGTGCGAATTTCATGGCTGATCTTGGCTAGAAAATCGGTTTTCTGATCACTTGCAAGTTCGGCCTGTCGCCGGGCCGCAACCAAATCCTCTTCGGCCTTTTTCCATTGGGTAATATCGCGGAGTACCGCGCAATAACTATCGGATTCCTCAAGCCGGCCAAGGGTCACAAATAGCGGTATGAGGCCGCCCTGCATTTCCCTGCCGATTAATTCACGCCCATCGTTTAAAAGACTGGCAACGCCATTATTCGACAGGCCGGCCAAATAGTCATTGGCTGAGCGATGGCTTTCTTTGGCGAAAAGCGTGGTAAAGTTTTTGCCCGTAACTGCATCGTCCTCATAGCCAAACAGCGCCTCTGCCGCCCGGTTAATCGAGCGGATTGTTCCCTTGGAAGACAATACCAAAACACCGTCAGTCGCCGTGTCCAAGATGCTGGATAGTTCCTGATTGCTGATATCTTTAAAGCCGGAAGGGCGATTGGCCGAGACCCCGTCCAATGCTAGATCTTTATTCTCGACGGACGAGCGATCATCTAAAATCGTGTCCGCTTCCCGCAAGGCCAGTAACAGTGCCCGGTTTCCATCCCATGGAACGCTTTGAAGGTGGGCACGCACAGATATTACATCGCCATTTTGATGGGTAATTGTCGTATAGCCCTCGCTTTGCCCATCAGGGGCACCCAGCAACGCCTCAACGCCTCCGTCATCTATCAAGGCCTGATTATCCTCATAGCCTGTCAGCCTGGCAAATTCCTGATTGGTAAAAAGCAGCAGGTTTTCACGAAAAATCAACACCGGGATCGGTAAATTCACCAATATTGATGTATCAATCCGGTGGTGGTTTTCTGATGAAATTCCGGCAAATGCCGAAGGCAGGAATGATGTTACGGCATCGGAATTGTTGTCATTGCTCTCGGCCGGTCTGTCTGGTTGAAACTTCTGCGCTTGATTTTTAGGGACAACCGTTTCTTTTTCAGCAGTCTCGACAAAAATATTTTCATGCAATTTATCGGCTATCTGGCTAAATGCAGCCTTCTCGCCGGATGACAATTCTCTACCGGCACGGGCCTGACGTTGTTCGGTCAGGTTTACAACATTTGCACTTTCAGGCTTTTCTTCGCTCAAAGAGATTTCGCTGGCAAGTTCGGCCTGTTCATCATCCGTGCCGCTGGTGAAAGGTGTTGCAGTTTCTTCGTCTGGTTCCCCGGCGATTTCCTCGGCGATTTCCCCGGCGATTTCCCCGGCGATTTCAAAGGGTGGTTGCGCGTCAGGCGATGGTCGACCAACCAATTCAAGACCGGTTTCCAGTGCATCATCTACTGTATCAACCGTGCGAATTGTGCCAAACCCATGATAGCCTGAAAACTCTTTATCCTGGTTAAATGAAGGCAGTCCAGCCAGATCGACCGGTACTCGAAGGCTTGTTCCCTGAACTGGCCAAAGCACAGTTTTTCCAGACCAGGTATCGCCTCGTGCCAACCGATCATTAATCGCACCGTCCTCATCAAAGCTAAATGAGCGAGCAATATCTTCCCATTTACTGCCAACAACATTGGCAGCCAGCGGACCAACTATTTTGCTAAACTCCAGTGAGATTGAAGTAAATTTGTGTTCTTTGTCCATATGCCAGACAAAACGGGTTGGCTGAACTTTGGCGATGAATTCAAATTCGTCCTTACCGACAACGCTTGTTTCATTTGGATCAATTTCAGCCGGTTGGCGCTTTGAAAATAATGGAAGGTCTACCGGCGGCACAGTTTTCTGCTTATGCAGATCAATAACATCGTGATTAGCTAAATCCGGCTTGGATTGCTCGATAGTCGGGTCATTATCAGTTGTCTCAATGCCCTGATCAGACGCAACACCGGATATTTTATCATCAGCCTTTATATTAGGCTGGCGATAATACCAACGCGCCATGCCCACGCCGCCATCACCATCATGCATGCTAGGGCGTCGTGATGAGAATGCGCCAGCCTTCACCGGTGGCTCATCCTTATCCGCAATTGATCCTGTATTTGCGGCATTATTGGCGGGAGCATTTGCGTCAAGGTGGTCAGTTTCGGCGCGTTTCATCTCATGTTTAATTTCACCTGCATCGCTGCTCGCGGCTAATATCAGCAAATGAACCGCCGGATCATCACTCAATCTGGCGATTCCAGCAGCCATTTCACCGCTGTCAGTATCAACCATGCGTTTTACCAGTCGGTCACTTTCTGTCGCAACTTCGCGAATAAGGCTTTGGTGCAAACGTGGGTCGACACCGGTTTCGGCATATCCATCAGATGCCGAAACTATTCCACCCTGTTTATCCAATATCACTGAAACATAGCCAGAACCGTTGAGGCACGAAATCGTAGCCTCTGCCATTTCTTCAAATTCAGTAAATCGTCCAAGCAACTTCTCTGTGACCAGCAAAATGGCACTTTCCCCATCGGGAAGAGTGAAATTGGACACCTGAAAGTTGACCAGCCGAGTTTTCCAGCCGCGCGCTATGCGAATTGATGCATTGATTGAACCGGTGTCTTGCAGCCGGGCAACGGCGCTAACAATCTGGCGTCTCATAACCGAATGATCGCGAAGATCTACATCAAGTAATTCGTTAATCTGGCTGGTGCCTAACAGAGCCGCACCCTCGCCATTAGCCCAAATTATGCTGGAAAGATTGCGATCAATCACTAATGCCGCGCAAGGGGATATGACCAGTTCCCGGATATCAGCCATGACGGCCAGATCAAGATAGGGGTATTGGGTCATTTACTCACTCACCTGCACACAAAAACTACGTGATTTAGCTCTAAACAGCCATTGATCCGGGTGATCCGGTTGCGTAAAACTTCGTTAACAAAGCATTAATAGCGGAAATCCGCAGAAATTTCCACGGTCAGGAGCTATTTGTCGCCATCAAACCGTTGATACGGTTAATTCGCCCAAATTTTTGCGTCGAAGATTTCACAGGTGCAATTTTTTAACCGAATTTCAAATTCAGCAATTGACCACTTGCATTCGATCGACTTTGAACGTATTTCAAGCCTGCTTGAAGAAATTGCAGCAAGGTGGCGCTCTGAATATGAAGCGCTCTCGCTGGATTGAAATATCAGGCAGGTTGTCCATTTAGGGCATGTGCGACTGTAGCTCAGTTGGTTAGAGCGCTGGTTTGTGGAACCAGAGGTCGAAGGTTCGAACCCTTCCAGTCGTACCATTTATCTCCAAAATATATTCCTGCATTCATCGCCAATTTTCGGCTGTCGCGCTAATTCGTGATCCATCAACCATAATTCCACCTCTTGGGCAATTTTTGTGCAATTGCCTGTCAAACAAATGTTTTACCGCTAGGGAATTTCATTTCCCCGCAAATGTGCTAGCCTCCCTTATGGTAGGAAATATCAAAAATATTCGCCTGATCACTATTATTTCTGTTTTGGTATTGGGGCTCTGGGCCGTCATACATGACAATATTTCTCGGGCTGCCTCCGGGGTTGATGTGCAGATTGTTATAGCCCTTGATGTTTCTGCAAGTGTAGATGCTTCCGAGTTTAAGCTGATGCGCGAGGGGTTGGCTGCGGCAATTTCTTCCCCGCAGGTCGTAAGTGCCGTTGCCAATGGCAAGCGCGGCGCAATTGCTGTTTCAGTGGTGCAATGGTCGGGTTTTACCGAACAGGAATTGAAACTGGACTGGACCAGGCTTTCAACATTTTCCGAACTCAATGATTTTGCCGCAAGAATCCGAAAGATGACCCGCCGTTACAAAGATGGGGCAACTGATATCGGCGGGGCATTGAATTTCAGTCGTGAGCTTATTTTGGCCTCACCTTTTCAGGCAGTTCGCAGCGTTATCGACCTTGCTGGTGATGGACCAAACAATGTGAATTACTCACCCGTAATCGAGCGTGATCGGGCAATTAAACAGGGAATGACCATCAACGGACTTGCGGTTATTGGCGAGGTTAGTGTGTTGGAGGACTATTTTGTTCAATTTATCATTGGAGGCCCCGATGCATTCGTTGAAAAGGCATCGGATTTTGACGGGTTTTCCCGCGCCATGGAGCGAAAATTAATCCGTGAAATAGGTTCAATGTTTTTGTTCTAACTGTCCTGGCTGGACACCATATTGCGACCGGTTTCCTTAGAGACATAAAGGGCTTTGTCTGCTCGTTTCAACAGGGTGGCAAAATCCCGGTCCTGCAAATTCAGAGTGGCGACCCCGAAGCTTGCGGTTATCTTCAGTTTTTTAACGTCGCAAAATACCGGCGAATTCTCAATCATCAACCGCAATCTTTCAGCGAAATTGCCCGCACCCTTAAGGTCAGTTTCTGGCAGCAGAACAGCGAATTCTTCACCGCCGAGCCGTCCCACCACATCAACGCCGTCGCGTGAAAGGCTTTGGCAGATTTGGCTTACCGCAACAATCACACAATCGCCCGCCGCATGGCCATGGTTGTCATTAATGGCTTTGAACCGGTCAAGGTCGAGCATAACAAGTGAAAGCGGGTGCTGATATCGTCTGCTACGGCGAAATTCAGCGGTTGCTGTTTCGAGAAATGAGCGTCGGTTTGCCAGCCCGGATAAATAATCGGTGCCAGCAAGACGCCTTAACTTGCCCTCCAGTCGTCCGCGGCGCTTGATTTCAGCCTCAAGCGCGGTTCGTACTGCTTCGAGCGACCGGGCGTTCTCCTCCATCAATGTTGTTTGAACTTCGAGCATCTCACGGGCATGGATGAGTGAGGTGACATCAAAGATGGTGACCGCCAGTTGCCCATCAACCGGCTCAGTTGTTACCCGCAATACCAGCGATCTTTCTTTGTCCTGATACTGAACCGAGATGGATTGCCGGGTATTTTCCTGCAAAACCCTGTTGAAGTGAATACATAACTCCCGCCGCTTAAAAATACCGGGCAGGGTGCTGGAATGCGTTTCTTCCAGATGCCTCTTGTTTTCATTGACCAGCTTAAAGAATGATGGATTGGCAAATCGAAGAACCAGATCTTTTACTTTGCCGCGATTGTCTGTAATTGGATCCAGTAGCACTATTGATGCAGAAGTTGCAGCAATAGCCGCCTGCATGGGGGAAATAAGTGCATCGGGTGCATGGTGCAATTGTGGGGTCATGTAAATTTCTCAATTATCGCATAAGTTGAGAAATATAATTGATGCACCTTATTAAAGCGTTAAAACAATAGGCCCTGATTGCTGTTTGTTGTTTTTGGCTTGGCCTTCTTTTTGGGTTTCACATCCGCTGAACCAATTTGCCGGGGCTTTGAAGGGTCCCGCTCAATTCTTGCATTGGTTTTTTCCTTGTGGCGCATCTCAATTTCGATCAACGTACCATCGTCTATATTGGCCAATGAGGGCAATGCGATGCCATCGGCGTCTCTTACAATTGCAAATCCACGTTCCAAAACACGCTCGTAGGACAGGCTTTCAAATACCCGGTTAATTCCTAATAAATCAGTGCGCAGCTTTTCCATCCGCTGTTTGAAAGCCCTTGCGAGCCGGGAAGATTGTTCGCTCAGCCGGGCCTGCTCATTTGTAATTCGAACTGAAAGCGCCCGCGGTGATAAGCGAATATGAGAACGCTCAAATCGAGTGCGGGCATTCTGCGTGTTTTGCGAAAGCGCTCGTGGCAAACGACCGGCAGCCTCATCAAAGCGCCGCCTCGGCAGGGCAAGCAGCATATCAGCAGAAGGCAGTGCGCGGGCAAGCGAGCGAAGTTCTGTGCGGTGTTTTTCAAAATAGCGAACTTGCGCCCGTTTTAACCGCAGGCTCAAATCGCTGATCTGTGCTTGCAGTTCGGCCTTTACCGGAACTGCTTTTTCGGCAGCCGCCGTGGGCGTCGGTGCCCGCCAGTCGGCCGCATGGTCAATCAGCGTCCAGTCAGTCTCGTGCCCGACCGCCGAAATAAGCGGAATATGGCTGTCGGCAGCGGCCCGCACCAGCACTTCATCGTTAAATCCCCATAGGTCCTCAAGACTGCCACCACCGCGCGCAACGATAATCAGATCCGGCCTTGGCAGAGGGCCGTCGATCGGCATTTCGTTGAATCGAGTAATGCCATTTGCAACTTCAGCCCCGCTGCTTTCGCCCTGTACACGAACCGGCCAAACCAGCACATGCAGTGGAAAACGGTCGGACAATCGGTGCAAAATATCACGGATAACCGCCCCGGTAGGTGAGGTGATGACCCCAATAATTTTCGGCATATAGGGTAGTAATTGTTTTCGCCCATCATCGAACAGGCCTTCAGCGGCGAGCTTTTTGCGTCGTTCCTCCAACAGCACCATCAGCGCCCCGGCCCCGGCGGGTTCGAGGTTATCAATGACTATTTGATATTTCGACGAGCCTGGATAGGTGGTCAGCTTGCCCGAGACGATCATTTCCAGGCCTTCTTCGGGCATGAATTTCAATCGCGATGCAACACCGCGCCAAATGACCGCTTCAATACGGGCTTTCTCGTCCTTGATGGAGAAATAGCAGTGTCCGGAAGAGTGTGGCCCGCGAAATCCGGAAATTTCACCGCGCACCCGCACATT
>JAJRQF010000037.1 GCA_024280375.1 Alphaproteobacteria bacterium | reverse complement strand
TATCAAGTGAACATTGCGGTAAAATGATAATTTATTACCCCTGGTCATAAATTTGAGGCCAAATATCGCCCCAGACAAGGCGAAGGCGGGCAAACACGGCCCTAGACAGCCGGATTCACAACTGGCAAACTGGGATTCAAGTAAATGCAAATAGTGAACATTCAGGATATTTAATGATTACCGAGGAGTTCAGCGACAAAATTCCTCCCTTTAGCGTTTCTGCTCCCGCAGAACAGCGTGTTCCATACGTGTTTAATTCACCCCATAGCGGCCGCGTATATCCGCCCTCTTTCCTGCGCTCCTCAAAACTTGATACAAGCCAGATCCGGGGGTCAGAGGATTTTCATGTCGACGATCTTTTTCAGGATGTGGTGCGCATTGGTGCGCCGCTGGTTAAGGCAAATTTTCCGCGCGCCTTTGTTGATGCAAACCGTGAGCCCTATGAGCTGGATGAAAAACTGTTTGGAGAAAAGCTGCCATCCTATTCAAACAAAAAGTCTGTTCGCGTTGCCTGCGGGCTGGGCACCATCGCGCGGGTTGTTGCAGAATCCCAGGAAATCTACCACGAAAAACCAACCATAGACGAAGCCCTGGAGAGGGTTGAAAACCTATACCGGCCCTATCATGAATATTTGCGCAAATTGCTCGCCCGCACCCATGTGCAATTTGGTTATTCGGTGTTGATTGATTGCCATTCAATGCCCTCGTCTGCCGTTGGTGGTTCGAACGCCAGCAAACCCGATATCATTATCGGTGACCGATTTGGTACAAGCTGTTCTTTTTATATTTCATCGGCAATTACCGAGATATTCAAAGATCTGGGCCTTAAGGTTGCCCGCAACAAGCCCTATGCGGGCGGTTTTATTACCGAGCATTACGGCAGACCCGATCTTGGGCTTCATGCGGTACAAATCGAGATTAATCGCGGACTGTATATGGATGAAAAACGCCTGATTTTAACCCCCGGCTTTGAACAATTACGCACACAAATTGCCATGTTTGCTGAACGAATTGTTGCTATCCCCGATGCAAGCTTCTATCCCGAAAAGCAAGCAGCCGAATAGCACGCCCAACGGGCAACCTCCTTCCCACCATCGAGAACCAATTGATGAACCAACTTACTTCATTCATGCATAGGCTTTGCGACAACGCGCAAGAAGAAACCCTGCCGCGCTTTCGCACCGGCACCATTGTTACAAACAAGCTCGATGCAGCCTTTGATCCGGTAACCGAAGGTGACAAGAATGCGGAAAAAATCATCCGTGAAATGATCAACAAAACCTATCCCGAACACGGTATTCTTGGCGAAGAATTTGGCAATGAAAATCTTGATGCCGAATATATCTGGATCATTGACCCGATAGATGGCACCCGCGCTTTTATTTCCGGCATTCCGGTTTGGGGCACGCTAATCTGCCTTGCCAAAAACGCCCACCCGACGCTTGGTATCATGCATCAGCCTTTTACCGGTGAGCGGTTTTTTTCAGACGGCACTTCAAGCTGGTATCTCGGCCCCGGCGTTAGCTCACAAACAAAAATTGCGACCCGTGATTGCGGTGCGCTTGCCAATGCGGTGATGATGACCACCAGCCCGCGAATTTTTTCACCCCAAGACAAACCAGCCTATGACCGGGTGGAAAATGCAGTCAAACTCGCCCGCTACGGCACTGATTGCTATGCCTATTGTATGCTGGCTTCAGGCAATATTGACCTGGTGGTTGAGGCCAACTTGAATGCCTATGATGTTGCAGCCCTCATTCCCATTGTCGAAAACGCTGGCGGTTGCATGACTGATTGGCAAGGAAAGTCAATTGATCTGTTGAATATCGGTGAAGGACATATTTTGGCCTGCGCCAATAAAAATCTGCAAAAAGAAGCAATTGCCCTGCTGAATGAGTGAGCCGGGCAGCGCACAGCCCCAAACCTGGTAACCATTCATTAATACTAAATTACATCCGCAGATTGAATTAAGCTATTTCTCAATATTTCCGACTAAAATTTCCTGCATATTTCAGACAGGAGAAACCATACCGTGTTGCAAAAAATTCAACTTCCAAACATGACACCTCGCCACCTTGAAGCAAACAAACCTAAAGATGGATATCGCCTTATTACCCGTTCAGATATGGACGGACTTGTATGCGCGGTTCTGCTCAAGGATATGGGTTTGGTGAGTGAGATTAGCTTCGTTCATCCAAAAGACATGCAAGACGGCAAAATTGAAGTTTCAAACCGCGATATAACAACCAACCTGCCCTATGTGCCGGGTGTATTTGTTGCTTTTGACCATCACGATTCAGAAACCAAGCGCTTTGGCGAACTTCACGATAACCATGTGATTGATCCGCACGCCCCATCGGCTGCCCGTGTCGTCTATGATTTCTTCGGTGGGCGTCTCAAGTTCCCCAAAGTTTCAGATGTCATGATGCTGGCGGTAGACAAGGCAGATGCAGCCCGGTTCAGCCGCGAAGATGTGCTCAATGCGGAAGGGTGGGAGCTGCTGTCATTCCTGATGGATGCGCGCACTGGCCTTGGCCGGTTCAGGGAATTCTCCATTCCCAACTATCAATTAATGATGGAATTGATCGAATATTGTCGGGTGGAACCAAATATTGACCGCTTGCTACAATTGCCTGACGTGGCTGAACGGGTTGATCTGTACTATGATCATCGGGAACAATTTGAAGACCAGATCAAACGCTGCACCACCGTACATGGCCCACTCGCGGTTCTCGATCTACGCAATGAAGAGGTTATTTTCGCCGGCAACCGTTTTATGATCTATGCGCTGTTTCCAGACACAAATATTTCCTGCCATGTGATGTGGGGCAAGGCGAAGCAAAACACTGTGCTGGCCTTTGGTAAATCCATTTTTGATCGCAGCAACACAACCCATGTGGGTGAATTGATGCTGCGCTATGGCGGCGGCGGCCATGCGGCTGCTGGCACTTGCCAAATAGATACCGATAAAGCGGAAGACGTGTTGGCCGAACTTATCAAAACGGTGAATGCAGAGGCTGAATAAACCCAGTTGCGGGCGTTGACCTAGTCGTTAGCGCCCGCAACTATTGCTTAAAACCCGATAAAGCTAATTGTTTATTCCGACCCCGGAATAAAAGCATCGATGGCCGCCAGAAGTTGCTCGCGGAATTCATCACGCTCCTGAAACTGTTCATGCTTGGCCCCGTCGATCACAAGACAGGTTGCCGATGGGATATCTTGCCCTAATTCTTCGGCGGCCTCAGGCGAAACAACATGGTCGTCACCTGCTGCAATCAATAGGGTGGGAACGCCCAATCTTGAACGAAGTGCTGGTTCCTTCATTTCATCCATCGCCCGGCACGCGGCATAAATCCAGCCAATTGTGGCGCCACCAATTACCAGTTCCGGATAGGCCATAGAAAACTCGCGATTGCGCTCAAACCGCGCGAGATCTGAAGTAAGATTATTTTTTTCAAAAGGTCTGGTAACCATGCTGGACGGGCCGCGCTCGACATAAGCTTCTCCCATCCCCAGCACGGTTGCGGTACTGCTCAGATATTTCAAAGTGGATTGGCTGAACGGCAGGCTGTTTAGCGCCAGCATTGGCGAGGTTAAAACCATTCGCTGAATGCGGTTTCTTTCCCTCGGCATGGCCATCAGCGCAATAAGCGACCCGGTAGAGTGACCAACAACATAAAAAGGAGCGACACAATCCGGTAAGGCAATTAATTCCAGGATCGTATTGAAATCAACAACATATTGAGAAAAATCTTCAATATAGCCTTTCTTGGGATTATCAAGCATGCGAGATGACGCGCCCTGCCCGCGCCAGTCAAACACCAATACGCCAAAGCCGCGGGCGCGGAAATCATTCACCGTTTCAAAGTATTTTTCAATAAATTCTGTGCGCCCGGTGAGGATTAATATGGTGCCTTTTGAAGGGCTCTTGATCGCCCGCCAATGGGCATAACGCAAGGTTACCCCATCAGGAGTTTCAACTCCACCGACCTTCGCCCCATCCGGGATCAGGTTATTTTCTGTTTCATAAAGGCGCATGATTTGTTGCCGGAGATTTATGCAATTTCTAAAGCTTACCTATACAATGAAATCATCACTCTCAAGTTAAATTCATTCAATACGCATTGAAAACCGATGACATCAGCGTCACCGATTTCCAATGCTGTCAATGTATGAAGGGGCTGACACATTGACAGTTATCTGGGGCAGTTATCTGGGGCAGTTTTCCAAAGTTGGCTTAGCAATTACCTGTTCGCCAATTCCATGCGCCGTGTTTAGCGGCCGCTGCCATATGTCCGTCTTTCATAATCGCCTAAATTGGGGTCATTGCGATCAAGATATGGTTTCTTTTTCTGGGCACCGGCCCGACGATTGCGGTCTGCGGCAGCCTGCGCAGCGCGGCGCTTGGCATCTGCATTTGCTTGTGCTGCGCGGCGGGCAGCATCTGCACTTGCCTGATTTGCTCTCCGGGCAGCATCAGCCCGTTGTTGAGCGGCCCTGCGCTGGGCTTTTGCATCTCTTGCCGCTTTGCGTTTTGCAGCAGCGCGCGCTTTGGCAGCCCGAGCGGCTTTTCGCTTGGCATGGCTGTTGCCTATACCCGGACGGCGATTGTAATTATCGTCATAATAGGGAGGCTCTACAGGTCTAGGGCGGTAATTATTGGCACTGCGCACCCGGCGAATTCTCAAAATATCGCCATAATCTGCATCGGCTACAACTCGAAACAAATTTCCAAAATCATCCTCTGCCCGCAGGATTACCACATCACCACGAAGTCGATAATCAGAGACGGGGAATAGTCCACGGCGACGTAATTTACGATGAATTCTGCGAATTGGCACGCCATTAAAGTCGTTGCTTTGAACCGGCACAATGTAATCTGCGCCACCAGTCAAATCATTCAAAAGGTTCTCGATGCCAATTTCCAGATCAAAATTCAACTGTCCGGCACTTGCCGGCGTAGAAAGCGATGCAGTTGCGAATATGGCACCACAAATAATGCCACTGAATATTGTATTTTTGCCAAACATTTTTAACTCCATGTCTCTGCCAAACGGGCAGTCTTGTCAGCCTGAAATTAATCTAACAATTACTCACTGAACCTATTCATAAGAACCTGTTCATTTTGCGTTCATCTTGAGTAATATCCTCTTCAATCAAGTGTGGGTTATCAACCATCAGTTCAAGCGTTTTGCCCAATATAGTCAGGATTATTTACACCGCTCACATATCAAGAACACTTGAAATAGCCCAATTACACACCATATTTATTGCATGGATGCCAATTGGATCCATACCCCAAAGCGTGCTGCCCAAATACGGGGGCCGCTAAGTTAGTTTAACAAGTCGCTCAACAGGAGGACTCCTCATGCGAAACTTTGATTACTCCCCCCTATATCGTTCCACCGTTGGCTTTGATCGCCTGTTTTCCCTGCTCGACACGCTGGGCCAGCCGGATCAATCTGCACCAACCTATCCCCCTTATAATATCGATCGCACCGGTGAAAACGCCTATCGTATCTCGATGGCTGTTGCTGGCTTTTCCGATGCTGATTTATCAATCGAGGCAAAGCAAAATGTGCTGACCGTCAAAGGCGAGCAAAACGCCACTGAAGACGAAAACGTCGAAGTTCTGTTCCGTGGCATCGCATCCCGTGCTTTTGAACGCCGCTTTCAACTTGCCGATCATGTGGAAGTGCACAATGCGCACCTGGAAAACGGCCTGCTCCATATCGAGCTGGTACGTGAAATTCCAGAAGCAATGAAAG
>JAJRQF010000005.1 GCA_024280375.1 Alphaproteobacteria bacterium | reverse complement strand
TCAATCCTCATTACATCAATCCAAGGCAAGCTTTGGATCGTCTGCAAAAAATCATGGACGAGTATGGTGGCGGCGTGACCGTCAACTACATGACCAATGAAAAACTGCTGAATATCGGCCTTAAGAAACTCAAAATCATGGAAGAAGATTTAGAGAGCCTTGCTGCCGAAGATATTCATGAGCTGCTGCGTGCCTGGGAACTCAAGCATCGTCATCGTACATCTGAGTGTGTTCTTCAACATACATTGTTCCGCAAAGAGACCCGCTGGCCGGGTTACTATTATCGCGGCGATTACATGAAGCTGGATGATGAAAACTGGCATGTGCTGACTGTTTCACGCCGTGATCCTAAAACCGGTGAATATACTTTGGAAAAAGCGCCATTGTATCATCTGGTTGGTGAGGAAGAAGAGGCGATGGAAGACAAAGCCCTGGCGGAAAAAAAGAAACAGGAAAAAAAGAGCAAGTAAAAAGCGCCAGGCGGGAGTTTTAATATAATTTCTGCCTGGCGAAAATTTGAGCGCCCGAAATATCGGGAGGCTTTGCAAAATTGTGCAAAACCAATCTTATTTTGCAGTAACAGGGTTCTCTTATGAACATTACCGAAAAGACTGATGAGGAAATTTTGGCTCTGGCCAACCCGTTGTGGGATGATCTCGTCATGAATTCCAATGCGGGAGAATATGGGGAGTTCGTCAAGAATTTTTCCCAGTCACTTGTAATGGGTCTTAATCAGGTTGAAGTTGGCAAACAGTTTGCACGCAGTGAATTGACCAGAAGTCTGGCAGATGATGCCGAATTTCTGGGCACCATTCGCCGTGGTGAACATGTGACGGTGCTTTATCGGCAACGCAGCACAAAGAAACCCGGCGAGTGGCTTGGTCGTCTTGTTCTTGGTTACGAACAGGATAAAATCAGAATCTTTGGCGCATCAATTTTTTAGAACCTGGATTTGACATGAGTGACATAATCCAAAATGACAAGTTTGTCGAATTGACCTATGAGGTTACTGAACAAAAATCGGGCTATGTGCTCAGCACTGTTGAGTTTCCGCTTGGTTATATCCATGGCCACAACGAAATTTTGGCCCCGAGCGTACATGCGCAACTGGAAGGCAAGACCGAGGGCGATGTCATCGAGGTGCCGATTGATTGTGATGAGATTTATGGGCCACGTGATGAAACGCTGGTTATTTCTGATGCAATAGAAAATGTGCCTGAGGAATACCGGAAGGTTGGCACTTCGATTATAATGGAAAATGAAAGTGGCGGGACCCGGAGCTTTACGGTAACGCATGTGGATGACAAGACGTTGACCATTGATGGCAACAATCTGCTTTGTGGCAAACAGGTTATATTCACGCTCAAAATACTGAAAGTGCGTGATGCAACCAGCGAAGAGATGGAATTTGGCGGTGAAATAACCGCAAAACCGGATATTGATGACAAGTTGATGATGCCGGTCTGATCTGAAATAATGCCTTGGAAAAATAGTGTTCTTTCAATGGTATGGAATTGACAAATTAAAGCCTGAATGGTTTTTAGCTGTAGATGTTTGTGGCGGCTGTTCTGGTTGTTCAATAAGAGGTGAATTATGAGTGAGGCTAAAAGTACTCGACCTAAGGTTCCAGAAGGCAAGTCGCGCTATCTGGTAACCCGCCAAATGAAACCCAATAAAAAGGGTTTTGTCGGATATGAAACCATCTGGGAACCCTTCCAGAAGGAAGCAAAATATACCACTCCAAAAAAGCCGTAAGGTTTTAGTGGTTGCTATAAAGCGACTATGTTTACTTGGGATGGTTTATAGGTTTGGCTCTTGAGATATGCCGTTTGGCTATTTCTGGTTAGTCGAACCGATACGAATTTCAAGTCGGATATTTACGAATATCCATTCCAAAGGTCCCCATTGGGGGCCTTTAATGCTATTTAGTGGTGGTGGAATTTAAAAATGAGTAACATTGATCTTGAAAATCTGACGGAAAGATTGATCCAGTTTCGTGATGAGCGGAATTGGGCGCAATTTCATTCGTTGAAAGATTTGATTATATCGCTCAATCTGGAGGCGGGCGAACTGCTTGAGCTTACCCAGTGGAAAGATGCCGCAGGATTTGAGGCCTCAATTGCAGACGGGCAGGCGCGCCAGGATCTGGAAGAAGAATGCGCCGATGTGCTGCTTTATCTTCTTTTGGTTGCGGAAAAATCCGGTATTGATTTGCTGAAAGTTGCCGCTGACAAGATTGATAAAAACGCCAAAAAATACCCGGTGGAAAAAGCCCGCGACAACGCGAAGAAATATACCCAGCTGTAAGTGGATTAATAATAACAAAAAAGCAGCACCTGTAAATTACAAATGCCGCTTTAATTTTGTTGAATATGAAACAGGCTAGAGCGTGTCCGTCTTTGACGGAATCGCTCTAGTAACTTTCACTCACGGCAATTCGTGCTTCGCACGGCCTGCGTGGGCGCGGCACAAAGTGCCGGGCTTCTCTTCGAAGCCTGACTGTTCCCAATTAAATGGGAAACGCTTTAAATCGCGTCTACGACCGCTTTCAGCATGCCTTGAACTTCGCCGGCAATGCCGCCGAGCGTTTCGTTTTCAATCGCCTGCATGGATGCCATCGGGTCCACAGCTGAAACTTCCACCTTGCCGTCGTCGTGCTGCTGAACGATTACATTGCAGGGAAGCATGGTGCCGATATAGCCTTCGGCCTGAAGCGCCTTATGGGCAAAGCCCGGATTGCAGGCGCCAAGAATAACGTAAGGACGGAAATCCACGTCAATTTTGGCTTTCAATGTGGCCTGCACGTCGATGGTGGTGAGTACGCCAAAACCGTTTTCTTGCAGCACTTCCATGGTGCGCTCAACAGTTTCGTCAAAATCTCCAGATACAAATTTGGAAAAATGGTAGGTCATAGTCGTCTCCTTGATAGTTGCCGGGATAGTTGCCGGGATGGTTACAGGCTGTTGTAATATTCGCGCAAGATTGCGACCACTTCTGGCCGTGAAAATTCTTTTGGAATTTCAGCGCCGGTAGAAAGCATCTCGCGTTGCTGAGTGCCGGAAATTGAAATTTGATCTTCCTTATCATGTGGGCAGGTTTTTGCCGTTGCCATGCCATCGCACTTCTTGCAGAAAAACGTTATATCGATCTTCAAGGCCTCGGTTACAAGGCTTCCTTCTGGAATTTCATCAAAAATATGATGCGCATCAAACGGGCCGTAATAATCGCCAACACCGGCGTGGTCGCGGCCAACGATTAAATGTGAGCAGCCGAAGTTCTGTCTGATCAGTGCATGAAACAGTGCTTCGCGCGGGCCGGCATAGCGCATTTCAATTGGGTAGCCGGCCTGTATAACGGTGCCTTCAACAAAGTAATTGTCGATCATCGCCTGAATGGCATCGGTGCGCACTTCCGCTGGTATGTCGCCGGGCTTCAGAGCGCCCAGAACCTGATGAATGAACACGCCATCGGTAACTTCTACCGCAATTTTCGCCAGATATTCGTGGCTTCTGTGCATTGGGTTGCGGGTTTGGAATGCGGCAGCGCGGGCCCAGCCTTTTTTAATGAACTCGGCGCGCGATTGTTCAGGGGTTAAGTAGAGGCTTGCATATTTTTCAGGGTATTCACCTTCGGATAACGCCTTAACCGCGCCACCAAGGTTTACATCGGCCTGCGCCATAACTTTTTGTACACCGGGATGCGCCTCATCGTCGGTTTTATAAACCGCACGGCACTCATGGCCCTTATCAATGGTGTATTTCTCGGAAACCGTGAGGATCGCCATGATCTCGCCGCTCTCGGCGTCGCAAAGGGCCACATCCTCTCCAATTGCAATAGAGTCTGCCAGATCACTTGCCGCAGAAACGGTAACTGGAATTGGCCAGAATGTGCCGTTTTCAAGTTTCATATCATCGCAAACACCGCGCCAGTCATCCTCGCCCATGAAACCATCAAGCGGTGTATAGGCACCCATACCAAGCATCAAGACATCAGAAACTTCGCGTGTGGTCATCGGAACAGACTTTAGATCCTTGGCTCTTTCAAGCTCATTTGCTCGCGCGTCTGGAGAAAGCAAAAGCGGCTTTAGAGTTGGTGATCCGTGGGGTGGCACGAGTTCTGTCATTGTGGGCTGTCCTTTTGAATACAAGAATTATCTTACGGAATTTGTCTGGCCTGCATATTACACATTCTGAAAAATAGATATATAGGCGAATGCGGCAAAAGACATCAAATCAAAGCGACCAGCAAAGCTTGAATGGGCCGGTTTTTGGCCGGCGATGTTTACGGCCTGGTGAGATTGATGTGCGGGATGAGGCAGATTTACAAATATATTTCGAATGAAATTCTTAGTTTACTTGACTCGTGATGCCCTGTGTTTCCGTGCTTCCTAATAATAATGTAATATTCGAATGTATGATGGTAACAATGAACGGATTATACATAAGTATTTGATTTCAATAGTATTGCTCTAAATTGGCACTACTTGATTATACTAATTGGCTCTTAGGAATTCATTTTACCTAAAGTAACCTTCTCGCAAAACAAGATCATTTTAAAATGACAAATTGAAATGCGGTTTAAGTTAATTTGGAGAGAGTTATGAGTAATGTTTTCCTGCTTGCAGTTGATGGCAGTCCGGGGAGTGACAAGGCGATTGATTTTGTTGCCGATCAGGCCGGGCGTGGCGGCGCCAAAGTTATTGTCGCTTATGTAATTGAGTGGTCGCCCTATTCTTTCAACACTGCAGAAGAAAATGAGCAACGCCACAAACGGCGCGAGGAAGAGTTGGAGAAAGCCACAAGCAGTATTATCAGCCCGGTTGAGGACAGGCTGAAAAAACTGGGGCTTGATGTGGAGAGCATAGTTCGCCACGGCCATCCGGCAAAAACGGTTGCAGAGCTCGCGGTATCAAAAGATGCGGCGCAAATATTCATCGGTCGAACCGGTGAAACCGGGCTGAAATCCATGCTGTTTGGCTCTGTTGCGGCAAACCTTGTGCAAACATCCACTGTACCGGTGACCGTAGTTCCTTAGGCCTTGATTTCACGATCGAACTTTACCTGAAAATCTACTTTCTCCCGGGAGGGGATAATGAAGAATTTATTGACAAATGGCCTGTTGGGCCTGGTTTTAATTATAATTGCGACGGTTGGCTTTACGGCGAATTCTGTCGCTCAATCCACATCATCCAGCACTGAAATGGAATGGGTGAAAGGGATCAAAGATCCAAACGCCGGCTATCGTGGCTGGATACACGGAATTTCACCTCCAGGCGATTCCACGGCAGCGGCGGCGGCTGATACCGGAATTGATGCGCAAATCAATGCGGTTACAGCACCTCTTGCGGCTTTTATCGGCAAGGTGGTGTTTTTTAAGGTGCCCCTATTTGGTGCCCAATTGCCACTGGTTGTTTTGTGGCTGGTAATCGGTAGTGTGTTTTTTACAATCTACACACGGTTCATTGGATTGCGCGCCTTCAAGCACGCGATAGAGCTTGTGCGCGGCGATTATTCTGATCCTAACAGTCATGGTGAGGTCTCTCACTTTCAGGCGCTTGCGACGGCCGTATCCGGTACGGTTGGTATTGGTAATATTGGCGGGGTTGCCGTTGCGGTTACCGTTGGTGGGCCGGGCGCTACATTCTGGCTCATTATGGCTGGTGTACTTGGAATGTCGACCAAGTTTGTTGAATGTACGCTTGGGGTGAAATACCGGACGGAAAATCCGGATGGCTCGGTCTCCGGTGGCCCAATGTATTATCTGCGCAAAGGCTTTGCCGAACTTGGCATGGAGGGCTTTGGCCGGTTTATGGGCATGTTCTATGCGATCGGTATTTTCATCGGTGCGCTCGGAATTGGCAATATGTTCCAGTCCAACCAGGCCTATGTGCAATTGAATAATGTTACCGGTGGTGCGCTGGACGGTCTTGGCTGGTTGGTTGGCATTATCATGGCAGCAATTGTATTTGCTGTGATAATCGGCGGCATTAAATCAATTGCCCGGGTAACTGAGAAAATCGTGCCATTTATGGCCGGGTTTTACTGCCTGTTTGCGTTGATCGTGATTGCGATGAACATTACCGCGGTGCCTGAGGCGATTGCCAATATTTTCACCGGAGCCTTTACCGGCGAGGGTGTTGCAGGCGGCGCGCTTGGCGCATTGATTATCGGCTTTCAACGTGCGGTGTTTTCAAATGAGGCGGGTATTGGTTCCGCATCAATTGCACACTCGGCGGTGAAAACCAACGAGCCGGTAACCGAAGGCGTGGTTTCTGTGTTGGAACCATTCATCGATACAATTGTGATCTGTACAATTACCGCACTGGTAATCGGCACATCTGCGGTGGCTGATCCAAATTTCGCCGGAGATGCCAAGGGTATAGCTATGACATCGGCCGCATTTGAGGCAAAGCTCTCATGGTTCCCGATACCACTTGCGTTTGCCGGTATGATGTTTGCCTTCTCAACGATGATCTCGTGGTCCTATTACGGGCTTAAGGGGTGGACCTATATGTTTGGTGAAAGCGATCTTGGACAGACCATCTACAAGGTTATTTACTGCATATTTGTAGCCTTGGGATGTATGGTGTCGCTTGGTCCGATCCTCGATATTTCAGATGCGCTGGTCTTCCTGATTTGTGTACCAAACATTCTTGGCCTGTACTTCCTGGCACCGATTGTTAAGCGCGAAATGGACTCATATTTTGCCAGAATTAAATCGGGTGAGATTAAACGGTTCAGAAATTCCTGATAATGCAAATTTGATGGTTGATAAATTGGGGCGCTTTATGCGCCCCTTTTTCTTATGTCTGCGGGCAATTTTATCGGCGGCTCAAAAGCTGCATTAATCCTATCGGCATATCTTGCGCTTCCGCCCTTCCACCTTTGCGGTAATAAGGTTATGTAACAGATTGGCTGATCAATTATTGATAAGAAAATCTATGAATAATTCCGATAATAATGACACTCAAGCAAGTGCCCAAAAGCAGACGGTTAGCGGTGAATTGCAAGCAACGCTATTGTCGGAGGCGCTGCCCTTCATGCAACAATATGAGGGCAAGTCGATTGTTGTGAAATATGGCGGCCATGCCATGGGCGATGCGGCACTCGGCAAGGCCTTTGCCAGTGATATAGCGCTTCTCAAGCAATCGGGAGTGGACCCGGTTGTGGTGCACGGAGGCGGGCCGCAAATAGGCTCCATGCTCGAAAAAATGGGCATTAAAAGCGAGTTTAAAGCGGGCCTGCGGGTAACAGACCGTGCCGCGGTTGAAGTGGTCGAAATGGTGCTTGCGGGCTCTATCAACAAGCGGATTGTTGCCGATTTTAATACGCAGGGCGCACGCGCCATCGGCCTTTGCGGTAAAGACGGTAATATGATGCGGGTTACCAAATTGCGCCGCACCCACCGCGACCCGGACAGTAATATCGAGAGCATTATTGATCTTGGTTTTGTTGGCGAGCCGCGCATTGTTGATACAACTGTGTTGGATATGCTGGCTGGCTCCGGGCTAATCCCCATTATCGCGCCTGTGGCCCTAGGCGATGACGGGGAGACCTATAACGTCAATGCGGATACATTTGCCGGTGCCATTGCCGGGGCGCTGGATGCTGAGCGTTTGTTGTTTTTAACCGATGTGCCGGGGGTTCTTGATAAGGATGGCAATCTGCTTACCCAGATCACCGTTAAACATGCGCGCGAACTGATCAAGGACGGGACAATTTCCGGTGGGATGATCCCCAAGGTCGAAACCTGTATTGAGGCGCTGGAACTCGGCGTTGAGGCGGTGGTGATTTTGAACGGAAAAACCCCGCATGCGGTGTTGCTGGAATTGTTTACCGAACATGGGGCAGGCACTTTATTGTTGCCATAGGCTCATTGAGTTCACGCTAATGCGCTTTGCGCATATGCTTCACATGAGCGGCGCAACGGCGCCGGGATTTTTGCCAAAAGGATAAAATTTATGCAAGAAAAACTGGCGGATGGGTTATCCCATGTGACCGATTGGGTCTTTGATCTGGATAATACGCTTTATCCACGTGACTGTGATTTATTTGCCCAGATAGATGTGAAAATGACCGAATATGTGGGTAATCTGCTCGGCCTTGACCCCATCGCTGCCCGTAAGGTGCAAAAAGAGCTTTACCGCGACTATGGCACAACCCTGCACGGGTTGATGGAGCAATATCAAATTGACCCGCATGAATTTATCGACCACGTGCATGATATCGACTATTCGTCGCTTGAGCCCAATCAGGAATTGGGCCTGCTTATTGCCGCACTTCCCGGGCGCAAGCATATATTTACCAATGCGGATCAAGGCCATGCGGAACGCACCCTTGAGAAGCTTGGAATTACCACGCATTTTGATCATATCTTCGATATTATTGCAGCTGACATGATCCCCAAGCCGGATTATCGCACCTATGAGACCTTTATCGGCGCGCACGGGGTGGATGCGGAACGGGCGGTGATGTTTGAAGATATGCCGCGCAATCTCGATGTGCCGAAAGATATGGGCATGGCGACAGTATTGGTTTTGCCACAGGAGGGTTCCAAATTTGCCGCGGAAGCGTGGGAGCACTCGATCAATGAAGAAGAGGCAATTGACTTTACCACCCGTGATATTACCCGGTTTCTGGCGCAAGTGGTTGAGGCGATTGGGTAAGGTCGGGATATTAAGACTGGAGACGTGATTGCATCACAGGCAATTGACCTTGGTGACCCTGGATTGAACCAATGATCACAAACATTCTCATCATTCTGGCGACTTTTGTTATTGGTGTGGTTCTGTTCATTCCAAAGGTTGCCAATAATAATTTCTGGCGGGCAACAATAACGCCTTTGGCCTCGATTATCGGCAGTGGCTTTCTCATTCTCGGGCCGATACTCAATCAGGCCTATGGCGGTTTTGCACCGTTTGTGATGGGCGGGTTATGTGTTGTTGCCTATCTGTTCGGGGCGGCTATTCGCGCCAATATCAGGCATCATACGGGGCCGCAAAACAGCCGGGCAATAATTGCGCTCGAGACTTCATCTTCATGGGTGCTGGCCTTTGCTTATGTGATTTCCGTTGCCTATTACCTCAATCTGTTCGGTGCGTTTGGCGTGCGGCTGACGCCGTTTAACGGTGAGGTGAATGCACGGCTTTTAACCAGTGGAATTTTTGTTCTCATTCTGGCCGTTGGCTGGACCAAAGGTTTTTCAGCGCTTGAGCGTATGGAGCAGGTTTCGGTTGGCCTGAAGTTGTCGATTATCGCCGGGCTTCTTGTCGGGCTGGCGATCTTTACCGGTACTCAGGCGGTTGAAGAAAAGCTGTTGTTTAACCCGGCCGTTGAAAATGGCTGGGCGGCGCTGACACTCGCATTTGGTTTGATCGTTACCATTCAGGGGTTTGAAACCTCGCGCTATCTGGGCGATGAATATGATGCCAAAACCCGCATAGGCTCGATGCGCTTTGCGCAAATAATTTCCTCGGTCATTTATGTGACCTATATTGCGTTGATCTCCTATGTGTTTGAGGCGGGCGAGTTCGGGTTAAGCGAAACTGCAATCATCGACATGATGGGTGTTGTGGCTCCGGTATTGCCCGCACTTTTGGTGGTGGCCGCCCTAAGCGCGCAGTTCAGCGCCGCGATCGCCGATACGGAAGGTTCTGGCGGCTTGGTCTCTGAATTGACCAGGGGGCGGGTGAAGGTAAAATTTGCCTATGCAATTCTGGTCGCTGCCGGGCTGGCCTTGACCTGGACCATGGATATCTTTGTTATCATCACCTATGCATCGCGCGCATTTGCACTTTACTATGCGCTGCAGGCGGTAATTGCCGCGATATTTGCATGGCGGGCGGACAAAAGCGCTGCTAAAGCCGGTGCCTATGGGCTTTTGGCCGTACTCGGCTTTGCTATTGCTGTGTTTGGAACTCCGGTCGAGGGGTAGGGTTTAATTTGTCTAGACAAATGCCTATATTTGGACTAAATTCATCGCATGGGATTTGAATGGGACGAGGCAAAGGAAGAGATCAACATTGCCAAACACGGTATTGATTTCATTCAAGCAGCACAGATTTTCAAGAGGCCTATTCTTTCCAAAGTTGATACACGCAAAGATTATGGTGAAGAGCGTATCATTGCCCTTGGAGAATATGATGGTGTTATACTTTGCGTAATTTACACAATTCGCAACCAAAGCATTCGAATAATTTCGGCCTGGAGGGCTGGGAAAAATGAAAGACAAACCTATAAAAAAGCATGTGGTTCGCTTTGATGATATGAGCGATATGCCTGCGCCAAAACCAATTTCGAAGCGGGTTAAGGCTATGTCAGATGCACAAATTCAAAATGCTGCTGTAAATGACTCTGATGCGGGCAGCATTGCACCGGAGTTTTGGGATGATGCAAAGGTAAATATGCCGGTAGAGAAAGTCAGCGTTGGCATTCGGCTGGATAATGATGTTGTCGAATGGTTCAAAAATGCCGGAAAAGGCTATCAAACGCGCATCAACGCAGTGCTGAAATCATATATGGAAGCGCATAAGTAGGAAGGTGATTGGACGAGCATTCTTGCAACACCTGATATCGTCTTCACTCGGATTGACTTTGCGATCATATCAGGAAAAATTTGTGAGTAATTCCTAATCGAAGCTGATGCATCTATCATTGTTTATAAAAGTGGCCGGATAGTTGTTGTTCGGGTGTCACATGGCACTCAGAATGTGTCTGTGAAGGAATGTTAAGGAAATATTATGACTGAAACTGCCCCAGAATTAGGTAAGAAATCTTTCTCTTGCCCTCACTGCGGTGCTCATGCGCATCAAGACTGGGCCTATTTTGTAAAAGGATATTATACAAAAGGTGATGGCCCATATGTCCCAAGAACTGATGTAATTGAAGTAATTGAAAAAGATCAGAATTTTCAAGGAGATAAAAAGGAAAACCTGAAAATTTATTACAATAAAAGGTTATCAAAAAAGCCATTCTTTGAAGATCACTCTGATAGCCCTGGTTCAAGATATACTGTAGAAAACCTTTACATGTCAGTATGTTTTTCATGCAAAGAGATTTCATTGTGGAAGTGTGATGAGATTATTTACCCAGACTCAGTGATCGAATATATACCAAACTCAGATTTACCCGATGATTTACTCGCTGATTTTGAAGAAGCTGCCGCGATAGTAGCAAAATCGCCAAGAGGCGCCGCGGCATTATTGCGGCTTGTTATACAAAAACTATGCAAAGAGCTTGGCGAGAAAGGTAAAAATATAAACGATGATATTGCCGCTTTGGTTGAGAAAGGCCTTGATGTACGTATTCAAAAAGCGCTGGATATTGTCCGGGTGATCGGCAACAATTCTGTTCACCCAGGAACTATTGATATCAAAGATAACCGTAAAGTTGCAGCAAAGCTATTCAATTTGGTCAATTTGATAACCGAAGCAATGATAACCCAACCAAAAGCGATAGATAGATTTTATGAAACTCTCCCAGAGAAAGCGAGAGATGCCATCGATAAAAGAGACAAAAAAGAATGAATCTTAAACTCTTTGATTGTTAGATGTGAGCTTAACTCAGCTTTATCCTGAATATTCATAACTCACCGTCCTAACGGTTTGAAATGTATCCGTTTGGGGGTCAGGGCATTGTCGCCAAGGCGGGCCAGTTTGTCTTTTTCATAATCTTCAAAGTTGCCTTCAAACCATTCCACATGGCTATCGCCTTCAAAGGCCAGCATATGGGTGGCCAGACGGTCGAGGAACATGCGATCATGGGAAATGATAACGGCGCAACCGGCAAAATCTTCAAGCGCATCTTCAAGCGCCGACAAGGTTTCGGTATCGAGATCGTTGGTTGGCTCATCGAGCAGCAGCACATTGGAGCCGGATTTCAGCATTTTAGCCAGATGAACGCGGTTGCGTTGGCCACCGGAAAGTGTGCCGACCTTTTGTTGCTGGTCGCCCTTGCGGAAGTTGAACGAACCGACATAGGCGCGTGAATTTACCTCGTGTTTGCCGAGTTTCAAAACCTCATTACCGCCGGAAATTTCTTCCCATACGGTTTTATCAGGGTCGAGTGAATCGCGACTTTGGTCGACATAACCGATTTTCACCGTATCGCCGATGCGGATTTCGCCACTGTCGGGCGTTTCCTGACCGGTGATCATTCTAAACAGGGTGGATTTACCCGCACCATTGGGACCGATAATGCCGACAATACCACCGGCTGGCAGTTTGAAATTCAACCCTTCAATCAACTGTTTATCGCCAAAGCCTTTGCAAACGCCATCAGCTTCGATCACCACGTTACCGAGGCGTTCGGCCACCGGAATGGAAATCTGCTGGTCGGTCGGGCGGCGGTTTTCATTGCGTTCGAGTAGTTCGTGAAAGGCGCTGATACGGGCCTTGGATTTTGCCTGCCGGGCTTTCGGGCTGCTGCCCATCCACTGGCGTTCGCGGTCGAGTTGGCGGGTGCGCGCATCGTCCTCGCGGCCCTCTTGTACAAGACGTTTCTTCTTCTTTTCCAGATAGGCGGAATAATTGCCCTCGTAGGGAATGCCATTGCCGCGGTCGAGTTCGAGAATCCACCCGGTCACATTATCGAGGAAATAGCGGTCATGGGTCACAATCATCACAGCGCCCTTGAATTCGCGCAGATGTTTTTCAAGCCAGGAAACGGTTTCCGCATCCAGATGGTTGGTCGGCTCATCGAGCAGTAGCAGATCGGGTTCAGACAGGAGCAGGCGGCAAAGGGCGACACGGCGGCGCTCACCACCGGAAAGGGGGCCAACATCGGCATCGCCCGGCGGGCAGCGCAGTGCATCCATGGCCATTTCGACCTTGCTGTCGAGGTCCCAAAGGCCTTCGGCATCAATCTGGTCTTGCAGCTTGGCGCCTTCATCGGCGGTCTCGTCGGAATAGTTCATCATCAAATCGTTATAACGGTCAAGAATGGCCTGTTTATCGGCAACTCCGTCCATCACATTGGCCCGAACATCCTTGTTCTCGTCAAGATCAGGTTCCTGCGCCAGATATCCGATTTTTGTGCCGTCGGCGGCCCATGCCTCACCGGAAAAATCGGTATCAATTCCGGCCATGATTTTAAGCAGGGTCGATTTACCCGAACCGTTAGGCCCCAACACGCCGATTTTGGCGTCCGGGTAGAAGGAAAGATGCATATTGTTCAGCACTTTTTTGCCACCGGTATATAATTTGGTGAGGCCTTGCATATGATAAATAAACTGGCGTGCCATTTGGCAATTCTCCGAAAACTGGAATTTGGGGAAACGGGTTGGCCGCTGTTTACGGCAGATGCAACTTAATCGCAATGGGGATTGTGCCAGTGCTGTATGCATGGATAAATAACCGAGTATAATACGACTACTAAATTTTAAATGAAGGATTATTTTAATGAGTAGTTGGATTCACACTCAATTTGAAAGCCCATCCGGGGCAAGTATACGTCTATATTCTATTGCGGCGAAGGATAAGGCACGCGGAATTGTGCATGTGCTGCACGGGCTTGGTGAACATGCCGACCGCTATCAGCGTTTTGCTGAAAGCCTGAGTGATGCCGGTTACCATGTTTATGCGCATGATCATCGCGGTCATGGGGCGACAACCGCTCAAGATGCGCCGATCGGGGTGTTTTCCAACAGGTATGGCTGGCCAAAGGTGATTGGCGATATTGATGCGATCAACCAGCATATTCGCGAGCAACAATCCGATTTGCCATTTATCCTGTTTGGCCATTCAATGGGGTCAATTGCGGCCTTTAACTTTGCGCTTCAACACCCGGAAAAAATTGATGCGCTTTGCTGCTGGAATGCCGGATTTCCAACCGGTGCTTTGCCAATGGTTGGCTCGGTTATTTTGAAAATCGAACGCATGTTTAAAGGTGGTGATGTGCCAAGCCAGATTACCCGTAAACTGACCTTCGATGCCTGGAACGGAGAGTTCAAGCCAAACCGGACAGAATTTGACTGGCTGTCGCGCGATGAGGCCGAGGTGGATAAATATGTGGCTGATCCGCTTTGCGGCTTTCCCATATCTGTCAGCATGTGGCTTGATGTGATGAGTGGTGTTTATTTTGCGGCAGACGACAAAAACCTTGATGCATTGCCTAAGGATTTGCCGGTAAATCTTTTGGCAGGGGCAAAGGACCCCTGCACCGAGCACGGCAAGGGCGTTGGGCAGATTAATGCACGGTTGCTCAAGGCTGGTATGAACGATGTGACTTTCAATGTTCTGGCCAACACCCGGCATGAAAGCCTCAACGAGATCAACCGGGATGAGACCGTGGCCGGCTTGATTGAATGGCTTGATCAACGGATTAAATAAACAGTTTTGCCTTGCGGGCGATGGTCAGTTCTTCATTGGTCGGAATGACCATGATTTTGACGGCGCTGTTATCTCTGGAGATGATTTGATCATTGGCCTGATTGCGCTCACTGTTAATTTCGGCTCCAAGCCAGCTTAAGCCCTGGCAAATGCGGGCGCGAATGGAGCGGGCATTTTCGCCAATACCACCGGTGAAAATCAGCCCATCAATGCCGCCGATTGTGGCAACCATTGCACCAATTTCGCGCTCAGTATGGGCGATGAAATAGTCAACCGCTTGCGCTGCATCTGCGTTGTCGGATGCTAATAATTTACGCATGTCGCGCGATATACCGGAAAGCCCTTTCAGGCCGGATTGATAATAAAGAACTTTCGTAATCTCATCAGCATTCATGCCTTTTTGATCCATCAGGTAAAGCAAAGCACCGGGGTCGATCTGGCCGCATCTGGTGCCCATCGGTAGCCCGTCAAGCGGAGAAAAACCCATGGTCGATGCGGTGGAAATACCGTCCTTCATGGCGCAGAGCGATGCGCCATTGCCCAAATGGGCGATGATAATGCGGCCATTGGCGAGTTTTGCGTCACTCTGCGCAAGTTCTGAATGAATATATTCGTATGATAATCCGTGGAAGCCGTAGCGGCGTACCCCTTCGTCATAATATTTGCGGGGCAGGCCATAAGCATCATGTACCCAGGGGTGCTGGCGATGAAAGGATGTGTCGAAACAGCCATATTGCACTGCATCCGGAAAGGCCTTTTGAGCGGCTGCAACGCCTGCCAGATTTTGCATCTGATGTAAGGGAGCAAAAGGGGCAAGTGTTTCAAGTTGGCTGATTACATCGTCAGTCAATTCTGCCGGTTTGGTAAAGTTCATACCCCCATGCACAATGCGGTGGCCAACCGCTTTGATGGTGAGGCCTTCAAATGCCTGTTGTAGATATTCAAGTATCATTGCAACCGCGCCGGTATGATCAGACGCGCCATGCGGGGCCTTGATTTCGCTTGTGCGGTCTTCAATTTCCAACAAAAGCGTATCGCCAATTCCCTCGACCATGCCGCTGGTGATTTCCACCGGTTGGGGCTCGTCGGAATAGAGCGCAAATTTTACGCTGGATGATCCTGCATTGAGAATTAAAACATGGTCGGCCATGACGGCTCCGAAATCCGAGGTAATCAAAATTGATCTGTAACCTTTGCAAGAGATACGGACAATAGAGGAATTTATTCCAAATTGAGCAAATTCGCGTCACAATCGGAACTAATATGGCCAAACGCCATCTACTTGAGACTGCAGCCTTGATGATCTAAGAGGTTTGCACTATCTGCTGGAAGTCGTGTAACGATATTGACTTGAAGCTGGTAAAGTGCGGCT
>JAJRQF010000036.1 GCA_024280375.1 Alphaproteobacteria bacterium | reverse complement strand
GCCCACTTTTAGGAGACAAGCTTTAGCCAAGTTTACCGTGGCAATGCTTGAATTTTTTACCGGAACCGCATGGGCACGGCTCATTGCGCCCGACTTTGCCCCAGGTCGATGGATCTTCCGGGTCGCGTTCTGCTGCGGCCTGCGCCCGTGACGGGGTAACAATAGCATCGCCATATTGGCCGTCAGCATCGCCAAATTCGTTGATACCCGTATGGCTGGCTTCCATTTCCGGCAGTTCGAGACTTTCAACTTCAGAAGGATCCTGAACAATTTCAACCCGCATCATTTGTCCGGTAATGGCCTGGCGAAGGTTGGAGAGCATGGTTTGGAACATTTCAAAACTCTCAGTTTTATACTCGTTCAGCGGATCGCGCTGGGCGTATCCCCTGAAGCCGACAACTGAACGCAGGTGATCCAGATTGACCAGATGTTCACGCCACAGGTGATCAAGGGTTTGCAGTACGACAGATTTTTCAACATAACGAAGCACTTCTTCACCAAACCGCTCGGCCCGATCTGCGGCCATTTTTTCGGCGGCTTCAGTAATCCGTTCGTGAATCTTTTCATCGTCAATCCCCTCTTCCTTGGCCCAATCGGCGATTGGAAGATCGAGATTGAGGTGCATTTGCACCGCTTCATGCAGTTCTTCCACGGCCCATTGTTCGGGATAGGCTTTTTCTGGAATTCCCTGCGCGACCAGATCTTCAATAACATCAGAGCGCATATCGCTCACAACGTCTGAAAGGTCTTCAGAACTCATCATTTCAATACGTTGTTCAAAAATGACCTTGCGCTGGTCATTCATTACATCGTCAAATTTCAGCAGGTTTTTACGAATATCAAAGTTTCGCGCTTCAACCTTTTGTTGGGCTTTTTCAAGCGCTTTGTTGATCCAGGGATGAACAATTGCCTCGTTTTCCTTAAGGCCCAATTTTTTCAGCATGGAATCCATGCGGTCTGAGCCGAAAATGCGCATCAGATCATCTTGCAGTGATAAGAAGAATTTGGAATGACCCGGATCGCCCTGTCTGCCGGAGCGACCGCGTAGCTGATTGTCTATTCTTCGGCTTTCGTGGCGTTCGGTGCCGATCACATAAAGACCGCCGGCAGCAATTGCCTTTTTCTTTAAGTCGGCAACTTCGTCGGCTATTTTCTTCTCAAGCTTTTCACGCTCCTTGCCTTCCTTGTCGACAAGCTCAATTTCAAGCCGCATATCCAGATTGCCGCCAAGCTGAATGTCGGTGCCGCGACCGGCCATGTTGGTTGCGATGGTAACTGCACCCGGCCTGCCGGCTTGAGAAATGATCTGGGCTTCCTGCTCGTGATATCGGGCGTTCAAAACCTGAAAATCCTTAACGCCGCTCTCGCGCAGCTTTTCAGCCAGGAGTTCAGATTTATCGATGGAGGTCGTGCCTACCAGAATAGGTTGATTTTTTCCCTGACATTCACCAATCAGATGAATTATCGCTCGAATTTTTTCTTCCTCGGTCCGGTAAACCTCATCATGATCGTCGATTCGTGAAACCGGCATATTGGTCGGAATATCAATGACTTCCAGGCCGTAGATGTCTGCAAATTCAGAAGCTTCTGTCATTGCCGTACCGGTCATGCCCGATAGCTTGTCATACATGCGGAAATAGTTCTGGAAAGTAATTGAAGCCAGTGTCTGGTTTTCTGGCTGAATCGTCACATTTTCTTTGGCTTCCAGTGCCTGATGCTGACCTTCAGAGAACCGCCGTCCCGGCATCATCCGGCCGGTAAACTCATCAATGATAACCACTTCATCCTCGACAACGATATAATCACGATCGCGCAAGAACAATTTATGGGCCTTCAGGGCATTGTTGATATGATGAACGATGGATACATTTTCCACGTCGTATAGTGACTCACCCTTTAGCAGACCGGCTTCTTTCAACTGATTTTCGAGGTTTTCATTGCCGTCCTCGGTGAAAGTCACAGTTTTTTGTTTTTCGTCCAGCTCATAGTCGGCGTCTGAAACACTGGGTATAAAGGCATCGATAGTTGTATAAAGATCTGAACGGTCATCGATAGGGCCGGATATAATTAGCGGTGTTCTGGCCTCATCGACAAGAATGGAATCCACCTCATCAACAATCGCATAGTGATGGCCGCGCTGAACCATGGTATCCAGCTCATATTTCATGTTGTCGCGCAGATAATCAAAACCAAATTCATTATTGGTGCCATAGGTAATATCGCAGGCGTAGGCATCAGCTCGGGCTTCGTCGTCCATATCATTGACGATGACACCAACGCTCATGCCGAGGAAATTGTAGACTTTTCCCATCCATTCAGAATCTCGAGTGGCCAGATAGTCATTCACGGTAATAACGTGAACGCCTTTTCCTGCCAACGCGTTGAGATATACCGGCAATGTTGCGACCAGGGTTTTACCCTCGCCGGTACGCATTTCTGATATTGAGCCTTCATCGAGGATCATGCCGCCGACGAGCTGCACATCGAACGGTCGCATTCCCAGCGATCGCTTCGATGCCTCGCGCACAACAGCAAATGCCGGAACAAGTAAATCGTCCAGGCTGGTGCCATTGGCCACCATTGTCTTAAATTCTTCTGTTTTTGCCGCCAGCTCATCATCGCTCAATGCTTCCATTTCAGATTCAAGCGCATTGATTGCATCGACTTTGGGTGAAAGTCGTTTGATGCGGCGTTCATTTTCAGATCCAAATAATCTGCGGGCGATGCCCCCGAAACTGACCATGAATTGGTCCTTTGTCTTTATTAACCGCAATTGAGCGGTTTAATCAGGTGTGAATTGGGTCAAACCGGCAGGCATGATCCTCAAATTAATTTGCTTACAGTCCAAAATAGAATTCTGGACGTTGGGTGCAAGGACAGATAAGAGGGGGCCAAGTCGATGTCAACGCCTTCCTTGTCGCGGTTGCGGCAAGCAAGCTGATGTTTTAGGTGATTAGATCTTAATATTCAGTTTGTTGGCAATTGCAATTGCCGCAAATTGATCAATATGATGCATAATTATCAGTTTCCAGAACAGGAATTCAGGATGTTTAATAAATTACGCCTTTGTGCTTTGAGTTTTCTCATTGGTTCAACTTTGATGCTCACATCTGGCCAGGCCGCAGAAGATAAAGTCATTGCCAAGGTCGGTGATATGGAAATTACCAGCGCCAACCTTGCTGATGCTCAACGTGATATTGGTGCCCGGTTTGCAAATATACCGGAAGAACGCCGGAAAGCGGCTCTTTTGGATGCATTGATTGATATTATTGCCGTGTCTGAATTGGCCGAGGCAAAAGGATTTGGTGATGAGGCTTCATTTATTGCCAGAATGAAATTGTTGCGCCAGCGGGCTTTGCATAATGTTTATGTGAGCAAAACCATCTCGGAAAAAATCACTGATGCTGAGGTCAAAGCACGGTTTGAAGAGGCGACTTCAAAAATTGAGCAGGTCAGAGCGCGTCACATTCTTGTGAAAACTGAAGATGAGGCGAAAGAAATAATAAAAATGCTTGATGGAGGCGCAGATTTTGTTGAGCTGGCCAAGAAAAAATCTACGGGGCCGAGTGGACCCAATGGTGGAGATCTCGGTTTTTTTGGCAAAGGTCAAATGGTGCCGGAATTCGAAAAAGCGGTTTTAGCGCTTGAGATTGGCAAATATACGCCAAAAGCTGCAAAAACCCAATTTGGCTTTCACATCATTAAACTGGAGGAACGTCGTAAAGCTCCACCACCAGAATATAACAGTGTGAAAGCAAAGTTTCGTCAGATCGTTTTGCGGGTAAAATATGGCGACCTCATTCGCAATACACGTGAAAAGCTGAAGGTCGAGATATTGGATGAAAACCTGAAAATGCCCAAATAGGCTCTTTCAGATTTGATTTTGTTGAGGAAGTCGAATGACAGTTTCGCCACTTGCGCCAAAATTTAGCGTAACTTTACCGCCCATTCGTGGTGCCAGACTTGGTGCAATTGAAGCGGGCATTAAGTACCGGGGCAGAAAAGACCTATCGGTAATGGTATTTGAACAACCGGCACAGATTGCCGGGGTTTTTACCCGTTCGCGATGTGCTTCAGCGCCTGTGGACTGGTGTAAAAGGCACATTACCGGCGGTGTTGCACGGGCAATTGTGGTCAATGCGGGAAATGCCAATGCCTTTACCGGGGCAAAAGGTGTTGAGGCGGTTGAGACAACTGCCCGGGCAGCAGCCGTTGCATTATCGTGCAGTGAGGAAGAGATATTTCTCGCCTCAACCGGTGTTATTGGCGAACCGATGGATGCGGGAGCCTTTTCCGGTAAATTGAATGAGCTGTTTGAAACGGCCGATGAGGATGGTTGGGCTGATATGGCTGGCGCTATCATGACCACCGATACATTTGCCAAGCTTGCAACCAAAGACGTGCAGATTGACGGTGCCCGTTTTACTATTAACGGCATTGCAAAGGGTTCCGGCATGATCGAGCCGGATATGGCAACCATGCTTTCCTTCATTGTGACCGACTTTCCTGTAAGCAGTGAATGTTTGCAATCGGTTTTATCTGACCGGGTGGACGAGACCTTTAATTCTGTTACCGTTGATAGCGATACCTCCACAAGCGATACTGTGCTGGTTTGTTCAACCGGGCTGAGCAAAACAGATTCGATTTTGCCCGTCACAAGTTTATCAGATCGTCGCTTGGTTCAGTTCAGTGATGCACTGCGTAACGTGATGCATGATCTGGCCTTGCAGATTGTGCGTGATGGGGAAGGGGCGCAAAAGCTGATTGAAGTTTTGGTATTCGGTGCGTGCAATAATGTTGCAGCCAAGGTGATCGCGAAGTCTATTGCTAATTCTCCTCTGGTTAAAACCGCAATTGCCGGAGAGGATGCAAATTGGGGGCGGGTGGTTATGGCCATCGGCAAGGCCGGTGAAGAGGCTGACCGGGACAGGCTGTCAATCTGGTTTGGTGATGTGCGAGTGGCCGTCAATGGCGAACGCGATCCTGACTATGATGAGGATGCGGCCTCACGGGTCGTAAAAGAACAGGAAGTCAGGATTAGCGTTGATCTTGGTCTAGGCAAGGGTAGCGCACGCGTTTGGACCTGCGATCTGACACATGAATATATTGCTATCAATGCGGATTACAGGTCTTAAATATGCCCGGATTATCTCAGGTTCGTCGACTGGAAGCCGTCGGGTTTCGCTCTTGGCCCGCAACCAACACCCATTATGATGGCGCCTGGGCAATCAGACTTACGGCCGGGCACCCGGCAAAACGGCTCAATTCGGTCAACCCGCTTGATCCTGCCGATCATTCTGATCTGGAACGCCGCATAGAGCGGGCGGGCGAGCGGTTTAAAGCATTTGGACGGCCGTTAATTTTTCGCCAGACACCGCTTGCACCACCGGATTTGGAGCGGGTTCTTGATGCGCGCGGATGGCGGCGGTTTGATGAGACAATCGTGATGACCGCGGATTTGGCAAAAGTGCCTTTGGACGGGACAATTGACCAATTACCGATGAAAGATACCGGTCGCTGGGTCGACAGTATTATTACCATGAATAATGAGAGGCCAGATCTGAAGCCGGGGCTTTCTGAACTGGTTGGCAGCATCCAGGCAAATGTTGGTTTGTTTTACACTGAAAACAACGAAACAACACCTTGCTCGGCTGCAATGTGCGTGCAGGACAATGATCTTGCCGGAATATTTGAAGTGGTCACCCATCCTGAGTTTCGCCAACAGGGTAAGGGGTTGGAAATTGTTAAAGCCTCGTTACGTTGGGCTAAAAATCAGGGCGCAAAAAAAGCCTGGCTGCAGGTGGTTGCAAAAAATGTGCCTGCGCTCAATCTTTACCGGTCACTCGGGTTTGACGAAGTCTATCGCTATGCCTACAGAATGGAACCAGATCTGCAGGTCACTTCAGAATAATTATTGTTTGATTAGAAGGTGAATTTTACAATGGTGCAAGGTGCTACAAAGCCGATATTATTGGTGGTTGCCTGCGCTCTGGTTGATGTGGACCATCGGGTTTTGATCGCGCAGCGACCGAAAGGTCGTTCTATGGCGGGGTTGTGGGAGTTTCCGGGCGGAAAAATCGAGGCTGGTGAAACGCCTGAAGAGGCACTCATTCGGGAGCTTCGGGAGGAATTGTCAATTGAAACCAAGGCGGCCTGTCTTGCTCCACTGACTTTCGCCAGTCACGCCTATGATGAATTCCACTTATTGATGCCGCTTTATATCTGTCGACGCTGGTGGGGTATTCCCGAGCCTCAGGAAGGCCAGGTCGTGAAATGGGTTCGAACTCACCAATTGCGCGACTATCCAATGCCGGAAGCTGATAAACCAATAATACCAGCGTTAATAGATATTTTATAGAATTGCTCCAAATTTAAACATATTGGCGAGTAATCTATGTTCAGAACCATAAATTACTCTTCGATTGTATTGTGTTTGGAGCAAGATTATGAACGAATTTGAATCAAAAACCCTATTAGATGCATTGCGGCTGCGGCGCACAGAGCGCGGCGGGATGAGCTCGATCGAGGTTGCGTTGATGTTCGGAGTTCTTGCTGTGGGTTTTGCACTGGTTGTAACGCCTATGGTAGAAAACACAGGCAAACGGTTTGCACAAAACGATGTTTTTTTTGGTGAACAGACAGATAACATGGTCACAGGGTCCATTTCCAGATCCAAACCAAATCGTTTTGTTATTAGGAAAAGTGTTCTTCTTCCAACGAAGACCAGCCAATGCATAATTTACAGTAATGGAAAACGATACGGCGATTGCTAACAAATCCTGGACCTGGATGAGGTGAATTCTCGTTTCATAATTCTATTTTGCATTCGGTTTTTACGGCGAGCCCCTCGCAACTTTTAATGTAAAGTAAATTGTCAAAAACCTTGGCTAATGATATGCGCAAACAATGTAATTGTTGGAGCGCATACGGATTATGTTGCCACGCGGATCAATTTCAAATCTAATCTCAGGCGTTTTGTGGTGTAAATTAAGCGCCCGCTTTTCAATAATCACCGGGTAAAGTACCGCCATTGGCAAGGCCAAGCTTTGCGAAGCTACCTTACCCTAAGAGAGGAAATTCATATTGTTCACATTTTTTCAATGAATTCAGCGTCTAACGGTTGTATCTTTTAAAGTTTCACCAATTGGGACGGGTTGATGATTAAGAAATTTTTAAAAAATCAAAGTGGTGCAACAGCAATTGAATATGGATTGATTGCATCACTGATCGCTATAGCAATTGTTGCTTCTGCGAGTACGTTATCTGTTAAACTGGTGGCTATTTTCACAACTGTTCTTCAAAGTATTTAGGGTTTTTATCTGCTATTTTGATCCCTTAAGTGCGTCCGCTAATTGTGTGGTGGCACTGCCGGGTTTTAATGGTTGTTGCTGGCTGTGGTGAGGAACCCAGCCCGACATTGATATAAGCTCAAAAGTTGCCCGAATTCTTCCATCTGTATCAGCAAATCGGGATGCGTAAATTTCGGCTGCGCGCACAAACAAAAATCTTGAAGCATTACCTTTTTCTCGGGTGCGCAGGCAATTGGTTGCAGCCATTGCACGCAGATCGCGGATCAGATCAAACATGGTATCATAGCGCACCGTAATTTTATCGCTGTCGATCACGGGAAGGGCAAAGCCTGCCCGTTGCATTAATGCGCCTGCGGTTTGGACTGTAATAAACGGGTCAATGCGTGGTGAAAGACCACCGGCAATTTCAGCTTCTGCCATAGCAAGGCATTCACGTAGTTCTGACAATGTGTCTGGCCCCGGAAGTATGCCTAAAAATAGCCCATCTGGTTGAAGTATGTTGCGAATTTGAATGAGAGCGCCCGGTAAATCTGCCGACCAGTGCAGGGAAAATGCTGAAATGGCAAGATCATATTCATTTTCTAATGGTCCCTTTGGGTTCAAAATATTTGGTTGGGCGATGGCTATATCAAATTGTGCATCATCAGTTACAAAGTCACTTTCTTCAATTCGAGCGATTTTTTTTACATTTTGGACCGTCAAAATTTCACTTGCGAGAGCGCCCGTGCGCCCAAATATTCCAACCGCATGGGCAAATTCTCTCGATACAAGTGATAGTCTTGCGGCGATCTCATCTGCTGCAAACCGCATGAGGAAATCCGGGCTCTTGTCTGGATTTTTCTCATAATTCCGTTTGGCCCGCGCTTGCCGCATGCGCAGCGTTTTTTCCTCGAAAATACCTGCATTAGATGAAGGGTTGGACTTATTAGGCATTTAAAGAATTTCTCGCAAAATTGAATAATTATTGCTATTGATCGCTGATGAAGGCTCCCGTCAAGTTGCATCTTAAACCGTTTGGAATAAATATTGCCAATCGAGCGCAAATAATTTCATCTGGCCGGCTGATAGGTACGCGCTTTTTTTCGCTACTGGGTAACTCGATAATTCCGCCAATTTGTCTGGCGTGCGAAACTCATGTGGCCGAACAGGGTTCTCTTTGTCCAAAATGTTGGGGCGATATTCGATTTATCGAAAAACCCTATTGTGCAATTTTGGGCACGCCGTTTAATTTTGATTTGGGAGAAAACGCGCTTTGCGCCGATGCTATTGCCAACCCGCCGGTATTTTCCAGGGCGCGGGCCGTGGCGCATTATGATGGTGTTGCAAGAAAACTTGTTCAGGGACTGAAATTTTCGGATCGTACCGATCTGGCGCCTTGGATGGCGCGCTGGATGGTGCGGGCAGGGCGGGAGCTGTTGGAAGGCGATCCGGTTATTATCGGGGTGCCGCTTCACAAAAGGCGGATGTTTTTACGGCGCTTCAACCAGTCTGCCGAACTTGCCAGACATATCGCCGTTCAATCAAATAAGCCTTACATGCCAAGGGTGTTGCAGCGGGTGCGGGCGACAAAGCAGCAGGTGGGGCTGAAGGTCAATGAAAGGCACGCCAATGTGCGCGGGGCATTTCGGGTGCCGGAAAGCCAGCAAATTAATATTATCGGGAAGCGGGTTCTTCTGATTGATGATGTTTTGACAACCGGTGCCACGCTGAGTGCGGCAAGTAGGGCACTTTTGCGAGGCGGAGCAGAAATAGTGGATTGTTTGACGTTTGCAAGGGTTGCCAGCAATGCAAATTAGCACCATATATATGCTAAATTGAATATATAGGGAATCACAATGCAAGACGTAATTATTTATACAAGAAAAATGTGCGGATTTTGTACGGCAGCGAAACGATTGTTTTCCGATAAAGGCGTTGGATTTCGCGAGCTGGATGCAACATTTGACCCCGGTTTGCGCAATGAAATGATTCAGCGGGCCAATGGTGGTTCGACTTTTCCCCAAATATTCATTGGTGACAATCACATTGGCGGATGTGATGATTTGATGGCGCTTGAGCGTAGTGGAAAACTTGATCCCATGCTGGCAAACTGATTTAGTATGCAGCTTCTGCATCTGAAATTTTGGTTTGATCAATGAGAAATCTACGTATTGCCTGCATACAAATGCGTTCGTCCACTAAACCGGAAGAAAATGTCGAGACATTCTCTAAATTGGTGAAAAGCGCTGCCGGTGACGGCGCACGCTATGTGCAATCGCCTGAAATGAGCGGATTTGTTGAACAAAGCCGAAATAAACTGTTTGAAATCGTCAAGCCTGCTGATGAGGATATGTTGGTCGCAGCGGCCAAATCTTTGGCCAAGACGCACCAAATTTGGCTGCATGTGGGCTCGACCGCGATTTTACGCAGTGATGGCAAGGTTGCCAATCGTGCATTTGTAATTGGGCCTGATGGTGAAATTGCCTCGACCTATGATAAAATTCATATGTTTGATGTTGATCTCGATAATGGTGAGAGCTGGCGGGAATCGGCCGTATATGAACCTGGAACCGAAGCGGTAATATCCAAAATTGATGGAATTAATACCGGGTTGGCAATTTGCTATGATATGCGCTTTCCGCAGCTGTTTCGTGATTATGCAATGAATGGTGCGGAAATTCTGACATCTCCTGCGGCCTTTACCCGGCAGACCGGTGAGGCCCATTGGCACGCATTATTGCGCGCGCGGGCGATTGAAAACGGCGCCTTTATGGTTGCGGCCGCTCAAGGCGGGTTGCACGAGGATGGCCGTGAAACCTATGGGCATTCGCTGATTGTAAACCCCTGGGGCGAGATTGTTGGCGAAATTGATCATAATGAGCCAGGGTTTATGGTGATTGATATTGATCTTGATGAGGTTGTTGCGGCGCGGAAGAAAATACCTAATTTAGTCAATGGACGCACTTATCAATTTGGTGGCGATTGAGCATGATTAAATTTACGCTTGCCTGTGATGCGGGCCATAATTGTGAAGGCTGGTTTGGCAACTCTGAAGAGTTTGATGCGCAGCTTGCGCGCGATCTTGTGTCCTGTCCTGTTTGCGGTTCATTAAAAGTTGAAAAGGCGTTGATGGCTCCATCCGTTTCAACCTCGAGAACCCGGACCAAAATTCAGGAAAAAATAAATGTTGCGACTGTCAATGAAAGCCGTCAGGCAATGTTTGCCGAGTTGAAGGAAATGCGCGACAAGATAACCGCGAATGCGGAAGATGTTGGTGAGAAATTCCCTGAAGAAGCACGCAAAATTCACTATGGCGAAAGTGAAGAACGCGGAATTTACGGCGAAGCTTCAGCGGAAGATGTGAAAGACCTTGTGGAAGAAGGGGTGAAAATTGCCCCGTTACCGGTTTTGCCCGAAGACAAGAACTGACGGGTTCTGACCTTAACCGCGTTCCGCCAAAATCATATAATTTACATCCATATCGCGGGAATAATTCCAGCGATCGAGCAGCGGATTATAAAATACTCCGGTTTTATCCACCACTTGCATGCCTGCCCGGTTAATCGGGTCTTCAAGCTCTGAAGGTTTGACCAGTTTATCATAGCTGTGGGTGCCTTTTGGCAGCCAGCGCAACACGTTTTCAGCCATGAAAATGGCCAGCGCCTGGGCTTTCATGGTTCGGTTGATGGTTGCAACAAACATCAGCCCATTGGGGCGAACCATTCGGCAGCACTCGCTCATGAACAAATTTACATCGCTCACATGCTCAACCACTTCCATGTTTAACACCACATCGAAATTTTCGCCCGCAGCGGCCAGATCTTCTGCCGTTGTTGCCCGGTAATCAATTTCGAGCCCCGATTGTTCCGCATGGATTTTGGCAACTTCTATATTAACCTCAGACGCATCGGCACCAATTATCGTCGCGCCCATTCTGGCCAATGGCTCGCACAACAAGCCGCCGCCGCAGCCAATATCAAGGACCCGCAGGCCTTCCAGCGCGTTATGGGCCTTGATATCACGATCAAAGCGGGCGCAAATTTTCTCTTTGATATAGGCAAGCCTGACTGGATTGAACTTGTGTAGCGGGCGGAACTTGCCGGTCGGGCTCCACCATTCTGCAGCCATTGCTGAAAACCGGTCGACTTCCGCCTGGTCGATGGTGGATTGAGCGCTATTGGGTGCAGGTGCTGTCATCGCGGTTTGCCTGTTGGAGAATTAGGGTCAATTATTCATTGCCATTAAATCAGCCTCCCATGCTGGAAAGTCAAGCACCCTTGCGGCTTTCGGCGATATTCTGTATGCAGCAGCCAAATTGTTTTTGCTACTTGCTATGCTGGTTTCGAGCAATTGTGTTTTTCTCTGAACGGTTATTATTTCAATGTCTCGTCTTGTCCTGAAATTTGGTGGAACTTCGGTTGCCGACCTGGAGCGGATACGAAATGTTGCGGCCCATGTGAAGCGTGAGGTGGATGCGGGCCATGAGGTGGCGGTCACTGTGTCTGCCATGTCTGGCAGAACCAATGAATTGGTCAATTGGGTTCACACCATGCCGGGGATTGCCGGTAAAAATGCCCCGTTTTTTGACGCACGCGAATATGATGCGGTTGTCGCCTCTGGCGAACAGGTAACCGCCGGGCTTTTGGCTATTGCTTTGCAATCTATGGAAATTGACGCGCGTTCCTGGCTTGGCTGGCAATTACCAATCAAGACAAGCTCGGCACATGGTTCCGCCCGCATTGAAGAAATTGATGGTGGCGAAATAATTGAACGCATGGGTCGGGGGCAGGTGGCGGTGATTGCCGGTTTCCAGGGCGTTGGGCCCGATAACAGAATTGCCACCCTTGGCCGCGGCGGCTCTGATACCAGTGCAGTTGCAATAGCTGCGGCCATTAAGGCTGATCGTTGCGATATTTATACCGATGTTGATGGTGTCTATACAACAGACCCACGGATTGTACCCAGTGCCCGACGCCTGTCGAAGGTGTCGTTTGAAGAAATGTTGGAGATGGCTTCACTTGGGGCTAAAGTGCTTCAGGTTCGCTCGGTTGAGCTTGCAAAAGTTCATGGGGTGCCGATATTTGTGCGGTCCAGTTTTGACGATCCGGCGAGTATTGATTCAAGCCCCGGGGCCACGCCACCGGGTACGCTGATATGTGATGAGGATGAGATAGTGGAACAGCAAGTTGTGACCGGCATTGCCTATGCCAGGGATGAAGCCCAGATTTCGCTGCGGCGGGTCTCTGATAAACCGGGGGTTGCGGCCGCCGTATTCGGGCCGCTGGCGGATGCAAATGTCAATGTGGACATGATTGTGCAAAATGTATCGGAGGATGGCTCCGTTACCGATATGACCTTTACGGTGCCGAATAGTGATCTTGAAAAGGCAACCAGTGTGCTCAACAAGTCGCGGGATGAAATAGGCTTTGAAGTTCTTCAAAGTGATCCGGGCATGGTGAAAGTCTCGGTAATCGGGGTTGGAATGCGCAGCCATGCGGGCGTTGCATCAACGGCATTTCGATCGCTTTTCGAACACGGGGTCAATATTCGTGCTATCACAACCTCGGAAATCAAGATCTCGATATTGATTGATGAGGCATATGCGGAACTTGCCGTTCGGGCTTTGCATTCTGTCTACGGCCTCGATAAAGAATAGAAATTACACATTCCTACGTCATATAATGGCGGTAATATACCGATAGGGGTTTGAACACTTACCTGTAAGCGTCCTTCACCTTTAAATGGAAGCAGTTTGATGAATAGAATTTTTTGTCTTGGCAAGGAAAACCAGTGTTCAAACGATTCCATTTAAAGGTGAAGGACTCTAGAGCAAGCGTGCTTCCTGCATGCTGACATTGGTTTGATCCGGTAATTCTGACCCCAAGGGGAAATTAAATGCGCAACCCGGCAACGGGTCCCAGAGTTTTGTTAAAACGTCTACGCGATGTGATGGCAAAATCGTTGGGGCCTCAACAACGACTTGATTTGATCGTGCAAAGCATCGCTGCCAATATGGTTGCGGAGGTTTGCTCGGTCTATGTCTTGCGTGCCGATAATGTGCTTGAACTGTTTGCAACGGAAGGTCTTAACCCGGACGCGGTTCACCAATCCTCATTGAAGTTCGGTCAAGGGCTGGTTGGGCGTATTGCTGCGACCGCAAGGCCGATCAATATTGCGGACGCAAAAGAACATCCCTCTTTTGCCTATCTTCCTGAAACCGGCGAAGAACATTACTCATCCTTTTTGGGTGTTCCAATGTTGCGCTCTGGCCGCTCGCTGGGGGTTTTGGTTGTGCAAAACAAGGCCAGCCGCACCTATCAGGAAGAGGAAGTTGAGGCGCTCGAAACCTCGGCAATGATCATTGCAGAATTAATTGCAGCCGGTGAAATGGAAGGGCTGAACAAGCGCGGAATTGGGCTCGATCTTTCCAAATCGGTGCGTCTGAAAGGTGTGCCGCTTTCCGATGGTATCGGTTCAGGCCAAGTTTTGCTGCACGAACCACGGGTGGTTGTGACCAATCTGTTTAATGAAGATGCGGATTATGAAATCGAGCGTCTTCGCTCCGCCCTATCTGAACTTCGGGTTTCCATTGATGATATGTTATCGCGCGGCGATGTCTCCAAAGATGGTGAGCATCGTGATGTGCTGGAAGCATACCGAATGTTTGCCAATGACCGTGGCTGGGTTCGCCGAATGGAAGAGGCTATTTTCAATGGTCTTACCGCAGAGGCTGCGGTTGAAAAAGTACAAAACGACAATTCTGCCCGGCTGATGCGCCAGCCGAGTGCTTTTATTCGTGAACGATTGCATGATTTTGACGATCTGGCACGGCGGCTTTTGCGCCAGTTGATGGGTAAGCCACAACCGGATGCGGGGCTTGGAATACCCAAGAATGCAATCGTTGTGGCTCGGAATATGGGTGCGGCTGAACTGCTGGATTACGACCGCGATTGCCTTAGGGCTCTGGTTCTGGAAGAGGCATCACCCACCAGCCATGTGGTTATTGTTGCGCGTGCGCTTGGTATTGCCGTCGTCGGCCAGGCAATTGGCGTGGTTTCGCTGGCTGAAAATTCAGATTCGATTGTTGTCGACGGAGATGAAGGCGTAATTTATTTACGTCCGCCGGCGGATGTGGCTGCCGCCTATGCGGAAAAAGAAGGTTTTAGACAGACCCAACTGGCGCACTATGCCGAACTTCGTGATGTGGCCGCCGTATCTCGCGACGGTGTTGAAGTGGATTTGATGCTCAATGTGGGCCTGGCGGCCGACTTGCCGCAATTGTCTGAAACCGGTGCCAAGGGAATAGGTCTGTTTCGAACAGAATTACAATTCATGGTATCATCAACTTTGCCAAGGCTGGATGAACAACAGGCATTTTATCACAATGTATTGGAAGAGGCTGGTTCAAAGCCGGTAATATTCCGCACATTGGATATCGGCGGCGATAAAGTGCTGCCCTATATGCAGCAAATTCCGGAGGAAAATCCAGCACTTGGATGGCGGGCCATTCGGCTGGCGCTTGACAGGGTTGGTTTGATGCGGGTGCAGTTGCGCGCCTTGCTTCGTGCGGCACGCGGGCGGGAACTGAGCATAATGCTGCCGATGGTAACCGAAGTGCGCGAAGTGGTGCGGGTTCGTGCGATGATCGAAAAAGAGCAGAAATTACTTGCGGGTTTTGGTCATGAATTGCCAACGAATGTCAGACTTGGGGCAATGATTGAAGTGCCTGCGCTTTTCTGGCAGATGGACGAGCTGATGGAGGCTGTTGATTTCGTATCGATTGGTACGAATGATCTGTTTCAGTTTATGACCGCCAGCGACCGGGGCAATTCACAGATGGCCAATCGGTATGACACGCTTTCCCGGCCGTTTTTGCGGGCATTGAGGAATGTGGTTGAGGCTGGAAAGCGCAACAATATCCATGTAAATCTATGCGGAGAAATTGCTGGACGTCCCCTGGCTGCAATGGGGTTGATTGCTATAGGCTATCGATCCTTGTCGATGTCTCCTTCTGCGATTGGTCCGGTGAAGTCGATGCTGCTGGCACTGGATGTTGAGAAATTGTCCAAAACCGTGCTGCAACAATTGCAAGAACCTTCCACCGGGCAGACAATGCGTGAATTGCTGACTGATTTTGCTGATGAATATGGAATTCCCTATTAGCGCTTTCATGCTGTACGAGATAACTAAAATAATTCCGAAAACTGAAATTGAAACGAGCCCATGCTTCCAGTTGAAAAAACCAACCAGCTTCTTGCCCGCCATAGTGAAATTGAAGGCCAGATGATCGCTAATCCTGATCCTGAAACCTATGTGAAACTGGCTTCAGAGTTTTCGGAACTCGCACCGGTGATTGACAAAATAAAATCAATGCAGGTTATTCAGGCTGATCTGGACGGTTTGGTGGAATTGCTTGGCGATGCCGATATGGATGCAGAAATGCGGGAAATGGCGGAGGAGGAAAAACCCGAGCTTGAGGCGCAGATTGAACAATTGCAGGCCGATTTGCAATTATTGCTGCTGCCAAAAGACCGGGCCGACGATAAGAGTGCCATTCTTGAGGTGCGGGCCGGAACCGGTGGCTCAGAGGCCGCTTTATTTGCCGGCAACCTTTTTCGTATGTATCAGCGGCACGCTGAAAGCAAAGGCTGGAAAGTCGAAGTGCTGTCTTCCAGTGATGGCGAAGTTGGCGGCTATAAGGAAATTGTAGCCTCGATTAAAGGCAAGGGCGTTTTCGCGCGGCTAAAATTTGAATCCGGGGTGCACCGTGTGCAGCGCGTACCGGAAACAGAATCAGGCGGGCGGGTTCACACATCAGCGGCAACCGTTGCGGTGCTTCCGGAAGCCGAAGACATTGATATTGAAGTTCGTAATGAGGATATACGGATTGATACCATGCGGGCATCCGGTGCGGGCGGCCAGCATGTGAATACGACGGATTCAGCCGTGCGCATTACCCATATCCCAACCGGTATTGTGGTGCTTTCATCGGAAAAATCGCAGCATCAAAACCGTGCCAACGCAATGAAGGAATTGCGCACAAGGCTCTATGATGCGGAACGGCAAAAGGCCGATAAGGAGCGCGCGGATTCGCGCCGCGGGCAGGTTGGTTCCGGCGACCGCTCAGAACGTATTCGCACCTATAATTACCCGCAAGGCAGAGTATCTGATCACCGTATCAATCTGACGCTCTATAAGCTCGACCGTATTATTATGGGCGAGGGGCTGGATGAAATTATTGATGCACTGATTACCGATTTTCAGGCAAGCCAGCTGGCCGCCATTGGTGATGATAGAGAACGATGAATTCGGCCCGTTCCAAACTTTCAGAAGCGCTGAAAACCGCAACCCTTGAGTTTAAGTTGGCTGGACTGGATACACCGCAACTGGATGCGCGATTACTTTTGCAAAGTGTAATGGCAATGGACCAATCCGCATTGATTTTTGCAAGCGAGCAGGAACTGACCGATGAACAGGCGCAAAAATTCAACGAGTTCATAAAATGCAGGCTGATGCACCGGCCGGTTCACCGGATTGTCGGGGAAAAAGAATTTTGGGGAATGCGGCTGAAAATTTCAGATGCGGTGTTGGACCCGCGAGCGGATACTGAATGTCTGGTGGAGGCCGTGCTTGCGCATCTGGATCAACAACAGGGAAAAAATGCAGAATATAGAATTGCTGATATCGGAACCGGTAGCGGTGCGATTATTCTGGCGTTGATGGGCGAATTGCCCAATGCAATTGGTGTTGCGAGTGATATTTCTGAAGAAGCGTTGAAAGTTGCCAAACATAATGCTGCTAGACATGGGCTTGTGGCTCGAATTTCTTTTTTGCAAGGTTCGTATTTAGGGCCGTTGTCTGGTCGGTTTGATGTGATTGTTTCCAATCCGCCCTACATTTCCACATCAGATATATTGGCACTTGAACCCGAAGTGCGCGATAATGATCCGCAAATTTCACTGGATGGCGGGGGTGACGGGCTTGATGCCTATCGTGCGCTGATAGGCGAATCGGCTATGTTGTTAAAGCCAAAGGGGCGTGTGTTTTTCGAAATTGGCCATGATCAGGCATCGGCAATTGCACAATTGGCGTCACAATCTGGTTGGCATGATGTGAGAATTTCTAAAGACTATGGCGGAAATGACCGGATTTTTGCGGCATCTCACTGATTATTAATGAATTATTGTCAATTTTACCACGATGCGGGATAAATATTCGGTTAGGGGCTTGGAATTTACTTCCAAAATGTTTAGGTTCGATGCACCGGGGCAGAAGACGGTATCTCAACCATTCTATAAAGCAAAATAGCTTCACTCTTTGTGATGATGGTGTGTATCGGCTGACAGCTTGTCAATATAGAAAAGATAGCAGACAAGGTTTCCGGATGCTTAGATGAAATTGGGTAATATGAATCCCCTGAAAATGGATTCGTGGTTTATTCGTGGCCATGTCGCGTATTTTTCTTAAATCACAATCAGCTGATGAACTGCCAGCTATTGCAGTCCTTCTTGAAAATAAAAGAGAAAATGTATGAGGCAAGGACAGTCACACCAAAATAAAAACCGCTCACGGGGCCGTGGCGGCCGGAGTAAGGGCGGGAACCAGTCCAATCGAAATATGGAAAGTAATGGACCTGATATTAGAATCAGGGGAACTGCTGCTCATATTGCCGAGAAATACACAACGTTGGCACGCGATGCGCAAACTGCGTCGTCGGGGGATTTGGTTGCTGCAGAAAACTACCTGCAACATGCTGAACATTATAATAGATTGATTGCTGCCGCGCAGGCTGCACAGGCAGCTCAAATATCCAGCCGTGATAATAGTCGTAATGATGACCAGCGTCGCCAACCTTCAGATTCTGACAGTGGCCAGGATGGCCGAAATAATGCGCGCTCAGCAGACAATCAATCTGCTGATGATGATTTTTCACCTGCTCCGCAAGTTGAAGGTGATGGACCGCAACCAACTATTGATGGCGTGCCTGCAGAGGTGGCCTTAAAACAATCAATGCCAAATGGTGCGGTAGATGGGGAGGCAACTGAAGAAGAACCTGCTGCAACCCGCCGTCGTACCAGACGTGCACCACGGCGTCCGCGCAAAGATGCGGAGGCATCTGATGATGGTGCAAATTCGGGTGCTGCAAATGACAGTGAAGGCGAATTGCCTGCATTTATTGTTGGTGCCAACGACGGTTGATTGCGCATATATTATCTGGGTCAGCCGCTGATTATTTAAAAAACTCAACAGATCATATCGGCCTGTTGAGTTTTTGATTCTTGTTCCTATATCAATTGTATAAGAGCTCTTCATTTAACAATGGATGGCTTTCGGCTGTTTCACACTTTTGTGGAAATAGTCTGGTCGACACGTTCGGCCCGGCGCTTGTGCGCCGCACCCACGTAGGCCGTGCGAAGTACGCGTTGCGTTGAGTGAAACAAATGATAGGGCGTTTCAATCAAAGTATGAGCCGCCCTAAAGGCTTGCCGAATGATCGGGAGCTTTTGTCCGGGTTCGCTTTTTCATGCCTTCGGGGTGAAGAATTGATATTGGAGTATTGTGATGAACTTAGAAAAATATACAGAACGGGTGCGCGGATTTTTTCAGGCGGCTCAAACCAAAGCGCTTGCGGATGGCCATCAACAATTCGTTCCTGAACATGTGCTAAAAGTTTTGCTTGATGATGAGCAGGGCCTTGCGGCTTCGCTGATCGAGCGGGCTGGCGGCAATGCCAAGGATGCGCTGATTGCAACTGAAGCTGCTATTGCCAAATTGCCAAAAATTTCCGGCGGTGACGGGCAGCTTTATCTGGCCCAACCACTGGCAAAAGTATTTGAAACGGCTGAGAAAATTGCCGATAAGGCGGGTGACAGCTATGTGACCGTTGAACGGTTATTGCTGGCGCTGGTCATGGAAAAAAGCGCCTCGACCGCTGATATTCTGGCGAAAGCCGGTGTTAAGCCGACCGCGCTCAACCAGGCTATAGAAGCTATAAGAAAAGGCCGCACGGCGGATAGTGCGTCTGCGGAAGACAGCTATGAGGCGTTGAAGAAATATACCCGTGATCTCACCCAGGATGCCAGGGATGGCAGGCTTGATCCGGTGATCGGGCGCGATGAGGAAATCAGGCGCGCGGTTCAGGTGCTATCGCGCCGAACAAAAAATAACCCTGTTTTAATTGGCGAACCCGGTGTTGGTAAAACCGCAATTGCGGAAGGGTTGGCGCTGCGTATTATTAATGGTGATGTGCCGGAAAGTCTGCGCGGAAAGAGCCTGTTATCTCTCGATATGGGTTCTTTGATTGCCGGGGCGAAATATCGCGGCGAATTTGAAGAGCGTTTGAAATCGGTGCTGTCGGAGGTTCAGTCTGCCGATGGTGGGATTGTGCTGTTTATTGATGAAATGCACACGCTTGTTGGTGCGGGTAAAGCGGATGGGGCAATGGATGCATCCAATCTGCTGAAGCCGGCATTGGCGCGTGGCGAGTTGCATTGTGTTGGTGCCACCACACTGGATGAATATCGCAAGCATGTGGAAAAAGATGCAGCACTTGCCCGGCGTTTCCAGCCGGTATTTGTCGGTGAACCAACGGTTGAAGACACAATTTCCATATTGCGCGGCATTAAGGAAAAATATGAACTGCATCACGGTGTCAGAATTACCGATTCTGCACTTGTGTCTGCGGCCAATCTTTCCAATCGCTATATATCGGATCGGTTTTTGCCGGATAAGGCGATTGATTTGATGGATGAGGCGGCGTCTCGTCTGCGGATGCAGGTTGATTCAAAACCGGAAGAGCTGGACGAGCTTGATCGGCGTATTATCCAGATGAAGATCGAGCGTGAGGCGCTTTTGAAAGAAGAGGACAAGGCCTCAAAAAGCCGATTGGAAAAACTTGAGAAAGACTTGGCCGACCTTGAAGAAAAGGCAAATGCGCTTTCAGCCCGCTGGTTGTCTGAAAAAGACAGGCTTTCTGGAACCCGCGATTTGAAAGAAAAGCTTGATGTTGCCAGAAGTGATCTTGAGCGTGCACAGCGTGACGGGGATTTGGCAAAAGCCGGTGAACTTTCATATGGGGTTATTCCGCAGTTGGAAACCGAAATTGAACAGGCAGAAAATGAGCAGGAAGGTGATACCAAGTCTCTGGTTGATGAGGCTGTGACACCTGATGATATTGCTCACATTGTATCGCGCTGGACCGGAATTCCTGTCGACAAAATGATGGAAGGCGAGCGGGAAAAACTGCTCCGCATGGAAGACGAGCTTTCCCAACGGGTTGTCGGGCAGGAAGAAGCCTTGCAGGCTGTATCAAAATCGGTTCGGCGGTCGCGTGCTGGTTTGCAAGACCCAAACCGGCCTATGGGTTCGTTCATATTTCTTGGACCAACCGGTGTCGGCAAAACGGAATTGACCAAAGCGCTGGCGGATTATCTGTTTGATGATGACAGTGCAATGGTGCGCCTTGATATGTCTGAGTTCATGGAAAAGCATTCAGTTTCCCGGCTGATTGGTGCGCCTCCCGGCTATGTTGGCTATGAGGAAGGTGGCGTTTTAACCGAAGCGGTGCGTCGCAGGCCTTATCAGGTTATTTTGTTCGATGAGATCGAAAAGGCCCATCCTGATGTATTCAATGTGTTGCTTCAGGTGCTGGACGATGGCCGATTGACCGATGGTCAGGGCCGCACGGTTGATTTCCGTAATACGCTTATCATCATGACCTCAAATCTGGGTTCTGAGTTCCTTGTATCATTGGATGAAGATGAGGATGTTGATCTGGTGCGCGACCAGGTTATGGATGTTGTGCGGGCATCGTTCCGTCCGGAATTTTTAAACCGGATTGATGAAACCATTTTGTTCCATCGTCTCAAACGCTCGGATATGGCAGGCATTGTTCTAATCCAGTTGAAACGGTTGGAAGCGCTGCTTGAAGACCGCAAAATCCAGTTGAAACTGGATGATAAGGCAATGGTCTGGCTGGCCAATAAGGGCTTTGACCCGGCCTATGGTGCAAGACCGCTTAAGCGGGCAATACAGACCTATATTCAAGACCCGCTGGCTGAAAAACTGCTTGCTGGTGAAGTAGAGGACGGTGAAACTCTCTGGGTATCTGCGGCCGAAGACCATTTGACCTTCAGTGCATCTGAGGTGGTTGATGTGTCTGATTTCGCCGCTTGATTTTAGAAAATCTTAAACGCCCCGAATTTTAAAAGTTTGGGGCGTTTTTTAAGACAATTGAGTTCGGAATTGATATGGATCAAGCATTCTAATATTAGAATTTGCTAATAAGCACTATCTTTAATCTCATGGAGAGTATGATGGTGTTATCATGGAAATCCGGTGGTGTACTCCTCGGTGTCGTATTTTTTGCAGCAGTAATGCTGGTTAAGCCAATTGGTGTTTCAACCCAGTTTGTAATTTTCGACGGTATTTTATGGAACGCCGTTGATACAACAATTGTTCAAAAATTAGAAACCGCAAAAAAGGGTTATGCAAGCAGCAACGCCTATCTCAATAAGAGCGGTGGCAAATATGCCAAAAATGTTGCCAATCCAATCAATTATAGCTTTGTCTTCGTATTGGCGATGATCGGTGGTGCTACTCTATCTGCACTATTGCGCGGCGGCGTTGGCCGTGAAGAACGCCAGATGCCAGCCGTTTGGCGTAAGAAATTCGGCGATGCGGTTGGCCGCCGATATCTGGTTACTTTTCTATCCGGTGTTGTTGTGTTGTTTGGGGCGCGATTGGCCGGTGGCTGCACAAGCGGGCATATGATGAGTGGCATGATGCAAACGGCCGCGTCCGGTTACATTTTCTCAATCGGCATGTTTTTAACCAGCATTCCGCTCGCAATTATCCTTTACAAGAAGGAGGCATAACAATGTCGACCATTTTACTCGCAATTATAGTTGGTGCCGCATTTGGTTTTACCCTCGATCGGGTAGGTGCCACTAATCCTAATTACATTGTCAATATGCTGCGGTTGAAGGACCTGCATTTGATGAAGACTATTGTTCTGGGCATTGGTATTGCCTCAGTTCTTACCTTCAGCGGCATTACGTTCGGTTTGCTGGATGTGGGCAATCTCTCGGTTAAAACCGCCTATATTGGTGTGCTCATTGGTGGCGCTATGCTCGGTATTGGCTTTGCTGTTGCGGGCTATTGCCCGGGCACAAGCCTGGCCGCTGCTGCTACCGGCCGCAAAGATGCGCTTTTCTTTGTGCTTGGTGGCCTGGTTGGTGCCGGAATTTACATGGCCTCCTATAGCTGGATTGCAACCACCGGGGTTTTTGGCAAGGTTTTGGGCGGCAAGACAACCGTTGGCCCAATTACCGGGGCTGATTATTCTTCGATCATACAATCCATTTCGGGCGAAACCATCGGGATCATTCTGGGGATTGTGTTTATCGTAATTGCAATTCTCTTGCCAGGTAAAAAGAACGAGGCTGTTCAAGCTGCATGATCTGCTATCTTTGATTGTCGGTGAGAGAATTACAAAAGGCCTGCGGGGGAAACCCCATGGGCCTTTTTGCTGCATTGTTAAATGAGGGAATTGAGGAACAGTCTGGAGCGTTTCATCATTTGATTGAATCGCTCCAAATGCTCTCGCTCACGGCTATACTTTGCTTCGCTCAGGCCTGCCCCCTCGACATGTTCGGGAGGTACGGCGCCTAAGTGGCCGGGTGTCTCTTCGCCACCTAACCGTTTCAACCTAAATGTGAAACAGTCTAATTCAACGCAAGCTTGGTGCCATTGTCGTCTTTTTTGTTGAGCAATGCATTGATGCGATCTCGTTCGCTTTCAAATTTTGCCAATACACTGCCCTTAAGCACTCGGCCCTTTGGCAATCGAATGCTCATCGGGTTAACTTTATTGCCATTAACAATCACTTCGTAATGCAAATGCGGACCGGTTGAGTTGCCTGTCGTTCCAACAGCGCCAATAACCTGGCCCTGTCTCACTCTTGCGCCGGGGACAACCCATTTGGCAATTCTGCTTTGGTGATTATAGGAGGTTTTATATCCATTTGCGTGGCGAATTATGGTTTGTTTGCCATAACCGCCGCTCCAACCGGCCTTTTGCACGACGCCATTGCCGGCGGCAAGAATTTTTGTGCCGCGTCTGGCGGCCCAGTCGACACCCGTATGCATTTTTCTATACCGGGTGATGGGGTGGCGACGCATCCCGAAAGGTGATGTAAAGCGTCCATTTGGCACCGGCTTTCTCAGCAGGAATTTTTTGGCGCTTTTACCGAACTCGTCATAATAATCGACCTTGCCGTCATCTGCCGTTTTGAAGCGGTAATATTTGCGCTTCACACCATTCAAACGGATCGATGCGTACAAAATTTCAGAATTTTCAGAAATGGCTCTGGTGTCCGGGTCAAGCGAGTAAAATACATCGAGTGTGTCGCTGGGCGCAATGCGGGTTTGAAAATCCACGTCGAATGCAAAAATCTTGATTAATTGACGGGTTAATGGCTTGGTCAGGTTTTGCGAAAGGGCGGCGCGATATATTCCATTATATATGGAAGGTAGTTGCTTTCGGCTAACCACGGAATAGGCGTTCTTGTCTTCGGTGTCAGCAATTGCCGGCACCGGAGCGGGGGCTGGAGAATACACAAATTGACCATCGTCGCGGCGTGCAACACTCGATATGTGGGTGCCGCGAAAATATACGCTGACGCGTCTGATTTTGGCGGATTCAGCTTTGTCACTTGTCTCAAGTGCAACGCGCAATTTATAGCCTGCTTTGATGGATGTGCTGCTCAAGGGGCTTGCCAAAGCATCGGAAATGATTTGGCTGGCTTCCTCGTCATCGGTCACAGCAGAAAGCGCAAGTGTGATGGGTTGTTCCTGCCTGATTGTAACAACAGTCTCATAGAAATTACGTTTTAACTGCTGTTCTGGATCTGTCTGTTGTATCTCTGAGACGTTCTCGGCAGTTATCGTTATGCCGGGATAAGATGAAAGGCCATCACTTTGCCCCGCAAGGGTAAATCTTGACGCGTCAAAATAAGGTAGGGCGGAAACATTGGTTGCGCCCTCCTCAAGAGACGGGGCGATTTTTCGAACGATACTTTCCACTTCGCTGGCGCTCAATTCACCATGTTGTTCATAGGCTGCGGTCTCGAGTGGGAAATCCTCTTCGCGGATGGTTACTTCACTTTCCACTTCGGCGCCATAAATGAGATCACTTGAACCCGAACGGTATTCGCTGCCTTTGGATGCGGAGAATATTTTCAACGGATTAAAGGATGGATAGCTGAGTTTGGTTTTGGTGGCGATTGCCAGTGGCGCCGACGCATGGGCAAAGGGCCTTTTGCGCACGATGTTACTGTCGCCAACCCTGGCCATTGTAGGCACATCCATAATGCTGGACGTCGATGATGAGGTGGCAAGCACCTTTACGGTGCGGTCACCTTTTTTTGCAATTTTTGTATTGCCTGATTTTGACGCATTTTGATTGAAGAAGCTGGTTGGTAATTCGGGCTTTTCACGGCCCTCTAGAGACGCATAAAGTGCTCCACCCATGAGCAGGCTTGAGGTTATGCCGGTCAGGAAGGTTCCTGATAGCCAGCGAAAACTGACCTGCCGGCGGTCAGGTGGACGCCTTCCCGATCCGGACAGGATGGGCGCCCGGTCGCCGAGACTCAGTTGCTCTATGGAAAGCTGAGATATTTTGCCCTGATTTCGTGCCAATGAACTAGATGCCCTTATTCATTGTCGTATGTTTTGGAAGAGAACACCATTACCCGCATTTATAGTCCCCAATTTGAATTGTCTGAAGCTGGATGCATGCACCGCAAATTGCTTCACCGTCCCATTGTAATTTGAATGTACATTCTCAGTTGGTTTCCCGCAGGAGGATATACAGTTTCTGTTTAAATGACCAATGTCGTGTTTGCAACTAATCAGCCAAATGACCCAGACCCATTGCAGATTACCAATTACAGAAATAAGCCGGAAATGTGGATGGTTGAAAATTTGTCTGTGAAAACAATTCAAACCGCCGGGGAACAGGCATTTGCAAACTGTCACTTTATATAACCACTGTAAAATATAAGATTAATTTTTCTCCCAGCTGGTGAATTTGCACCTGATCAATCAATCAGGCCGAAGGCTACTAATGGATTTTTGCACTGGGCTTTCTCTTTGCATGTGCGCAGGCAAGGCCGGATAAGGAGCTTAAGCGTGTGTATGGTTGAGTTATTCGTGCAATTTCGACTGTTCATTTTTGGTGTAAAAGTGGGGCGCATATTTGAGGAGTTGAAAAACAATGAAAAACATGCATATATATACAGGGTCGGAAAACGGCACAAAATATACTCGATAATGCTCTGAAAAATTCTTTTGAAAAAAAGTCAAAAAAGTGCATTTTCTTTGTTGACAGTTGGTATGGGTTCGACCTATATACGGCTCATCAACGAGGGCGGCGCGCCGCTGGCGACAACATCGCTCGCTCTTAAGATACTCCAGGAAAGGCGTCGCCTAAAAGCGAAAACCTACCGTAGACTGAAGAACATAGGCATTAAGCCAACCGTTAATCAGTCGAACGAAATCGCGTTTGCATTTCGGTTCTTTGACAATTGAATATAGAAGAAAGAGAAACGTAGACGGCGGAGTTCTGCGGTGGGTGTAAGTATTTTCTTTGTACTTACATGCCACGAAAGAGACTTCGGCGGACACGTTTCGAGAATGTTACAAAATACCAGAAACGATAGTCTTCGGACTAAAGTTTCAGGTGTGTTTATATGTTCTCGTCAATTCGTGTTGTCCTTCCAAGGATGACACAAATAGTTTTGCTTTTAACGAAGCAAAACAGCGTGACCACATCAGCCCGCTGAGACCGCTCCATTTCATTATGGGGAGGTTGGGTTGATGCAAATAAAGCCGGAACAAATCTCAGATCAAACTTGAGAGTTTGATCCTGGCTCAGAACGAACGCTGGCGGCAGGCTTAACACATGCAAGTCGAACGAGAAGCTACCTCCGGGTAGTGGACAGTGGCAGACGGGTGAGTAACGCGTGGGAAACTACCTATCGATACGGAACAACATCGAGAAATTGATGCTAATACCGTATACGCCCTTAGGGGGAAAGATTTATCGTCGATAGATGTGCCCGCGTTTGATTAGCTAGTTGGTGAGGTAATGGCTCACCAAGGCGACGATCAATAGCTGGTCTGAGAGGATGATCAGCCACACTGGGACTGAGACACGGCCCAGACTCCTACGGGAGGCAGCAGTGGGGAATATTGGACAATGGGCGCAAGCCTGATCCAGCCATGCCGCGTGAGTGATGAAGGCCCT
>JAJRQF010000035.1 GCA_024280375.1 Alphaproteobacteria bacterium | reverse complement strand
TCTGGAAAACCATGCCGACTTCCCGGCGCACGGCATCAATATCTTTGGTATTGCCGGTAAGCTCATGGCCATTGACAACAATTTTACCGCCATTGTGTTCCTCCAGTCGGTTGATGCATCGGATCATGGTTAATTTACCAGATCCGGATGGGCCACAAACCACAAGGCGCCCACCTTTGTTGACGACAAGATTAATGTTCTTGAGTGCTTGAAAGGTGCCGAAAAACTTGTCAACATTTTCCATAACAATTACCGGTTCGCCTTTATTGTTATCCATATCAGGCATCTCTCTTTAAATATCTGCTCATATACCGTTCAAAATATCCAAACCCTTTTTGAATAAAAAAGGTCATTATTATGTAAATCACAGCCAGGGATATGAATACTTCATAGGGGGCGAATGTCTCGGCCACGATGGTGCGCGCAATGCCCATCATGTCGAGCAATGTTATGGTGCTGGCCAAGGCGGTAGATTTCATCAGGCTGACAATATCATTACTATAGGCGGGTATCGCGAGCCTGACCGCAATTGGTGTCGTAATGTACATAAATCTTTGGCGGATGGACAAACCCAATGCAGAAGCGGCTTCACCAAGGCCCTTGTCGACCCCTAAAACGCCGCCGCGGAAAATTTCTGACATATATGCACCGTTGTTCAACGCCAGCGCCAATACGGCACAACCGTAAGGTTCTCGCAGAATTGGCCAGAATATGCTTTCCCGCACGAAGTCCAATTGCGGCAGTCCGTAATATATTATAAAAATTTGCACCAGAATGGGCGTGCCGCGAAATATATAAATATAAGTCAATGCGGGCCATGACAAATACCGGCGGCCACTGATCCGCATGAGCAACAAAATTACAGCCAGGATGGTGCCAAGAACTGCAGAAACCAGCATTAGCTCAAGGGTAAGGCCGATCCCTACCAGCATCTTGGGGATTGAATCCGCGATGAGTTGAAAATCAATCACTATCGCGCACCCGCAAGATGTTGGTTGGCTTTTCTCTCAAGCAGCATCACGGTCAAGGTGATGATTGTTGAAAATGAGAGATATATGCAGCCAACCACGACATACATGGTGAATGGTTTGCCGGTTGTTCCGATTGCCTGTTCTGCAACAAACAGTGTTTCGTTGAGGCCAATTATCGAGATCAATGCTGTGTCCTTTATCAAGGACAACATGTGATTGCCAAATGCAGGTAACGCCAACCGCCACATTTCCGGAATCTGGATATAGATGAAAGTATTGAATTGGGAGATACCGAGCGCCCGGGAGGCTTCTATCAGGCCAGGGTTTACACCCTGGAATGCACCGCGGAAGGTTTCGGTTGCATAGGAGCCAACGACAAGAGCAATCGCAAATGACCCGGCCCAAAATGGTGGAATGTCAAGAAATGTAATGGAGGGGTCAAAAATTTTCGCGACGCTGGTAAGGGCGATGGCTGAGCCGAAATAAATCAGCAACAGAACGAGAATTTCCGGGGTGCCGCGAAAAATTACCGTGTAGGCGCTTGCAATACTTTGTGCAATCCGGCTGTTGGACAGTTTTGCAGCAGCTCCCATCAGACCAAACAAGACCATCATGACCAGCGATACGGCAAATATCTGAACGACGACAATCGACCCCCAGAAAAAATCATCCCACCATCCAACCAGATCTGCCAACCAAATATTCCCTTACAGTTTGTTTTATAGAAGACCTGTCTTGTCAGCCTCGATTATATGGTAGTGCAGTCTCCCCGGCAGAAATTTCTGCGTTGCCGGGGGACTAATCCTGGGTGGATTAACCTTCCCAACCTTCATTATGAATTGCAAACGGGAAGTATTTGAGCGCATAGGTCTTCAGTGATCCGTTTTTGGTCAATTCCAATACGGCTGTATCGAGGCGTTTTTTCAATTCGTCATTGCCTTTGCGAAGACCAATGCCGACACCAATGCCGAAAAATTTGGTCTCATCAATTTGTGGGCTGACAAACTCATATCCGGCCCCGTCCTCCTTGCTCAAAAACTTGAGGAATGCTTTCATCGGGTTGGTCATGATCATGTCGGTCCGACCATTTGTAAGATCGAGATACATGGCTTCCGAGCTATCGTAATATACAACTTTTGCACCGGGCAATTTTGCTTCAAACCATTTTGCATAGGTTGTTGCCCTGCCGACGCCAATTTTCAGGCCCTCGAAATTATCAGCCATGGGTTTGCCGCCGTCATCAAACAGCTTTATGCCCATGTCTTTTTTGCCAACAAGGCGGCCGACCGAAATACGATAAGGTGCGGAAAAATCCATTTTTTCCAACCGTGAATCTGTAATCGACATCGACGCGATTACCAGATCAAATTTATTGGCCAACAAAGCAGGGATCATTCCATCCCATTTTTGGCATACAAATTTAAGTTCAGCACCCAGGATTTTTGCCACACCCTTGGCAACATCAACATCGTAACCATCAAGATTGCCCTCGGCGGTTTTAAAATTGAACGGCGCGTAAGTGCATTCCATTCCAACCCGAAGGGTCTCCGCAGTTGCTGTTTGCACCTGTGTTACAGATACCAGACCGATGGCAATCGCGGCCATTGTTGTAAGTTTGATAAATTGTTTCATAATTCGTTCCTCTTCTCCTGTGTTTCTTGTGCACGTTGCTGATGTCGCGCATTATAGTTTTCTCCTTGCCGGAAACTGATATGAACTCAATTTCCCGCGTCCATATGAAACTACCATCGCCAATCAACCAATTTCAGTCCATCATCCCTTAGGAGGAGGTAGGTGACGGGTTCAAAACGGACAATACTTCAAGGTGACACGCGGCGGTGCCTGCAGCAACCACCAGCTTGCCGGAAGAAAGTGTCAGCGGCATGCCTTGCCAGTCAGTTATAATTCCTCCCGCCCCTTCGATTACCGGCACCAGTGCACTGAAGTCGTATGCATCAAGTGTGGCATCGATACAAACATCAACATGTCCACGCGCCAGTGAGGCATATGCAGCACAACCGCCATCATAAACGCGCCAATTGGACTGCTCTCTCAATTTGGCCAGTTTGGGCTCGTGGTCACCCCAATAATCTGGACCGCAGGGGCATACAACAGCGTCAGCCAGCGACGTACAATTTCGGGTTTTTACCGGCTTGTTGTTGCACAAAGTTTGCCGCCCTTTTGCGCCAATCACACGCATTCGTTCAATTGGCAATTCGATAATCCCGATGATCGGTGAGCTTCGGTGGCAAAGCGCGATCAGGCTACCGAAATTTGGCAGGCCGGTGGCAAATGCCCTTGTTCCGTCGATCGGATCCAGCACCCATATATATTCGGCATCCATATTTTCATTGCCGAATTCTTCGCCAAGAATACCAAAATCAGGATAGTGTTTGTTGATTTCCCGACGTAATATTTGCTCAACTGCCCGGTCAATTTCTGTCACCGGACTGCCGTCGCTTTTGACTTCGTAATCGTAGCCTTTTTCAAAAGCTTCAACGCTGATCGGGCGCACCATTTCTGCCATGCCATCAGCAAATTCAATGAATTCGTCAATATTGTCCATTTGATATATCTTTGTCCAAAAAGAGTGCTCTTAACGGTAATATTCAATTCAGAATACGGGCAAAATTCTCAAGTGTACGCTCAATTTCCGATGGCGTATTATAATGTGCTATGCCGACACGCACTACGCCGGTTTGTTCAACAATACCCAAATGGCGGACCGGCTCGTAAGCATAGTTATGCCCATGCCATACAAAGACGCCGACGCTTGCCATTGAGCTGGCAATAGTTTCGGGGGCAATTCTATCGTGGGTAAATGAGACCGTTGGCACCCGTTCAGAAATTCGATTGCTGTTGGTGATGCCGTGAATGGTTACACCAGAAATATTCATAAGTCCGTCAATCAAAACCCGTGTGAGGCTATTTTCGTAGTCACAAAAACCATCATAGGCAGTCTGCAACAGCTCCCGACGCGTTCCGCTACCCCCCAGTTCCGTGCCCAACCATTCAAGATAACCCACTGTCTCGATCAGACCACTTAACATTTCTGTTTGCGGAGTACCCGTTTCAAACTTTTCAGGCAATTCCAACGAGGAGCAACGGCATTTATATGCATCAAGCTCTTCCAGAATATCCTGCCGACCCCAAAGAATACCCATGTGAGGGCCAAAAAACTTATAAGATGAACAAGCAAGAAAATCACAGCCGATTGAATTTACGTCAATCAAACCGTGGGGTGCAAACTGCACTGCATCAACATAAGTTAAAACGCCGGCCGCCTTAGCAAGGGAAATCAGGGTTTTAACATCATTGATTGAACCGGTCAGGTTGCTGGCATAATTAAGGGCCAGAAGGCGGGTTTTTTCATTGAGCAGATTTTGTAAATCCTGTGGTTCAATGCGCCAGCTTTCTTTATCAAAGGGTAACCATTTCACCACCAGATCAAGGTCTTGCGCCAGATGAAGCCAGGGAGAAATGTCTCCTTCATGATCCATGCAGGTTACGATTATTTCATCGCCAGCGCTAAGAGTGCGACCGATCGTGCGGGACATATTGAATGTTAAGTTAGTCATGCTTGGTCCAATGATAACTTCCTTTGGTGACGCACCCAGAAAGTCCGCCATTGCCCTATGGGCATCGAACCAGATTTGATTAGCTGTGTGGCTTGCAGAAAACATGCCACCAAGATTGCTCGCACCGTCTGACATGCCTTTGACAACACCATCAATTACCCTTTGTGGGACTTGCGTTCCGGCAGGATTGTCCAGGTAAATTCTTTGCTGCCCGTTATCTTTCATCGCCAAGGCAGGAAATTGTGTCCTTACCGCCTCAATCGGGAAATCTGCCATTATTAACTCCTTGGGAAATTGTTCGTCCCGGTTATGATACATTGGCAGACATAAATGGTGGATTGGCTTTGGACACAATCCTCCTCAAGTAGGATAGGTTGATGAGTATGCTTTTCAACAATTAAGCTACCAAACACAAACGAAACAGTCTCCGGTAAACCCGGGTGGTTCGGTCAACGCTGGCCAGCCGAAACAATTCACGCATGACAAGTCACCATGCCACGGTGAAACATAATTCATTGAAGAACAATAGATCACGGGTCCAGGCTCAAGCCCCCATTGCCTCTGCGGTGAAACCATAGACCGGCCAACTCAGATACAGTTTGTTCATGCCGAGCAATCACCGGGACAACAGTGTTGTTCGCACATAACGTTCGGCATCTCCTTTATAAAACTCGGCGGAATCATGGCCGTAAAGATCGTGCATGATGGTCAAAGTCATCAGGTTTAGTGACCCACCGATATTCACTGCATTTTCTGGTGAAGGCTGGGCAAAAATATCGTCATATTCCCCGGCAATACACGCATCAAATATTTCCCTCAACCGGTCAATCGCCGGCGGATCATTCGCCTGCCATCCAGCCAGTAACCGACAACCTGCCGGAAAATTGAGCTCTTTAATCATGATTGCAACCCTACTTTCCGCTTGGGGTAATTATTAATTTACGCGATTGGATAAATACAGTCAGGTTGATCTGCTAAACGGGGGTTGCGAGATCGAATGGTTAAAGACCGACCTGCGAGAACGTCCAGAACAAGCGATTTCACCTCATCTTGCAATCTGGCGGTTTTTCAAAACACTCAGCAATGCCAGTTCGTCAACACTTGCCCCACGCCCGACATTGATCAAAAAGGCAGAACCTTTCATGCAGTTCATCATTAGAATGAATGCATTTTCTGCCACGGAATATCTGGCATATCCGGGGCAATTTACGACCTGAACCCGGTTTGCTCGTGTTGCCGTGAAATCAATGGAACCGATGCCGGTGCCCATTTTGATTACAGCTTTGAGCGTAGGAGATCCTGCCTCAATCACAGCCTTGCTAACTTTGCCATAGGATTTGTTGTGTGTTCCCCGGCATTCGCATCTCATAATAACCTGATCGGGCACAATCTTGATTTGCAGTCACTACAAAGCTTGCCTTTATTGGTTCAAGATCAGGGTGAAATGGGTTGGATGGACTGGCAAAACTGGTTTCATCATTTTGGTGGAGAGTTCAAGATTCCAAAAGGCCAATATATGTTCAACAATTATGCACTAACCATGCAAGCAGCAATGGAAGGCAAAGGTATTGCATTGGCATGGGACGGGTGTCCGGACCGACAAGGGCTACTACCTTGTATTTTCTTCAAACAATCCGGTGGCCGAGAACCTCCGCCAATGGGCAGGCAGCGTTGTGAAAATCGGGGTGTAATTAGGTCCTGACCCTAAGCGTCTGCGGAACTTTAATCGGGTGAAACGTGCGATGCAGTATCATTGGCTGTTACCGCAATCGCGTGAATGATTTTTTCGATTGCGAGTGCTTCATTTATTCCAACACCACTGCTTTTTCGTCCGGCAATCATGTCCAGAAAGGCTGCTGCTTCGATGGTTTTTTGATCCTGAAAACCCAACGTGTGACCGGGAGCCGGATTGAACCGGCCATAATGTGGATGCTCCGGCCCTGCAAGGATTGTCCTGAAGCCTTGCGTAGATTTTGCCCCTTCGGCCACATATAGCTGCAATTCGTTCATGCGTTCCTGATCAAAGCAAATCATACCCTTCTCGCCGTGCACTTCGAAAGACAAGCGGTTTTTACGCCCCCAGGCGACACGGGATGAGGAAATTACCCCTTGCGCTCCGTTTTCAAATCGCAAAAGTGCGCTGGCGATGTCTTCGTTTTCCACTTTCGCCGTACCCGAACCATCTTCTAATGGCCGGGTTCGATGTACGGTTTGCATATCCGCACCGATTACCGTTATCGGCCCCATAAGGCGCAATGCCATGCTGATCAGATGGCAGGTCAAATCACCCAACACGCCAAGCCCGGCTTCTGCTTGCAACGAACGCCAGGTCCATGGGGTTTTGGGGTCGGCCTGATAGTCCTCATCGACAATGCCGCGAAAATGAATCGGGCGACCTATAACACCGCTTTGCAGTAGTTCAACCGCATGCAAAAATGTTGGATTTTGAGTATAGTTATAGCCAATAACTGCCGCCACACCGGCTTGCTCGACCGCTTTGGCCATGGCCTTTGCTTCATCAAGATTTACCGCCAGCGGTTTTTCACACCAGATATGTTTACCGGCTTGCGCTGCTTCAATTACCATTTCCGCGTGAAGCTTGTTTGGAGTGGTAATTGAAACCGCATCTACAGCGGGATCAGCAATTGCAGCGCGCCAGTTATCGCTCGCACGGGCAAAGCCGAATTGATCCGCCATCGCCGTGGCCCGTTCCGCTGGTTGATCACACAATATCTCAAGGCGTGGCTTGGTATCGGTGCCAAAAACCGGCTGCACAGCCCCCCAGGCCAAAGCGTGGGCTTTACCCATAAACCCGGTGCCTATCAGGGCTATGCCAATCTCTTTTGCCATTGTCATCCCTATTTGTCTCGCTGAAATATCCAGTCGTGGTCAGGATGATTTTTAAACCGCCATTTGCGCAAAGGCCCAGCCATGACATTGAGATAGTACATTTCATAAGCATAGGGCGCACCGCAAGGATGGTGACCTTTGGGCACCAAAACCACATCGCCATCACTCACAGCCATGGTTTCATCCAGCTCTCCATCTTCGGTAAAAACCCGCTGAAAGCCAAAACCCTGTGCGGGGTTAAGCCGGTGATAATAGGTTTCCTCAAGATAGGTCATATTGGGGAAGTCGTCTTCATCATGGCGGTGTGGCGGATAAGATGACCAGTTGCCCTGCGGCGTAAACACTTCGGTCACCAGCAGGCTGTCAGCAACATCACGGTTTTCCATCGCAATATTATGGATATAGCGGGTGTTGCCCCCCTTTCCACGGGTTTCCAATTCTATGCCAACCGGGCCGATTATTGCTGCATCGTGGCCACCTGAACCGGGTGCAGAACAAACTGCAAGCACGCAATCGGTGGTAGCCTCAGCGCTCCAATCAGCACCATTTGGCACATAAATACAGGCCGGAGGCAAACGTTCGAATACGCTCATACGTTGGCCCAACTCGCCAAAATTCTGCCCGGCACCGGTTATGCGTGCACGGCCTTCGACCAGCACCAATATCACTTCACATTCGCCGGTTTGTTCGCGAACCGTTTCGCCAGCTTTCAAGTGATACAACCCAAACCCAACATAGTTCCATCCAGCGCTTTCGGGTGTAATATCGTGTACTTTGCCAATGCTCGCGGTCGGTTTACGGTGCAGATTTGCCATGATTAGCTCCTGTCCAGTCCGGTAGATCGGGCCATCTGTTTCAGTGCCTTCAACCCCATGGACTGATATTCAAACGGATTATAAATTTCCGGGTCTTGCTCGGCTTCGATTACCAACCATCCCTGATATCCATGCGCTGCTGCGACACTGAGCACAGGTTCAAATTGCACCCCACCTTCCAGGTCACCCGGCACTGTGAAAACACCCCTGCGCACTCCTTCGAGGAATGAAAGCTCTTGTTCGCGGACCAAAGACATGACCGAAGGGCGCACATTTTTGGCGTGAATATGGGCGACCCTATCCATGTGGCGTGCCAACACTTCTGCTGGTTCACCACCGCCGAAAAAGCAATGCCCAGTGTCAAATAGAAGCTTGGTGGCTGGGCCAGTAACCATCATGAAACGGTCGATTTCATCCGGCGTTTCAACAATTGTACCCATATGATGGTGGTAGACCAGTTCAATGTCCTGCCCGGCGCAAAATTGTGCGATCTCTTCGATTTTTACGCCAAAGCGCTCCCATTGGTCATCGGCAAGATTGGGCTTGTTGTTAACTGCCTGATCATCTGCACCATGGATTGCATTGGAGGTTTCGCACACAATACACACCTCGCAGCCCATTGCCTTGAGCAGATCGAGATGGGGTTGAATTGCCTTTTTTTCGTCCTCTACAGAATGTTCAAGCAGGTTCAAAGAATGCCAACCGGAAATAAATTTCAAACCGTGGGGAGAAAGAGCTGCATTCAGCGCATCGGGTTCACTGGGCATTTTGTGGCCCTTCTCGATGCCATCAAAGCCAATTTCACCAGCCTCGCTCAAACATTGTTCGAGGCTAATATGAGCGCCAAGTGACTGATCATCATCATTCGACCAGGCAATCGGGTTGGTGCCGTATCGGATCATGTTTTTTTTCTTTCAATAAGGGCTGCCTCGTATTCTGCGCGCGCCTGATTGACTTCATCACGCTCAGAAATTTCAGGTACTGCAACATCCCACCATGCGCCGCCCGCTTCAGTAGAGGGGTAAGGGTCGGTGTCGATAACGAAAACTTCGACACCTTTGCCGGTACGCTGTTTCAATCCCTGTTCCAGCTCAGCGATAGAGGCGACCTTCAATGCCGTTGCTCCCATGGATTGCGCATGTTTGACAAAATCAATTTCGGCAGGCTGTTCATGAATTGTATGGTCCAACAGGTTGTTGAACTCAGCGCCACCGGTTGCCATTTGCAAACGGTTGATGCAACCAAACCCACGATTGTCGGTGATGATCAGTGTGTAGTTGATGCCCATCATTACCGCTGTTGCCAATTCAGAATTGGCCATCATATAAGTACCATCGCCGGTAAAGCAGATGACATCACGCCAAGGTTCGGCCATCTTGATTCCCATGGCACCTGCAATTTCATACCCCATGCAGCTATAGCCGTATTCCATGTGATAGGCGCCGGGATTGTATGATTTCCAAAGTTTGTGCAACTCGCCCGGCATAGTGCCAGCAGCGCACATGACGGTAGTTTTTTCGGTTGCTGCGCGTTGCACTGCCCCGATCACTTGCATGTCTGTGGCCAGTGCGTTGCCTTCAGCAGGCGCTGCGGTGACCATGTCGACTTCGCTGAACCAGTCTTCCCGAATGGAGCCCATCTGATCCTTCGCGCGGTAATCGCCTATCATCTGGCTCAACTGTTCCAGCCCGGTGCGCGCATCGCAGACCAGGGATATAGCCTGATGTTTGATTGCATCATAAGATTGGATATTGAGTGCCAAGATATGACAGGAAGGGTTTTTAAACAGTGACCAGCTAGCGGTGGTGAAATCCTGAAACCGCGTACCCAGACCAATCACCAGATCGGCCTTGGCGCAAACAGCGTTAGCACTGGCAGCACCCGTAACACCAACCGGCCCAAATGCTTGGCGATGATCCCAGACCAGCGCCGATTTTCCTGCCTGTGTTTCCACCACCGGAATATTGTGATCAGTGGCAAATTTTTCGAGCACCGCGCAGGCCTGCGAGTAATGTACGCCACCGCCCGCAATGATCACTGGATTCTTGGCTTTAAGAAGCGCTTCTGCTGCCTGTTCCAGTTCTCGCATATCAGGCGCAGGCCGACGCATGGCCCAGGTTTTTGGCGCAAACATCGAGGTTGGATAATCATAGGCTTCAGCCTGCACATCCTGACAAAGCGCCAGTGTTGCAGGTCCGCAATCGGCAGGATCGCTCATCACTCGAAAAGCACGAGGAAGCGCCGTAATCAGTTGTTCGGGCCGGGTAATTCGGTCAAAATATCTGCTAACCGGGCGCAAACTATCATTAGCACTGAGCGTTGCGTCACTAAAATCTTCGATCTGTTGCAACACCGGGTCGGGGCCGCGTCCGGCAAAAACATCACCGGGTAATAGTAAAATTGGCAGGCGATTGACGTGGGCAAGGGCGGCGGCTGTCACCAGATTTGTAGCGCCTGGACCAATGGATGTACTCACGGCCATTGCCCGCCTGCGCCTTAACTGTTTTGCATAAGCAATGCCTGCATGTGCCATGGTCTGTTCATTATGGCCACGATAGGTGGGCAGTCGATCACGCGCTTCATATAATGCTTCGCCCATTCCGGCGACATTGCCATGACCAAATATAGCCCAAACACCTTCGATAAAGCGTTCGCCATCTTGGTTGAATTGGTTTTCAAGAAAGCGCACCAGCGCTTGCGCTGCGGTTAGGCGAATTGTCGTCATTTATAAGCCCCTCGTGCCTTGTCCCAGATATTGCACAATTGGCTGTAGTTTTGCGCCATCTCTTTAACGGCGGCAATATCGGAAACCTCATCCTTCATCCAATGCCTTGCGGTTTCACCAAATATCGTGCGTCCAACGGCAAACCCTTTAACCAGATGGTGCTTCGCCGCGGCAGAAAAACTCGCTGCCAAGTGAGCTTCAGGAGCATCCAGTCCCAGCACAACAATACCCCGGCAATGGGGATCGTTGGTTGAAATTGCGGTACAGGTCTTTTGCCAGGCGGTATCATTTTTCATCGGTTCCAGTTTCCACCAATCAGGAAACACGCCGATATCGTAGAACCGCTGGATGATGCGCGCTGAGGTATCATCACCACATTCTGCCACTTTGGATGGAATGACTTCCAGCAGAAAATCCAATTTGTTTCGGCGAGCGGCAGAAAATAGTCGAATAATTGTATCCTCCTGCCCCGCGTTTAAGTCAGCATCGCTCTCTGGATGATAATAACACAACACCTTTACCACATGATCTTTTGGCCATTCGCCCAAACCACCCATGTCTGCACCGAGCTCCGGTTCAAGTTTTAGCGGCATTGAACCGGGCATTTCCGCCGGCCGGCCTATCCACAACCCCTGCCCCGCAGCGTCCCACAATGCTTTTTGCCCAAGGCGACTATCGCTTAATAAACCGTATCCCTCACGACCATCTGCGACACGAAGAAGAGCTTCAAGGCATAATTCTTTGAAGCGCCCGATCTTTTCCAGTGTAGCGCCTTGCATTTCCTCAAACTGCATTCGGTGATCAAAGGCAAATATTCGCATATCCGGCCATTTATCACGGCGATTGGTAGACCAGTGGATCTGTTCCAGTTCCGCATCCTTACGCAAGGCGGGTGTCACGACCCCTCGTTTCAGGAAAAACTGTAATTCCTCCCAGCTTGGATAAGCGGGAGCGCAGCCATGGCGGCTGACGGCCAGCGCACCACAGGCATTGGCGTAGGTCAGGGCAACTTCCCAACCTTCATTGTCAAGCCAGCCCTTAAGTAGGCCGGACATAAAACCATCACCAGCCCCCAACACGTTAAAGACTTCCACTTGAAAGCCCGGACCGCTAATTCCTTCATCCAGACAATCGGGAATATCACCGGTAAAGGTGGCAGCTCCCATCGGGCCGCGTTTACACACAAGCGTGGCTTGGCTCAAAGCGCGTACATTGCGCAAGGCTTCTAACGTGTCGGTGCTGCCACCGGCAATATGAAATTCTTCTTCAGTCCCGACAATCAGGTCAAACAGGGGCAACGATTGTTGCAATTTTGTCGTTACAGCAGGACTGTCGATGAACCGCTCCTCTCCCGCATCATGGCCTGCCAGCCCCCACAGGTTTGGTCGATAGTCAATATCGAGCGCTGTTTTCGCTCCGCTCTTTCTTGCCAAATGCAAGGCCTTGAGCACAGCGGCTTCGGTTTTGGCATGGCTGAGATGAGTGCCGGTGGCCACAACGCATTTGGCTTTGGCAATAAAAGCTGGATCAATATCATCTTCGCAAAGAGCCATATCTGCACAATTCTCGCGGTAAAAAATCAGCGGGAATTGCTCAAGATCACGGATACCCAGCAAGACCAACGCTGTCAGGCGTTCAGGATCGGTCACTACGCCCTCAACATCAACACCCTCGGCAGCTAATTCCTCAAGGATAAACCGCCCCATATGTTCGTCACCCACTCGGGTGATTAGGGCAGATTTCAGGCCCAACCGCGCGGTTCCAGCAGCAATATTTGTGGGAGAGCCGCCAATATATTTGTTGAAGCTCCCCATGTTTTCCAAGCGGCCACCAACCTGCGCACCATAAAGGTCAACCGAGGCGCGCCCTATTGTGATGACATCCAGTGTCATACAGTTCCTCCGAGCGAACCTTCCAATGTGGCCAATTCCTGTCCACCTGCCATCAACTCCTGAAGCTCTTCGGCAGTAATTTTCCCCTTTTCTGCCGTTCCAAGAGTTTTTCCGCGATTAAGAACCGTGAATCGGTCGCCAACGGCCATGGCATGGCGAACATTGTGGGTGATGAATACAACACCGATACCCTGATTACGAACGCGGTCAACAGTCGCCAGAACATTCGAGGTTTGGCGCACGCCAAGGGCCGATGTCGGTTCATCCAGGATCAGCACTTTGGCGCCGAAATAGACTGCGCGGGCAATTGCAACGGTCTGTCGCTCGCCACCTGAGAGCGTACCAACCGCCTGATCCGGGCCTCGAAGATTGATGCCCATCTTGCGCATCTCATCCATGGTGATCTCGTTGGCACGATCAATGTCGAAGCGCTTGAACAACCCTTTACCCTTTGTGGGTTCGCGCCCCATCCAGAAATTGCGCGTGACCGACATCAAAGGGATCATCGCCAGATCTTGATAAACTGTCGCAATTCCTGCCTCCATTGAATCGCGAGGACTGTCGAAATTCATCTCCTTGCCTTCAAAAAGAACAGTGCCAGCTGTAGGTTTATGCACCCCGGACATCGTCTTGATAAAGGTCGATTTTCCAGCACCATTATCGCCCAACAGGCAATGACATTCCCCGGCAGTGACATCGAAGCTGACGCCGGCCAGTGCAATAACTGCACCAAAGTGCTTTTCGATTTTTTCCATATGGACTATTGCATCGGTCATTTTAGCGCTCCCCGGTTACACGTTTGCGGATCATATTGTTAAACAGAACGGCCAACAAAAGCATGCCGCCCAGAAATACCTGGAACCAGTCCTGATCGAAATCGGTATAGGTCAGGCCAATCACGACCATGCCAAATATGATTGATCCGAAGAATGCGCCAATCGCCGAGCCATATCCGCCCGTTAGTAAGCAGCCACCGATCACCGCTGCAATGATTGCCTCGAATTCCTTCATGAAACCACGCCGCGCATCGGTCGAGCCTGCATCGAGTACTTGAATGATCGCAAGTAATGCAGCGCACGCTGCCGTTACCATGAACAATGAAACTTTTACCTTGCGAACTGGCACACCGGAGTTTGAGGCAGATTCGGCATCTCCACCGGAAGCAAAAATCCAGTTACCAACTGGCGTTCGCAATAATATGTAGGTCGCTAAAATAGCCAATGCGATTGCCCAAATAAGCTCTACCGGGATCCCGGTAACTTTTGGGGTGCCGTTTTTGAATGTCTCAATGAAATCTATGCTGGCAAGCCATGCAAAAAAACCTGAAAAAGCATCACCGCTGAAGAATGGTGCAAGAAAGTCTCCTTCGACGGCTTCGCGCACGCCGCGCAACTGCGTGGAGCCACCTGTGGCCAATTTCAATCCAACCAGCGATAGACCCCGAAGAATGAATAAAAATGCCAGTGTGACAATGAAGGATGGCAACCCGGTACGCACGACAATCTGCCCGTTTATCGAGCCGACAAATGCGGCAAATATTAAAGTTGCCGGGATAGCTGCAAATAGGGGCATTCCGAAATTGACGACGGCAGCGGAAAAAAACAAGCCGGCAAATGCGACCATGGAACCTATCGAAAGATCAAATTCTCCTCCAATCATAAGCAATGCTGCACCAATTGCCAGAATCGCTAACTGAGAAGCCGGAGTTAAGAAATTCAAAACACCTGACAACGTAAACATTGCTTTATCAGCGGTTATGAGAAAAAATATCGTGACCAATATAACGCCGGCAATTGCACCTAATTCCGGCCGTTTCATAAGGCGCGCAATTAGGGATTCCGACCCAACTCGTTCATCTATATTGCCTGTATTGGTTGACATTGTAATCCTCCCTTTGATGTGGGCAGCACCAACCAGAGGTGCTGCCTGTTTTTACAGGTCGGTGCTACCGAATGCCTTTCGCGGAAAGCTCAACAACCTGAGCCGCCTTGTCAGCCGTAATCAGGTTTGGACCTGATGGCACATTGCCACCTGGCATCAAACCATATTTGGCATTCAAGGCAAGAAAATTGACCGAGAGATAGCCTTGCAGGAACTGCTGTTGGTCGATTGCAAAAGCAGCATCACCGGCAATAATCGACTTCAGGAAGCCTGGTGACATATCGAAGGTTGCCACATTAATTTTATCAGCTCGCCCTGAAGCTTTGGCGGCGGCAACTGACGGCTCGCCTGCAGTCGCGGCACCAAGCGCCATAATGGTATCAATATTCTCATTTGATGCCAATGAGGCCTTAACCTTGGCTTCGATTTCAGTTGGATCATTGGTGGTTGGCAAAACAGTCACCGTCCCACCAAAACCTTCCGCGAAACCAGAACAACGCAGATCAAGTGCCACATTACCAACTTCCTGGTTGACACAGAGTCCAACTTTTCCGCCCATTGAGGCTAGTTTTTCACCTGCAGCTTTACCAGCGTCAAACTCATCCTGTCCGACATGAAGCAACGCACCAAGACTTTTTGACACATCAGACCCTGAATTTATTGAAATGACGGGTATTCCAGCTGCAACAGCCCGTTTGATGGATGGTCCAAGTGCATCGCCATCAGGAATTGACACGACCAACCCATCAGGTTCCTGATTGACTGCCGCATCAATCAATTGGCTCATTGCCACCATGTCGAAAGTTTCGGGCGCGCGATAGCTGACCTTTGCGCCTGTGTCTTTTGCAGCTTCTTCCACCCCGTTTTTCACGACTGACCAGAACGGGTCATTGGCTTGACCATGGGATACAACAATGATGGTCTGTGCTAACGCCGGACTGGCAAAAGCGACAGCAGCAGCAATTAATGCTGACTTTAATATACGTTTCATTCTCTTTCCTCCCTGGGAAATTTGGTTCAAGTTTGCGGACTTTCCGCGCGATCCAGCAATCAAGCTGAATTTCAGGTGCTCAATGCACGCAATTCTTTTTTGCTCGTGACAAGCTGTTGAAACAATATGTCCCGAAACCCTGCACCCTTATCTGTGTTAAAGGGATCTGCGCCTGGGACCGCAGTTTCAATAATAATTGGGCCATTGTAGTGAATTTCATCAAGGGCAGAGATTTGGGAAGCAAATTCTGTATGCCCTTCACCAATTGCGCAACGATTTGAATCGGCTGCATGATAGAGGCCAATTAAAGATCCTCCGGTACGCAATGCGGCCGCTGGATCCGCCTCTTCAATGTTCATGTGGTAAGCGTCAGCCAAAAGCGAAAGTTTATTTGCACCAACTTCTTTAAGTAAGTTCAGTCCTTCTGCGACGGTGCGGATTTGGTGACTTTCATACCGGTTCAAAATTTCAAAGGCGACGTTCAATCCATTGGCAGTAGCTAACGCACAGATTTGCGCTGTGGCTTCTACCAGCAAAGCATCTTCCTCTTTCTGGGAGGAAACAGGACGGATACGCCCCACTTGCCCGTGCATACAAAACATCGGTGCAATTAATGCAGCAGTAAAATCTGCAAGTCCTTTGTAGTAATCCAGAGCTGCCAACCGCTGCGCCTTGTCAGGGTGCGAAATATCTGCATCTGCAGGTGTAATTGAAAATACCTCCAGACCGTTGCCATCAAGAACCTTTTTGGCTTCTTTGGCATCAATGGATTTCCAGTCGCCAAACAGCTCCACGCCATCCAATCCAGCTTCTTTTATCAGGTGCGCGGTTTTGGCCAGTGTTTGATCACCAAATATCCACGTGCAGCACCCCAGCTTTCTTGCCATCACACAGTCTCCGTTAACAGCGGTGCCAGTTCAATCTCCCGGCCCTGCGCAAGCGAAAGAACCGCCGCTTCAGCAATTGCAAGCGCGTTTACCCCGTCAGCCACGCTGACCGGGACCGGATTGCCGTCCAGAACTGCATCGACAAACATACCCCAGCCAATTCCATAGGACCGCATATAACGCTCAAGGAAAAAATATTCCGGTTTGGCGCTGCTAACGCCCTCGACAGTCGATTTTCTAACAGTGTTTTCCAGCACATTTTCTGCTGACAAAAGCCCGTTTTCACCCAACAACTCCAGTCGCTGATCATACCCGTAAACCGCACGTCTGCTGTTTCGAATTGTGGCGATACGCCCATCGGCAAATCGAAGTGTAATCACCGCCGTATCGATATCGCCTGCGGCGGCAATTTCTGGATCAACTAGGCAGCTGCCTATGGCACTTACGGTTTCCGGCACCGCGCCAAACAGCCAGCAAGCCATGTCAAAATCATGGATCGCCATATCACGAAACAAACCGCCGCTTACTTTGATATAATCAAGCGGTGGTGGCCCCGGATCAAATGAGGTAATCGACAGCAATTCTCCCTTGCCAACTTCGCCAGCGTCGAATGCGGACTTCAGCGCGTCAAAATCCGGGTCAAATCGACGGTTAAAACCAATCATCACTTGATTATTTTGCCCACTCACCCCGTCGAGACAGGCCCGAGCGCGGGCCAGGTCCAGGTCCACTGGCTTTTCGCAGAATACTGCTTTGCCTGCCCCAATACCGGCCTCAATCAAATCAACATGCGTGTTGGTCGATGAGGCGATAAGAATTGCGTCTATACCGCTGTCAGCGAGGATATCGTTGGCCGACATTGAGGTTGCACCAAATTCAGTTGCCAGCGCTTGAGCGGCATCGGGAACCAGATCGGTGATTGCCACCAATTTCGATTGATTATTTTCTGAAATACTCCGCGCGTGGACATGTCCGATCCGGCCGGCGCCGAATAATGCAACTCTTAGCGTCAATATTTTTCCTCCAAAACAGCGATTAGCCTGCGGTAGAGGTAGAATATATAAATATTCCATAAATGCAATTAAAAATATTTTTATTCTATTTTGACATTACCTGCCGCCGCGCTCCAACCGCTACCACTATTGCGGTTGCAAGTGAAAGCGTCGCTGAAAGCGAACGGAATGCACCAACATCAACTTCTGGCACAACCAGCGAAGTAATATCGGCCTGGCATAATGGACTGGTGATCGCATCAGTAATTGAAATAACTTGACATTTTCGCATTAAAGCATGCTCAACCAGATCTAAGGTTTCTTCCGAATAGGGCGAAAATGAAATTGCGATAAGTACGTCACCGGCACGAATTGAATGGCGATAATCCAGTTTCCCAACCAGATCGTGCAAATAAATGGGTATCTCCATTTTTTCCAAAGCATAGGTTAAATAGGTCGCAACCGGGAAGGCTCTGTTTAAACCGATAATGTGGATCATTGATCCTTTTGACAGCAAATCGACCGCAAGTTCGAGGGCCGTGACATCAATTGATTTTGCCAGTCTTTCCAGTGAGTTTCGCCCGGCCTCGACAAATTCAGCCAACAGAGCTTGCGGCGTATCGCTTCCTTTTGCACGCATATCTTCGAGCCGATCAGAGTAATCGGATAATCCTTTTGACTGGAAATCTCTAAATAGACGCTGCATTTGAGAAAACCCGGTAAAACCCATTTCCTGGCAAAACCGCATGAATGCTGAGGGCTGAACACCTGCTGCATCAGACAGTTCAGCCACGGTAGAAATTGAAATACGGTCCGTATTCAGCGCAATATATTCAGCACATCGCTTGAGTCGTTTAGGTAAGGTATTCGATATATCGGCTAAACGATTTTGAAACTCTTCAACTGATTCAGGAGTGTTAGTCGCCTGCATAATTCATACATCCCAATTGTTTCTTGGCTGCGAGAACAGCTCAAAACACCGCACAATATTCCATTCTTGCGACAAATGGAATACTGCATTCTATTTATGATGTTCTCCACCCCCTATCCGAGAAGGCCTTCTGAAATGTCTGGTGTGCTGAGGTGCTATCTCTGATCCTGGCCAGATCAAAATGTGGCGAGGTGAACCAACCACCGGTGTTGACCTCAACGCCGCTAACATCCATCCGAACCGCACGTATGCGCACTTTCATGGCAATTGTATTGGCACGGCTCATAAGAGTTTCGATTTCACCAGGCGCAAGGGATAATTCCGGAGAAATCGTACTGGTCAATTGGGTGAGAGTGAGATCCATCTTCAACGGCGATTGTGCTTCATTGTACGCAAATGCGCTGGGTCAATGCGCTGAAAGATATTCAACAAGGCTCAATTTTGGTGGGGGACAGGAGGTTAATGATCCTGAACTCGACAAACTTGAAATGCGTAAAAAAGTCGGCATGGAGTTTCAGCAATTTAATCTGTTTCCCCAGCAATCCGTTGAATTTTGTAATGGGATAGGCCTCATGAGGGTCGTGACGGCAAAGTTATGAACGCCTGATTACAATTTGATGTCGACTAACGTTTTGACAGGTTCGGAAGCTTTTGCCATTGGCATCAGGATTAATGGTTAAATTTCGAATAAGCTACACTGCCAATTCCGGGTGCTCATAGGCATCAGGATAGGCCATCGGCTTCAAAGGCCCAAGGGGGACTACATTATTCCAGGACCGGCCAAAATAGCCCTGGCGGCAGTGAACCAGTGAATTGCTCGCGGCCACACCTGGCAGCGCATATACGCGGCAGAGCCAACGCCAAAGGTTCGGGTAATCCAGAATGCGCGCGCCGTTAAGTTTCATGCGAACATAATAAACCGGATCATGCCGATAGAGCGTTGGGAAAAGGCGCAGGTCAACCTCGGTGAAGCTATCACCGGTTAAAAATGGTCGATTGTCGGCCAAGCGCTTTTCAAGCACATCCAGCGTATCAAAATAGTTTTTGAATGAAGTCGCATAAACATCCTGCTGTGAAGAAAAACCTGCCTTGTAGGCTCCATTGTTGATATTGACGTAAATCTGATCGTTAAGCTGATCTATTTCGGCACGCATTTTCTGGTTTTCATCGCCAAGCGGATATAGGTTCGGTCGCACGCTTTCTGTGATCGTACTGCCTAAAGCGCTCGCCTGCTTGTTCAACATACGAATTATGTCGGCGCTTTCATTGGCAACGATACGTTTGGTTTTCTTGTCATAAAGAATGGGAACACTGGCTTCTTTTGATCCCTCTGCCTGATAAATTTCAATCGCAAGGCGAAAGCTCTGCCCAGTTGCCGTCTCTAAGGTGCATTCGGGCAAAGTTGTTCCCGTGAGCGATGCAATTCGCTGCGGATTGAACTCCCAACGGTTGGCTTCAACCGGATCATCTTCGTTTGTGCGCCCGGGGAAAGCTACGTCCATAGTGATGCTATCCTGCAATCCCAGAACATTGCGCGCCAAGGTAACGCGATGACACCACGGGCAGTTGAACGCAACAAACAAATGATAACGATCTGGCTCTGGCGGGAAATCAAGGTCTTCACCAATTACACTGCGAAAGCCGCTTATGCCTCGCACAAACTCACCCTTTTTTCGACGATCAGCGGCTCCAGCTTGAGATTCTTCGACCGATATATTGCCCAAAGTAGTAATTGTTGGTTTTTCGTTTTTGGTCAAATTCTGAATTCCCTGCCTGTTATCCGCGCAAACGATGATGAAGGATTATCGGCACCGCGAGTTCTTCCTCATCGCTCAGATGGCGCTGCAAAAAGGTCTCAATCGTTTCAATTGTACCATGTAGTTTACCGGCTTCATCAAACGCTGAAGGTTCATTCTTATGGATCAGTCTTAACATACGATTGGCAGTATCTGTGAAACTTTCCAACACAACATCCAGCGCTGCGTGATCTTTTTCCAATATTTCCAGCCCTGCATCAAAGCGCGGATCGGCCGCGGAAAGTTCGGGGAAATAGCTAAGATCCTCCCAGCCGTGATGGCCGTGAAGGTTTCCAACCAAAATACCCCCATAGTTGCGAAAGCGCGCAGCATAATCGCGTTGAGTGCTGGTTTTGTCCAAATAGTTTTCTGTCTCGGTTCGCAAAAATTTACCAAGCCGCCTGAAACTCTGGTGCGCACCCAGCCAGTGCCTTGTCATTTCCTTGAAGCCCGGATGCGCCTCCCAGTCATCGCGAGGATAGGTACGCAGCAAAAGTTGCATTTCCTCCGGCATGCCTTCTGTTCGAATATCAAAACCTTGCGTCATTATTATTCTGCCAAGAGCTTACGGGCAACGAGTTGAACAACGGCCGAAGTTCCATTGTGGTGCGTACCTTCATGCACTTCGCGGACCAATTCCTGACCAATGTCGAAATCCAATCCAGTTAACTCATTTCTCAAACCTTCAAGGTCCATCATCATTTCCACAACTGGTGGACCGCCGGTTTTAAATTCCAGCTGACGGGGTGTAAATGCTTCAAGGATAAAGATACCACCCGGGCGAAGTGATTGGGCGATTTGACCATGCACTCTCATTCGCAAAGGCGGCGGCAGGTGACAATAGATCGCAACAATTACATCCCAACGGTTCGCCTCAAGTTCGTAATTGGCCAAATCTGCATGGATGGTTTCAATCTTTACTCCACGTTGTATCGCCAGTTTTTGTGCTTTTGCCAGCCCCGTTGCAGAAGCATCCAAAGCCATAACCTTGTGCCCCAGTCCGGCAAGAAAGACAGCGTTTCTCCCCTCGCCTTCACCAAGGCACAAAGTATCTCCGATCGGCAAGCTGTTTGCCTGATCGCGCAGGAAGTCGTTTGGTTCAGTTCCGTATACATAGCTTTTGTCACTATATCGTTTGTCCCACATTTTGATCAACTCCCTATGCCCAGGCCTGCAAAGCGCACGCCGCTAAGATCAGCCATCTCGCGTTTCCAGGTGGTAATGTCGTGATGGGTAAAATCTGAAAGGCTTGAATGCCCACAGGCCCGCGCCAATACCTGCATCAGCTCAGTTGACGCACCAAAGTAACGCGCGAGTTTCTCGGCTGCGGGCTGAACATGTAAACGTTTTCGCAACTCTGGTTTTTGGGTGGCGATGCCAACCGGACAATTGTTGGAATTACACATACGCGCAGCGATGCACCCGACCGCCTGCATGGCGGAATTGCTAAGGGCAATTGCATCAGCCCCCAACGCCATTGCCTTGGCAAAGTCTTCGGCCACCCGCAGGCCGCCTGTGATAATCAACGTCACCTCGCGGCCGGTTTTAGCATCCAGATGTTTGCGGGCGCGTGCTAACGCTGGAATGGTTGGAACCGAAATATGATCGCGGAAAATTAGCGGGGCTGCACCTGTACCACCGCCACGGCCATCGAGGATGATGTAATCTGCACTGGCTTCGAGCGCAAAATCAATGTCATCTTCGATATGGTTAGCCGACAGCTTGAAACCAATGGGTATGCCACCGGATCGTTCACGCACTTCATCGGCTACTTTTCGAAAATCTGCAGGTGTTTGTAAATCCGGGAAAGTTGCGGGCGAAATGGCGCTTTGCCCCGGCTCAAGGCCGCGGACATCGGCAATTTTGCCCCGCACCTTATCGCCGGGCAGATGCCCGCCAGTACCGGTTTTCGCGCCCTGACCACCCTTGAAATGGAACGCCTGAACCCGTTCTACCAGTTCTGGTTTCCAGCCAAATTTTGCCGAGGCCAGCTCGTAAAAATAACGCGCATTTTCTGCCTGTTCCTCGGCCAGCATACCGCCTTCGCCTGAACAGATACCCGTGCCCGCTAATTCTGCGCCGCGAGCAAGTGCCACCTTTGCCTCTTCAGACAATGCGCCAAAACTCATATCTGAAACAAATAGGGGTATATCCAATTGCAACGGCTTTTTAGCACGTGGCCCTATAATAACAGACGTTGATACGGACACGTCGTCCAGCAATGGTTTGCGCGCCATTTGTGCCGGTAGGATTTGAATGTCGTCCCAGTGCGGCAGGTCTTTGCGCGGCACACCCATCGCACCCATTTCACCGTGATGGCCAAGTTTGGACAGCCCATCGCGAGCAAGCTCGTGGATACGCGCCACAGTGGGTTCCTCTGGCGTTGGTACAGCGGCCGGCAATTCTGATTTTGGTGCTGGTGCCGCATCACCCACCGACAAATCACCAAGGCTTGCATGGGTGCCATCGCAAAAGGGAGCATTTCCACTGGCTTTACATTGACACAATGCAGCTGCGCCAGATTTGTCGGCTGTAAATTTCATCGGTGTAATATCACCGCCCGCATGTGCACCATCGCAAAATGGTTGGTTTGCCGACTTGCCACATCGGCACCAATAATAGTTTTTACCAGCTTCAAGTTCGACTTTTATAGGTGATTTTGCTGCAATGATAGGCGGAGACTTGCTCATGATTTATCCTGATTTCCTGGCGTTCGGGGTCATTAAATTAACTTCTGTTCTAGCGGCTATCAGAACAGGAGATAGAGCCAGAAAAATTGGCCGGCTCCACCGATAATTGGTTACTTAAGGTCTTTGTAGGCGGCGGGGACGTTCATAGCGGGGTGAACCCAACCAAACAGCGCATAGCCCTTGAAGCCCGGAAGCTGCACCCGTTTAACCGTATTCTCGAGGCTAAGGCCATCAGCAATTGCAGACTTAACTTCTTTTTCTACCGCTTGAAGATAGTCGAGGTGCCATTTTATCGCCGTGATATTAGTAACCGGCCCATGCCCTGGTACAACCTTGGTGTTTTTATCAAAGCTGTTATAAACGACCTGAAGGGTGTTTAGTGTGTCGACCAAATGACCGTCCAATAACCACGGCAAAGCAGGCGCTTTTGCCAATACTGGATTGCCAGTCCAGAGCACATTAGCAGCGGGTACAGAAACAAAAAGATCGCCGCCCGTCTGGGCAAAGCCGTAATCGCGAATTTCAACGACCATATTACCAAGGTCGACGCTGATCATACCATTTTTGGCAACCAGAATGTCGGCTTTGGTCACGTTTATTTCTTCAATACCACGACCCTTACCAAAATTCTGGATCATGAATTTTTTATCGGCCTCGAGATTTTTAGCAATATAATTCGATGCCACATTGTGCTGAATGATCAAAGTTTTTTCAGGCAGGTACTGATTGCCATAGGCATGATCGCCGTGGAAACTTGTATTCACGGCATACCGCACTGGAAGATCAGTCTGATCAGCAATGAGTTTCATCAATTGCTTGTTAAGGCGTTCGTTTAACATCGTATCGACGACCAGCACGCTTTTTGAGCCGATAACAAATCCAGACGTTGTTGCAATGGGCAGGCCTTTATCGGCCATTTCGTCTGCTCCCGTTGGAATTACAGCGAATATGCCTTCAGCAAGCTTTCGAGATTCAAGGACTACTTTGTTACCGTCCCAAACAGGTTCTTGAGCAATGGCTGCTCCCGTAAATCCAATCGCAAGGACCATACTCAGCGCTAGTTTTTTCATTGTGATCTCCAATAATTGTTGATTGACACTAAACTTAGTATGTTCCAACATGCGCAACTAGGTTAAAAATTTTGAACAACTTGTTCTGATTTGGAGAACCCGTATGGGGCAGATAGAAGACCTTCGAATTTTTGTAGTGATGGTTGATGAGGGCAGCATTACGCGGGCCGCTACGACGCTGAATATCGCAAAATCAGCGGTCAGCCGCCGTCTTGCTCTTCTGGAAGATCGCTATGAAGCAAAGCTGATAGAACGAAAGCCCGGGTCGTGGAAAGTTACCGAAACCGGTGAAGAGCTTTATCATCGTGCAATTCGGGCGGTTGGCGAGGTTGATGAGATTGATGCGGATTTTCTCAGTGCGTCTGCCAAACTTTCCGGCCCACTTTCTGTATCCGTGCCGCGTGATTTTGGACTGGGATATCTCAATGACGCTTTAACGTCTTTCAAGATCAAGTATCCTGAGATCATCCTGGCCGTCGATTTCGACGACCGGGTTGTCGATCTTGATCGGGAGAACTATGATTTCGCGATCCGCATTACCGGTGTTCAGGAAAACAAACTTTCGGCCAACCACATTGGCGCGATGGAGCATGCTTTGTATTCCAGCCCGAAATACCTTGATGCTCATTCAACGCCACAATCCCTTGATGATTTGCGTAACCATCAACTTCTCCATTTTGGAACAGCCCGCCGGGGAACGTGGAATTTCACCTCAGAAAAAAGCCACGGCAAAGATAAGATAACACCACTCGAATTCAGCCCTTATTTGAACTCCAATAGCGGTTTGTTTTTATTGGATGCGACAGTAAAGGGTTTGGGCATCAGCCGCCTCCCGGATTTTATTGTAAAACAGGCGGTCGATGGCAATGAGCTTGTTCAAATTCTACCTGAATTTAAAATGCCCAGCTGGCATGTATATCTTCTTCACTCTAATAACCGGCAGATGAACAAACGCATGCGGGTTTTCTTTGAGGAAATCCGAACTGCCTGTATTTCGATGACACAGCCTGAATGTTAGGGGCTGGGAACTCAAACCACCGGAGCGCAAATATTAGCCAAGGCTCAAACTCATGTGCCGGTTTACATTTTTATAGAGCATATAACGAAATTTTCCGGCCCCGCCCGCATAGCAGGCCTGCGGGCAAAAAGCGCGCAGCCACATGAAATCACCGGCCTGCACTTCCACCCAATCCTGATTTAGGCGGTAAACCGCTTTGCCTTCGAGCACGTAAATTCCATGTTCCATCACATGGGTTTCTTCAAACGGAATTACCCCACCCGGTTCGAAGGTGACTATATTAACATGCATATCATGGCGAATATCTTGCGGATCAACAAACCGGCTGGTAGCCCACTTACCCTCGGTATCAGGCATTGGAACAGGTGTTACCGCCTGATCGCTGGTAACAAATGGCGCGGGCGTATCATAACCTTCCACCGGCTCGTAGGATTTTCTGATCCATTGCAGCCGCACCGGCTGGGCGCTATTATTGGCCAGCTTCCAAGTACTTGCCGGTGGCAAATATGCATAGCCGCCTGCATCCATCTGGTGCTTATTATCCTCAATCTGCAGGCTCAATTCACCCTCAAGAACAAACAGCACACATTCTGCGTTCTCATCCGGTTCAGGTTTTTCGCTTCCACCCCCAGGGGCGATTTCAACAATAGTTTGGGAAAATGTTTCGGCAAACCCGCTTAACGGTCGGGCCAATATCCAGGCGCGGGTTTTGTGCCAATTTGGCAGATTGCTGGTGACAATATCGCTCATAACGCCCTTGGGAATAACCGCATAGGCTTCGGTGAAAATAGCACGTCCGGTCAGCAATTCAGACTGCGCCGGCAACCCGCCCTTTGGCGCATAATAGGTAGGTTTATTCATATGACGGATCTTTCGTTATTGCTTGATTATGGCCACCGGTTTCCGCGTCAACCTGGCCATTTCGATGGTACAGAACTTTGCCTATTCTACTGAATTTAAAAGAAAAATTTTCAAATAAGTTTTGAAGAACCTTAAGTAAACCAACGCACCAAAATCAAGCGACCTGTTCCCTTATCGCGTCTATTGCAAAATCGATAAACAACCGAACTTTCATATCCTGCAAGCGCTTATGCGGATAGATGCATGAAAAGGGCAAAGTTGTTGGCGGGGTTCGTTGTGCTACAGGCACAAGAGCGCCTGATTCCAGATGCTGCCTAATCTCAAATATCGGCTTGTTGATTATCCCATTTCCGCTCAAAGCCCAGGCAGTTAAAACATCGCCATCATCCGATTCGAGCGCGCTGGAAAACTCATACCGTTTCTCAATACCGTCTAATATTAAGCTCCAAAAATATTCACTTGATCCAGGAAATCTCAACATCAGGCAGTTGTGATTGTCAGATAAAAGAGCCGCACCATCGACGGGGTTTCCAAAATTCTTCAAATATTCAGGTGATGCACAAAGTACACGCTCAAACTCGCAGGTTTTCCGCACTTTGAGTTCGGAATCAGACAATCCGCCAAGTACAAAGGCGGCATCCAGCCCTTCATTGGTAATATCGACTTTGCGATCAGAAAGGCGAAGGCGAATATTGATGTCAGGGTACTTTTTCTTAAAATCCGGCACCAGCGGCGCAATCAAAATTTTACCCAACCCGAGAGGAGCGGATATAAAAATCGAGCCTTTTGGCTTGGCGGTTATTTCTTCGATACCGCTTTCAATTTCCTCAATTGTATCCAGAATTTTTGTGGCACCGGGATAGAACGTCTTCCCGTGCTCGGTTGGTCGCAGGCTGCGGGTGGTGCGATTAAACAGCCTCACTCGCAAATGTTTTTCCAGCTCCGAAATTCTGCTGCTGACAACGGCGGCCGAAACACGCAAATCACGCCCCGCGGCAGACATGCTGCCCAGATCATAGACACGGATAAATGTCCTTAAATTGCGTATGTAAGACACGGGCGCCCTTATTTTCTTGTTTAATTTGAAAGTCTTTGAATTTTTGCAATCTTTATGGTTATTGAATTTTCTGTCAAGCTGGCGCAAATGGGAGAGCACGGATGTTTGAATTTATTATAGTTTGGGATTGGCTGAGTTTGGCCGCGCGCTGGTTTCATATCATCACCGCGATTGCCTGGATTGGTTCATCATTTTATTTTGTCGCGCTGGATCTCGGCCTACGCAAAAACAAAAATCTGCCAGAGGGCGCCTATGGCGAAGAATGGCAGGTGCATGGCGGCGGCTTTTACCACATCCAGAAATATCTGGTGGCACCGGCTCAAATGCCTGAGCATCTGACATGGTTTAAATGGGAATCCTATGCCACTTGGCTTTCAGGCTTTGCCCTGCTGGCTCTGGTTTATTATGGCAGTGCAGAGCTTTATTTGGTCGATGCCCATGTGCTTGAAATTTCCAGCATGACCGGCATCGCTATTTCACTCGCCTCGATTGGTCTTGGCTGGATATTCTACGATAATTTGTGCAAATCTCCGCTTGGTAAAAACTCGACCAACCTGATGATATTGCTGTTCTTTATCCTGATCGCTATGGGGTGGGGATATACGCAAATATTCACCGGACGCGCGGCGATGCTCCATCTTGGCATAATTACCGCGACCATTATGTCGGCCAATGTGATCTTCATTATCATTCCCAATCAGAAGATTGTGGTGGCTGATCTGATCGCCGGTAATAAGCCTGATCCGAAATATGGGGTCATCGCCAAACAGCGCTCGACCCATAATAATTACCTCACCCTACCAGTAATTTTTCTGATGATGTCGAACCATTATCCGCTGGTTTTTGCCACCCAATATAATTGGGTCATTGCATCGCTGGTGTTTTTAATCGGGGTATTGATCCGTCATTACTTCAATTCCAAACATGCCCGCACCGGCAATCCCGTTTGGACGTGGTTTGCCTCTGCTGCAATTTTCATGATGATCATCTGGCTTTCCACTTTTGCACCACCTTCAATCGATGAGGACGAGGAAGCCGCGCTCAGCACTTCGGAGCATCGCCTTACCACCCTTGCGAGCTTTGAAGATGTGCGCGACACCATTCAGGGCAAATGCTCGATGTGCCATGCGGCAGAGCCACTTTGGGAAGGTATTATTGCCCCGCCAAAGGGTGTGATGCTTGAAACAGACCGACAAATTGCCCGCCACGCCAAGGAAATTTATCTGCAGGCAGGCCGCAGCCATGCCATGCCACCGGCCAATATTACCGAAGTTGAAGAAGAAGAACGCAAATTACTGGTCAGCTGGTATGAGGAAGGCATCAAGGGATGAATCAGGCTCAGACTTCATTTGTGGCAAATCAAATTTCCCTGATAATTTCTGCCCAATACACAATGGAAAACCGATTGAATTCAGCAGAGTTTTTTCAGTAATTCGACAAGCTGATTACGCTCCTCCGGTGAGAGATTGGCGATGGTCTTTTCGGTCACATTTTTCGCAAATGGCAGCGCGTTTTCCACCACTGATCTGCCTTCACTGGTAAGGCTGATCATCTGGCGGCGACCATCTTTCGGGTCACGCTGGCTTTTTACAAAATTCCGCGCCTTTAGCCGGTCAACCACACCTTTAATGGTGGCTATATCCATCGAGGTTTGGCGGCCAAGTTCGTTTTGTGAAAGCGTTCCAAGTTCCAGCAGTTTTACCATTGCGGCAAATCTGGTTGGGGTTAAATCTTGCGGCATTAATTTGGCGAATATACCCGTGTGGCGCTGGTAAACCCGGCGTAAAATATAGCCGACCTGATCATCCAGCTGATACTCTAAATCTGGTTCATCATTCAAAATGAAATGTCTTTCCGGGCAAAAGATTTCTAATATTTCAGCTGGCCCCAGCCCTATATCAAAATTGATTATTGCAAATCCTATCGGTATCATTAGCATGCAAATGATATGTATCGCAAACGGCCTGCATAGTTGTGCAAAAGGTAGGTTTGTGACCCCTGTTAGCCTTTGGTTTTTTTGAACAATGACAAATCAATCAAACGCCCTGAAAATAAAAAGGATATTGTGATGGCTGAAAGCACCGAGAAACTTGTTATTAAAAACATCGCCCAGATATTATCCGGCAAGCTGGAAGAGCCGCTTATTGATGGCAATTGCGTAATTGCGATTGATGGCAAAATAACTGATATTGGTTATGAAAAAGATCTCGATACCGAACAGGCCACCACAGTAATTGATGCCAATGATACCTGGCTTTCGCCCGGCCTGATCGACAGTCATGTGCACCCGGTTATTGGCGATTATACACCGCGCCAACAGCAGATTAACTGGATTGATTCCTGTTTGCATGGCGGGGTTACCACAATGATTTCAGCCGGTGAAGTCCATGCGCCGGGCCGACCCAAAGACATTGTCGGATTAAAAGCCATGGCGATCGCCTCGCAGCGCTGGTATGAAAATTTCAGACCGTCGGGTGTTAAAATGCTCGCCGGTGCGCCGGTGCTTGAAGAAGGCATGGAGGAGCATGACTTTAAAGAACTGGCGGATGCCGGGGTAAAACTGCTGGGCGAAGTTGGCCTTGGCTCGGTCAAGACCGGCGAGACCGCCGCACAGATGGTCAAATGGGCACGTAAATATGGCATCCAGTCTACCATTCACACGGGCGGGCCTTCAATTCCGGGTTCCGGGTTGATCGACAAGGACATTGTGCTGGAAGCCGATGCTGACATTATTGGCCATATTAATGGCGGCCATACGGCACTGCCGGATGATCAAATTATATGCCTTTGCGAAAGCTGTAGCCGCGGCATTGAAATTGTCCATAACGGCAATGAGCGCGCGGGCCTTTTGGCCATGCGAACAGCCTTTGAAATCAAGCAGGCAGAACGGGTTATTCTTGGCACAGATTCACCCGCCGGTTCCGGCGTGCAGCCACTTGGCATATTGCGTATGATTGCCATGCTTTCCAGCCTTGGGGATATTCCACCGGAAATCGCATTCTGCTTTGCGACAGGCAATACGGCCCGTATGCGCGAGCTTGATAGCGGTATTATCGAGGTTGGAAAATCAGCGGATTTTATCATTATTGACCGGGCCCAACATGCACCGGGCAAGGACATGCTTGAGAGCATCCATCAGGGCAATTTGCCCGGCGTTGGCATGACAATTATTGATGGTGTCGTGCGTTCGCACCGCAGCCGAAATACGCCACCGGCCACAAGACTGCCGAGCGTGGTTGAGGCGTAGCGGAATTAAAAAACCTTATCCTTTGGCGAAAATTTGGCTTTCTAATTACTCAAATTTTGCGCTTCTCCCGGATTTCATCCGGGCTCAACGTGCAATTTGAGTTGCCACAAGGCTTCCAAGCGTGGTTGAAGCGTAAATTTTCAAACCGACAGATAGGCTTCCTTGATGTCCGGCTGGGCCTCCAACTGGGCAAAAGTATCATCAAAGCGCTTTTCGCCACCTTCGATAATGATTGCCCTGTCAGCAACCATGCGGGCAAAATGCAGATTTTGCTCGGATAATAAAACCGTCAAACCCTGCTTTTTTAGTTCAAGTATGGTTTTTGCCATCTGCTCGACAATGACCGGCGCAATGCCTTCGGATGGCTCATCCAGCAAAAGACATAGCGGATTGCCCATTAATGTGCGCGCGATGGTCAACATCTGCTGCTCGCCACCCGACAAGGTCTTGCCGCGATTGTTGCGCCTTTCATGCAGATTGGGAAATAATTCAAACAGAATATCAACGCTCCATTCGGGCGCATCTTTGCGGGGTGGCTGACGGCCCACTTCAAGGTTTTCCAAAATGGTCAGATCGGTAAAAATGCGGCGTTCTTCCGGCACATAACCAAGCCCCAGTTTGGCGACCTGATGGGGGGCCATGCGCGAAATTTCATGCTCTTTGAAAAATACTGTTCCGGTTTTTGGCCTCACCAATTGCATGATGGATTTCATGGTGGTGGTTTTTCCGGCCCCATTACGCCCGAGCATTGCAACCACCTCTCCTCCGGCAATATCAAAACTCAGATTATTGAGAATGTGCGCCTTGCCATAGAAGCTGTTAATATTATTGACCTTGATCATGCTTGGCTTTCCGCCTCTTCAAACAGGCTGCCACCACCCAGATAAACCTCTTGCACCCGGGGGTCATTGCGAATTTCATCAACCGATCCATTGGCCATAAGCTCCCCGCGGTTGAGCACCATAATGCGGTGCGAATGGGCAAAGACCACGTCCATATCATGCTCGGTGAACAACACGCTGATATTTTTATCCTGCACAATATCGGCGGTTAACTGCATCAGTTTTATGCGCTCGGTCGGGGCCATGCCGGCGGTTGGCTCATCCATCAACAATAGAGAGGGATCATGGCAAAGGGCAATGGCCAATTCGAGCCGTTTTAGATCACCATAGGCAAGAATGGCGCAATGACGCTCGGCCTGGTCCTGCATACCAACCAGCTCGAGCAATTCCATAGCTTCAGGCTTATACATTTTATGGGCATAGGGAAGAATTGCCATGGTTCGTCGGTGATGAGAAATCAGCGCCATTTGCACATTTTCAACCACTGTCATGGAGGTATAGGTGCCGGTAATCTGGAAAGTTCGCCCGATGCCCATGCGCCAAATCTCACGTGGTGGGCGGCCAATCAGATTTTGACCTTCGAAATAAACTTCGCCTTTGGTTGGTTTTAACTGCCCCATCAGCATATTGAAGCAGGTTGATTTCCCTGCCCCGTTGGGGCCGATCATCGCCAGTAATTCGCCTTTTTTGACCGAAAAGCTGACATCTTTTACTGCCTGAATACCGCCGAATGATTTGGAAAGGTTTTTAACCTCGAGAACATCGCTCATCTGCGACCCTCCCCGTCATCGACAAACCCCAAGCGCTCGCCAAGCCTGCGCGAAGCCCCGACAATTCCTTCCGGTGCGAGAATAACCACGAAGATAATCAGCAATCCAAGCAGCAGCCGCCAATATTCAAACCGGGTGAGGAAGTCCTTGGCAAATTCCAGCGAAGCCCCACCGACAACGCCACCGGCCAGTGTTTTTACACCGCCCAAGAATATCACAATCAATGCATCAAAGGATTTAGCCAGTTCCAGCTCTGTTGGGAAAACGCTACCTTTGGAAAACACAAACAACGCGCCGGAAAGGCCGGCAACTGCACCGGCAAAGGCAAAGGCCGCCCATTGAATACGCTTGGTGTTAATGCCGGTTGCCTCCGCCTGTCGCATTGAATCTCTCGATGCTCGCAGCGCATAGCCAAATGGGGTATGGGCCACATGACGCAAAAGCAATATGCCGCCGATACCAAATAAAAGGGTAAAATAATAATAGGGGGTTGTGCCATTCAGCCAAGCGGCTGGCCAAATATCGACCAGACCATCGTCGCCACCGGTAAACTCTCCCCATTGATAAACCAGCGACCAGATCAACTGGGCAAAGGCCAGCGTTAACATGGCAAAATAAACACCGGTTAAACGCATGCAAAGCCAACCAATGATAATGGCAGCACCACCCGCGCCCAGTGGTGCCAGCAGAAAGGCTATTTCCATCGGCGAATTTGCGTGGGTAACCAAAAGCGCCGCCACATAGGCACCACTGCCAAAAAATGCCGCATGGCCGAAAGAAACCAACCCGCCAAGCCCCAATATGAAATGCAGACTGGCAGCAAACAGGGCGAAGATTATAATGTCGGTAATGAGAACCTGAGCAAAGTTTGAACCAAAAAACGGCACCATAGCCAATATCACAAGCAGGCCACCGACAATGATGCGCCCGCGCGTTCCAGCAGGTTTTATCGGGCGTTCGGGTTCACCCACCTGGCCGTGTTCTCCTGCCACCTCTTCACGACCAAAAAGACCATAGGGCTTGATCAGCAGGACAACCGCCATCACCACAAACATCAAAACCAATGTGCTTTGGGGAATATAAGTGACGCCAAAAACATTCAGCACCGAGATGAGTACAGCCGCCACATAGGCTCCGGGCAGCGAACCCATGCCACCGATCACCACCACCACAAAAATTGCCGCCAAAATATTGAAATCCATCAACAGGTCTGCACCACCCTTGGGCAATTGAATGGCCCCGCCAAGGCCTGCAAGTGTTGCGCCCAGAAAGAAAACGCCGGTAAAAAGCCATGCCTGATTGACCCCCAACGCCCCCACCATTTCACGGTCCTGAGTGGCGGCACGCACCAAAATTCCGATGCGGGTTTTGGAAATCAGATACCAGAGAATGAAAAGCACAAAAGGCGTGATTGCAATTAATGCCAGATCATATTTGGGAACCGGCTCGCCCATTATGCGAACAATTCCCTTTAACCCCGGGGCGCGGGGGCCGAGCACATCATCCGGGCCCCAGGTCAACAAAGCTAAATCCTGAATGACCAAAATAACCCCGAAGGTCGCCACCAGTTGAAACAATTCAGGCGCTTTATAAACGGGCCGTAGCACCAGAATTTCAACGATAACGCCGATCACGCCAACGGCAAGCCCTGCCAGTAATACCGAACTCCAAAAGCCAAACATTCCCGGCAGGACCTGCATTAGTGAATAGCCGATAAATGCCCCCAGCATATAAAACGAGCCATGGGCGAAATTTACAATACGGGTAACGCCAAAGATCAATGACAGCCCGGAAGCCACAAGAAACAAGGTCGCGGCATTGGCAAGCCCCGTCAATAATTGTGCGAAGATCAAACCCATAATTACTTATCTTTTTGGCAATGTAGAAAGAAATTGAGGCCCGGATATTTTATCGCCTGGCGATCATCCGGGCCTGTAGGGGTTGTTATTTTGAAGCAGGGCGCAGCTTCATGACTTCCTCATCAGAAGGAAGATAGTTTGCGCCATCCTTAAAGCTCCAGTCGACCATTACACCCGCACCATCTTTAAGCGCAACGGTGCCGACAAAGGCCCCCATTGTGGATTGGTGGTCCTGTTTGCGGAAATTGATTTTTCCAATTGGTGTATCGACATCAAGGCCTTTAAAAGCTGCAACCAATGCTTCCGTATCGGTTGATCCGGCCTTTGTAATACCGGCGGCAATTGTTTTGGCCGTCATATAACCAACAAGCGAACCAATGCCCGGGCGCTCATTATATTTGGCACGATAGGCATCAACAAACACCTTGTTTGGGCCGTCCTTGAAATCATACCAGGGATAGCCGGTCACAACCCAGCCAACCGGTGCTTCGTCCTTAAGTGGATCGAGATATTCAGGCTCGCCGGTTAAAAGGCCATAGACCTTGCGACCTTCGAACAATCCCCGTGTGGTGCCTTCACGGACAAATTTCGCCAGATCGCCGCCAAAAGTCACGTTGTAGATTGCATCGGGCTTGGCGCGTTCGATTGCCTGCACTTCAGCGCCCGCATCAATTTTGAACAAAGCAGGCCATTGCTCGGTGACAAATTCAACTTCGGGTTTCAGGGCTTTCAAGGCCTTTTTAAAGGCTGCAACCGCATCCTTACCATAGGCATAGTTAGGGGCAATGGTTGCATATTTGATCGCGTCGGTTTTTGCAGCCACCTCGGCCAGCATGGAAGCCTGCATAAAAGTCGATGCGCGCAAACGGAATGTGTATTTATTGCCCTTTGCCCAAACCAAGGCATCAGCAAGCGGTTCTGCGGCCAGATAGAGATATTTCTTCTCGGCGGCAAATGAAGATATTGCCAGCCCCACATGGCTAAAAATAGTGCCGGTCAGCATCACCGCGCCGTTGCGGGTCATCAGCTCTTCTGCGATTTTAATTGCCTCGCCGGGTTTTCCCTGATCATCGCGGTAAATAAATTCGAGCGGCTTTCCAAGCACGCCGCCAGCACCATTGATTTCGCCCAAAGCCAGTTCAATGCCGTTCTTATAGGGCGCGGTAAACGAGGCCATTCGCTTGTAATGGTTGATTTCGCCAATTTTAATTGTATCACCTGCAGCATATGCAGAGATCGAAGAAAGCCCTATTGCAAACGCTGCAACAGTGGCCAGTATCGTGTTTCTAGGTTTCATATTTTCCTCCTGTTAAAATTGACATTTATTACTCGTGGTGGACAAAGGTTGGTGCGATTGGCTCGCCTAAATCTTGCGTTCGTTCGGCCTCGACCAAATCACGAATTCTCTTTCGATAAACATTCGGACCTTTGTCTATCGCGATACGAATGGGCCGGCGTTTTTGCGGGCGGTTCTCCTCTTGTTGAACGGCCTCCAAAATCTCTTTGTCCTCGGCAAATGCGACCTTGAACATGGCATCCATTTGTTTGGACGCAGCATCATCGCCAACGGCAGTATTGCGCAGGTGCATCCAGCGATCGATGGTATAATCGGAGCGCACCGGGGTCATGAAATGCAGGGCAAAAATGCGCACACCCTTGTCGCGCTCATCTTCCGGCAAGTTCAGTTTTGTGTCCGCACTGCCAAAATCAATCATAGCGGTACAAGGCAGATGCAAATAGTAATAGTGCCAACGGTCGACATTGCCTGTGAATCCGCCAAAATTCTGGAAAAAACCGATAGGTTCAGAATCTCGTATCCAGCGCCAGGCAACAATTACTTCGCCTTTGGTGCTGACATGAACCGGGACATTTTCGCTCGATGCATTGCCTAAAGTTGTCGGGTGCACAAAGCTCACATGGGCCGGGTCCACAAGGTTTTCAGCCACATTGAGATAGTTTGATTTTAAGTGGAGCGCCTCGCCCTGATGAGCGTGCCATTTGGGGTCGGTAAATTCTGGCAGATCAAAAATATCGTCCACATTCGCAAGCTCCGGCTCGCCCATCCATATCCAGACAATGTTATGGCGTTCGTGAACGGGGTAAGTTTCCACATAGGCCGATTTTGGCACATTGTCCTGACCGGGAATGCGCACGCATTTGCCTGAACAATCGAAGGTCATTCCGTGGTATCCACATTGGATGGTATCGCCAATGCGCTTGCCCCTGGACAATGGCAAGAGCCGGTGTGGGCAACGATCTTCCATTGCAATGACTTCGCCGTTTGAGGCGCGAAACATCACTATATTTTCTTCCAGTATTGTTACTTTGCAAAGCGCGTCTGCAAATTCACTGGACCAGCCAGCCACATACCAGGCATTTTTGATATATTCCAAATAATCCTCCCGTTTGGAACAAAATCTAAAATTTTAAATCAAGGTAGCAATTTCCTCCAATGGCCCGATGTTCAGGCTATTTTCATTCGTACACAAACGGTATTGCAGGAACTGAATAATGTCAACGAGACTCGATTATCGTTCGTTCTCAACACCCGCTTGCCGGTGCGCTAGCGCAAGCCATCCTTGCCTTCGGCATCCTTATGCTCAAGACCACCCACACGCGGTAAAGGCCGGCCGGAATCGGTGACCACCACCGCCACCATAATTTCATTGGCACGCGGGGCATCATGCAGGCGCACTTCCATTGCATCAAAATGCGAGCGCACATAGGCTGCATCCTTGTGGCCCAACGGCACATCAAGCGGTTGGCCCATCGAGCCCATCTTTTTTGACGATGGCACAAGGGCAGCGCCCTTTTCAACCGCCGCCCGAAGTGGCTTTCCAAGTTTTGGGTGCAAAATGGCCGCCGCATGTTCCAATTCGCCATTTTCACCAACCATGGCCGCCTTGCCATAGCTTTGGGCTTCTGAGGGTTCAATGCCCAGAGCCTCAACGCATTTTTGCCCCAACAGCCCGCCAAGCTGCTCGCCAATTGTCATCAACTCATCGAGATTTTCTTGATAGGAACCGGCAAAGGGGTTTTCTATCACCGCAATGGCGGCCGCCCTTCTGGTTGGCGGATTTATTTCCCTGCCAATTTCAATAAATGTATTTTCAACAGTGGTGACAATTTTGCGAATTTTCATGGGCATTTCTCCAGCTCCCGGAATTTAAACTTTTGGCAAAGCCCGCCTAGCGCAGACCATCTTCGCCTTTGACATCATCAGCGGCCAACCCGCCTGCCCGATTGTGAACCCGTGGGCCGGTGGTCATAACCAGAATAACCAGCATTTCATTGGCCTTCGGTGCATCGGAAATACCCACCTCGATCGCATCAAAATGCGAGCGCACATAGGAGGCGTTGGCATGGGTGACAGGCACGTCAATACGGGTGCCCGGGCCGCCAACTTTTTTGGTTGAGGGGACAATTGCATTCGACATTGGCAGATTTTCGCGCATCGAATAGCCGCCTGGTGCATGCCAAAGTGCGCCATGTTCAATTTCACCGGCCTCGCCGATAATCGCCGCCTTGCCATAGCCTTCAACAACGCTTGCATCGCCACCAAGGGCTGCAATCAATTGCTGCGCCATGCTCATGCCAAGCGGTTTTAAATCTTCAATGAAGCCGGTAATTTCTTCCACATAGCGCCCGGCAAACGGATTGTTAATAACCGAGGCAATAACGCCGCGACGCAGGGGCTTTTCAGCAATCGGCCCGCCTTCGTGAAATATTTCTTCAATGGTGACAAAGCTTTTTCTAACGATCACATCAGGCATTTAGAGGCTCCAGTTTAGATTGAAACGAGCGGGTCATTTCAGCAGATTGGTGGGCGGAAAGGCGGGTTTTATCTCCAATACGCGAAAGGCTGGTGCTCTCGGATTGAAGCACAATATAGGCCGCATCAATCAACCCTTTATCGAGCAATTTTTGCGTCAGCTTTTTACCATTCTCCATTGCCGTCTGCGCGTCGAAATAATCTAACCGCGCAACACCCGTGGTGACAAGCTTCGCGCCCAAATCGCTGTCGGGGGAAAGCTCATTGGCGGGCCTTCGGCTAATGGCCACATGGCCGGGAAAATCGACCGCATTGGCAATAAGGGTTGCCGCCGCATCGGCCTCGGCTGCGGTTTTCGCCAATATGGTAACCGCATCGGCAATGCCGAGCGAGTGGCTTCTGCCATGCCAACCGCTTGTAGCGATGCCGCTGATATTGTCACTTGAAAGAATGGTAACTTTTGATGCAATTGAACCAATTTCCGGGTTAGCACAAACGCCCACCTCGAATTGCTTGCCGTCGGCCAGATAAAGCGCAATATCACCACCATTGTTCACATAGGCGCGGGTCAAATTTGTGCCATCGCACATAGCCTCTAATATTTGATCTGCCACCGCTCCTGCGACCGCAATCATCGGAGTTGTAAATTTTCCTGCGCCAAGGTTTTTTGCCGCCAGCCACATATTTATCGCTACCTGACCCTTTGGACGCGCGGATTTATCGTTAATTGCGGTTCGCAATAAACCCAGCTCACCAGCCAACTCTCCCAGCAAACCATCAAAGGCGCGCGCTGCCTGTCGATAGGCCTGTTTTTGCCCCTCTCCGTCGGCCGAGATAATCAGATCAATTGGCCCGTGGCGCATTTGTAAGCGCTTGCCATCGGGCAACCAGTTAATCTGCGGGCGATCTTTAAACATTTCACCCATCAATCCAGATCCACCGGCCAGGGATTTTCAGCACTTGGATGAACCTTGCGCTGGCCTTTAAGAATATGATCATTTTGCGGGCCGGTCATGCCTTTCACCGCTTCCTGCAGCGGCATAATATGATCCATATGACCACCTAGTGCCTCGTAATCCTCACGGCGAACGGTAAATTCAATCGGCGCCACAAGTGCCGGTGTTGGTACATAGCCAAAGGAATTATTCGGCATCCGCGAAACATCGGACATCACCGTAATGCCACCGCCCGGCCAGCGATAGGCAGGCGCGCCGCCACAGGTAACCCGGGTTATCGCCTGCTGCACCGAGCGGGTAAGTTTGACCGGGTTTTCGGTCACCCCGGCACGCAGCGAACCACCCGCACCACCCATGAACAAGACCGAGCAAAGGGCTGGTTCGCAATTTTCCTCTATGCGGACAATCGAGGGTTTTAATCGTTCTGGTATTTCCATTTCCACTGGCAACAGATTCTCATTCAGTTCAAAATAAGCAAATTGCTCGCCGGTGGTTGAAACCATCAACAGCGATTGCCCCCTGCTGGCAAACTTTGCGTTGAAATCGCCCAGAATTGCCAAAGGATCGGTAAGATCGGTGCCACCCCAACCGGTGCCGGGATCTGCCACCTGAAAATAACGCCCGGGGGTTGAGCGCCGCCCCTTGATTTTGATACCGCTTGGTTGCCAGCCGATCACCTTGCCCGCCTGATGTTCAGACATCACGCCGGTAATATGGTCATCAACCACAACAACCTCATCGACCAGACCTTTCCACTGGGAGGCAAACATACCAACGGTTGCCGAGCCACAGCCGACCCGCATACGCTCTTCTTCGATGCCATTAATGATTGGCGGCTTGTTGGCCTCAACTATGATGGTGGAGCCCTCGTCAATGGTTAGCTCGGTAGCCTCGCCATTGCACAGTGCCAGCAAGGTGGCGCAGGTAACACGACCCTCTTTTTTGCCGCCGCCGGTCAGGTGGTGAACACCGCCAAGGGAAAGCATTTGCGAGCCATATTCGCCAGTTGTCACATGGCCAACGGGTTCGCCATTGGCGCGAACCAGATTACGCTCCGGGCCTAAATGCCGATCGGTATCAATCTTAATTTTCGCGCCGCAATAGCTGAAAATCCCCTCGGTCACCACGGTCACCATATCAACGCCGTTTATCTCACTTGAAACTATAAACGGCGCTGGCTTGTAATCGGGATAGGTTGTGCCAGCACCCACGGCCGTTACAAACATGGAATTGGAGGCCACAATATCGCCGTCCCATTCTCGTTCATCGTCGAGAAAAGGTACAAGTTCGCCGCCCGCTTCAACCCGGCGCTGCAAAATTGTTAACGGATCAAGGCGAACTAATTGCCCAGCCTCATTGGCATAGCGATCACAGGCACCGGAACGCCCGTCGGCAATATAGCACATGACCGGACAGGCATCACAGCGGATTTTCTCAGGCTTTGTGACCGGCTGCTGCATTTAAAGGCCCGCTCCCTGGTTGATCAATTCATTCATGATCTGATTTATTTCAGCACTTTGCAATCTGGCCGTCTTTCCGGTTGGCGGAAGCGCTTCTTTGATAAAGAATTCAGGCAGTTCATCATCTTCGGTGCCGAAGCCCGCCTGTTTGTTAAACTCCGCTTCCAGCTTCAGCGTTTCCAGGCCAATGTTTTTGATGAAAGATGCATCAATGCTGGTGCCAAATCCGTTATTGACAGCCTCTGCAATCAGTTGGAGATTTACATCGGTCACAGTGCGGCCAAAAACGCAAATGCCAAATGAATCTGCGATAGCGCTGCCGATCTGCATTTTCAGGCTTTCAGCCACCAGATCGCGAATGGATTTATCATCACATTTGAAAGAAGGCGCATTGCCGGTGGTGTGGTCAGCCCCTTGCGCGGTCAACATCATTGAAATACCGGTAACCTCGATCACACGCGGATCATAGGCGCTGATTGCCTGTTTTTTGATCACAGGAATACGCGCAACCCCCAACTTGCTGCCAACGCGGGCCGTGCCCTGGGCCAGAAATTTGCCCCGCTCATTGCCTGCCTTAATATCCTCAAGACATTGGCGCATGAATTCGAGATCGCCAAACTCAGCTTCGCCTGCTTCCATCAAAACGCCGATTGTGGCCCCAAGCTCGATAGAATCCACCCCAAGATCGTTGGCGGTTGCGTTCAGATATGCCAGATCATCTGGATCACTCAAGCCGCAATTCGTGCCAAGCAGGCCAATGGTTTCATATTCCAGCGGCGAGACAATTTCATTGCCATCCGCATCATTATAGACATTGCTGCATTTGATCAGACAGCCGGGCATACAGGCATGACTGGTGTCGCCACCACGAGAGGTATTGAGTTCGCGAATATAATCTCCACCCATTTTTAAAGGGTCAGTATCATCGCCACTGGTTAATTGGCCTGCGGAAAAATTATTCACCGGCAATGCACCAAGATGATTGGTGAGGTCGGCAACCATGGCCGTACCGGTTGTTTTGAGCGCTTGAACAGCGACCGACTCATCCAGTTTTTTGCCATAGTCCTTGACCGCCATCATAATTTTCTTGCGGTCCTGAAAAGTTGGCATCTTGTGTTTATCAATCACCACAGCTTTGATTTTTTTCATGCCCATAACCGCACCAACACCGCCGCGCGCGGCAAAGCGAGACGGGCGGTTTTCCGTATCAGAAAAGGCAATGCCGGCAAGCAATCCCAGATATTCACCAACCGGTCCGCATATGGACAGGGAGGTTTTATCACCATATTTCTGGTGCAAAAGTTCCGCACATTCGAAATTTCCAAGACCTAAATAATCTGAAGCATCTTCAAAGCGGATCGGACCTTCCTTTGGAATGTAAATTACGCCCCATTCCTCAAGCGCACCATAAAATGTGATGCCTGCAATTTCGAGCTGTCCCATGGCAAAGGCAAAGGTTCCCCCGCTATTTGCCTCTTTTATACCGCCGGTCAATGGGCTTTTGCAGCCAACACTCAAACGATTGGCGTTGGAAAAATTTGTCCCGGCAAAGGGGCCGGCTGAATATATCAGTGGATTTTCAGGCGACATAGGGTCGACATTAGCGACCCCTTGCTCCAGCAGCTTCTTTGCAATCAGATAGCGTCCCGCATGGGCAATTTCCATTCCATCAAGCACTCGCACACTTGTTGTTTTTGACCCTAATTGAATATCAAGCTGTTTGCGCATGCTTTCCTCCAGTAGCGGCACAGATTGTTTTTGACGTGAACATATTGTTCTGCACCAAATAATTCATTTGTATACGAATGATTTTATTGGATGTAAATGGTGAATTGTTTAATTATATATTAAGCAAGTAGTAATGCACTACATGCTAAAGTTGGCAATATATGGTAGCATTTATCCAAGAGGCTCAATGACTTTACAAGCAGCAATCACACCTACAATTACCGGCTTTCTTTGGCCTTCCGGGGAAGCAGCAACGCGCGATTCTAGTGGTAAGTTTAATCGCCTGGCGCTGATGACCGCCATGATGTCAGTGGTCTTTGAAAAGTCCACCAAACTGGCAAGATATAACTTCGATGAGGGCTATGAACCGGTAATTATGTTGGCTGGTATGGCGGCAACGCTGCCATTTGTTTTATTCGAAAAATACAGTCGCATTGCAATTTTGCTGTTTGTCCTGCTGCTGGCGCCCACGGTTTATACAAGTTGGGCAACCTATGCCAACCACAGCTGGTTGGCACTGTGGGCCATTCCTGTTGCCCTGTTATTTTCAAAATTCTGGGACGACCCGCTATACGCCAATTATTTGCGCGTTACACTCGGCGTCGTGATGCTTGCGGCATTCTCGCAAAAGGTTCTGGCAGGAACCTATTGGGATGGCTCATATATCGCTTATTTGAGCTATTACGGCAGCCACACCGAGCGGATGTTTCAGTTCTTGTGCACCGATGCAACATTGCAAGTTCCGTGTGGCTGGCACCGCTTCATTGGTATCTTCATAATGGGATGGCAGTTTGCAGTGGGTGCCTTGTTGCTGGCTGGTGTGCGTTCTTTGCTGTTTTTGTTTGTTGAGATCAGCTTCCTGCTGGGTGCCGGGGTATATGCGGATGAAATGAATTTTCAGGTTTTAAACATCGCACTGCTTTGCATAGCCTTCAGGGTTGGCATGTCATATCGTTTGTTTAGCATTTGCGTGATTTTATTGGTGATAGATTTACATGGTATTGGAGAGTTTGTAGAACATGTCTTCTGGTAATTTTTTTGCAAGCCTGAAAAAACTGTCCGGCAAGCACTATATCATTATATCGCTTCTGACAGTCCATACATCGTGGATTGTCTACCACATGAACCTTGTTTCACAGGAACTCATAAACCCGTGGAAACTGGGCGGTTACGGCATGTATACAAAGCCCGCCAACAGGGCTAGCTTAAGGTTATACGATATCCGCTCCGAGACTGAAAAATTGTCTAAAAAAACCTATACAAGCAAAGGGTTTCGTTCCGCTAATTACCGCTATTCCTTTAGATGCCGCCCAATTAGCGAGGCATCATTGTTGATATTTTTGAAAGACAATCCGCATCTGGAAAATGTCGATCTACGTTTTACTATCAAGGAGCGCGAGTTTAGACGCAATCCAATCAGGACCAAACTGATTAATCATTCTGTGACCGAAATCAGATGGCAACAAAAAGACAGATTCACCTATTCTGGCAAAGTTTGCGGAAATGAATATACAGGTATCGTTGACTATAAATCATGACCCAGCCGAACATAACTCTCGTCTATGATCATGAATGTCCGGTTTGCCGCAATTATTGTCAGGTGCTGAGCATTAGAGAAGCAGCCGGCAGCATGACAATTTTGAACGCGCGGGATAACCCGCCTATCATGCGGGAAATCAATGCGCTTGGTATTGATATGGACGAAGGCTTCGTTCTGAAAATTGGTGAAAAATTTTATCATGGCGCTGATGCAATTCATTCACTGGCGCTATTAAGCACCCGATCCGGGTTTTTCAATACCCTCAATTATCAAGTATTCAGATCAAAAAACCTTTCGCGGATACTCTACCCGGTATTGAAAACGGGACGGAATATTCTGCTCAAAATGCTGGGTAAATCCAAACTGGATAATTTGAAAACTTGAGATAAAATCTCCCCCGCGCCAAACACCCGCTTTGATCTGTCTGTCGGGTGTGCGATAGTTGGTTGATACGAGTATCTTCGCAACAAATGGTGCGTGCATTGCGCAAAAATAATTTCAACTTACGACATTTGAGAGCCTTCAGGCAGGTCGCTGATCATAATAGCATCAGCATGGCTGCCCAGCATGTGCATTTGTCTCAACCGGCGATTACCCAGGCAATCGCAAAACTGGAATTGATTGTCGGCACCAGCCTGTTCGATCGACAGGCCAATGGAATGTTTCCGACAATCGCAGGTGAATTATTTTTGGGCCGGGTGGTGCGTGCCCTGGACTATATATTTGAAGGGGCAAACCTTGCGAACAATGCTGCCATGGGGCAAAAAACCAAAGGGTTTGGCAAGTTCGATCAACTTGTTACATCGGCGCAGTTAAACTCTCTCCTGGCTATTTCCACTGCCGGTAATTTTTCGCTTGCTGCTCGGTTAATGGATATTTCCCAGCCCTCGCTGCACCGGGCGGCGCGCGACCTTGAACGGCTCTGCGGATTGGTTTTATACAAAAAAACCAGTCAGGGAATTGAACTTACCCGGGCCGCCAATCTGCTGGCAAAAAGTGCCAAACTGGCATTCAGCGAGCTTGATCAGGGTTTGGAAGAAATAGAAAACTGGCGTGGGCGTGAAGTTGGGCGCATCGTTATCGGCACCATGCCGCTGGCCCGCACATTTGTGCTGCCGCATGCCATTAATGCCCTGATGGCGCAGAAGCCTAATATTGATGTAAACGTCATTGATGGCCCCTATAGCGATTTGTTGCATGGGCTTCGGCATGGCGAAATTGACCTGTTGGTCGGAGCATTGCGCGAACCAATTCCGATCGACGACATTGTTCAGGCAAAACTTTTTTCAGATACGCTGGCAATTGCAGCGCGCGCCGATCATCCCCTATTTTCAAATCAAAATCTGTCACTGGAAAATCTCGCCGACTATCCGTGGATCGTACCACGCGAGGCAACGCCAACTCGAGATTGCTATAATAATATGTTTGCAAGGTCCGACGGGTTGGAGCCATCCAATGTGATCGAGGCAAGTTCGCTGGTGCTGATCCGCGGCCTGTTGCTTGGCAGCGACCGGCTGACAATCATTTCATCGCACCAAATTGCCCACGAGATTGAAATTGGCCTGCTTAAATGCCTGAAATTCGATATGGGGCAAACATCAAGAGATATCGGCACCACGGTTCGGAAAAACTGGGTGCCGACCCGGAACCAATCGTTGTTTTTGGGCTTGCTGCAAAAGGCCGGGGACCTTGTGAACAAATGAACGACAATATCCACCAGAAACGACCTAAAAACATTGCCCTGATCGGTTTTGGCGAAGCGGCGCAGGCGTTTTACCAAGGCTGGTCAGCCAATATCTCCTGCCAATTCTCAGCCTTTGACATTAAGAGCCTGGATAGCGATCTTGCCGCCAAACAAACAGAAATTTACGCAAAGTCCAACATTTCTGGCGTTGGGGATATAGGCGCATGTATTACCGGGGTAGACGGTATATTTTCGCTGGTAACTGCTGATCAGGCGCTGAATGCGGCTGAAAATGCGGCCAACCACATCCCAAGAGACTGCTTCTATTTTGATTGCAATTCATGCGCACCGGACACCAAAAAAGCCGCATCAAGGATCATTACCGCCGCCGGTGGCATTTACATAGATGTCGCGATTATGGCCCCGGTTCATCCGTTGCTGCATCGGGCACCCCTGTTGGTTTCCGGGCCAAATGGCAATGCTGCACTTGCCTTTCTTACCCAAATGGACATGGGGGCTGAATTTATCGGCGCTGAAATTGGGCGGGCATCATCCATCAAAATGATCCGCTCCATCATGATGAAAGGTTTGGAGGCATTGATCGCCGAATGCGTGCTTTCAGGCCGCAAGGCGGGTGTTGAGAATATCGTTTTAGACACATTGGAGAAAACCTATCCGGGCTTCAACTGGCATGAAAAAGCCAGTTACATGCTGGAACGAATGATGGTGCACGGCCCGCGCCGGGCCGCTGAAATGCGCGAGGTTGCCCTGACCGTCGAACAATTAGGTGTGGATAATTCCATGTCGAAAGCCACGACTAACTGGCAACAAATAATAGGTGATTTGGGGCTATCTGCAGGCGATGATGATTTATCAGAGCGCGCCGATGCTATATTGAGCGGGCTGGAGAATAAGAGCTCTAGGCAATCTTGATACTGAGATTTCCTAAATCGACATTTTTAAACATACCATTAGGTATAGTATAATCTGTTACCAACATATCAACGCTGGAAAGATCGCATACCCGCACCAGCCCCTGCCCCTGAAACTTCGAATGATCAGCGGCAACGATTGCATTTTCCGCGCAACCAATAATTGCCCGGGAAAATTCCGCCTCCTCGGGGTGAAAAACCATTAACCCGCCATCGCCGGTAATGCCGCCGACGGTAATAATGGCGTGTCGCACCTTGAACTGGCGCACAAATTCCAGCGCTGACGCACCAAGGGATGCCGTATCATCGGGCCGTAATTCGCCGCCCGCCATAAAGACGCGATTGCTTTCATTTGTTGCCAGCGTGCGTGCCACTTCGGCAGAATTGGTGACCACTATCAGGTTTTTACGCACTCGCAATGCGCGCGCCACAAAGGTTGTGGTCGAGCCGCAATCAAGGATCAGCGTATCGCCATCCTGGATTTCTTCGGCCACTGCCTTAGCAATTTGCCGCTTGGCTTCGGCATTTTCCTGAATACGCTTTTGGAATGGCGCTTCGTGCAATGCATCCGGCAAGGTCACCCCGCCATGCACCCGCAAAACCAATCCACGGTCAGACAAGGGCTTGAGATTACGACGGATGGTTTCATCAGAAACACCAATGGAGCTGGCCAACTCACTAATCGAGCAGGAACCCAGATTTTGCACCGTATTTAGGATTTCAGACTGCCTGCGGCTTGCATACATTTTCGAATTTCCCAGTTTCAATTTTTTGCTCACGGGTAATATTCCACAAAATACCACATAATTCATACAATTTATGTGGTTTTTCTTGACATTATGCAAATTATACCCTGATATTTGCCAAAAATTCAGGTGGTTAATTATGCCGCCTACGCCATCAAGAGCACCACGCCAATAATCAACGGGAGAGAATTTCATGAATTACAAAAACATTATCAAATCGACGGTGGCTGCGGCCATGATGAGCCTAATGGCCGGGTCGGCCTCGGCGCAATCAAGTGACCCGATAAAGCTGACCATTCACGACTGGACCGGCCAATATGTAACCACTCATATTATGGGCGAAGTTTTGAAAAAGGCCGGGTTCAATATTGAATATGTGCAGGCGGATTACATCGCGCAATTTGCCGGGCTTGAAACCGGTGATCTGCATATTGCCATGGAAATGTGGGAAACCACCGGCAAGGATGCGATGGATGCATCGCTGAAAACCGGCAAGACTGTTGATCTTGGCGAGACAGGAATGGATGCCAAGGAAGAGTGGTGGTATCCAAGTTATATGAAGGAAAAATGCCCCGGCCTGCCGGACTGGAAAGCGCTTAACAAATGCGCCGAAGTATTTTCCGTACCGGAAACGGCTCCCAAGGGACGTTATCTCGGCGGCCCGGTTACATGGGGTGGTTTTGATGATGAACGGGCGGAAGCGCTTGGACTTGATTTCGAAGTCGTTCATGCGGGAACCGATGCTGCATTATTTGCAGAACTTGAATCAGCCTATCAGCGTAAAGCGCCTATTTTGCTTTGGGTTTATGCGCCCCATTGGGCGGTTGCAAAGTTTGATGGCGAATGGGTGGAATTTCCTGAATATACGCCGGAATGCTATAGTGATGCATCTTGGGGCATCAACAAAGACATGAAATATGACTGCGGCAAGCCCTTTGGCTGGATCAAGAAAGTCGGCTGGAAGGGCGGTGAGGCGAAATGGCCGGGCGCTTACAAAGCAGTTCGTAATTTCAAAATCGACAACAATGAAATGGGCAAGATGATCGCCGCAATCGACCTCGATGGCAAAAAACTTGATGATGTGGTTGCCGGCTGGATGAGCAAGAATGAAGCGCGCTGGAAAGCCTGGATCCAATAGAGTTGCATTAATAATACGGGCCGGAATGTTTCGGCCCGTTTGCACAAACTGACAAACATGCTGGGCAAGATTGCAATTATGGTTTTGGCCCGACACCAATTCACTTGAATATTCAGGAGCGATGCGTGAACGCCTCCCCGCAACCCAATGAGCGGCCCGTTAAACTTGGTTGCAAATCTGTTTGGAAAATATTCGGCGACAAACCTTCTGCCTTTCTTGCAAACAACCCACAACCCAGTGACGAGGAACTTGCATCATCCGGCATGATTGGTGCTGTGCGCGATGCCAATCTCGACATTTATGAGGGCGACATTTTTGTCATTATGGGGCTATCGGGTTCCGGCAAATCCACGCTTGTGCGCTGCATGACCAGGTTGATTGAACCAACCGCGGGCGAAGTGCTTTTTCAGGGCCGGGATATTCTAAAAGCCGATGAGACAGAGCTGATTGAATATCGCCGTCACAAGATGGGCATGGTGTTTCAACACTTTGCCCTGCTGCCGCATTTAAGCGTTCTGGGCAATGTCGCCTTTCCGCTAGAAATTCAGGGCATATCCCGCGAAATGCGAGAAAAGCGTGCCAGTGAAATGATCGAACTTGTCGGGCTGAATGGGCGTGAAAACTATTTCCCGCGCGAGCTTTCAGGCGGTCAGCAACAAAGGGTCGGCATTGCCCGCTCGCTCTGCGTGGAACCGGAAATCTGGTTTCTGGATGAGCCATTTTCAGCCCTTGACCCGTTAATCCGCCGCGAAATGCAGGAAGAATTCCTGCGGCTGCAAAGCGTGCTGCACAAAACAATCGTATTCATAACCCATGATTTTGACGAGGCAATCCGGCTTGCCGACCGCATTGCCATTATGAAGGATGGCAAGATCATTCAAATTGGCACAGCAGAAGAATTATTGCTTCGCCCGGCGGATGGTTATGTGGAGGAATTTACCAGCGGCATTCCACGCGCCAAGGTATTAACCGCCGGTGCAATTATGACCAGGCCCAAGGCTTCAGATTTTGCTGGCAGCGTTCAAGTTAATACTAAAATAGAAGACCTGGCTGCAAAACTTGTTCACAGCGAAACACCCTATTGTGTGAAGAACGGCGAGGAAATCGTCGGGGAAATCTCCCGTCAGGCCGTGCTTTCAGTTCTGCTTGATCAGGATTGAATGTTGTGAGCGCCACCCGACATAGTACCGCAAGCAGCAGCCTCACCGCACAACGCTGGTGGGCAATATGGGCCGGTCTGCTGGCCTTTACTTTGCTTTGCTATCTGCTGAAAGACAGTTTTCCTTGGATGTTTAAATACCCGCGCGCATGGATATGGCCTTTGCGCTTCTGGATCAGTGATTTGATGAAATGGCTGATGAACAGCCTCGATTTTGGCCTGTTTACCTTTCGCGAGGCCACCCGCTTTTTCTCATGGATCATTGAGCAGCCCTATTGGGTGGCAAAAAGCCTGCTGTCCAGCGGGTTCCTAAAGGGACAGGGCAGCGGCGCGATTGAAATATTCCCGCGCCTGCCGTGGGTTGGGGTCATTGGCATTGTCATGTTGATGGGTTGGAAAGTAGGCGGGCGCAACCTCTCCCTGTTGGTGGGTGCATGTTTCTTGTATCTGGCGATCTTTGGCCAATGGGATAGCGCCATGATCACACTTTCCTCCATCGTAATTTCTGTGCCGCTTGGCGTGTTTGTCGGGTTGCTGCTGGGCATTCAGGCGCATCGCTCCGCCCGCTTTAATCAGGCGCTTTCGCCGATATTAGATCTGATGCAGACCGTACCGGTTTTTGCCTATCTGGTGCCGGTGTTGATCCTGTTTGGCTTTGGCCCGGTATCGGCAATGATCGCGACCATCATCTACGCCATGCCGCCAATGGTGCGCATCACCATATTGGCCTTACAAAAAGTGCCCGATGAAATCGTCGAATTTGGCAAAATGGCCGGGTGCTCATCGCGACAATTATTGATGAAGGTTCAATTGCCGACGGCAAAACCTGCTATTATGGTCGGGGTTAATCAGGTTGTTATGCTGTCGCTCAACATGGTGATCATTGCCTCGATGATCGGGGCCGGTGGCCTAGGCTTCGATGTGCTGAATGCGCTTCGACGGTTGAAAATCGGTGAAGGCATCGAGGCTGGCGTTGCCATTACCCTGCTTGCAATCGCGCTTGACCGGTTGAGCCAGGCTTTAGCCAACCAACCACAACCGGCGCAAATTCCAGCCTCGCAAAACTTGCTTCAAAAGCACCCCTATTTGCTGGCCGCAGCGGGCATTGCCATTGCCTCCTGGTTGCTGGGGCTTGTGGTTCCAGCGGTTCATATTTTCCCGGAAGAATGGCAGATTTCCACCGGCTCTTTTTGGGGCGATGTGGTGAAATATATCAATATCAACTTTTTCGACGAACTTGATGCGGTCAAAAACTTCCTGCTGCTCAATATTATGATACCGACAAAGCGGTTCTTGCTCAGCCTGCCGTGGGTTGCGGTGGTTATTGGGGTTTCTATTGCAGGTGCGCGGCTTGGCGGCTGGCGACTGGCGCTGCTTGCTGGCCTTTCCGCCATATTCATCGCAACGGTTGGCCTTTGGCCCAAGGCAATGATTACCATCTATCTTTGCGGCTTATCGGTAATAATCGCCTGTATGATCGGCATTCCTATTGGCGTTGCCGCTTCGCGTAATGAGAACCTGCACAGGATTGTTCAAGTTGTCATCGACACGCTGCAAACCCTGCCAAGTTTTGTTTATTTAATGCCGGTGGTCATGCTTTTTCGGGTCGGGGATTTTGCCGCCATGCTGGCGGTTATCGCCTATGCGGTGGTGCCCGCCATTCGTTACACCGATCACGGCATTAGAAATGTGCCGCCACACCTGATCGAGGCTGCCATTGCCACCGGCTGCACCAAACGCCAAATTCTGTGGAAAGTGCAGATGCCTTTGGCCTTGCCGGAAATTATGCTGGGCATCAACCAGACCATCATGATGGCTTTGAGCATGTTGGTAATCACCGCCCTTGTTGGCACCCGCGACCTTGGGCAAGAGGTCTATATCGCGCTGACCAAAGCGGATATTGGCCGGGGCATTGTGGCAGGTCTGGCAATCTCGCTTATCGCGATCATCGTCGACCGGCTTATCGGTGCCTGGAGCAATAAAAGAAAACGCGAATTGGGGATTGGATAGATGAACCACACCATCCCTAACTCAGAAACTCACATATTTTGCGCACCCATGCGCATTTCAAAAATTGCATATTTGAAGGACATTAAATGACTACGAATATCCCCTCCCATGCCCGCGTCGTCATAATCGGCGGTGGCATTATTGGTTGCTCCACCGCCTACCATCTGGCCGAACTTGGCTGGCGCGATGTGGTTTTGCTCGAAAGTGGCAAACTCACCAGCGGTTCAACCTTTCATGCGGCAGGCCTAGTGGGGCAATTGCGCTCAAATGCCAATGTCACCCAATTACTGAAATATTCGGTCGAACTTTATGACCGTCTGGAACAAGAGACCGGACAGGCCACGGGCTGGAAAATGAGCGGTTGTCTGCGACTTGCCTGCAATCACGAACGGCTGACCGATTATAAACGTCAGGCAACAACGGCGCGCAGCTTTGGCCTTGATATGGAAATTCTCAACCCGCAGGAATGTCAGGCACTCTGGCCCATTATGGACGGTTCGGATGTGGTTGGCGGGTGTTATATGTCCAGTGACGGGCAGGCAAATCCATCTGATATTACCCAGGCACTGGCCATTGGTGCGCGCAAGGGCGGGGTTAAAATCATTGAGGATAGCAAGGTCACCGGTGTTACGGTCAAGGACGGGCGCGCTTGCGGCATTTCAACCGAACATGGCGATATTTCCGCTGAATTTGTGGTCAATTGTGGCGGGCAATGGGCACGCGAAATTGGCGCTATGGCCGGTGTGAATGTGCCGCTGGTTTCGGTTGAGCACCAATATATGGTCACCGAACAGGTGGAGGGTCTCGACCGTAATATGCCGACCATTCGCGACCCGGATCGTCGTATTTATTTCAAGGAAGAGGTTGGCGGGTTGGTGGCCGGGGTTTATGAACCAAACCCTATTGCCTGGGCTGTAGACGGCATTCCCAAGGGCTTTAACTTCACGCTGCTGGAAAGCAATTGGGATCACTTTGAACCGGCGATTACCCAATGTCTGGAACGGGTGCCCGCATTGGAAAAAACCGGGATCAAGGATCTGGTCAACGGGCCTGAATCCTTTACGCCTGATGGTAACTTTATTTTAGGTGAAGCGCCGGAAGTGGATGGGTTTTTCGTCGGTGCCGGCTTTAATGCCTTTGGCATCGCCTCAGGCGGGGGCGCCGGAAAAGCGCTGGCCGAATGGATTGTCGGCGGGGAATCCTCGACCGATTTATGGCCGGTGGATATTCGCCGTTTTGGACCGCACCAGCGTGATGTTTCCGTGGTGCGTGATCGAACTCTGGAACTCTACGGCAAGCATTACGCCATGCCCTGGCCCTACGAGGAGCATTTATCGGCCCGGCCGTTGCGGGTGTCACAGCTTTATGACCGACTGAAGGAACAGGGTGCCTGCTTTGGTGAAAAAATGGGATGGGAGCGGCCCAACTGGTTTGCACCAAAGGGCGTTGAACCGGTCGATGAATATTCGTTCGGGCGGCAAAACTGGTTTCCCCATGTGGGCGACGAGCACAGGGCCATCCGCGAACGGGTTGGGTTGTTTGATCAATCATCTTTTGCCAAATTTGAAATGCGTGGGTCGGACGCTGAAAAAGCTCTTTCGTGGATTTGCGCCAATAATGTTGCAAAGCCCAACGGCTCGATTATCTATACGCAAATGCTGAATAAACGCGGCGGTATTGAGTGTGATCTCACCGTCGCCCGCATGGATGATGATCTCTATTACATCGTCACCGGAACCGGCTTTCGCGCCCATGATTTTTCGTGGATTTCGCGCAATATTCCGGCTGATTGCGATGCAAAACTTGTCGATATTACGGATGAAGGTTTCACCCTTTCGCTGATGGGGCCACATGCGCGTGATGTGCTGAGCGCGGTCACAAAAGATGATGTTTCGCACGAGAACTTTCCCTTTGGTCAATGCCATGAAATCGCCATTGCCGGGGCCACGGTCAAGGCGCTGCGCATAACCTATGTGGGCGAACTTGGTTGGGAATTACACGGCAATAAGGAAAATGCGCTGGCGGTCTATAATGCGCTAATGCAGGCGGGCGAACGCTTTGACATCGCCAATGCCGGATACAGGGCAATTGAATCGCTGCGGCTGGAAAAAGGCTATCGTGCCTGGGGTTCTGATATTGGCCCGGACCACACGCCGTTTGAAGCGGGGCTTGGCTGGGCAGTTAAGTTGAAAACTAATTGTGACTTTATTGGCCGTGCAGCACTGTTGGAAAGACAGGAAAAACCACTGCCAAAACTGCTTGCCTGTTTCACCATTGATGACCCGGGCGTTGTTTTGCTTGGACGCGAAACCATTCTGCGCAATGGCGAGCGGGTTGGATGGCTTTCCAGCGGCGGCTGGGGCTATACATTGGCGCAAAATATTGGCTTTGGCTATGTGCGCAATGCCAGTGGCGTTGACCGCGATTATGTATTGAGCGGCAAATATGAGCTGGAAGTCGCAACCCGGCGCATTGCCTGCAAAGTGCATTTAAAACCACTTTTTGACCCCGCCATGAGCCGGATAAAAATCTGATAAGGATTATATCAATGCAGGATCGTGCAAAAATAGTCATTATCGGCGGCGGGGCGGTTGGGTGCTCAATTGCTTATCATCTGGCCCAGCGCGGGGAACGCGATGTGCTGGTTATAGAAAAATCGCTGGTCACCCACGGGGCAACATGGCATGCGGCCGGGCTGATTGGCCAATTGCGCTCAAAACGCAACCTCACCAAAATGATGCAAAATTCAGTTGCGCTTTGCGAGCGGCTGGCCAAGGAAACGGGGCAGGAAACCGGCTGGCATCAGGTGGGCAGCCTGCGCGTCGCCTCCAGCCCGGACCACTGGCAGGAGATTAAGCGCACCGCCACCACGGCGCGCAGTTTTGGATTTGAGCTTGAATTGTTGAGCGCCAAAGAAGCACAGGAAAAATTTCCCTATATGTCAACCGATGGCGTATTAGGCGCGGCCTTTATTCCAACCGACGGCTATATTGACCCCTATAGCTACACAATGGCGCTGGTTGCCGGCGCGCGCGCTGGCGGGGTGAAATTTGAACAAAATGTGCTGGTTGAAGATATTATCATCAAGGGCAATCGGGTAAAGGGCGTTCAAACCGACAAGGGCTATGTGGAATGTGATACGCTGGTCAATGCCGCAGGGCTTTGGGCCGGACAGGTAAGCCAGCTAGCAGGCATTGCCTTGCCCACGACCGTGGTCGAACACCAATATTGTGTCACCGATAAATCGCAGAATATCCCAACCGACCTTCCGACCTTCCGCGACCCGCACAATCTGTTTTATTTAAAACCGGAAGTTGGCGGCTTTGTAATTGGCGGCTGGGAGGAAGGCACCCCACATGTGGGCAAAAAACGGCTGCCCTTTGAGTTTGGCCGGGAGCTCTATGAGGGAAATTTCGACCGGTTTGAAAAGGTATTGTTGCCCGCTGCCGAGCGCCTGCCAATATTAAACGAGTTGGGCATTCAAACCATGATCAACGGCCCCATTCCGGTTTCAGCCGATGGGGAACCGATCCTCGGGCAAATCCCTGAGCAACCCAATCATTTTGTCGCCTGTGGGTTTACCGCCGGAATTGCCGGTTCCGGTGGCGCTGGCGAAGTGATGGCCAACTGGATTTTGGAGGGCGATCCCGGCATGGACCTTTGGGCCTTTGATGTGCGCCGTTTTGGACCGCATCAGGCCTCATCCAGCTATTTGAGCCAACGCTCGGTGGAAGTTTACGCTCAATATTACAAGGTACATTTTCCGGCAACAGAAATGCAAACCGCGCGACTGAGGAGGCGTAGCCCGCTCTATAATGCATTGGCAAAAAACGGCGCGAGCTTTGGTTCAAAGTCCGGTTGGGAGCGGCCCAATTTCTTCTGGCGCGAGGGTATGGAGCGCGTCGACAATCCATCATTTGAACGCATTGGCTGGGAAAAAACCGTTGGTTTTGAGCATCAAGCCATCCGTGAAAAAGTTGCCTTGATCGACCAAAGCTCGTTTTCAAAATTTGAGATTATCGGCAAGGATGCCGCTTCGTTTTTGCAACGGCTGGCGGTCAATAATGTGGACAAGGCACCTGGAACCGCCACCTATACGCAACTTTGCAATGAGCGGGGCGGTATTGAGGCCGATCTCACCATCATTCGCGAGACAGATGATCGTTTTTATGTGGTTACCGGCAGCGGCTTTGGGGTGCGCGACCGGCACTGGATTGAAAGCAATATTGCGCCGCGCGAAAATGTGCATCTAAGCGACATTACATCCTCACGGGCGGTGATTAATTTATGTGGGCCTTTTGCTCGCAAGGTATTGGAAAAAGTCAGCGATGATGATGTCTCCCATGAGGGCTTTGCCTTTTTGGGTGCGCGCTGGATACATATCGGCATGGCACCGGTGCTGGCGGTGCGGTTGACCTATGTGGGCGAACTTGGCTGGGAATTACACATACCTGTCGAATATGCGGCTTATGTCTACGAACTGTTGCGGCAGGCCGGGGAAGAATTTGATATTATTGATGCCGGTTACCGGGCGATTGACAGCTTGCGGATGGAAAAAAGATACCTTTACTGGGGGGCCGATATTGGCCCGGACTACACGCCGCTGGAAGCCGGACTGGGGTTCTGCGTAAAACTCAGCAAGGGTGATTTTATCGGCAAGGACGCCTTGCAAAAACAAAAGGAGGAAGGTGTTACCCGCAAACTTTGCTGCTTTGTCGTTGATAAGGATATTCACCTTTACGGGTCAGAGGCGATCTACCACCAGGGCAAACTGGTCGGCCTGACCACCAGCGGTAATTTTGGATATACGGTTGGTCAAAGCATCGCATTCGGTTATTTGCCAGCCAATATTATCGACGCAGGGGGTTTTGAAATCGAAGCCTATTGCGAACGTCACGCGGCCAAGCGCATTGACGGCAGCGCTTATGATACGGCCCGCACAAAAATACTTTGCTAAGGTCAAGTTTGGAGGAATGAAATGGAAAAGATAATCAAGCCTGCGTTGGAACGAATTCCGCAATTGCGCGGTAAAACCGGCCTTGAAATATCGCGGCTTGGGGGCTTAACAAATCTGGTATTTCATATTCGCGATGGCGATGAAAATTACGTGCTGCGGGTGCCGGGTGCCGGAACCGAGGAATATATTGACCGTAGAATCGAAATTCACAATGCGAAAATCGCAGCGGATGCCGGCGTTTCATCCCAAATTCTCTTTGCCGACGAAAGCGATGGGTTGATGCTGCAGCAACATCTTGGCGATGCAGTTACCATGTCGCCGGATCTTTTTTCCTCGACCAATGGCTCACCCGCACGTGCCGCTTTGGCGCTTAAAAAACTGCATACATGCGGAAAAGAATTTCAGTTCCGGTTTGAGCTTTTTGCCATGATTGATGAATATCTGGCCATGCTCACCAAACTGGGTGCTGAACTGCCAGATGGTTATCATGACGTAGTGAAGGCGGCTCGTCCGGTGCGTGATGCGCTCAATGCTGCCCCGGCAAAACTTGCGCCCTGCCACTGCGACCCCTTATGCGAGAATTTTCTTGATACCGGCTCCCATATGTGGATTGTCGATTGGGAATATTCTGGCATGAACGACCCCTTGTGGGATTTAGGCGACCTATCTGTTGAAGCAGGCTTTAACGATGCACAAGACCGCGAAATGATGGCGGCCTATTGCGGTGGCGGGGTATCAGATGCCCAGTTTGGCCGAATGATCATATATAAGGCTATGTGTGATTTACTTTGGACCCTTTGGGGGCTTATCCAGCATGCAAATGGCAATCAGGCAGAGGATTTCTGGGCCTATTCGATTGGCCGGTTTGAGCGTTGCAAGACGCTAATGAACAGCAATGACTTTGCCAGGCACTTAGCGGCAATCTAAAATTAGACCATTTTATTGATTGGGTAATGATTGATAATAGGGTTGGGATGTGAGAAAGGGGGATATATTGCTCGAAACAACATCAGAAAAGCGACATGTATTCCTCAGTTACCCATTCCATTTCGGTTGATGTTGAACCAAGCTATCTTGAGCAGGAATCCGATGCTGATCAGGACAGGTATTTCTGGAAATACCGTATTATCATCAAAAATAATGGCCCATTCGTAGTGCAGCTGCTTACTCGATACTGGCATATTACCGATGCCCTTGGCCGGGTTCAGGAAGTTCGTGGCGACGGGGTTGTGGGCGAAACGCCAACACTGCCTCCTGGTGCTTCCTTCGAATATTCAAGTGGCTGCCCCTTGAGCACACCATCGGGAATTATGTCCGGTTCTTTTCAAATGGCCCGCGAGGATGGCATTATGCTTGATATCGAGGTTCCAGCGTTTTCTCTGGATATTCCCGGTCGGCACACGGCGCTGAATTAAGGCCTGAAATCATGGATATCAGACCAATATTGCTGGTGGTTGGTGTGTTGTTGGCCACACTGGGTTGCGCCATGATGATCCCGGCCATTGTTGACCTTATCAACAACAGCGCTGATTGGCAGGTATTTGCATCATCTTCCGCTTTCACCTTGTTGATCGGCCTTGGATTATTTCTCAGCGCACGCGGAATTCCTAAAAGCCTGTCCATTCGGCAGGCCTTTGTGATGACGGTCACCGTCTGGATTACAGTTAGCGGATTTGGCGCATTGCCATTTTATTTATCGGGCATCGTGCCAACCTATACCGACGCCTATTTTGAAGCACTCTCTGGCCTTACGACCACCGGCTCTACGGTAATTACCGGGCTGGATGATGCACCAACCGGCATATTGCTATGGCGCGGCATTTTGCAATGGTTAGGCGGCCTTGGCGTTCTGGTTATGGCGGTTGCTGTATTGCCAATGCTACAAATTGGCGGCATGCAGATTTTTAAAGTGGAAGCGTTTGAGACTTCCGATAAAATATTGCCGCGCGCCTCTCAGATTTCCGGTTCAATCACCAGTATTTTTGTCGTCCTGACCTTCATTTGTTTTTTGTTTTATCTGGTTGCAGGCATGGATGTGCTGGATGCGACTGTTCATGCCATGACCACGGTTGCGACCGGTGGATTTTCGACCAGTGACGGCTCGCTTGGGAGTTTTGACAGTATGGCGATCGATTTAACTGCATCGCTGTTTATGGTTTTAGGTTCAATTCCATTTCTGCTTTATGTTCAGTTTGTCGGCGGAAACCCCAAGCCATTGTTTCGAGATTCTCAAGTGAGGGTCTTTTTGGTGGTGTTGTTGGTGGCGATTGTTATTGTTTGGAATCTGGAGCGTTTTTCAGGCGTGAACCCCGGCCTGTTTCGGCTGGTTGATGCTATTTTCAATGTCACGTCTATTATTACCGGGACCGGGTTTGCCACCGATGATTATACCCTTTGGGGACATGGCTCGGTCGCGTTCTTTTTCGTTATTATGTTTGTCGGCGGATGCGCTGGATCGACATCTTGCGGCATCAAGATATTTCGTTTTCAGGTGCTGTTTCAGGATATTCGGCAACATCTGCACAAAATCATCTATCCAAATGGTGTGTTCATCAAAAAATTTAATGGCAGGCCATTACCCTCCTCTGTTTCAACCGCGGTGATGAGTTTCTTCTTTCTGTTTATCGCTTCATTTGCCGTATCTGCGGTTGCGCTGAACCTCACCGGGCTTGATATGCTGACAGCCATTTCGGCTGCGGGTACTTCAATTTCAAATGTTGGTCCGGGGCTTGGAAATATTATTGGCCCGGCGGGAAATTTCAAATCGCTCAATGATCCGGCGAAATGGATTTTATGCATCACCATGCTGGTTGGGCGGTTGGAACTGTTTACAGTGCTGGTGCTTTTCTTTCCTAGTTTCTGGAAAAACTAGGACTTATTCGGCAGCGCCCAATACCGGTTGCCGGGACTTCTTGCTATCTCCGTAAATTGACCTCAAGAGCCAGTTTATATCTTCACCAATCGCCATCAGGGCGGGCACAAGAAACAGAACCAGAAGCGTTGCCATCGCAAGTCCGAATACAATTGTAATTGCCATCGGTAATAGAAATTGTGCCTGTAGGCTCTTTTCATATAGCAAAGGCAAAAGACCACCTATCGTCGTAAGAGAGGTCAACAATACTGCTCGCAATCTGTCCCGACTGGCACCGATTGAGGCCGTTCTGGTGTCTTCACCAAACCCTAAACGCTCGTCCATTCGACTGACCAGAATGATTGAATCATTGACCAGAATGCCCGCAAGACCGAGCAGGCCCGCCATCGACAACATGGTGAGTTTATAGCCTAATATCCAGTGGCCAAATACGGCACCAACGATGCCAAATGGTATGATCATCATGACGGCAATTGGTTTCCAGTAGCTGGCAAAAACCCAGGCCAAAATTATATAAATCACAGATATCGCAATAGCCGCCCCGATGCCAAGGTCGGCAAATGCCTCCTTGCGTTCCTTTGATCGACCGCCGAATTTATAGGTTATACCGTATTTTGTGGCAATTGCTGAAAGGCCGGATGCCTCCAATATCTCAATGGCTTTTACTGTCGTATTGATATTGGTATCCAGATCACCGGTAACAGATACAACAGCCTTACCGTCTTCCCGGTCAATTGCTGCAAACCCCTGCCGCTCGGTTATTTTTACCACTTCTGAAAGGGGTGCGAACTCTCCGCCCGGGCTTCTAAGTTTAAAACTACGAAGTGCTGCTGCCCCTTTATTGCGCATGATCTGGGAAACTGTGATTGAAACCTCGTCATCACCTTCGGCAAATCGGCGCGGTATTTTACCCTGAAAGGCATCACGCACCTGCCGTCCAATATCATCTATTGAGAAGCCAAGGGCGGCCCCGCGCGGCAGTAATTCCATGATTAATTCCGGCTTGCCATAGGGCAGATCATCGGCCACACCCGAGACACCATCAATCGCGTTTACAATCTCGATGATCTCGGACGCGGCCGCCTTGAGCACTGGTGCATTGGCACCTTGTAATTGCACATCAATATCGCGGCCGGGAGGGCCACCGCGATGTTCAAAGATTGACACTCGCCGCACACCGGCAATTTTCGGGATATTTTTGCGCCAGGTGCGAATGAATTTGGGCGTTCTGATGCTTCGACTTTCCGACGTGGTGAGCTGAACGCGAATTGACGCCAGGTTATCACCTTTGTTTCGTCCGGCTGAACCCAAGGTCACAAAGGAAGCTACAACCAGCTTTTCCTTACCGCCGGTTAACTCCTGTTCTGCCAATTGAAGGGCTGCCTCGATTTTTTTCACCGCATCAATTGCATCTTTCTCCGGGATACCCGCATTGAAAATCACCCGGCCGGACAGGCTTTCGGCTTCGGCGGAAGGAAAGAACACAAACCCGACTTTTCCGCCCATAATCAAACCAACAACGATGACCATCACCGTGCTTGCGGCGATTGCAATGGTTACATAGCGAAAATCATAGGCGGCAGTTACCAGCGCATTAAACGGTCGATCTCTAAACCAGTTAAACCCCGCATCAAAGTTGCGACGAAACAATCCACCTTCAAGTGTACGCTCGGTATTTCTGTTGAACTTTGATCCAACCCAGCGGGCGATCAGTCCTGAGGTAAATATGATAAACTCAAATATTGTGCCAATTGCCAGGCTGAAAAACGTGATTGATGACACAAATACTATTGTGCTTTGAGTTTCGCGCCACGATTGAATTTGCGCAATTTGCGCCGCAATAAATTCTGGCAGAACCGTCCCCGTTGTGCGGGTTGCCAGCGACAACACCATTGCGGCAACGGCCATGGCGACAAATAGTTGCCGCCACCAGGACCAGAGCCTGCGCGGTTTTGGCATTAATGTATGGGCCAAATGTCCCGGCAGCACCAAAAAGCACTCGATTAAACTTGCGATTACGACGGCGACCACAACAAATGGCAATACGCTGAATATCTGGCCTATGACCCCGCCTATTACCAATATGGGAGCAAAGGCTGCAATTGTTGTTACCATCGCGGCAACAACCGGAACCACCATGCGTCCGGCACCCATTTCGGCGGCGTCGAAGGGCGCATCGCCATCATTGTAGCGTGTGGCCGTATGTTCACCGACAACGATTGCATCATCAACGATAACGCCGAGCATCATGATCAGGCCAAATAGCGAGACCATATTGATCGACTGCCCGCTGACATACATCAGGCCGATTGTGGCAAGCAATGCGGTTGGAATGCCCATGGCGACCCAAAACGCAATTCTTGCATTGAGGAAGATAAACAAAATTCCAACTACGAGCACCAGGCCACCCAGCCCGTTTCGAACCAGCAGCATAATGCGCTCAACCAAAGCATTGGCGCGGACATCGTATTTTTTTAAAGTTATGCCCGGCGGCAGGGTATCTTGAATTTCTTTCAGATAATCTTCAAATATTTTTGCGGTAATCAGTGTATCTGCAGTTTCGGCACGCTCAATAGTAATCTGGATCGCCTTGTCACCGGCCGAATAGCCTTGTGGCTGATCCTCATTAAAGCCCCGGCTCAATTTGGCAAAATCTCGAAGTTTTACTTTCTCTCCGCTGGCAAATGATTTTATCTCAATATTGCCAAGCGACTTTACACTTTCGGCATCGGCCAACGCGCGCAGCTGTTTTTCCACATTGCCTTTCACCTGACCGGAGGGTAAATCACGAGAATTGCTCTCGATCTTGCGTGAAATATCCGAAATCGTCAGCCCCAGTCGGCGCAATTCCCGCTCAGGAATGTCTGCCTTAAGTTCAGCATCGCGCAGGCCTACAAATGAGACTTTGTCAATCCCGCGTTCGATTAGATCATCTCTGATTTTCTTGGCGTAAATACGAAGAGCGGCCTCCGGCACATCACCGGTTATCGCCAATCGGGCAACCCGGTCAAAGAAAGCCGCACGCACAAAGGTTGGGCTCTCAACATCTTCGGGTAAATTGGTAACAGCTTTCACCGCAGTTTCCAGATCACCCTGGGCTTTTTGCATGTCGGTCGAGGCATCATATTCCAGCACGATTGTGCCGGTTCCCTCGCGCGCACTTGAGGTTATTTTTTTAACGCCATCGAGATAGCGTACTTCCGGCTCAACAATTTGAAGAATATTGGATTCAACATCTTCAGCACTGGCACCGGTCCAGGCGTAATTGACCCTGATCACCTTGATTTCGATGGTCGGGAAAAACTGGGTATTAATGCGGCCAATGGAGAATATTCCAAAGATAACCATCAATGCCATTACCAGATTGGCGGCATTGCCATGGCGGGCAAACAGGCTGATAACGCCACTGCCACTCTTTGGCGTATTGGAAGTAAAACCCGGTCTCATGGGCTAGAACCCTGCTTCTTGCTTACTTTCTCGCTATTTTTTTTATCTGCCTTTGTCTCAGCCGGCGCGCCTTCTTCCCGCACATTCAGTCCCTCGCCTACTTCGGCTATTCGGGTTGTCAGAACTTTCTCACCGGATTTCAGCCCGCTGGAAATTAAAACAAACTCGCCGTCATATGCTGCAATGGTAATTTCTCGCTTATGCAGCTTTCCATCTTCAACCACATAGACATGCTGATTGTTATAAATGGACTGTTCGGGAAGTTTGACCGTATCCTTGAATGTCTGGTCCGGCACTGTGATTTCAACAAATGCACCGGGTCTTAGGTCGAAGCGCGAGCCCAGATTTACCAAGCGTGCAAAAACTTCTACACCGCCTCGATTTGAGTTGATATCCGCGCCGATGCGTTCAATTGTTCCTTTATATACCTGCTGCTGCCCACCGGTACTCCAGCTGATTTTAACCTCGCGACCGATCAGACCAGCAGCATCATTTTGAAGCCTGCCAAATTCAGCATCCGTCAGGGTAAATTTTGCCTCCAGGTTTTGCGGTTCATAAAGTGTCACCACCACATCATTGGCGCTGACCAGCTTTCCAACTTCAACGGCGCTTGAACGCACAATCCCGGTAAATGGTGCTTTTAAAACCGTATTTTGAAGGTTCTTCTCGGCTTGTGAAACCCGCCATTGCAAACGCTCAACTGCGGCCTCCTGCTGGCCAAGTCTGGCCTGCTCGATTTTCACCATATTCTCGGAAAGGTTCAGCGCCTGTTGGCGCTGTGAATAAACAAGGGTGCGCACTTCAACCTGCTGTGTGGTCATTGCGCCTTTTTTTACAAGCGACTTTGCCCGGGTTAAATCTTTCTCGGCAATCAGCAATTGATCTCTTGCGCTGGCAAATTTTGATTTTTCCGATACAATTCTTGCTTTATATTCAAGCAACCGGGCCTGTGTTTCTTTCAAATTCGCCCGGGCCTCCTGCAAGGCTCCAAGATAATTAAACCGGTCGATTTCAACCAGCGCCTCACCATTTAAAATTTTTGCACCGGCGCGCAATTTATCGCTGACAGATATGACTTCGCCTGAAACCAGGGAACGTAAATCAACTTTTCTGGCCGCCTCAATCTGCCCGTATGAGATAAATTCGGGCTGATGAGCTGAACGTTTCACGGTTGCGGTCTTAATTGTATAGACAGTTTTGAAAGCGTGCTTGGCCTTGGGTGCCGGCTTGGATTTTATCATTCGGTTCATGACAAAAACGGACACCGCTAAAATTGCCACCATCAGTATGATTTGCAGCAACCCCTTTGATAATTTTCGTAAAATTGACGGCTGGGGACTAGGCGGAATGAACACTTCATTCGCCTGTGAAATATATTCCGGGTCAATATCTTTGGTTTTATCAAGCATCGGTGATATCGAAAACTTCCATTATATGACAGGCGCCCTGTCGGCTGTTCTAAAATATCTGGTGTAATCTATGTGGGTTACCAGACAATTATTACAAACCTGCCCCGAAAAACTTTACCAACGGACAGAATATGACAGGAGTGCTTTGCCAGACAAGTTAAAGATCGGCAATGTGGTAAATTTGCGATTGACTTATTGGTCTTTGAAAACACCCCAAATATCAATAATTCAAGAAGAAAATTCTTTTGCATCAAACAGATAGCTCTTGCTGCAAAATTCGCAATTAACTTCAATATCTCCATTAACCGTGCTTTCAATGACTTCATCAGGATTAAAGCTGGAAAGAATGGATTTTATGCTTTCCTCAGAACAAGAACAATTGTCCAATACGGGTTGAGATTCAAACACCCTGACGCCATGTTCATTAAACAGGCGATATAACAATCTTTCTGATGACACTTCTCGCTCAACAAGCTCAACATCCGCAACCGTTTTTACCAGTGATTGCACCTCGAGCCAGGCATCATCTTCGCTGAAAAACTCTGCATGCTCGGGCTGGTCACTCTCGGGAGTATCACCGCCCGGCAAATCTCTCAACCGCATTCGATCAGTTGAATCCGGTAAAAACTGCACCAAAAACCCACCCGCCTGCCATCTATGGCTGGGTTTTCCACCGTCTTGTCGGGTCAGTGATTGCGCTACAGCAAGTCGGACCTGTGTCGGGATTTGCTCAGACTGTTTGAAATATTGCTGGGCAACCTCTTCCAGACTGCAATCCTTCAATTGCACAATGCCCTGATAGCGTTGGGTATATTTGCCCTGATCAATAGTCATTGCCAATATGCCGTTTCCCATCAGGGATATGGGGTCCGAATTTCCGCCCTTAATTGCCGCTTGCAGCAGATCTTCATCAAATCTTGCATAGGCACGAATATTTCCCGGCGTGCGAAAATCAACTACCAGCATAGATACGGGACCATCGGTCTGGGTTTGAACAATGAACTTGCCGTCAAATTTGAGCGATGTGCCAAGCAAAACGGTTAATGTAATAGCTTCTGCCAAAAGTGCGGATACCACTTCCGGGTAATTGTGTCGATGCAAGATACTGTCTAATACAGGCCCCAGCTGCACCGCCCGTCCGCGCGCATCCAACGGCTCCACCTGAAAGGGGATTACCTGATCAAGGCCTGCTTCTTTTATTGCATCTATATTGTCAGCCATCGTAAATTCGCTCCACGATCATGCGTTAGTGTTCGCATCAACACCCAGGCACCACGCTAAAATACCTTTTTGCGCGTGCAGGCGGTTTTCCGCCTCATCAAAGACAACAGATTGCGGGCCATCAATAACTTCTGCTGTGACCTCTTTTCCCCGATAGGCAGGGAGATCGTGCATAAAAATTGCATCCGGTTTGGCTTTGTCCATTAATTGCTGATTAACCTGATAGGGCAGAAAGGTATTCTCACCCCTTCCAACCTGTTCATCGCCCATTGAAACCCAGGTATCAGTCACCACACAATCGGCATCATGCACCGCCTCTTCTGCGCTATGGGTGATCTGCAATCGACCACCATTGGCTTTCGCCCATTCAACAAATCTAGCCTCTGGCTCTTTTCCCTCGGGTACGGCTGCATGAACACTAAAATCAAAACGGGCTGCTGCCTGCAAAAAAGTTTGCAGCACATTATTTCCATCGCCTACCCAGGCAATTTTTTGGCCCGATATCTGGCCTCGATGCTCTTCGATGGTCATCACATCGGCCATAATCTGGCAGGGATGGGTATCATCCGTCAGACCGTTAATAACCGGAATATCGGCATATTCTGCCATTTCAAGCAGGCGATCATGTTCAGATGTCCGCATCATGATTGCATCAACATAGCGCGACAAAACCCGGGCCGTGTCTGCAATTGATTCACCGCGACCAAGTTGCGAGCCACTTTGATCAAGCATGACAATTCCACCACCCAGCTGGCGCATGGCCACATCAAACGACACCCGCGTTCGGGTTGAGGGTTTGTCGAAAATCATCGCCAGGGTTTTTCCGGCCAGGGGACCGGGTGCCTCCCTATCCCTTGGTGCATTTTTCATGGCGATACTATGGGAAATAATTCCCTTTAATTCTGCAGCTTCAAGGTCCGGAATATCCAGGAAGTTCTTTATCGTACTCATTACTGATTAATCCTGCTTCTCGGTATTTTTCAATTTGGTCATCGCCGCCTGCATTTTTTCAACGGCCTCTCGAATATCATCAACGGACACAATCAACGGCGGCAATAAACGAACAACATTTTCACCGGCGGGGACGCTCAAAAGCCCGGCCTCGCGAAAGGCGGTAACAACTTTGACATTGGGGATTTTGCACTTGATGCCGAGAAGCAGCCCTTCACCTCGAATTTCTTCGATCAGGTCTGGAAAAGCATCGCTCAACTCGGCCAGTTGCTGACGCAGGTATAAAGCCGATTGCTGAACCCTATCCATAAAGCCTTCTTCAAGCACCACATCCAAAACCGCATTGCCGACCGCAACCGCAAGCGGATTGCCGCCAAAGGTCGTGCCATGGGTGCCCACGGTCATTCCCTCAGCCGCCTCGATGGTGGCAAGACAAGCGCCCAACGGAAATCCACCACCAATGCCCTTGGCAATTGCCATGATGTCGGGGGCAGCACCAGACCATTGATAGGCGAAGAGCTTGCCGGTTCGGCCAACGCCGGTTTGGATCTCGTCATATATAAGGAGCAATCCGTTTTCATCGCATAATTCACGTATACGCCTAAGGAAACTTGCGGGCACAGGCCGTATTCCGCCCTCACCCTGCACAGGTTCAATTAATATGGCTGCGGTATTTTCATTAATCGCGGCATCCAGCGCATCCTCATCCAGAAACGGCAATTGGATGAAGCCCGGGGTTTTTTCACCAAATCCTTCGAGATATTTTTCCTGTCCACCGGCTGCAATTGTCGCAAGTGTCCGGCCATGAAAAGCGCCTTCAAAGGTAAGAATTTCCACTCGCTCAGGGTTACCATTATTAAAATGAAAGCGCCTTGCGGTTTTAAGCGAGCATTCCAGCGCCTCGGCACCGGAATTGGTAAAGAAAACTTTTTCTGCAAATGTTGCATTACACAATCTTTTCGCCAGCATTTCCTGACCCGGAATTTCATAAAGATTGGATACATGCCAGAGTTTCGATGCCTGATCGTTTAATGCCTTTACCAAATGCGGATGGGCATGGCCAAGCGCATTCACTGCAATACCGGCAGCAAAATCTATATACTCATCACCCTGCTCAGTGAACAATCGTACACCTTCGCCGCGCTCAAAGGAAACTGGCGCCCGGGCAAATGTATTGAATATGGCAGATTCATTCGCAGGTTTTGAAGACATGACGGTTTTTTCCGAAAATTGAGTGATCTTGATTGTTTGAAGAAAAAATTGACTTGAGTTCTTCAGGCCAAACAAAAATACCGCCTCATGGGCGGATATAACTGTTATACTAATGATACATTTAATTGTGTCAATCTCGGCGAGCTATCTGGATTTCGCCAAAAAATTGCTGACAAAGCCTGATTGCGGTTCATTTTCAGAAATATTCGCAAGGAATATTCACAAAAATATTTACTGAAATATCAAAAAACAGCCGTAATCAGTAAATACACACATGCTTAGCTGCAAAGATATTGCTTAAAATTAACCTTTTGTAAGGACTTTACGCAAAGCGATTCCCATAGTTGGGGACAAAATGAAAAAATGATTCGTTCCGCACCTAACGCTCTTGTCACCTGTTTGCAGCGTGATGTAGTTTGTTTTCAGCAACAAAAATAGCGGCAACCCAAAGTTAAACCAAACGATTCAAACTGACTTCCTGACACTATTCAGGGGGACGATGGGGGATTCTGCCGTGCATATATTAAGGGGGCTTTTATGAGCTGGACAGATGATCGGGTTGGCCGACTAACGAAATTATGGGCAGATGGTCTTAGTGCGAGCCAAATAGCTGCAGATCTTGGGGGTGTTACCCGCAATGCTGTTATTGGCAAAGTGCACAGACTTGGCCTTTCGGGCCGGGCAAAATCTGCATCGTCAGCCAACAGGGTTAAACGCCGTCCGCGTAATTCCAGCTATGCTTCTTCCCGCGCTCCAAGGGCCGCGCCGCGAACTAGTGGTGCAAATGCGCTTAAAGTTGATGCGGTTGCGGAAATCCGGTACAGGCAGAAACCTGCTGAAGATGTGGTTGTACCAATCTCGCGACACCTCAAAGTGATGCAGCTAACTGAAGAGACATGCAAATGGCCAAATGGCGACCCGCAGAATGAAGATTTCAGCTTTTGCGGTCACCGTTCAAAAGACTCTACCCCCTATTGCGAGTTTCATTCCAAATTGGCGTTTCAGCCAGCATCGGAGCGACGCAGACGTCGCCGATAGGGCCAGCAAATTTAAATTAATACGTTTGGCCAAGTATTTGGTAGATTTGCGCGGCTTGCAAATTTCACCCAGCTCGGCCAAAATGCCAGCGGGTAGATAAGAATGGAATAACCGCATTGGCTGGATTTGAAGACGTCATTTTAAGAGCGCTTGAGAAACACCAGCCAGCTTCCGCTAATAAACGTGAACGGGTATACAATTCGGCGCGCGCTACATTGGCTAATATGCTGAATAATGCAGGTTCACTTAGCCCGGAAAATATAGCCACTCAACAACAATTGCTTGAGGATGCAATATCAAGCATTGAGGCTGAGCATAATAAAGTTGAAATACCTCAATCATATTCACCAGCGGTGGCTCCATCTTCTCCGGTGGTAGCCCCACCTTCACCAGCGGTAGCCCCACCTTCACCGGTGGTAGCCCCACCTTCACCGGTGGTGGCTCCATCTTCTCCGGCGGTGGCTCCACCAGTCGAAGTTGTCGATCACCCTGAAAAACTCGCAAAGCCAAGACCAAAATCATTCTGGCGTCGGCCTTTTGCATTATTGTTGATTGGTACGATCGTATTTGCGGCAGTGGGAATTGGTGCCTGGTGGGTTTACGACCAAGACCTGACCATGCCTGCGGAAATGAGAGACAATAGCGTCCCCAATCCGCCAAAATTACTGAAAGCTGAAAGCTCATCTCCTGACGAGGAAATCCTCGAGGGTGGCGAATGGGTGACCATATTTGAAACCGATGACCCTATTGGTTTAATTACGCCAGCGGCATCAACAGCCATATTGAGTAAAGATGCCAGTGGCGCTTTTGTTACGTTAAAATCGGCCAGTGGGGATTTGCAACGCAGCTTTAAATTCGTCATCGAGCCCGGCATTATTGAGGCCATTCTTGGTAAAATGGCCGTATTTGAACTCATTGTTAAATCCGGGACACTGGACAATCAGCAATTTATTGTAACATGCCAATTTGGCACTTTGGGCAATTGTGGACGTAACCGTTTCACAATAGGTCGCAAACCAAAAACACTTACGTTCAAGAAGGACTTTTCAGAGCTGGAGTCAAAGACATCTCAAAAAAGCGCCGCTATTTCTTTGATTGTCGACATTTCCGGGCGCGGTGCGCCACTCGACGTTTATGGCTTGCGCGTGAATATCCGCTGAACAGATAGATGGTATTGGTTTACTTCGTGCATGAAAATACTTGCAATAGGATAATTTTGGGCCTATAAGCGGCGCAACATTCTCGGACATTTGTCAGAGTGGGACCTTCGGGTACCCGCTCTTTTTTGTGCCAATCCATAATTACCGATTTTGGGGCAAGTGATCTGAAAACTGAAAGTTGGATTTTTAGATTTGAACAGTGAAGTCTTCCATGATGATGACCGGCTGATTGCCGAGACCGGAACCGATGCAAAAATTGCAGCGGTTGTTGGCCCTGTTGTAAGCGATCTTGGATTTCAGCTTGTTCGAATTCGAATGATCAATAATAACGGTCCGGTCATGCAGATTATGGCTGAACGCCCTGACGGCTCGATGAACGTTAAAGATTGCGAGACCATTTCTAGAGCGCTTTCTCCGGTACTGGATATCGAAGACCCGGTTCATACGGCATATTCACTTGAGGTTTCATCTCCCGGGATTGACCGCCCGCTTGTCAGACAGGTTGATTTTGAAAAATGGGCCGGACATGTGGCAAAGCTGGAAACCCGTTATCTGGTAAATGAGCGCAAAAGATATCGGGGAACGCTTATTCGTGTTGATGGCGACGATCTCATTTTACGGCGTGATAATACCGGACCAGACGAAGACAAAGATGCTATTATTCCGCTGGAGGCAATTGCTGAAGCACGACTTATTTTAACCGATGAACTAATACGCGCGGCCTTAAAACAAGACAAAACATTGCGAAGCGCAAATGGCCTTGATGAGAATGAAGCTGGGTAGTTGGACAGTTAGAGCTTGTCTCCTAAAAGTGGGCGCCGGTTTTAGGGGTAAAGACCAAGCGAAAACAGATAGATAAAGCATATTGAGTGAATGCCAGTGAACACGATATGCTTTAGAGCGGAAATTTCTGACTGGTATCGAAATTATAATAACCGGGTATGGCGCTGGCTATACCGCATCAAACGAAAGGGAAATTGAGCATGACCGTGGAGCAACCCAATGGCCGTTAGTGCAAATAAACTGGAGCTTATTCAAATCGCCGATGCTGTGGCTCGGGAAAAATCGATTGATAAGTCAATCGTAATTGATGCGATGGCTGACGCCATCCAGAAGGCCGCCAAATCCCGCTATGGTGCAGACACGAATATTCGTGCCGACATTAACGAGAAAACCGGCGTTATCAAGCTCCAGCGACTTTTGGAAGTCGTCGAAGAAGTTGAAGACTTTGCTGTTCAAATTGACCTTAAAGGTGCTCTTGAGCAAAATGCCGAAGCAAAGCTTGGCGACTTTATCGGAGAGCCTTTGCCGCCAATGGATTTTGGCCGGATTGCCGCACAATCCGCAAAGCAGGTAATTGTTCAAAAAGTTCGTGATGCGGAACGTGACCGCCAATTTGAAGTATTTAAAAACCGCATTGGTGAAATCGTAAACGGCACGGTTAAAAGGGTTGAATATGGCAATGTGATTGTCGATTTGGGTACTGGCGAAGCTATTATCAGACGCGATGAACTCATTCCACGCGAAGCCTACCGTTACGGCGACCGCGTTCGAGCCTATATTTTTGATGTTAGGCGCGAACAGCGTGGGCCGCAGATTTTTCTTTCGCGCACCCATCCGCAATTCATGGCCAAACTGTTTCAGATGGAAGTGCCTGAAATTTATGACAACATTATTGAGATACGTTCGGTTGCCCGCGATCCTGGATCGCGCGCAAAAATTGCCGTCGTATCGAACGATACTTCCGTTGATCCGGTGGGTGCCTGTGTTGGTATGCGCGGTTCACGCGTGCAGGCAGTTGTTGGTGAATTACAGGGCGAGAAGATTGATATTATTCCCTGGTCGCCAGATGCGGCCTCGTTCATCGTGAATGCATTGCAACCGGCGGAAGTTGCAAAAGTTGTTCTGGATGAGGATGCGGCCCGTATTGAAGTTGTTGTACCTGATGATCAATTGTCGTTGGCAATTGGCAGACGCGGTCAAAATGTACGTCTGGCATCTCAACTTACCGGCTGGGATATCGACATAATGACCGAGCAGGAAGAAAGCGATCGTCGTCAGGCAGAGTTTACAGAAACCAGTAATATTTTCTGCGAGGCATTGGATGTCGACGAGTTGGTTGCGCAATTACTGGCCTCTGAAGGGTTTTCCAATCTGGAAGAAGTTGCCTATGTCGATGTCGAAGAGATCGCTGAAATCGAAGGTTTTGACGAAACATTAGCCGGTGAGCTGCAGGTACGTGCGCGTGAATATCTGGAACGCCAGGAAGCAAAACTGGATGAAGAGCGCAAGGCGCTTGGAATTTCAGATGATCTGTTTGCGATTTCCGGCCTTACCACCGCAATGCTGGTTGCCATGGGCAAGAGCGATGACAAAATCCTCACACTTGAAGATTTTGCCGGTTCGGTGGCCGATGACCTGATTGGCTGGACTGAACGAAAAGACGGTGAAACAACTCGGCATCCTGGTTATCTGGATAAATTTGAGGTTTCACGTGTTGATGCTGATGAAATGATTATGGCAGCACGTTTGAAAGCCGGATGGGTTACAGAGGAAGATCTTGCACCTGCGGCAGAAGATGACGCTGAAGCGGAAACGGCAGAAGAAGCGGATGTTGAACCTGTTGTTATTAATGTAATCGAAGGAGCGGCGCAGTAGAATATGATGGATAATCTTGATGGAATGTTTTTCATCACTATTTGAGGTCATTAGACTGTAAACTTGGTATGGGTGGGATGATTGAGCGAACCTGCATCGTGAGCAAACAATGTTATGATCCGGATGATATGATCCGGTTCGTAGCCGGCCCGGATGGCAGTATCGTTCCTGATTTGAAAAGAACGCTTCCTGGCCGCGGTGTGTGGGTATATGGATGTCGCGAAAAGGTTGATCAGGCGGCAGATAAGAATTTATTTGCACGTGGGTTGAAAAAGAATGTAACTGTGTCGTCATCACTTGGCAGTGAAGTCGATATATTGTTGGAACGCTCGGCACTGTCCGGGTTAGGGTTTGCGCGTAAAGCCGGTCAATGCGTTACCGGTTCCAGCAAAGTTGACAGTGCATTGCGAGTAGGAAAAGTAGTTGCGCTGGTGCATGCCGACAATGCAGCAGCCGATGGTATCAGAAAACTGTCCGGCGCAGTATACGCATCTGATGCAAGTGGGAATACCACCAGGGTCTATAATTTGTTTGATTCCGATCAAATGAGCTTTACCCTTGGCGGCACAAACGTGGTACATGCTGCACTGACCCGCGGCGGTGCTGCAAATTCATTTATCAAGCGCGCAGAAACGCTTGTCCGGTATCGGGGCGGTTCTCCGGAAGCAGGAAAAACTCATCAGCAAAAAATTGATGGTTTTTCAAAGGACGAATGCAAAGTATGAGTGATTCTAAAACAGACAATGACACCCCTTTAAGCGGGGCTCCTCGAACACTGACCATCAAACGCGGTCCCGGTCAGGGAACTGTGCGGCAAAACCTGTCACACGGTCGCAGCAACGCTGTTATTGTTGAAACCAAAAAGCGCCGGATTAAACGTCCAGGAGATTCTGAGCAGGTATTTGCTCCGAAAAAAGAATCGATGGTCACCCGCGCCGCTGAGCCAGTTCAAAAAGAACCGGAAAAGGCTAAACCAGTACCCGTTGATAATACCGGGAAAAATCTCTCTGCCAATGAAATGGACGCGCGTACCCGCGCGCTTGAAGAGGCAAAAGTTCGGGAGGTCGCTGATCGGGAAACTGCTCAGGCTGATGAAAAGCGCCGGGCAGCTGAAGATGAGGCCAGAAAAGCTGCTTCTGAGGAACAAAAACAGCAGCATGAAATCGATACTGCAAAAAAACTTGAAGACGACGCGGCTAAAATGAAGCAGGAAGAAGAAGCCGCAAAAATGGCCGCAGCCGATGCTTCTGTTGCTGCACTTGCTGATGATGAACGGGTAGTGCCTGCATCGAAAAAAGCCACGCCAGCTCCGACAACATTGCGGGAGGCGCATCGCCCCAAAACCAACGAAGCGCAACGGCCCTCAAAGCCGAAAAGCGGTGACAACAGACGACGGACGAAACTTACCCTTTCCAATGCTCTTGATGATAATCCGCAACGCGGTCGTTCACTTGCAGCAATGCGTCGTCGTCGTGAAAAAGAAAAACGTGCGCTGAATACCGGCCCTCGTGAAAAAATTATGCGCGAAGTTACAATTCCTGACACCATTACCATTCAGGAATTGGCAAACCGCATGACGGAACGTTCTGTTGATGTAGTCAAATATTTGATGCAGCAGGGGCAAATGATGACGCCTGGCGATATAATTGATGCCGATATGGCGCAATTGATTGCAGAAGAAATGGGTCATACGGTTGTCCGGGTATCTGAAAGTGATGTGGAGGAAGGCCTTCACGACAAACCTGATAATCCGGAAGATTTGATGCCTCGCCCACCGGTTGTGACCATTATGGGCCATGTGGATCATGGTAAAACTTCCCTGCTTGATGCTTTGCGCGGTTCAAAAGTAGTTGACAGCGAGGCTGGCGGAATTACTCAACACATTGGCGCTTATCAAATTGAGAAAGACAATAACCTCATAACTTTCATTGATACGCCAGGCCATGAGGCATTTACCACAATGCGTGCACGTGGTGCGCAATCAACAGATATTGCCATTCTTGTGGTCGCTGCTGACGATGGTGTGATGCCTCAGACAATTGAATCGATCAATCATGCCAAGGCGGCTGAAGTGCCTATTATTGTGGCGATTAACAAAATCGACCTTGAGGGCGCTGACCCGACGAAAGTTCGCACTGAACTGCTTCAACATGAGGTATTTGTTGAATCCATGGGCGGTGAAGTGATGGATGTTGAGGTTTCAGCCAAGGAAGGCACCAATCTCGACGGGCTGCTGGATGCAATTTTGTTGCAATCAGAAGTTATGGAACTGAAGGCCAATCCAAAACGTGCGGCAGAAGGCATTGTTGTTGAATCCCGCCTCGAACGTGGGCGCGGCGCAGTTGCAACCGTCCTTATCCAGCGCGGCACCTTGAATATAGGCGAAATTATTGTTGCCGGTAGCGAATGGGGTCGGGTGCGAGCCTTGATCAATGATCAGGGTAAAAATGTAAAAGACGGGCGGCCATCCATGCCGGTTGAAATTCTAGGACTATCCGGTGCACCTTCTGCTGGCGACCGTATGGTCGTGGTGGAAAATGAGGCCAGGGCGCGTGAAATTTCTGAATATCGTCAGCGTTCGGCTCGTGAATTAGAAATTGCGCATGCGGCCGGTAGCCGTGGCTCGCTCGAACAGATGATGACCAATTTGCAAACCAAGGGCGCGGATACGGCACCTCTGGTAATTAAAGGCGATACGCAAGGTTCTGTCGAAGCCATCATTGGCTCACTGGCCCAGCTTGGCAATGATGAAGTGCAGGCCCGAGTGGTGCATTCGGGTGTCGGTGGTATTACCGAAGCTGATGTTACGCTTGCTATGGCATCCAATACGCCGATTATTGGCTTTAATGTTCGTGCCAACCCACAGGCCCGCGACATGGCCCAGAGGGAAGGTATTGAGATAAGATATTACAGCATCATTTATGATCTGGTTGATGATGTGAAGGATACTCTTTCAGGCATGCTTTCACCTGAACGCCGTGAAACATTCCTTGGTAATGCTGAAATTCTCGACATCTTTAACGTTTCGAAGATCGGCAAGGTTACTGGTTGCCTGATCACAGAAGGCAAGGTTGAACGCGGTGCCGGTGTACGGCTTATTCGCGATGATGTGGTTATCCACGAGGGCGAATTGTCTACGCTGAAACGCTTCAAGGACGAAGTGAGCGAAGTTCAGTCCGGCCTTGAATGTGGTATGGCATTTAAAGCCTATCAGGATATGCGCAAGGGCGATGTCATCGAGTGCTTCCAGGTGGAGCATATTTCGCGGACACTGTAATAATCAGATTGAGGTCGGCAGGGTGCCGGCCCCAATCGTTTGACCAGCCATTGAACCGACATATATATTGACGGTAGCCTTGGTGCAGGTTCATTTACTGGAATATCCTCATGCCCCAAATTTTATCAGGTAAGATGCCTTCGCAGCGCCAGCTTCGGGTTGGTGAAATTGTCCGCCGGGCGCTGACGACCGTTTTGCAACGTGGCGAGATACGGGACCCATTGTTGGAGAAAGTTGTTTTATCTATTTCAGAGGTGGCGATGTCGCCGGACCTAAAAATTGCGACCGTTTATGTGACTGCCCTTGGTCAGCCAGATTCCAAACCGGTGATCAAAGCTTTGGCAAAAAATGTGAAGCAGGTTCGCGCGCGCGTTGCACCATTGCTTAAACAAATGAAATCGCAACCGAATTTTCGTTTTCAACCGGATACAAGTTTTGACAATTTCGCCCGCATTGATGCATTGCTTCGTTCCAGCGACGTTGCCCGGGATCTTTCAGAACACGATGAAAACGATACGAAAAGCTGAAAGACCCAAAAATGGCGCGCAAGAAAAAAGGCCGAAAAATTTCCGGCTGGCTCATCCTCAACAAGCCATATGATATGGGATCAACTCAGGCAGTTGGCAAAATCAAATGGTTGTTTCAGGCTCAAAAAGCTGGCCATGCTGGCACACTTGACCCGCTGGCAACCGGCATGTTGCCGATTGCGCTCGGCGAAGCCACAAAGACCGTGAACTATGTCATGGACGGTATGAAAACATATCGGTTCACCGTTGCATGGGGTGCGCAAACCACAACGGATGATGCCGAAGGCGACGTGGTTGAAAGCTCCGATAACAGACCTGAAAAACCAGAAATAGAAGCCTTGATCAAAACCTATCTGGGGAAAATTGAGCAATTACCGCCGATCTATTCCGCCCTGAAGATCAATGGCCAGCGGGCCTATGACCTGGCACGCAGCGGTGAAGAAGTGGTTCTCAAACCACGTGAAGTTTATGTCGACCGTTTTGATCTGGTTGAGACCAAGGACGAAAACAGTGCCACTTTTGAGGTTGAATGCAGCAAGGGCACTTATGTTCGCTCGTTTGCCCGCGATATGGGCATTGCGCTTGGATGTTTTGGCCATGTCAGCGCCCTGCACCGGGTCAATGTCAATCCGTTCCACGAGAATGAAATGATTGAGCTTGAGCAACTTATTGCACTTGAAGGTGAATTTGAGAAACTTGATCAGCTGTTAATCAGCCCCGGAGCCGCACTGACCGACTTGCCTTCTATCGATTTTCCGCAAGATGCCGCCAATAGAATAAGACTGGGAAATGCTGTTCTGGTGCTGGGCAGGGATGCGCCGCTCGAGGCCGATGAAATTTGCGCCACCCATCATGGCGATGTGGTTGCAATTGGCGTGATTGAAAAAGGCATGTTTCAGCCCAAGCGGGTTTTTAACCGTTAGAATCTGCCGCCATTAATTTGAGCTTGTAAAGCGCATCGAGAGCCTCACGAGGGGTTAATTCATCCGGGTTTATTTCAGCCAATTGGTCGTTTAGCGGCTGGTCCGGCGTGGCCTTTTTGATTGAAGGCGTTTGCTTGACGGCAAATAGAGGCAATTCATCCACCAGCGTTGCCATTGGAGAACCCCGGTCGGTTTCCTCCAACTGCTTCAACACATCGCGCGCGCGCTCAACCACGCTTACCGGCAGGCCCGCAAGACTTGCGACCTGAATGCCATAGGAACGATCGGCCGAGCCTGGAATAACCTCGTGCAGGAAGACCACATCGCCGTCCCATTCTTTCACCTTCAGCGTCACATTGGCCAATTGTTCCAAAGGTTCGGCAAGCGCGGTTAATTCGTGGTAATGGGTTGCAAAAAGTGTGCGGCATTTATTGACACTGTGCAAATATTCAATCGTCGCCCAGGCAATTGAAAGCCCGTCAAAGGTTGCGGTTCCCCGGCCAATTTCATCCAGTATCACCAACGAGCGAGCGCCTGCCTGATTAAGAATTGCCGCCGTTTCGACCATTTCCACCATAAAAGTTGAATGGCCACGCGCAAGATCATCAGCCGCCCCGACACGGGAGAATAGTCGATCAACCACACCAATATGTGCAGAACCTGCGGGCACAAATGCACCCATTTGAGCCATTATCACAATCAATGCATTTTGACGAAGAAAGGTTGATTTACCACCCATATTCGGGCCGGTCAGCAGCCAAATTTTTGCATTTTCGTTCTCATCATCAGCACCGATATTGCAATCATTGGCAACAAACGGGTCAGATGCGCTTGCCCGCAAGGTTTGTTCAACAACCGGGTGTCGGCCCGCAACAATGTTAAAGGTGATTGAATTATCGACCTTCGGGCGCACCAGACCCTGCTCTTCGCTCAAGGTTGCAAAACCTCTAGCGACATCCAGCATTGAAATAGCAGATGCAGCCTGTTTGATCGCATTGCCAATTTGGACAATTTCATCCATCAGGCGATCAAAAATAGCCAGTTCAATTTCCAGCGCCTTACCGGCGGCATTGGCTATTTTTGTTTCAAGCTCTGCCAGTTCGGTTGTAGTGAAGCGCATGGCATTTGCCATCGTTTGGCGATGGATAAAGCGGGCTTTACCTTCTTCACTTGTGAGCGGCCCGGCATTGAGCGCCGTCACCTCAATAAAATAGCCCAGCACATTATTATGCTTGATCTTGAGGTTTTTAACCCCGGTTTCACGAGCATAATCCGTCTGCAATCCGGCAATCACCTGTCGGCTTTTGTCGCGCAGGTCCCGCAATTCATCAAGGTCTGCATCAAAGCCCGCGCGGACAAAGCTACCATCGCGTTTCAACAGGGGCAAATCATCATCCAACGCATTTTCTAAAAGTTGAAGCGCGTCTTGCGGCAGATTATTAATCGCGTCCAGTGAGGTGGAAATATTTTCCGGCAATGGTGATATTTCATCCAGTAACTGGCCAATTTCCAATGCGGATTCAAAACCTTTTTGAATGGCCCCGAGGTCTCGCGGGCCACCGCGATTAAGCGCCAGCCTTGAAAGTGCGCGCGGCATATCCGGCAGGCTTTTGAGGACCGCTCGCAAATCTTGCGCAAAACGATCCTGCAATAACATGAAGGCAATTTCATCTTGCCTTGCCGATATTGTTTCAGGGTTTGTAAGCGGGCTGTTTAAGCGCTCTCGAAGCAGACGCCCGCCGCCGCCCGTTACCGTGCGGTCAATGCAATTCAGCAGCGAGCCTTTTTTCTCACCGGAAAGGGTTTTGACAAGTTCCAGATTGGTGCGGGTCGCTGCATCAATAAACAATGAGCCATTGGCCGATTCCCGTACCGGGCGGGATATGCTGGGACGCTCACCGATCTGGGTTTTCTCGATGTAGGCAATGATGGCGGATGCAGCGGCAATTTCGACCCGCGAAAAGGCGGCAAATCCATCCAGTGTTTTGACATCAAAATAGTCGGCGAGCCGTTTGGCAGCGGTAGCGCTTTCGAACAATATGGAGGGCTGGGGGCTGACCTCAAACTTCATCATATCAAATAGGGGCCGAAGGGCTGGATCATGAAACACGCTTTCCGGCACAATCAATTCGCTCGGGTCAATGCGCGCCAGTTCGGCACTGAGCCTGTGAGCGTCTGTCTCGACCAGATGAAAAGAGCCGGTTGAAATGTCTATCCATGCGAGCGCGATATTATTTTCATTTTGAGCGCCCTTGATACGTGCCAAAGCGCAAAGAAAATTCGATGATGAGGGATCAAGCAACCTGTCTTCGGTCAATGTGCCGGGGGTAACCAGCCGCTTAACCTCGCGGCGAACGACGGATTTTGGCCCGCGCTTTTTCGCCTCTGCCGGGTTTTCCGTTTGCTCGCAGACCGCCACACGAAAACCAAGTGCGATAAGGCGCTGCAAATAATCATCAGCTGCATGAACCGGCACCCCGCACATGGGAATATCCTGATCCATATGCTTGCCGCGTTTGGTGAGGGTTATGCCCAGCGCGCGCGATGCTTCTTCTGCATCATCAAAGAACAGTTCATAAAAATCGCCCATCCGGTAAAACAACAGAGACCCCGGATTGGCAGCTTTAATCTCAATATATTGCGCCATCATCGGCGTTACAGAATTTGACACTGGCTGAAAACTTTTCCCCTAAGACAGGCGTAATACGGACGATTTAGCCCTTGCCTGCTCCTCAAACAATTATGTTCCTAGCAGATGAGGCGACAAGTTTCATCCGCAAGCATAATAATTCACAGATTGTGACCTTGAAGTTCCAGGTGGCTCGGATAATGTCTTTGTTATAAAACAATGAATAATCAGATCAATTGAAAATCGACGAAAGCGCCGCATGAATTCCTCCGACAAGAAATCCAAATCAAGACCAACGATTACCGACGAGGAAGCGCTGGATTTTCATTCCAAAGGGCGGCCTGGAAAACTTGAGATCACACCAACCAAATCGATGGCCACACAGCGGGATTTATCACTTGCCTATTCCCCCGGCGTGGCGGTTCCCGTGCAGGCGATTGCAGATGACCCTTCGCGGGCATTTGATTACACCACCCGGGGAAATATGGTTGGCGTTATATCTAACGGCACCGCCATTTTGGGCATGGGAAACCTTGGGGCGTTAGCCTCCAAGCCGGTGATGGAAGGTAAGGCTGTTTTGTTCAAGCGTTTTGCCGATATTGATGCGATTGATCTTGAGGTTGATACAGAAGATGCGGATGAGTTTATCAATTGTGTGCGCCATCTTGGCCCTTCTTTTGGTGGCATCAACCTCGAGGATATCAAAGCACCAGAATGCTTCATTATTGAACAGGCCCTGCGCGAGATTATGGATATTCCTGTATTTCACGATGATCAGCACGGTACGGCGATTATCACAGCTGCCGGGCTTATCAATGCGCTCTATTTGACCGGGCGCGATAAAAAGACCACCAAACTGGTCTGTAATGGTGCCGGCTCTGCTGGTATTGCCTGCGTTGAACTTATCAAGGCAATGGGTTTTAATCCTGAAAATATCATACTTTGCGATACCAAAGGCCCAATTTACAAGGGCCGTCAGGAAGGTATGAACCAGTGGAAATCCGCCCACACGGTTGAAACCGATGCCCGCACTTTGGCAGAAGCCGTTAAGGGTGCCGATGTATTTTTGGGGCTATCCGTCAAGGGTGCTTTAACCGCCGACATGCTGCGCTCAATGGCTGATAAGCCCATTATTTTTGCCATGGCAAACCCTGATCCGGAAATTTCGCCTGATGAGGTGGAGGAGGTTCGAGACGATGCAATTATTGCAACCGGGCGTTCTGACTATCCAAATCAAGTAAACAATGTTTTGGGGTTTCCTTACATTTTTCGTGGCGCGCTCGATGTGCAGGCAACCACCATCAATGAGGAGATGAAAATTGCGGCTGTTGAAGCACTTGCAGCTCTTGCACGCGAGGATGTCCCGGACGAGGTGGCTGCCGCCTATCAGGGTAACCGACCAAAATTTGGCCCGGACTACATTATTCCCGTGCCCTTTGATGCGCGTTTAATCAGCGCCATCCCGCCTGCGGTTGCAAAAGCAGCCATTGATACGGGCGTTGCCCGCAAGCCGATTGTCAATTTTGATGCCTATGTACAGCAACTTTCAGCTCGGCGCGACCCGATTGCCTCAACCCTGCAACGCATCTACGAGCAGGTACGTCGTGCACCCAAACGAATTGTCTTTGCCGAAGGTGAAGAGGAGCAGGTTATTCGCGCAGCGGTTTCTTTTGCTAACCAAAAACTTGGAACAGCTATTTTGGTGGGTCGCGAAAAACAGCTGCACCACGCTGCCGAAGAAGCCGGAATTGATGTGAACCGCGAAGGCATTCAGATCATCAATGCGCAATTAAGCGACCGGGTCGATGACTATGTGGAACACCTATATTCCCGGTTACAGCGCGAAGGATTTTTGCTGCGCGATTGCGCCCGGATTATCAAAAATGACCGCAATCATTTTGCCGCCTCGATGGTGGCGCTTGGTGATGCGGATGGCATGGTTTCCGGCGTTACACGCAACTATTCGATTGTTCTAAGCGATGTGCAGCGGGTGATTGACCCGCAGCCCGGGCACCGGGTCATTGGCGTTTCGCTGGCTCTTTGCCGGGGGCGCACAGTATTTGTTGCAGATACCGCCGTTATTGATATGCCAACATCGGAAGAACTTGCCGATATCGCAGTGCAGGCGGCTGATATGGCGCGGCGATTTGGATTTGAACCGCGCGTTGCGATGCTCGCCTATTCCACCTTTGGCCACCCTTCTGGCGAGCGGTCAGAAAAAGTAAAGGAAGCTGTACGCATTCTCGATAGTCGCAATGTCGATTTTGAGTATGATGGGGACATGGCTGCTGATGTGGCATTGAACAGCGAATTACGTGCGTCATATCCATTTTGTCGACTGTCCGATTCTGCCAATGTGCTGGTCATGCCTGCTTTCCACTCCGCCTCAATCTCCACAAAAATGTTGCAAGAACTTGGCGGCTCTACCGTAATTGGGCCGTTGCTGATCGGGCTGGATAAACCGGTTCAAATTGTGCCGTTGGGCGCTCGCGATTCTGACCTTGTCAATATGGCTGCAATTGCCGCCTATAATGCGAAAAGCTAATTGGCCAATTTAGCGTCGTAATAGTCCACATATCGCTGTTTGATATTGGCTATCGGCATTATAATAAATACATCGGTGGTGCCGAACTGATGGTCGACCACGGCCTCATCACCCACCCATGCACCAAGGCGGATATAAGCCCGGATGAGCGGTGGCAGCGCCTGCATGGCCTCTTTTACGTCAATTTCTGCTTTGGCCATCCGGTTCATTTCAGAACCACGCTGATGGGCGGCACCGACCCGCCAGCCATGCGGCGCTCTTGCTGTATGAAACAAATAGGAAAGCGGCAAGGCTAGCTTTTCAGGATCAGTCCCCTGGAATGATGCGCATCCTATCATCACTTCAATTCTATGCCGCTTGATATAGGACCAAGCCCCCTGCCAAAGCAGCTCAATTGTTCGCTTGTCGCGATAGGCAGGCAACACGCATGAACGCCCCAATTCCAGAAAATTTAATTGAGAATGTCGTTTAAGCAAAGGTTTGAGATTAAATTCGGATGCGGAATAGAACCCGTTATTTTTTTCAGCAATTTCCTGACGTAAAAACCGATAGGTCGCGATCACATTTTCGGACCTGTGTTTTGAGCGATCAAAAACCAACAGGTGGTCGCAAATTTTGTCATAGCGATCTTTGTCCCGACCAGTTATTTGCGCCAGCGCATTGCCTTTGGCAGCCATTTCGCGAAAAAAAACCTGATACCGTAAAGTTTGAGCCAGAGCAATTTCATTGCTCGTTTTTGCCAGACGGGTTTCCAGTGAATTGAGCGAGCCCAATACGGGCACATGGCTATTTGACTGGGCCAGCCGTTTGGGGGTCCTCAAATTTTTTAACAGGGCTGCGCTGGAATCCTGCATCCACCGATATAATGATGGTTGAATTGCACTTTGCGGCATGCCGCACTCCAAATCTGTTTGATCGAAAAACATGGTTTTATTGGCAACGAGCATAAACCATTTCAAGCTAGAATGTGGGTCTTATAACCCGTCTAATCAACAAACTTATGACGCTTTATCACAAATACTCGGCTCGTCAGGCTCATTTTCACCAATTGCCAGCCGGACCGCGTTGCCAAGTTGCTCGGCATCAATGGGTTTTGACACAAACCCATTGGCTCCCACCTCTTTGGCGGCAATGCGCACTTCGTCCTGCTCGTCAGCACTTAATACAAGAATTGGTGTTTCCAATAACCCCTTTGATGCTTCGATGGCCCGGATTTTTCCGATTGCCTCAATCCCATCCATATCCGGCATATGCAGGTCCATCAAAATCAGATCAAAACTATTGCTATTGGCTGAAAGCGATTGCTCAAAAGCATCAACCGCAGAGCGCCCATCATCAACCACGGTAGATGAATGGCCAGAACGCTCCAAAAGAGCATTTGCCAAAAGCTGATTTATTTTATTGTCATCGGCCAGCAGGATATTCAATGCGGTGTCAGTGCTAAGAGCAGAGGTCTTCGATGGTTTTTCATCCTCGATGCTTTTTTGCAGCGTTTTGAGCGATGGTTCGCGGCCAACCAAACTCTCTTCAATCGACCTGGCTCGAATGGGCCGTATGAGCCAACCATCTATGCCATGCTCCAGCATTTCTTCCACAGATGACCGATTTACAGGATCAATCGTGACAACCGCCTTAAAAGGATGTTTCGTCAAACCGCGCAACTGCTCGATAAATGCCGGTACATCTAATGGTAAGCGGCAGTCAGCAATAACCATATCCACCGGCCTAACGTCTTTAACCGATTTAGAGATTGCTGCAACGGCCTCCTTTTCAGAGGCACAGAGCACGACCTTGCCACCATTGTCGCGAATATGATTTGCCGAAACTTTTCGCTCAAAACCATCCGGCGCAATAAGCAAGATGCTCTCAAACTTCAATTTTGCCGCTTTCTGCGTTTTTGTCACGGCTCCGGCAATTGGAATTTCAAGCTCAAATGAAAACTGCGATCCTTCACCCAACTCACTTTCCACATGAATTTTGCCACCCATTTTGCCAATTATACGTTGTGAAATGGCAAGGCCCAAACCCGCCCCGTTGTGATGCCTGTTGCGGGCAGTATCAACCTGCTCGAATTCCCCAAAAATTTTCTTCCGATCTTCCTCAGCAAGGCCCTGCCCGGTATCCTGAATGAGAAATTTTAATCGCACCGTGTTTTCGCTGGAACAAGCCTGCACATTTGTGACCTCGACCAGAACGCCTCCCTCAGTGGTGAATTTAACCGCATTATTGACGATGTTTAAAATAACCTGACGCAGGCGATTTCTATCGACCAATACCGTATCTGGAACATCTGCCGCCACATAGGAAACAATCTCCAATCCCTTTGAATGGGAAGCATTTGCAAGCAACTCAACAACATCTTCCACTAACGAATGGATGGATGTTTTTTCCGGTCGCAATACCAGCTTTTCAGCCTCAATCTTTGCAATATCGAGAATGTCTTCGACCAGCGAGAATAGTGATTTACCGGATGTTTTAACCGCCTCGACATAGGCATTTTGGGTGGGAGAAAGCCTGGTATCAGTTAACAAATTTGCCATACCCAGAATACCGTTAAGCGGCGTTCTTATCTCATGGCTCACAGTTGCCAGAAAGCGACTTTTTGCCCGGCTTGCACTTTCAGCCCGTTTCTTTGCATCCAAAAGAATGGCCTCGGTTTCTTTTCGGTCGGTAATTTCGCGGGCCACGGAAACAATAGCCGACATGCCCGTCACTTCGTCACGAATTGCAATATCCAGCCAGGAAAACCAGCGTGGCCCTTGCAAGGTGCCCAAATGAATATCACGCGCTTGCGGTTCAGATTTCTCGAACTCCATTGGCCCTGGATCACTGCCCGACAGAGGGTCAAGCTGGAACCGGCGCGCCTCGAGACTGAGGCTTTGATCTGTCATATCACCGAAATTCCGCCGGAATGCTTCATTGGCAAACAGTACATTTCCTTGAAGGTCGCGGTGAACAACCAGATCGCCAAACGCTTCGGCAAGACTGCGGTAACGCTCTTCACTTTCTCTGATTTCCCAGGATTGGTCCTCAATGCTTTCCAGCCTGTTTGCCAATATCTCGGTCTTTTCTTTCAATGCCTGGTTTTGAACTCGAATGAGCCTGAAGGCTGCAAAAGAAAGCGAAGAAACCATGGCAACCACAGTTACCGGCATAACCCATGCGGAGCTAAAACCGGACAGTATTGCCAATAATTGCAAATAAATTATTGTGGCAAACACAGCACCAAATACGGCTATTTCGAACAGATGGTATTGGCCTTCAAACGATTGCCTTTTGGCAAATCCACCAATAAATTCAACGCTCGCTTCGTCCCGCTTTTTGCGCCGCAACTTCTCCAATCCAGCCGAAGGACCATCAGTTAGCGAGGCCTTTCCCGCAATTGGGGCAGTTGACCCGTTTGGGAATTCTGCCGCTTCCAAGGCTTTTGCTAGATGCTTATTTGCGATCACATCTTGTTCAGGACCGACTGTTTTGCTGGAATATTGCATATTCACAATTCAAGTTGTTAACAGGCTATGCCAAACAATATAACAACTCTATCTTGAAAATTGTTTGAGGTTTAATGTTAACAAAATCACAATAAATCAATATCTTAATAAAGAATTGAATCATTACAAAAATCGTCTTAAATTAATCGGATTCAATCACCAAACCCACAATAATATTCACCAAGTAAGAGGCCCCACAATGCCATTTGGATCTGTTCCCAAAATACCTTCCGTCCGCCACACAAAAAGTGCGCAAGTTTCTGATGACATTGATTTTGAAATCAAGGGCGTAGAAATGCAGTTTGTCGAGATTGAACTCGACCCTGGCGAATCTGCTGTTGCCGAAGCCGGTTCGATGATGTTCAAGCACCCCAAAATCAAAATGGAAACTGCATTTGGCGATGGTTCCGGCCAGTCATCGGGCCTGTTTGACAAGCTTGTTGGTGCTGGCAAAAGACTGGTTACCGGTGAAAGCCTGTTTACCACCGTATTTACCCACGAGGGCGAAGGCAAAGCTCGTGTCGGGTTTGCGTCCCCCTATCCGGGCCATATTCTGGCAATTAAACTGGATGAAGTTCAAGGCCGTTTGATCTGTCAAAAAGATGCATTTTTGTGCGCGGCCCGTGGTGTTTCGCTCGGAATAGAGTTTCAAAAGCGCATTATGACCGGACTTTTTGGCGGTGAAGGCTTTATTATGCAAAAGCTTGAAGGCGATGGATGGGTATTTGTTCACGTCGGCGGAACCACCCTGCAACGCGATTTAGCGCCGGGAGAAGAACTGCATGTCGATACTGGTTGTGTTGCCGCCTATACCGGCGATATCGACTTTGATGTGGTAAGAGCAGGATCAATCAAATCAATGATATTTGGTGGCGAGGGCGTGTTCTTTGCAAAACTGCGCGGCCCGGGCCGTGTGTGGATACAAAGTCTGCCATTTTCACGACTTGCCGGTCGAATATTTGCAGCAGCACCTCAAGGTGGCGGCCGCCATGTGGGCGAAGGCTCGCTTCTTGGCGGTATTGGCAATCTGCTGGATGGCGACGGATAGTCTACAGGCTGGATTGACAATGAATAATAAATTTGATCAATTGGTAAAAAAATTTACTCAGGGAGAGAAATCATGACGCTTAAGCTAAACAGAAGACGATTTACCCAGCTAACCGGTGCAGGTATCGCGGCACTTGGACTTGGGACTGGACTTGGGGCTGGGGCAGCTTTTTCTGCTTCCCACAGCGGGAAAATCAAGGTTGCCGGAATTTACACTCAGCCTATTCAGCAAAAATGGGATGCCCGCCTGCATCAGGCTTTGGTAAAGTCGCAGGATGCCGGCGAGATTGAATATGTTTTCTCGGAAAAAGTTGCCAATACCGACTATATACGGGTTCTGCGGGAATATGCAGAAAGCGGTGTCAAACTCATCGTTGGCGAAGCATTTGGGATTTCGAAAGAGGCCAGAAAAGTAGCGGACGAGTACCCGGAAGTATCATTCCTGATGGGCGACCCTTTCAAACCGCATGGTTCAAACTTTGCAGTATTTGATAACTATATTCATGAGCCTTGTTATTTGATGGGCATTATTGCCGGTTCGATGACCAAAACCAATAAAATTGGCATGGTAGGCGGCTATCCAATTGGCGAGGTCAATCGCCTGTTTCATGCATTTCAGGATGGGGCAAAATCGGTCAATCCAGATGTGCAGTTCAAGGTGAACTTTATTGGCTCATGGTATGATCCGCCAAAGGCCAAGGAAGCTGCATTTGCGCAGGTCGAGGCCGGTGTTGATATTCTATACGCGGAACGTGCCGGTGTTGTTGATGCGGCGCGTGAAAAGAGCATTCTCGCCTTTGGTAATGTCAATGACATGAACAAGGAAGAAAATGGCACAGACGTTGTGGTAACCTCTGCGCTTTGGAGCATGGATGCGGCGATTGCCAATGCAATTGCTGAGGTTAAAGCCGGTGCATTTAAAGCAGCTGATTACAAAGAATGGACCATGATGCAAAAGGGCGGCGCAAGCCTTGCGCCTTATTATGAGTTTGAAGATAAAATTCCGGCCGAGGCTAAAACCAAAGTGGAAGCTGTAAAAGCCGATATTCTATCCGGTAAGTTTGTTGTTAACATCAATGACAACGAGCCTAAATCCACCTATTAATTTGGCGGACGAAGGCCCCATTGATGGGAACGCTGAACGATGCCCGTTCTGCAACTAAAAAACATTACCAAGCGATTTGGTTCGCTTACTGCCAATGACAGCATTGATCTGTCATTGGCACGAGGCGAGGTTTTAGCCCTTTTGGGTGAAAATGGCGCCGGAAAAACTACATTGATGAATATCCTTTTTGGCCATTATCGGGCCGATGAGGGGTCTATTGAAATTGACGGCACCCCCTTGTTACCCGGCTCTACAGAGGCGGCAATTTCCGCCGGAATTGGTATGGTACACCAGCATTTTACCTTGGCTGACAATCTGACTGTTCTGGAAAACATCACGCTTGGAACTGAGCCTTTATGGTCCTGGCGACAAAACAGCAAAGCTGCCCGGCAAAAACTGACACAGATGTCGAACGAGTTTGGATTGGTGGTCAATCCGGATGCGGAAGTCGCTGACCTTTCGGTGGGGGAGCGGCAGCGCGTCGAAATATTGAAAGCACTTTACCGCGATGCGCGCGTTCTTATTTTGGATGAACCGACGGCCGTTTTGACGCCTCAGGAAGCCTATGATTTATTCGAGACCCTGCGGAGCCTGACCGCCAAAGGCCTTGCGATCATATTCATTTCGCACAAGCTGCATGAAATTCTAGCTATCTCCAACCGCGTTGCCGTATTACGCCGCGGGGCAATCGTTGGCGAAGTAAAAACCGGCAATGCCGACAAGAGCCTATTGGCAGAAATGATGGTCGGCGAAAAAGTAACCCGTCCAACGCCTCGTTCGATAAAGCACGGAAAAGCGGTGCTAAAACTGGAGAATGTTTCCACCAAGGGTGCCGCAACCAGCAGCAATCTGCAAAGTATAAACCTTACAATTAATGCCCACGAAATAGTTGGCATCGCTGGCGTTTCAGGCAACGGGCAAGCCGAACTCGCGGACCTTTTATCCGGTCTTTGCCAACACGAAAGCGGCAGCATTGAGCTGCTTGGTGAAAACCTTAAATCCATCTCGGCCCGCGACATGCTTTCACGCGGTGTCGGGCGCATACCTGAAGATCGCCATAAATCTGGGGTCGTGGGTGATATGCAGATTTGGGAAAACCTGATCAGCGAAGATCTGCGCTCTAAGACCACCTCCAAATTCGGCATTATTCTCGACAAGTCAAAGGCCAAAAAGCGTGCCGAAGACCTGATTGAGAAATATGATATTCGCTGCAAAGGCCCGCTGGCAGAAACCAAACTTCTGTCTGGCGGTAATATCCAGAAGCTCATTCTTGCTCGAGCTTTATCGCCTAATCCGTCGTTTATTTTAGCCAATCAACCGGTTCGCGGTCTGGATGAAGGTGCCATTGCCTATGTACAAACCCAGTTGCTTGAAGCGCGTGATCGCGGTGTTGGCATATTACTGATTTCTGAAGACCTTGATGAACTTATGGCCCTAAGCGATAAAATAGCAGTTATGTATCATGGGAAACTAAGCCCGATTTTTACAAACGGCTCAAAAACAATTGCTGAAATCGGCCTTATGATGGCCGGACAGGAAAGCCTGCCCGAAGGTACACTTCAAACTGCTGCGGTAGAAATGGGGGGCACCCATGCAAATTGAACCAAGAGCCAATGTTTCAGTTGCTCGCGCTGCATTTGCACCCATAAGTGCTGTATTGGCGACCATGGCAATCTGCTCCATATTGATTGTCTGGGCCGGTGCACCTGTGCTCGAAGCATGGGCTTCCATGGTGAAAGGTGCCGTCGGCTCGCGATTTGCATTGACCGAAACCCTGACCCGTTCCATTCCGCTGATGTTTACCGGATTGGCGATTGCCGTGGCCTTTAAATCCAAATTTTACAATATCGGTGCCGAGGGCCAATTGTACTGTGGCGCATTGGCTGTGACATATTTCGGAACCGGAATGATCACCTTGCCGCCTATGCTAATGGTTCCATTTTTAATGCTGGTCGGAGCAGTTGCCGGAGGGTTAATTTTGATTGTTCCGGTATTGTTGAAAACTCATTTGAAGGTGGATGAGGTTGTCACAACTCTACTGCTCAATTTTGTTATTCTGCTGTTTGTCAGCTTTTTGATTGAAGGGCCGTGGAAAGACCCAATGGCGATGGGCTGGCCACAGGCGGCTTCGATTATCGATGAGGGCGTAATCCCGGCAATGCTGGCAAAGGGCCGCCTGCATTACGGATTCGTTTTTGCTATCATTGCCGCCATTCTGGTTTGGGCCTTTATGAGGTTTACCGTTTGGGGTTATGAAATAAAGGCGGTCGGGCTAAACGCATCGGCGGCAGCATTTTCAGGCATCAGCATCAACACGACGATCATCAGAACGGCAATGATCAGTGGTGGCCTTGCAGGCCTTGCGGGTGTGAGCGAAGTTGCCGGATTAAAAGGCTACCTTACGCTCGATCTATCGCCCGGATTTGGCTATACCGGCATTGCGGTTGCCATGCTGGCACAATTGCACCCGCTGGCGATTATTCCTGCAGCCCTGTTTCTTTCCGGTATTTATGTGGGATCGGATGCCATGAGCCGGGCAGTAAATATTCCCACTTATATTGCGGATGTCATTGTTGGTATGTCGGTATTGGCAATTTTGGTCAGTGTTATGTTGAGCAAATACAAAATTAAATGGGGTAAATGATGGACCTGCTGGAAATCATTTTATCAACCGGGTTTTGGGCCGCGACCATTCGCATTGTCAGCCCGCTTATTTTTGGCACACTGGGTGAACTTATTTGCGAGCGCGCCGGTGTTTTAAATCTTGGCATTGAAGGCATTATGACCATCGGTGCGATGGCCGGATGGATGTGGGTTTATCAGGGTGGTGATTTGTGGGGCGGGGTAATTTTTGCCGCAACAGTTGGTGGCATATTCGGGTTTCTACATGCAATATTTACGGTTCACTTAGGCCTTTCCCAGCATGTGACCGGGATCGGCATAACGCTGTTTGGTTCATCATTGAGTTATTTTGTTTATCGTATGCTGTTGCCATCTGCGACCACGCCACCGAAAATTGTGCCGTTTCAAACCTATAAAATCCCCTACCTTTCTGATCTGCCGGTCATTGGCGAAGCAGTATTTTCACAAACACCGCTCACCTATCTGGCTCTGCTGTTTGTCCCGATAGTCTGGTATATGTTACAGCGCACTCCAGTTGGCCTGGCGGTTCGAATGGCCGGGGAAAACCCAGTTGCCGTAGAAGCGCAGGGAATTAACGTGTTGGCTGTTCGCACCGGCGCAGTGGTCGTGGGCAGCGCGCTTATGGCCATAGGCGGCGCATTTATTACCATGTCGGCATTTGATGCGTTTTTCTTCGGCATGATCAATGGACGCGGGTGGATATGTGTCGCACTGGTTATATTTGCCTCGTGGAGGCCGGGCAAAGCCTTTTTGGGTGCAATGTTGTTTGCCGGACTGGAAGCCTTTCAGGTGCGCGCCCAGCAGATTACCGGGGCATCAATCATTCCCTATCAGTTCTACCTGATGCTGCCCTATATTCTCTCCATCGTCGCCATGGTGTTTATGGCCCGCAAGGCAAAATATCCCCATGCCCTGCTGGTGCCGTTCCGCCGCGGCGAACGGGTGTAATTTCGGAGTAAACAATGCTTGATCTACTGATTAAAAATGCGGTGCTGTCAACTACCGGCAAAAAGGCCGATATTGGCATTATCAAAGACAAGATTGTTGAGATTTCCACCAAGATTGATGCGGAAGCACATGAGGTAATTGATGCGGAAGGTCATCTGGTATCGCCGCCCTTTATCGACCCGCATTTTCATATGGATGCCACCTTGAGCCTTGGCCTGCCTCGGTTGAATGAAAGCGGCACCCTGCTCGAAGGCATTCAGCTTTGGGGCGAATTAAAACCCCAACTCACACTGGATGCGCTGAAACAACGCGCCCACCAATTGGTCAAATGGTCGATTGCCAATGGTACGCTGGCGATCAGAAGCCATGTGGATACAAGCGATGCCAGCCTTTTGGCCGTTGAAGCACTATTGGAGGTGCGGCAAGAGATTGTGCCCTATATTGATCTGCAATTGGTGGCATTTCCACAAGATGGATATTTTCGTTCTAAAGGGGCCGAAGCAAACCTCCAGCGGGCTTTAGATTTAGGCGTTGATGTGGTTGGCGGTATTCCGCATTTTGAACGTACCATGCAAGACGGTGCTCGCTCTGTCAAAGCATTGTGCGAAATCGCCGCCGATCGCGGGCTGATGGTGGATATGCACTGCGATGAAAGCGATGATCCGCTTTCCAGACACATCGAAACATTGGCGCAGGAAACGCAGCGGCTGGGGCTTGAGGGCCGGGTCGCCGGTTCTCATCTGACCTCCATGCATTCGATGGACAATTATTACGTCAGCAAATTATTGCCGCTGATTGCCGAGGCGGAAATTACCGCAATCCCCAATCCGCTGATTAACATCACCCTGCAGGGGCGACATGACAGCTATCCAAAACGCCGGGGCATGACCCGGGTAAAGGAAATGACCGCGATGGGCATCAATGTGGCGTTGGGCCATGATTGCGTGATGGACCCGTGGTATTCGCTCGGCAGTCACGACATGCTGGAAGTTGCCCATATGGCCGTACATGTGGGGCAAATGACCGGGGTGAGCGAAATGCAAGCCATGTATGATGCGGTGACCATTAATTCAGCCAAGGTGATGGACCTTGAAAATTATGGGCTTGAAACCGGGTGCAATGCTGATCTGGTTATTCTGCAGGCCCGCGATAAAATTGAGGCGATCAGGCTTAAACCAGCCCGGCTTTTTGTGGTGCGCAGGGGCAAAATTATATCCAGAACAAAGCCGGTATTTGCCGCGCTCAATCTTGATGGCGAGGCGCATCAGGTTGATTTCCTGAAATAAAGATGATTGGTTTCTATCCCTAATCTCTATGTTCATCTGGCAAGCAGGCATATTATGAAAGCCCCTCACGGCAAGAACCATCCCGCAACCCTTGCGACATTGTTTGCGCAGGCTGATGGTGCCATTGACCCGCAAACCGGCGGCGTTGTTCCACCCATTCAGCCATCCTCTACTTTTGTTCGCGATGAGGATTATCAGCCCATAAGCGACGGGCATTTATATGGTCGTGATGACAATGATCTGCTACGGCTGGGCGAGCAAATTCTCACAAAGGCAGAACATGGGGAGGACGGATTGCTGTTTCCTTCCGGCATGGCTGCCACTGCGGCTGTTATGCGCACCGTTCGAACTGGCGGCAAAATATTGCTGCAATCCGGGATCTATTGGGGGACAACCAAGTGGGTTCGGGAATTTTGCCAGCGCCGCGATATCGAGCTGCAAGAGATTGATAGCTCAATTACCGATGCGCATTGTGATGCGATTGAGAAATTCGCACCTGATCTGGTATTTATAGAAACGCCATCCAACCCGTGGTTAAAACTGGTGGATATTCAGGCCGCATCGCAGGCGTGCCAGAAAAACAGCGCAATATTGGTAGTGGACTCAACCGCTGCAACACCGGTTCTGTCTAATCCGCTTGATCATGGCGCTGATATAGTCATGCATTCTGCGACCAAGGCCATCAATGGTCATTCCGATGTGCTTGCGGGTTTCCTGGCTGTCAAAGATGCGGGCATTCCGATTTGGGACGCCATTAAAACAGATCGCCATGATGCGGGCGCACTGCTTGGTTCGTTTGAGGCATGGTTGCTCATTCGAGGCATGCGCACTCTTCCATTACGAGTGGAACGAATGAGTGAAAGCGCTGCAAAAATTGCTGAATTCCTTGCTCAAAATGGTGAAGTCAAGGAAGTGCTATATCCGGGCCTTCCAACCCACTCACAATTTAAGCTGGCAAAAGAGCAGATGAAAGGCGGGTTTGGCTCTCTCATGTCGTTTCTGGTGAAGGGCGATAGCTCTAGATCACTTGAGGTTTGTGGAAAATTAGAGCTGTTTAAACGCGCCACATCGCTGGGCGGGGTTGAAAGTCTGGTTGAGCGCCGCCATTCGATTGAAGAGGCCGTTGACCCGAACCTCATTCGAATTTCTGTGGGCATTGAAAATGCTGACGAATTGATCGCAGATCTGACGCAGGCATTAAAATAACTTATTTGGCTCACGGCAATTCCGCGCCTTGCGCGGGCCTCCGCCAGGGCGGCGTACCAACGCCGAGCCGCTCTTCGCGGCTTAACTATCGCCATAAACAGAAATCATTTAAGCACTCAAGGTACGGGTGACGGCATCGCGCCAACCGGCATATTTGCGCGCTCGATCATCTTCTCGCATATGGGGTGAGAAATTGCGCTCCAGTTTCCAGGTTTTTGCAAAGCCTTCCATATCGGGCCAAACGCCTGCTTTGGAACCCGCCAGCCACGCGGCACCTAAAGCTGTTGTTTCCAATATGCTTGGCCTGTCTACCGGTGCTGCCAGAATATCTGCCAAAAACTGCATGGTCCAATCGCTGGCAACCATACCACCATCGACCCGCAATACGGTCTTGCCTTCTTCTCCCCAATCGGCCTGCATAGCTTCCAGCAGATCGCGGGTTTGATAGCAAACCGCTTCCAACGCGGCGCGGGCAAGTTCATTCGGCCCAGTTGCACGGGTCAATCCGAAGATTGCGCCACGGGCATCCGCATCCCAATGCGGTGCGCCAAGACCGGTAAATGCAGGCACCAGATAAATCTGTTGCTCATCGTCGGCATTATCAGCCATTTTACCGGTTTCTGTGGCATCATCAATTATCCCCAAACCGTCACGCAGCCATTGAACCGCCGCACCGGCAATGAATATCGAACCTTCCAACGCATAGGTGGTTTTACCGTCCAGCCGATAGGCGATTGTGGTCAGCATTCGATTTTTTGACGGCACCAGATTTTCACCGGTATTGAGAATTGCGAAACAGCCCGTTCCATAGGTTGATTTCATCATTCCCGGCTCAAAACAGGCATTGCCGATGGTTGCCGCCTGCTGGTCACCGGCAACTCCCAATATGGGGATTTCGGCGCCGAGAATATCCCTATTGCTCACCCCAAACTCTGCCGCGCAATCCAGCACTTTTGGTAACATTGAACGCGGAACATCCAGTATATCCAAAAGCTCGCTATCCCATTGATTTTCTGCAATATTGTAAAGCAATGTACGTGATGCATTGGTCGCATCGCTCACATGGCTGGCGCCACCAGTCAGCCGCCAGATTAAAAATGTATCGATGGTGCCAAAAGCAAGCTTCCCAGCCTCTGCACGTTCCCTTGCGCCTTCAATATTTTCCAAAATCCAGTTTATTTTGGTGCCGGAAAAATAGGGGTCAAGCAGCAGGCCGGTTTTGCGAGTAAAAATCTCCTCAAGGCCATTATCTTTCAGTTTTCGGCAATATTCAGCCGTGCGCCGGTCCTGCCAGACAATCGCATTATAAAGCGGAATGCCGGTTTCGCGATCCCAAACCAGCGTTGTTTCGCGCTGATTGGTAATACCAATTGCAGCAATATCGACAGCTTGAAGACCGGCATTGGCGATAGCCTCGCGGCAGGTATCAACAACGCTTTGCCAGATTTCTTCCGGGTCATGTTCCACCCAGCCGGATTTGGGAAAATGCTGGGCAAATTCCTTTTGGGCGATGCCAATAATGTTTTGGCTCTCATCAAATATAATGGCCCGTGATGATGTCGTGCCCTGATCAATCGCTAGAATATTGCCGCTCATCAGTCTCTCCCTGGAATTTATATTCGATCAGAATAGGCAAATGATTGCCAGTTCACAACTGTCTCTTACACCGTTTATTATTGAAGCTATTTAGTATATTGTACGTTAAACAGCCTGCAAGTTTGCAATAGAACTGGAAACAGATTTTGAAAAAAACAATCGTCCTGACAGGTGCCAGTCGCGGCATCGGCCACGCAACGGTAAAACGATTTTCAAGCGAGGGATGGCGGGTGATTACCTGTTCACGCCATGCGTTTGACGAAAATTGCCCCTGGCCGCAGGGGCCGGAAGATCATATTCAGGTTGATCTTGCCGACCCGGAAAATTTGGGAAATGCGATTGCCCAAATGCGTCAACGTATCGCCGATACGGGTGGCAAACTACACGCTCTTGTCAACAATGCTGCAATTAGCCCAAAAGACAAGGACGGCGAAAGAATGGATTCGATCAATACGCCCATTCACGCCTGGCGAACTGTGTTTCAGGTTAATTTTTTTGCCCCCATTATGCTTGGACGCGGGTTGTTTGAAGAACTAAAGGCGGCTCAAGGTTCTATAGTCAATATTACCTCTATCGCAGGGAGCCGGGTTCACCCATTCGCAGGCTCTGCCTATGCCACATCGAAGGCTGCACTTGCCTCATTAACCCGCGAAATGGCGGCAGACTTTGGCCCGCATGGAATTCGGGTTAACGCCATTGCGCCGGGTGAAATCGATACTTCAATTCTTTCACCGGGCACTGATGAAATCGTCAAGGACTTCCCCTTGCGCCGTCTTGGCCAGACCAGTGAAGTTGCTGAAACCATATATTTTCTGTGTTCAGAATCAGCATCCTATATTACCGGTGCGGAAGTTCATGTGAATGGCGGGCAGCACGTTTGATCTTTTTTCATGGTTCAAATCTTGTGCATCGCTTTTTTTGATGATCCAAGTTTTGCGCTTTCCCCGGATCAATCCCGGGGTCAACGTGCGATTTGAACTGAACTAAAACGCAGCATTGCAGTCATAATTAGAATTGATGTTGAACGAGCAATTATTGAAATCTGGCTGTTAAAATTTTAAAGCCAGCCAACGCAAACGCAATTGCAAATACACCTTCGAACCACCGACGCATCCGCAGATAACCTTTTCTGACAAATTCGCTTGAAAATAACAATGCATAGCCAAGAAACACCACCATTCCCAAAAGTGCCATTGCCGCGATTACGATGACAAGTGAAGAAGATGGCGTGCCTGCTGGAATACCGATCGAATAAAGTGAGCCAAAATACAATATTGCTTTTGGGTTGGTCAGATGAAGCGCAAGGCCTTTGAAGTAAGCCCGCTTTGCCGATTTGTGAACCAGCCCATGAAGGGTCAGCTCTCCGGGTCTCAAAGCTGATCTGGCAGACTTGTATGCGAGGAATAACAAATAGCCCGCCCCAAGCACCCTAACAATTTCGAGTATCCAGGCATTGGCAAACATAATGGCGCCAAGACCAAATGCAGCTGAAACCGACCATATCAGTGACCCCGTAACAATGCCGGATGCAAGTGCCAAACCGTGCAGCCTGCCTGAGGCCATAGATGTTCCGGCGATTGCCAGCGTCGCCGGGCCGGGACTTGCACCGGCAATGAGCCCGGCAATAAGAATAAGTGGTAAATTAATTTCGTGCAGCATGGAATTAGGGTCTCAACCAAGATGAATTAAATCAGTATTCTAATGGAAATAATCTAAAACGCCACATCTCCGGTAACCTTTGGAATAGCGGGGGCCAGCGCCTCATGCAGTCGGGTTTCCCATGTTCGCAATTCACTGCGTTTTACCGGCACCGGATTGATGTGATCAAAAAGCGAATACAGCGGCTCAATACCATGCGCAATCAGGCCGCGGCCGGCGCGAGATGACGTGCGATGCTCCTTGAAACGCTGTTCAATTTTCCGCTTGGTTGACCCCACATATGCGCCATACCAGCCATTGTGATCGGTATATCCACCGCGCAAAATCACATAGACCGATCCGCCTGGGCGACCGTTTTTATCGCGTTTTAGTATTTCAGGCGTGAACGCTTTGCGCGCATTTTGTCGTGCCGCATCCAGCCAGCCGATTGGCGCAAGCTCGGCTTCCGTAAATTTCATCGTGGCATTTAGGTCTTCTCCACGCAATACCAGCTCACTAAGGGCAAGTGTCGCAAGCTCAAGACAAGGAGGATTGCTCTTTAACCAACCACCGATCAACGTTTCCAGATGGCCGGATTTCCAATTTCGAAAAGGTTTTTCATGTGCATAGTTCAGCCCGGGAAATTTTCCATGCAAGGTCGCATCATATTGGCGATGGCGCATAAATTATCCATCCCCTCTCAGGCAAAGCCTATTTCAGCGCGGCTTCCAGAGCATTCAAATCATCCAGATTTGGCATTGAAGTGGTTGAATAACCGGAATCCACATAATGCACCTCGCCGGTCACACCGGATGAAAGGTGAGACAACAGATAAAGCGCAGAATTACCCACCTCATCAATTTTTACATTGCGTCGCAAAGGTGCATTTCGCTCCTGATAATTATACATCAGCCTTGCATCGGCAATACCCGCACCGGCAAGTGTGCGCACCATGCCGGCAGAAATAGCGTTAACCCGAATATTTTCAGGCCCATAATCATTTGCCAGATAGCGAACACTGGCTTCAAGGGCTGCCTTTGCAACACCCATGACATTATAATTCGGCACCACCCGTATTGCACCACCATAAGTGAGAGTAAGCATTGAGCCACCCTCTTTCATGAGTGAAGCTGCCCGCCTGGCAATTTCGGTGAATGAAAAGCAGGAGATTACCATGGTCTTGGAAAAATTATCCCGTGTGGTATCAGCATATTTGCCTTTCAGCTCATTCCGGTCAGAAAAGCCGATTGCATGAACCACAAAATCAAGGCTGCCCCATTCTTTTTCAATGGCATCAAATACAGCATCGACCGTATCTAAATCTTCCACATCGCAAGGCAAAAGCATTTTGGCATCGACCGAGTCCGCCAATGGTTTTACCCGCTTGCCAAACGCTTCTCCCTGATATGTGAAAGCAAGCTCTGCGCCTTCAGCTGCAAGTGCAGATGCGATGCCCCAGGCAAGCGAATTTCGGTTCGCGACACCCATGACAAGCCCGCGCTTGCCTTTCATCAATTCACTCATAATATTTCCTACTTATTATAACGCTGGAAGACCAGCGATGCATTAGTGCCGCCAAACCCAAACCCATTGGACAAAATGCAGTTCAATTCAACATTATCCATGCGCTCACGAACGATTGGCATATCGGCAAATTCGGGATCAATTTCGGTAATGTGAGCCGATTCACAAATGAAGTTATTCTCCATCATTAAAAGTGAATAAATCGCCTCATGGGCACCTGTTGCACCTTGTGAATGACCGGTTAAAGATTTTGTGGCTGAAATTGGCGGGCATTTGTCGCCAAAAACCTCACGAATTGCCTCGATTTCTTTCAAATCACCCACCGGTGTGGCAGTCGCATGTGGATTGATATAATCAATTGGCACATCAATATTTTCCATCGCCATTTTCATGCAGCGAACCGCCCCTTCTCCCGAAGGTGCAACCATATCGGCGCCATCTGACGCGTTGCCATATCCAACGATCTCGGCGTAAATCTTCGCGCCGCGCGCCAGAGCGTGATCAAGCTCTTCAAGCACCAAAACGCCCGCCCCACCGGAAATTACAAAGCCATCTCGGGTTGCATCATAGGCGCGCGAGGCTGTTGAGGGCGTTTCATTATATTTCGACGACATGGCGCCCATGGCGTCAAATAAATCAGCCATAGTCCAGTCAAGATCTTCAGAGCCTCCACAAAAAATAACATCCTGCTTGCCAACCTGAATGGTTTCATAGGCATTGCCGATGCAATGATTGGACGTCGCACAGGCTGAGGAAATCGAATAATTCACACCCTTGATTTTAAACTGTGTCGAGAGCACAGCAGAGGCTGTTGAGCTCATGGCTTTAGGAACGGCTGTTGGCCCAATACGTCTTGGTGATCCTGTTTCAATGGTTTTTTGTGCGGCTTCAACAATGGTTTTTGTCGACGGTCCGCCGGACCCCATAATGATGCCGGTTCTGGGGTTTACCACATCATCTTCTTCAAGACCTGCATCTTCAATCGCCTGTTGCATGGCGATATAGTTCCAGGCAGTGCCCTTACTCATGAAACGGACGGTTCTACGATCAAGAACCTCGAACGGGTCAAGGGTCGGCGCACCATAAACCCGGCTGCGAAAGCCGTATTCAATGAAGTCTGGAGACGCGACGATTCCTGACTTTGCCTCCTTTAAGGACACAAGAACTTCCTGAACGTTGTTTCCTATAGAAGAAACGATGCCCATGCCCGTTATCACTACACGTTTCATTGTTAGATCCTAGCTGAAATTACATCCGATGTGATGGAAGCATATATAGAGCCCGTGTGTCCAAAATACCAGACAGACCGATATCTCCGCGCATTCAATTCAAATTCAATTACAGATTGCTTTGGGGCTATTTGAAAAGCCCGACACGTAAATCTTTTGCCGTGAAGACCACTTCACCATCGGCTTTCACCCAGCCATCCGCCGTTCCAAGCACCAAACGTCCACGCATTACCCGTTTGAAATCAATGCCAAATTCCACCAATTTGGTTTTGGGGGTTACCATGCCTTTGAATTTAACTTCTCCGGTTGCAATGGCTCGGCCTTTGCCGGGTTCGCCCAGCCAGCCAAGGTAAAAACCAGTTGCCTGCCATAGCGCATCAAGGCCAAGACAGCCCGGCATAACAGGGTCACCCTGAAAGTGGCACGGGAAAAACCACAAATCTTCGCGAATATCAAACTCGGCACGAATATGCCCTTTGCCAAACTCTCCGCCATCTTCAGAAATCTCGGTAATGCGGTTTAACATAAGCATCGGAGGCAAGGGCAATTGAGCATTGCCAGGTCCGAATAGTTCGCCACGCCCACAAGACAATATCTCTTCATAGGAATAACTGGATTTTTGCTCTGCCATAAAATTGCGCCTTGTTGCTTTTTCAAATCCTTGCCAACAGGCAATCAATCGCCTGCTTCTGAGCGATATTTGTAAATTAATTCTGACGGGAAAGGAACCAATATTTAGTTGGATTATCAGCTTATTTTTCTCGAATAACCAGGTGTGCTTGCGGAATCACTATGCTTGCACTATCTATTACAGCAACAGACAGATGGTTGGTTACCCTGAATTTAATCAATCGCTCAGGAAATATGAAACTCAAGTGTGTGTGATGGCAAGTTCGGAAAATCCACTTCTCTTTTTATCGAAAGAAGATAGCCAAAACTGCTTTGGCAATACCAGCGTGCAGATTAGCGAAATGCTGCGCAGCGCGGATTTACGCCCGACCAGGCAACGCGTAGCACTTGCCAGGCTGTTGTTTTCCAAAGGCAAAAGGCACATTTCTGCAGAACAACTGCATGTGGAAGCACTTGGCGAGAATGTACCTGTTTCGCTCGCTACAATTTACAATACGCTGCACCAGTTTAAAGATGCCGGGCTATTGCGGGCTGTGGTTATCGATTCCACAAAAACCTATTTTGATACCAATACCAACCATCATCACCATTTTTATATGGAAGATGATAATTCGGTATTGGATATTCCCTATGACAATGTGGAGTTCGGCAAATTACCTGAACCACCTGAGGGTATGGAAATATCAAAAATCGACGTGATTGTGCGTTTGCGCCGCAAGAAATAAAAAACGGCACTGATTTTCACCAGCGCCGTATTTATTTAAGTTCAGAACTTGAGCGAGAAAACCGCTTATTCAGCGATTTCTTCGCCGGTTTCCTGATCAACAACTTTCATTGACAAACGAACTTTTCCGCGATCATCAAAGCCCATCAGTTTAACCCAAACCTTGTCGCCTTCTTTGATAACGTCGGTAGTTTTTGCAACGCGGCCCTCGGTCAATTGCGATATATGTACCAGACCATCTTTTGCGCCGAAGAAATTGACAAATGCGCCAAAATCAACGGTTTTAACAACAGTACCCTGGTAAATAACGCCTTCTTCAGGTTCATCAACAATGGAATGAATCCACTTCAGTGCAGCTTCAATTTCCTTGCCGCTGGATGAAGCGATTTTGATTACGCCATCATCGTCAATATTGATTTTCGCACCGGTTTTTTCAACGATTTCACGAATGACCTTACCGCCTGAACCAATGACTTCACGAATTTTATCAACCGGGATTTTCATTGTCTCAATACGTGGAGCAAATTCACCAAGCTCTGCACGGCCTTCGGTCAACGACTTGGACATTTCACCAAGAATGTGCTGACGACCTTCATTTGCCTGATCGAGAGCAATTTTCATGATTTCTTCGGTAATGCCGGTGATTTTGATGTCCATTTGAAGTGAGGTAATGCCTTCAGCAGTACCTGCGACCTTAAAGTCCATATCGCCAAGATGATCTTCATCGCCAAGGATATCTGAAAGAACGGCATAATCGTCGCCCTCTTTGATCAACCCCATGGCGATACCAGCAACAGGCGCCTTCAAAGGCACGCCAGCATCCATGAATGCCAATGATGTTCCACAAACCGTCGCCATGGAAGAGGAACCATTGGATTCGGTAATTTCAGAAACCGCGCGCAGTGTGTAAGGAAATTCTTCACGATTTGGCAGAACAGCTTTGATCGCCCGCCAAGCCAATTTACCGTGGCCAACTTCGCGACGGGAGGTAAAGCCTGTACGGCCAGTTTCACCGACTGAATAAGGCGGGAAGTTATAATGCAACAGGAAGTTTTCCTTATAAGTTCCGGTCAGCGCATCAATGAATTGCTCGTCATCACCGGTACCAAGAGTTGCGACAACCAGCGCCTGGGTTTCACCACGGGTAAACAATGCAGAACCATGAGTTCGTGGCAACATACCAACTTCCGCACTGATTTGGCGAACCGTAGAAAGGTCGCGGCCATCAATGCGCTTGCCGGTTTTCAATATGGATCCACGAACAACGGTTGCTTGTACATGTTTGAAAACTTCACCAAGCACCTGAGTTTCACCTTCAGATGATTCCTCGGTGAGGAATTTGGCCTTGGCTTTAGCTTTAGCCGCGTCCAATGCTTCGTAGCGGTCTTGCTTGTCAGAAATCTTATAGGCTTTTTCGATGTCCTTGCCGATAAGCTTTGTAACTTTCTTTTCCAGCGCTGAATTATCGGGAACAGAGTGTTCTCGTGGTTCTTTTGCAGCTTTTTCAGCTAGCTTTACACAGGCTTCAATGACCGGCTGAAATTGCTCATGGCCAAACATAACAGCGCCAAGCATGATTTCTTCTGAAAGCTCACTGGCTTCAGACTCAACCATCAACACAGCATCGCCGGTTCCAGCAACAATCAGATCAAGTGATGATTCAGGCATTTCATCGATATTAGGGTTCAGCACATATTCATCATCAATATAGCCAACACGTGCACCGCCGATTGGACCCATGAAAGGTATGCCAGATATGGTAAGTGCGGCTGAAGTTGCGATCATTGCGACCACGTCCGGGTTGTTTTCCATATCGTGGGAAAGAACAGTGAGTGTAATCTGTGTGTCGTTTTTATATCCATCGGCAAACAAGGGGCGGATCGGACGGTCGATCAGACGGCAAATAAGTGTTTCGCCTTCAGATGGGCGCGCTTCACGCTTCAAAAAGCCGCCAGGAATTTTACCGGCAGCATAGGCTTTTTCCTGATAGTTTACGGTAAGTGGGAAAAAATCCAGGCCAGGTTTTGGAGTTTTTTGCGATACAACGGCGCAAAGTACGGTGGTTTCGCCATAGGTGGCGATTACACAGGCATCGGCCTGACGGGCGATTTGCCCGGTTTCAATAGTAAGTGGGCGTCCGCCCCATTCGATTTCTACAGTGTGTTTATTAAACATCTTCATTCCTTCATATGGCCATCCGGCCTTCGTACAGCCTCAAGTTCCTGATCATCAGGTATGCTTGCAGGCTTTCATCAATTACGTCTTGTCAATTAGAGGGATTGAATTTTTCGGGTTAAAAAAGGCTTTGACCGGGCAAGACAATTAGAAGCTTGGGTGATTTACAAGCTTCTAACAATCCTGCCCCATTATTACCTTAAGATCACCAGATGAAATTCCGATATCGGGTTTAACCAACCCCTCTTTCAGGCTTGGCGCAGAGACGTAATCCAAACTGCGCCTAGACTGTACTCAATTAAAATACAAACGGCGGACTTTAAGAAAGCCCGCCGGGTAAAAATTAACGGCGAACACCAAGTCTGGTGATCAATGCCTTATAACGCTCTTCATTTTTTGAACGCGCATAGTCCAAAAGACTACGTCTGGTTGCGACCATTTTTAAAAGACCACGGCGGGAATGATTATCCTTTTTGTGTCCTTTGAAATGCTCAGTCAGATTATTAATACGCTCGGTCAGGATAGCAACCTGTACTTCGGGTGAACCTGTGTCACCTTCCTTAATTGCATATTCTTTAATGAGTTCAGCTTTACGCTCTGGTGTAATCGACATCGTTGTAACTTTCTGTTTTGGTCGGGTTAGTCCCGACCCATGATTTGACTTAGACACCAACTGCCGAGATGTCGCTCAGCAATGGTCATATCTCAATTTCAGCTCAACCAAACGAACCCGTTCTTAGAGCTAGCAACCAATGAATTTTGGCAGATTTGTTCAACATGATAAATATCAGGCTGCGTACAAAAATACGGGCAATTCCAATAGGAAACACCCGTAATCGCGTTCGTATAGTTGAAAATGAATTGAATTACCAGCACTAATAACCATCGACTAGCGATATTGGCTAAGTGTTCAAAAAGCTATAGCGCGCCCTTAATGATCGTCGCGTACAAATTTAGCAAGACTTACTGGTTTTGGTGCCATTTGATTGGCGTTGCGCCGTTCTTTAGCAATCGTTTCATCCGGCTTGCGTGATTGTTTGTAAACCACTTCACCCGCAAGTCCAAAAGCTTTGCGTAATGAATACTGCCCGCATGTGGACGCAATTATCAGACCAAGATGATGCAGATGGCGGCGTTCGTAACAAAATGCAGCCAATTGTGCTCGTTGGGGTTCAGGCAGTTTTGACGCAACTTTTGCAGCATCTGAAGGATTGGACGAATGCATTTCCCCAAGAATATCTTCAGGGACCGGACATTGCTCTTCATTTAATACGTGAACATTTGATGCGGTCATCCCGTGAACTCCAGTTGGTTTCCTTTGCGTCAGTATTTGCTAAATTTGGTTAACATCCGGTTTACATTTCCGCTCAAATATAAGTGATTTATTTCAATTCTATTAAGATACTGAATTATCGTATAAATTACGGCTATTCAATTGCCCGAAAATGCTTCGATAGTTTCAACCCCTGCGCCTGATAGTTGGAATGGAGGTCGCTGCCATAGAGACTCTGTGGTCGTAATAACATGTGCTCATAGATCAACCGCCCAATTACCTGCCCATGTTCAAGTATGAACGGCACCTCATGGCTGCGCACCTCAAGCACCGCCCGGCTCCCGGCTCCACCGGCGCCAGCATGCCCGAACCCTGGATCGAAAAACCCGGCGTAGTGAACCCTGAATTCGCCAACAAGAGGATCAAACGGGACCATTTCGGCCGCATAATCCGGAGGCACATGTATGGCTTCACGGGAAACCAGAATATAAAACTGGTCCGGGTCCAGTACCAGATCCATCGAACCACGGTTGTAAATCGGCTCCCAGAAATCGAGCACATCATGGGCGGCAGGCTTGTCCACATCGACAAGTGCTGTATGCCGCTTGCCGCGATAGCCGATCAGGCTGGTCTCGTCACCGGATAAATCTATCGACATAGCAACACCACGCCCGTCGATCAGTGGATCTTTGGCCGCGACCAGAATATCAGACTGCTGAAGCGCCAGCATCTCGTCGCCATTTAAGGTGGCGTCTCCTTTTCTGAAGCGAATTTGCGAAAGGCGTGACCCGGTACGCACTACGATCGGAAATGTCCGTGGGCTAATTTCCAGATAAAGCTGCCCGGAATAGCCTTTCGGCAACATATCAAACTGCTGAGTATTATTGGCGATAACACGGGTAAAAATGTCGAGACGGCCGGTTGAGCTTTTGGGGTTTGCTGATGCTGATACATCATCCGGCAAGGCAAATGATTCAAGCAGTGGGACAATATAGACGCAGCCGGTTTCCAGCACCGCACCTTCTGTGAGATCGAATGTATGCAACATCAATCTGTCAAGCTTGTCTGAAACAAGGTGTTTTTTGCCCGGTAAAAAACTCGCCCGCACCCGAAATGCGGTCGTGCCCAAGCGTAAATCAAGGCTGGCCGGTTGAATCTGGTTTTTATCAAGTGGCTTTGAAGCTGAAATTTTTCCTGCATCAAAAAGGGATTGAATGTCTGCATCGGGCAGAATACCGCTGTCTCGACGAGATATCATGGCTTTCCTCAATTTGGTTTTCACGCTTATCATTATAGAATGTAGCGATTGACGCAAAGCAACAAGCACGCTAAAAGCGCATTTATCCCGTGGTGATTTGGCCGGTCGGCTTGCAACCACGTTAAATAAGTCGCTAAAGGGCCGAGTACCGTTCAACCGGCTCTGCAATTTGCGAGTCGGTTTTTTTGTGTTTGGTACAGATGAGTGGACAATATTATGAGCAAGCAAAGTGAATTGCACAACACCTCGGCAAACTGGAATGTGGAAACCCGCATGGTGCATAGCGGAACAATGCGTTCCCCCTTCGGCGAAACATCGGAGGCGCTCTATTTAACGCAAGGGTTTGTGTACGAAACATCGGAAGCTGCTGAGGCGCGTTTTTCTGGCGATGATGAGGGATATATTTATTCCCGCTACGCAAACCCGACCGTCACCATGTTTGAACAACGCATGTGCGCGCTGGAGGGAGCGGAAGCCGCACTTGCCACAACCAGTGGCATGGCTGCGGTTACAAGCGCTATGCTTTGCCAGCTTCAGGCCGGCGATCATGTTGTTGCCGCCCATGCGCTGTTTGGTTCTTGCCGTTATGTAATTGAAACACTGCTGCCCCGGTTTGGCATTTCCTACACTTTCGTAGATGGCAAAGACCTTGGTGCATGGAAAGCGGCCATGCGCCCCGAAACCTCGGTGCTTTTTCTGGAAAGCCCAACCAATCCGACACTGGAAGTTGTTGATATTGCGGCTGTTGCGGCTCTTGCCAAAGAAAACAATGCAAGGCTCGTCGTCGACAATGTGTTTGCCACCCCGATTTGGCAAAAACCGCTGGAGCTTGGTGCTGACGTTGTGGTTTATTCAGCCACCAAACATATTGATGGTCAGGGGCGATGCCTTGGTGGGGTCGTTCTTTCAACGCAAGACTGGATTGATGAATATCTGTTTGATTTTTACCGACATACAGGGCCAGGCATCAGCCCATTTAATGCATGGGTATTGTTGAAAGGCTTGGAGACCTTACCCCTGCGCGTTGGCCAGCAAAGTAAAAATGCCAAACAAATCGCAGATGCGATCGCCGGGCAAAATGACATCACACGACTGATCTATCCGGGACGAGAGGACCACCCTCAAGCTGACATCGTGAAGAAGCAAATGGGGGCTGGCTCCACCATGGTGGCATTTGAATTTGAGGGCGGCAAGCAACAGGCATTTGCATTCCAAAATGCTCTCGAGATCATCAAAATTTCAAACAATCTGGGGGATGCTAAAAGCCTGATAACCCACCCCGCGACAACCACCCACAAGAACCTTACGGATGAAAATCGGGAAATGCTCGGAATATCGGAGGGACTGGTGCGTTTGTCCGTCGGGCTAGAAAATGCCGATGATCTCATCGATGACATTTTGATGGCTATTGAAACTGTCAATCGGTGAATGTTTGCACAGCAAGCCAGATTCGGGCTGTAACGGTAATCAGACAGAGAGCCGCAAACCCGTAAGCTATCTCCGAAAACCATTGGGGAAACAGGCAAAACGCAATAAAAACAATAATTGTTTCAGTCGCTTCTGCAAGGCCGGTCGTATAGACTAGCGATTTGGAACCTCGTGCATCATCATCTATGCCACGCTTTTCAGCCATTAGGGCAAAAGCCAGAAAACTTGCGCCAGTTGTATAGAATGTAAATATCAATGTGCCGCCTGCGAGTGCATTGGCAGCCGGATTTGCAAACATAAATGCCAGCGGAATCATACCGTAAAAGAAAAAATCCAGTGTTATATCTAGAAAGCCACCAAGATCGGTTTTTTTATTCACGCGCGCCACGGCCCCGTCAAGACCATCGGCAAGGCGGGAAATCAATATCAATACAATGCCAGCATAGTAATTTTCAAATGCGATTTCCAAGGCGGCTACGGCCCCGGTTATAAATCCAAATATGGTGACGGTGTTTGCCGAAATTCCAGCCCGTGCCAATTTTAGGGCAATCTTGTCAATGACCGGGTCTATCCAGGTTCTTACCTTGTTGTCTAACATATTTGCCCCAGAATTATTTGATTTACATATCAACAATTGCAGCTGGATGCGCAATCTGACAAGTGCGAATATGTTTATTCTAGTTTTCCCTGATTTATTTCGCATTCAAATTTGGGTGTTCAAACGCGAGCATTGTGTGATCAATGAAATCGAGATCATACCCATAATACACATGATAGAACGATATAAACATTTCTTTATGTGCTCTTGCCCGGTGATTAAAATACTGTTAGGGGTGGGCTAAATACAGGTTGATTTATTCATTCTGTAAATGCCCGTTGAATTTTTGCGGGATAAACGAATTCCCTGACTATTATCGATTAAAGGAACCACCCATGTCAGACTTTACTGATTATGCTATTAAAGACATCAATCTTGCGGATTTCGGCCGTAAGGAACTGGATATTGCAGAAATTGAAATGCCGGGACTTATGTCCATTCGTCGCGAATTTGCTGATCAACAGCCCCTAAAAGGCGCTCGTATTGCCGGCTCTCTGCATATGACGATTCAAACGGCGGTATTGATTGAAACACTCGTTGCGCTTGGCGCTGAAGTGCGCTGGGTATCTTGCAATATCTTCTCAACCCAGGACCATGCTGCTGCTGCCATTGCTGCTGCCGGAATTCCGGTATTTGCCCACAAGGGTGAAACTTTGGAAGAGTATTGGAATTTTGCTGATCGTATTTTTGATTGGGGCAATGGCGAAACTGCAAACATGATTCTTGATGATGGCGGTGATGCCACCATGTTGATTATTCTCGGCGCCAAAGCTGAAAAAGATATTTCAATTCTTGACAACCCTAAAAACGAAGAAGAAGAGTTCTTCTTTGCCACAATAAAGAAACGTCTTGCGACTGATCCTAATTTTTATTCAAAAGTTCGTGCCAACATCAAAGGTGTTTCGGAAGAAACCACAACCGGTGTTATGCGGCTTTATCAACTGCATGAAAAAGGCGACCTACCCTTCCCTGCCATTAATGTGAACGACAGTGTTACCAAGTCTAAATTTGACAATAAATATGGCTGTCGCGAATCTTTGGTTGACGCAATCCGTCGCGGAACCGATGTAATGATGGCCGGCAAGGTCGCGATTGTATGCGGGTATGGCGATGTTGGCAAAGGTTCTGCCCAATCGCTCATGGGTTCAGGCGCTCGGGTTCTGGTTACCGAAGTTGACCCAATTTGCGCATTGCAGGCTGCAATGGACGGCTTTGAAGTTGTCACATTGGCGGAAGCCGCCCCGCGCGCAGACATCGTTGTGACTGCAACGGGCAACAAAGATGTGCTGACAGTTGACGATATGCGCGCATTGAAAGACATGGCGATTGTTTGCAATATCGGCCATTTCGACAATGAAATTCAGGTCGATGGTTTGCGCAATATGAAATGGACCAATGTAAAGCCTGCCGATGCAGGTCAGGTTGATATGATCGAATTCCCTGATGGTAAGCGCATGCTGCTGTTGTCTGAAGGACGTCTGGTTAACCTTGGTAATGCGACAGGCCATCCAAGTTTTGTTATGTCAGCGTCTTTTGCCAACCAGACCCTTGCTCAAATTGAGCTTTGGACTAAAGGCGAGAACTATGAAATCGGCGTTCACACACTTCCAAAACATCTGGATGAGAAAGTTGCCGAATTGCACCTTGAAAAACTTGGCGCAACATTGACAAGGCTTACAGACGAACAAGCCGAGTATATTGGTGTTGGACAGGATGGTCCTTTCAAACAGGAACAATACCGTTATTAGACTTAATCCAGAATGGAAATGAAGCTATGTAGCATGCGGTATATCCTGCAAAATGGCTAAATTTCTCAATAAGCTCGAGAATTTGATCTCAAAATAACCATTGAAACAATAATTGTCCGGCTGTTTTTCATAACAGTCGGACTTTTTTTTCGCTTAAGCCTTCCTGCGGAATCACCAAACCGCTACATTAGGCTGATTCGCATTGCCCGTTGAGGCGACCGGTAATGTTCGAGTACGGTCTTTGGTGTTTGGCGTGCGGACCTATAACAGCGAAGAGGACTATGATAATGCCGGGGCAATCTCCCAATGGCACGGCAATGGGCGGCGACATAACAAAAATATTATCCACGGCAAGCAGCGCGGGGCTGGCTATCGCTACACTATTGTTGGGTACAGTTCCTTCATTTGCTGATAATATTTTGAATAGTGTTCTGGCTCATATTCCAGGCGTAAATCAATTTGAAGTTGTTCAGTTCGCGGTATTTGCCGGGGCGATGAGCTTTGCCATTCTATCGGCCTTCTGGATGATCCGTGAACGCGCCAAAACAACCAATCAAAACAAGATATTGATGTTGGCGCACGCTGATATCAAGGCCAGGCATGAGCGCAACCTTGCACTGCTTGATGCGCCTGATCAACGCATTGCACTTTGGTCGGGGGCGGAGAATGTTCCCGAAATCATGGGCACGCTACCCCTTTCGACAGGAGCGCCGGTCAAAGATACAGATTTTGTCGCATTTGGAGCGTGGATGGATGCTGATTCCGCTCAACAATTTGATCGCGCCGTTCAAAATTTGCGTGCGAATGCAGAGAGCTTTGATTTAACCATCAGCACCCAACGAGGCTCGGTCATCGAAGCACTGGGCCGAACGACCGGCATCTATGCATTTGTCCGCTTCATCCCGTTAGCCGGGGAGCGGGCGGCGCTTGCAAATCTCGAAGCTGAATATACAAATCTGCTGCAAACATTCGATACAGTTCAATCTTTGTTTGAGGCAATCAAAATGCCGGTTTGGTTGCGCGATCGAAATGGTAGGCTTGTTTGGGTAAATAGTGCATATGCTTTTGCGGTGGACGCCAAAAATGGTGTTGATGCTGTAGAAAAAAACATCTGCTTACTCGATACAAACGAGCGCGATGCAGTGCAGCTGGCGCATCAGAAGAACGAAGTATTCTCAGCGCGGGTGCCAGCGGTTGTTGCCGGTGACCGGCGAGTGCTTGATGTGGTGGATGTTGCACTAAGACATGGTAGTGCCGGTATTGCCACTGACATGAATGAAATTGAACACGCCCAATCCCGATTACGCAAAACGATTGAAAGCCATGCTCGCACGCTCGACCAATTGGCAACCGCAGTTGCTATTTTTGACAGTTCGAAACATCTGCAATTCTATAACGCAGCCTTTCAAAATCTATGGAATCTTGACCCCGCCTTTCTCGATGCACATCCGGACCACAATACTGTATTGATCAACCTTCGCACGGCGCGCATGCTGCCGGAACAGCAGGACTGGCAAAAATGGAAAGATGACCTGTTTGATGTTTACCAGGGTCGTGACCCTTGCGAACATTGGTGGTATTTGCCAGACGGGCGAACCATTCGGGTCATTGCCAATCCCCACGCACATGATGGCGTCACCTGGGTGTTTGAAAATGTCACAGAAGAACTTGATTTAAAAAGTCGTTACAACGCACTCATTCAGGTTCAGGGAGAGACTCTTGATCATCTGTCTGAGGCGGTTGCGGTTTTTGCCCCCGATGGAACACTTCGATTATCTAATCCGACTTTCCAAACAATGTGGGAACTAAGCGATAATGATCTTGGTGAAAACGCTCATATCTCGACAATTACCCGGCTTTGCGCATCCCGAATTGAAGTTCCTCAATCCTGGGAAAATTTGCAGATTACCATCACCGGCCTTGCTGATGAGCGCGGAAGCATTGCCGGTCGCATGAAACTAAACAGCGGCCGATCAGTGGATTATGCATTGATGCCTCTTCCGAATGGGCAGTCTATGGTGACATTTGTAGATGTTAGCGCAAGTGTTGAAGTTGAAAATGTTTTGGTAAATCGCAACACCGCACTTGAGCAGGCAGACAATCTGAAGAACGCATTCATTGAACATGTCTCTTATGAGCTACGCTCTCCACTAACGAACATTATTGGCTTTGCTGAATTACTGGGTAGCCGTGAATTTGGAGCACTAAATACCAAGCAGAGTGAGTATCTGGATCACATAAACTCATCATCATCGTCACTGCTATCAATTGTTAATAATATTCTTGATCTTGCAACTGTTGATGCGGGCATAATGGAGCTGGACCTGACAAGAGTTAGTATTTCAGGCATTATTCAAGCTGCAAATGATGGCATCAAAGACCGTATGCAGGAGCGCGGCATTACTCTGGATATAAAAATTCAGACCGCAGATGATGTATTTGTTGGCGACGAAAACAGGATTCGCCAAGTTTTGTTCAATCTTCTATCAAATGCAATGACCTACTCTCCTGATGGTAGTCGTATTTTGCTTACGTGTATGGATGAGCCAGATAATGTAGTCTTTACCGTTTCTGATACGGGGAACGGAATTTCGGAAGATGATCTTGAAACTGTTTTTAACCGATTTGAGAGTCACCCAAGCTTACAGCGTCGGGGCGGTGCCGGACTTGGATTGGCAATTGTCAAAAGCTTTGTGGAGCTTCACGGTGGCACAACTGAATTGACCTCAACCAAAGGCAAAGGCACAACAGTTATCTGCAAATTCCCGCGCAAGCCAATCCTGCTTTCAGAGGCTGCAGAGTAATCGCCCATATGACGTCGCGCACTATTACTCTTTATCTCGAAAACGAGAACGCAACCAAGCAGCTCGGCGAAGACCTTGCCCTTGCCTTGGGAAAAGGGTCTTTAATTTATCTGACCGGTGACCTTGGCATGGGCAAAAGTACGTTTGCTCGTGCGTTTATCAGGGCCGCCTGCGATGACATAGACCTTGATGTGCCAAGCCCGACATTTACTCTTGCACAAGCCTATCACGGGAACTCAGCGACCGGCCCGATTGCGCATTTCGACCTTTATCGGCTTGAAGATGGCTTTGAGGCGGAAGAGCTTGGAATTGATAATGCATTGGAAACTGGCATCGCTTTGATTGAATGGCCGGAACGCGGGTCAGGATTTATTCCCGACTTTGATTTAGAAATCGAACTTGCAGAAACCGGGCCAGCTGCAAGATCGGCAAAAATAAGCGGCAGACTGTCGGTGATAGAGCGCATTGAGCGCAGTTTGGCAATCCGAAAATTTCTTTCAGAAAACTGGAGCTCGAGTGTAACTCGCCGGTATATGTTGGGGGATGCCTCAACCCGAGCTTATGAGACTGCCGAACTTGATGAGTATAAGCGAATTTTGATGAATGCCCCTCCAATGGCGGATGGGCCTATTATTGCTAATGGCAAGCCCTACTCCCAAATTGCCCATTTGGCCGAAGATGTTCGACCCTATGTCGCCATTACTCATTTACTGCGCGAACGCGGGTTTGAAGCGCCCGAAATTTATGCGCAGGACCTTGATAACGGCTTCCTGATTATTGACCATCTCGGACATGAGGGCGTTCTGGATAATGAAGGCGCACCCGATGCATCCAAATATTTAGCAGCCATTAAAGTTCTTGCTCAAATGCACAGCTACAGCTGGCCGGATAAGGTGCCATTGGGTGAAAATGGTATCCACATAATCCCCACCTATGACCTCGATGCAATGATGATTGAAGTTGATTTGCTGGCAAAATGGTATGTTCCGCGTTTCACTGGAAAACCACTTAACAACGGTGAGCAAGAAGCGTTCGAAGCCATTTGGCGCGAGTTGATCAAGCATTTGGCAGGTGCTGAAAAGACATTGGTATTACGCGATTACCATTCGCCCAATCTGCTATGGCTTGCGGGAAATGAGCCTGATCACCGGATTGGGTTGATTGATTTTCAAGACGCTATGATCGGCCCAAGCGCCTATGATGTTGCATCACTTGCGCAAGACGCCCGAGTGGCTGTACCGCAAGAGCTTGAACAGGATTTGCTCAACAAATACCTTCAGGAAAGACGTGCTTTTCAAGCCGATTTTGACCGTGATGGTTTTTTGGAAGCATACGCAATAATGGCAGCCCAAAGAGCAACCAAAGTATTGGGCATTTTTGTTCGGCTGAATGAACGCGATGGAAAACCCGCCTATCTTGCGCATATACCGCACATGCAAGCTTATTTAAAGCACTCACTCAAACACCCCATACTTGCAAAACTTAAAAGCTGGCTGAGTACCAATGCCGGGTTTTAACGTGCATATTTGACTAATCAAGTGTTCGGTATTCATAAATTGTAATATTGGCATCAACACAAAATAATATTTCTAAACTTACGCAGGGCCCCGCAAAAATTGACTTCAGCTAAAACAAAACCTGATCATGCTATCGTTCTTGCTGCCGGACTTGGCACCCGTATGCGACCACTAACAAATACCACACCCAAGCCTTTGATTGCAGTCTGGAATAAAACGCTGCTTGATCATGCCATTGATGCGCTTGCTGATGCCGAGGTTAAAAAAATCGTGGTCAATGTGCACTATCTGGCAGATCAAATTGAGGCCCATATAAGCCTCCGGCAGACACCGATAGTTACCATTTCTGATGAACGAGATCTATTGTTGGATTCCGCCGGTGGAGTAAAAAAAGCACTGCCAGAACTGGGCAATGGTGCCTTTTTTCTACTCAATGCGGATTCGTTCTGGGTAGAAAAAAAGTCAACAAACCTTGCCAAAATGTCTTCGGTTTGGAACGATGATGACATGGATATTCTGCTGCTTGTTTCGTCAAAAGAAAAAGCCGTCGGGTTTGATGGTAAGGGAGATTTCTTTATGAACCCCGCAGGCAGGCTTACCCGACGTGGTGATGAAAAATCTGCCCCCTTTATTTATGCGGGTGCTGCAATCCTTCATCCACGTATATTCGCCAATTCGCCAGATGGCCCATTTTCACTAAACACCTTGTTTAATGAAGCGATTGAAAATGGCCGCCTATATGGCACGAAGTTAGAAGGGCTTTGGTTGCATGTGGGAACACCAGCATCCATTAATGAGGCTGAAAGTGCGATAAGCGAGTTTATATCATAATGCAGGAAAGCCGGCGCAAAACACCACCCCGCCTCTTTTCAATCCCTCCAGCTGCGCCTTTTTTATCGACACTGGTTGATGCGCTGCTAAGTGGCAATCTGATTGACGGGTTTAAACCTGATGCCGATCCGCTGGCATTATCGGGCGTTACTATATATGTGCCAACCCGCCGTGCCGCGCGCGCCTTGCAGGCTGAATTTGTCGCCAGAATGAGCAATAATGCCCTGCTTCTACCAAAAATATTGCCACTGGGCGATATTGAAGAGGACCAGTTTATATTTGAGCGGCAAACCGACAACACGCTGGATCTCACAATCAGCAATCTGGAGCGCCAGCTTCTATTGACCATGATGATTGATCGATGGAGCAGTGTGTTAGAGAAATCATCACTCAAGCTGTTTGGTGATGAGGCGTTGGCGGTGCCTGCGTCAATTTCGGACGCAGCATGGCTTGCCAATGATCTTGCGTCGCTGATGGATACGGTTTCAACTGAAGAGGCCGACTGGTCGCTACTGGAAGAACTGGTGCCCAATGATCATTCCGACTGGTGGCAGTTAACTCTTGAATTCCTGAAGATCGCCACACAAAGCTGGCCACTTATTTTGCAGGAAAAAGGTGCGACGGATGTGGCCAGCAAGCGTGGTCAACTCCTTCATCGTCAAGCCGAAAACTATAACAAATTTGGCGCCAAGGGGCCGGTTATTGCAGCCGGATCAACGGGTTCAATTCCCGCAACGGCCGCACTGCTTGGGTCAATCGCCCATATGGACAATGGCGCAGTAATATTGCCGGGCCTTGACCGCGATATTCCAGATCACGTTTGGCAGAGCCTGAGCCAGGACAAAAGCAACCCAATCGATACTCGTAAAAGAGTAACCCATCAGCAAGCTGCCGCCCCCGGCCATCCGCAATATGGATTGAAAAAACTGATTGATGGCATGGGTGTTGAAAGGAATGATGTCACCCATATTGGTGGGGTTGATGATAGCTCTATCGGATATGCCCGCCTGCGCGAATCCATAGTAAGCCTTTCAATGGAACCTTCGGAGACAACCGATAACTGGCCTGAATTCCGCGACAGGTTTTCCAATGAAAAATCAGAACTGGCATTTTCCGGCGTATCCTTGATCGAAGCTGATGGGGAACGTCAAGAGGCATTATCAATAGCTTTAGCCATGCGGGAGTTATTGGAAGTAGAGGGAAAAACCGGTGCGCTGGTTACTCCAGACCGGGTACTTGCCCGTCGGGTTTCCATCGAATTAAAACGCTTCGGCATTGAAATTGATGATTCAGCAGGCATTCCTTTAAGCGAAACGCTGCCGGGTGCGTTCACCCGGTTGGTATTTGCAATTGCTCTGGAACAGGCCGACCCGGTCGCTCTTTTATCTTTGATAAAACATCCCTTTGCATCTTTTGGTTTAAACAAGGATGATCTTTTCACTGCGCAAAAAACCCTCGAACTGGACGTAATCAGGGGTAATATTGCTGATTTTGTTCCGGGTCACTTTAAAACACTTGCTCAAAAAGCCAAAACCAAACTGATCGAGCAAAAAAAGCTAATCAATGAAGATGAATGGCAGCTTGCATTAAAACTTGCAGACGCGATGGACGAAGTGCTTGCTCCCTTACACGCATTATTGACGGCCCAAGACCCGGTTTGCCTTAGCCACCTCGTCAAAACCAGCATTGAAGCTCTGGATGGGGTCGCCCGCAATGAAAATGGTGATGGCAACGCGCACTATCATGGTGAAGCAGGAGAAGCACTTTGCAAGTTCCTGGGTGATCTGATGCTCGCTTCCAGTGAAGGCGATATCGAACTTGAACTATCTGCCCGTGGATGGCCCTCGTTCTATGAAGCGCTGCTTGGTTCAAGGCCAGTTCGCCTGCATAGAAACACCCATTCCAGACTGTCGATTCTTGGACCGTTGGAAGCGCGGTTGCAGCAAGCAAACTGCATTATTCTAGGCGGGCTAAACGAAGGTAAATGGCCGGCCGCAACCAACAATGATCCATTTCTCAATCGGCCGATGAAAGCAACATTGTCGCTGGAGCCGCCAGAACGCCGTATTGGCCTTGCGGCCCACGACTTTCAAATGTTGATGGGGTCGAAAGAAGTTATTTTGACCCGCACCAAACGGGCTGACAATGCGCCAACCGTTGCCTCCAGATGGGTGCAGCGGCTGTTAACGCTGGCCGGTAAGAATGCGGCTGATGCCATTCGGTTATCCGGGCAGAGATATCTGGATTGGGCCAACCAGATTGACTATCGGCCAATAGGTGACGAGGGAGGATTGCTAAATATTTCTCGTCCTGAGCCAAAACCGCCGGTGGAAATTCGCCCCAAACGTATTCGCGTTACAGAGGTCGAGACCTGGATACGTGACCCCTATGCAATTTATGCAAAATATGTTCTGAGCCTCAAACCATTGGAGCAGATCAGGCGGCAAATAGACGCCCGCGAGCGCGGTATTCTTTACCATGCGATCTTTGAGAAACTCTGTGAAAATTGGCATAAAACAGAAAACCAGCCGCCGCTGGATTTAGCCCTTGAGATAGGCAAAATTGAGTTTGCAGAAATTGATCTTCCGCGAGATATTATCGCCTTCTGGTGGCCGCGATATTTGGAAATCGCTAATGATTTTATCAAATGGGAAACGGGCCGCCGCAACGAAATTGTAAAATCAGAAGTGGAGTTAATGGCGCAGCTTGAGATCGGTAGCAATGGATTTATGCTGCGTGGCATTGCCGACCGAATTGACCAGCTATCAAATGGTGGCCATGCGATTATTGACTATAAAACCGGGGCCAATCCGTCTGTCAGTCAGGCAAACTCACTGCTTGCACCGCAATTGCCGCTGGAAGGTGCGATGGCCCTTAGAGGTGCTTTCAAAGATGTAAAAGTATCAAACATTGATAGCCTTGCCTATGTTCGATTACGCCCGGCAGGTGGGTTTAAAGTGGAACCCCTTGGAGTCTCCAGAAGTGCTGTCGACCCACACCAGTTAAGCGAAGATGCACTTGCGGCCTTAACCAGCCTTGTTCGCGCATATGAGAACCCGGAAAAAGGCTATATTTCCCGAGCTCGCCCCTTCAAACAGGGAGATATATCCGGGGACTATGACCATCTCGCAAGGGTTATGGAATGGTCGCTTGATGACGGCAATGATGAGGGCGAATTATGAACCCAACAGGCGGAAAACGGAATAGTGGTGTTGATCTTACCACAATAGAAAATCAGGCACGCGCTTCAAACCCAAAAAACTCTGCCTGGGTTTCGGCAAATGCAGGCTCTGGAAAAACTTATGTTTTGACCCGCAGGGTGGTTCGATTGCTGCTTGCCGGCTTTGATCCATCGCGTATCCTTTGTTTGACATTTACCAAATCAGCGGCGGCTGAAATGTCCAACCGGGTATTTGATTTTCTATCCGACTGGGCCATATTGGATGAAGACAAACTATCCAGCTCATTATTGGAACTTACGGGCTCTGAGCCCCAACCGGCGCAATTGCGTGAAGCAAGGCGCTTGTTCGCCCGGGCACTTGAAACGCCAGGCGGTTTGAAAATCCAGACAATTCATGCTTTTTGCGAAGCGCTTTTGCACCAGTTTCCGCTGGAAGCAAATATTGCCGGGCATTTCGAAATTATGGATGACCGAACCCAGTTTGAGCTGATTGGCGAAGCCCGCCGAAATGTCGTAATCGAAGCAAGTTTGAACAAGGATGGCTCACTTGGGCAATCATTGACAACGCTGATAAGAGCCGCAAGTGATTCAAAAATTGACGAGGCAATTAACGGCTTCATTAAGAACCGTCATCCGCTAAAAGAATGGCTGGGGCGTTCAGGCGGTGTAGAGCCCGCCATTTCCGCGATGAAAAAACAATGGGGCATTCCGCAAGACCAAAATGCAAGCTCTTTAATTGAAGAATTTATGAGCGAGTTGGTTTTAACGCCGCTTGAAATGATTGAGATTTCCGAGGCGGGAGATGCCACCGGTGTTAAGACCAATCAAACACTTGCAGCAAATATGCGTTTATTGGCCAGTGCCAAATCAGCACAACAACGATTTGAACTGATGGAGCAAGCATTTCTGACTAAAAATGGCGATTTGAGAAAACAACGTGGTCTTTTTACCACAAAACTTTCAAATCAAATTCCACAGCTGACTGAACGCTTGATGGAAGAGTTGAATAATTTTGAACAATTACGGCAGCGGTTGAACCTGTTGAAGCAGCTTGATGCAAGCCAAGCCCTGTTTACAATTTCCGATCAGATTATTCATCGGTTTGAAAAAATAAAACGCGCCCGCGGGTTGTTGGACTTTGATGATCTGATCATACGTTCAGCTGAACTATTGGGTCGCTCGGACGCCAGTCAATGGGTTCAATATAAGCTCGATCAGGGCATAGACCATGTATTGGTAGATGAAGCGCAGGATACCAACCCGCATCAATGGCGCGTGATCACCTCGCTGATTGAGGAGTTCTTTTCCGGTAAAGGTGCCCGCGAATCTGAACGTACCATTTTTGCGGTTGGTGACGAAAAGCAATCAATCTATTCTTTTCAAGGGGCGGAACCCACAGCATTTGCCGACCAACGCGACAGGCTGAAAAAGCTGGCAATACGCGCTGGAAAGACCTTTGAAGACATCAATCTACGGCTATCATTCCGCTCTGTTCCTGATGTTCTATCGGCCGTTGATAAAGTGTTCTCCACGCATGAAAACTATTCTGCACTTAGCCGGGATCAACAAAATACAGTTCACGGAACTATTCGCCACCAAGATCCGGGCATGGTTGATATTTGGCCGATCATCAGTAAAACGGATACGATTGAGCCAGATAATTGGGAATTGCCGGTTGATCAACTCACCGGTAATGACCCGCAAATTCTGCTTGCCAACCAGATCGCCAACCAGGTCCAATCCTGGCTGCAAAATAAAACGATATTAGAAGGTAAAGGCAGACCAATTTCGGCTGGTGATATTCTTGTTCTTGTGCGCTCCAGAGATCGCTTTGCATCTGCACTGACACGGGAATTAAAACAGCGAGATATCCCAGTTGCCGGATCTGATCGCCTGCGGTTAACCGATCACATTGCGGTTCTTGACCTGATGGCGCTGGCAAATGTCATTTTAATGCCAAAGGATGATCTTTCACTTGCGGCAGTTCTCAAAAGCCCGCTCTTCAATTTTGATGAATACTTGCTGCTTGAGCTTGCCCAAGGGCGCGGCACTAGCAGTCTTTATGCTGCTTTGGAAAAACTTGCGCTCAGTAATTCCCTTGCAAAATCCGCATTCAAGCAGTTTGAAAAACTAAGAACACGCGCAGATAAAATGCGTGTATACGAGTTTTTTGCCCTATTGCTTGGCGCTGATGGAGGGCGGCAAAAAATTCTAAATAGAATGGGCGTCGAAGCTGAAGATGTACTTGATGCATTTTTAGCACAAACCCTTACACACGAACAATCCGGACTTCCGGGATTACAGAACTTTATTGACTGGCTGCAGTCTTCGGCGCCTGAAATCAAACGTGAATTTGATTTTGAAGATAAGACAATCAAGATTATGACCGTTCACGCGGCCAAAGGATTGGAAGCCCCGATTGTGTTTTTGGTTGATAAGGGTGCTGCCCCCTATCACGGCAGACATGATCCAGCGCTGGTTGAAGTCGAAATAGGTGAAACCGACGGTAAAGCTCTCTCAGGGTTTCTTTGGGTGCCCAATAAAGCCTCTGCCGCTCCAGCAGCATATGAGGCTCTTGATAAAAACAAGCTTCAAGCGGAAGCAGAATATTTACGCTTGTTATATGTGGCCATGACACGGGCTGAAGACAGGCTCATCATCTGCGGGATCACAGGGAAGCATGATGCCAATGAACACTGTTGGCACAAGGTCGTCACCCACGCATTGCTCGATGAGTGTGAAGAGCATTTAAATGAAGATAATGAACTTCAGTTCCATCGCTGGCAAAAATTGAAAGTACAAACAGAAATACAGGCAACCAAAGACGTTGATGGCAGCATGTCAGCACAGGTAAAGTTACCGGAATGGATTGGGTCGGCGATGAAACCTGAACCGGTTCTACCAAAGCCTTTAACGCCATCAGGCGCTCAGGCAATGATTGATGCACAGAATTGGGTGCAATCAGCAGCATCCCCCTTGTCGCGGGATAAAATCAGCCCATCCTTTGCTTTGCAAAGAGGCATCGCCATCCATCGCCTGCTACAGGTTTTGCCTGATATTGGTGAGGCTGATACTGATTTGAATTCAACATCACAAATGCGGCGGGATGCAGCTAATCAATATCTTCAAACAAGTTTTCCAAAATGGCCTGATGGGAATAAAGAGCAGATTATTACCCAGGTATTTTCTGTTCTGGATAATACACAGTTCAACACTTTGTTTGCGCTCGGCAATAGCGGTGCTGAAATGTCGGTATCAGGAACAATTGAGCTTGGTGGCCAGTCCAGATTTATTTCAGGACAAATCGACCGGCTGGTTGTTGAGGATGATCAGGTTATCATCATTGACTATAAAACAAATCGATCACCACCAACCCAAATTGCAGATGTTCCTGCCGCCTATATTAGCCAACTTGCACTTTATCAACTGCTGGTTGGCAGAATATATCCCGGCCGGGAGGTGAAATCTGCGCTTCTTTGGTGTGAAATTCCGCAGATGATGTATATTCCTCAAGATATGTTAGACGAACAATTATCCAAAATAGCACAAAGGTGACAATCCGCGTCCTTGACTGGAAGGGTATCAATACTTACCTTCCTGCCAACGAGGCTAAGCCCGAATCGAACCTTCCAAGGAGATAATTAATATGGCCACACACAAAGCAGACAATAGCAATTTTGAAGCAGAAGTTCTAAAATCCGAAATCCCTGTTGTGGTGGATTTTTGGGCCGAATGGTGCGGACCATGTAAAATGATTGCTCCCAGTCTTGAAGAAATTTCTGATGAGATGGCTGGCAAAGTGAAGATTGCCAAATTGAATATGGATGAAAACCCTGAATTGGCCGCACAGTATGGCGTTCGCTCAATCCCGACCTTATTGATGTTTAAAGGTGGTGAACCTGTTGCAATCCAGGTCGGTGCTGCACCAAAAAGCAAACTTTCTGACTGGATCAATTCAGAAGTATAAGTGGTAAGAACCTTTTTTTGACATCGCCGGATTACACTGGCGGTGTTTTATTTTGAGCCAAAACATCGCCGACCAGATAAAGCGTTCCAGAAAACAAAATACGCGGCGCTTGTTCGCCGGCCCAGCTTGCCTTAATCTCATCAATAGCATCACGAACAGAACCGAGTGGTTTTGCCACCAAACCGGCATTTTGCGCAATCTCTGCCAGCTCTTCAGGCGAATAGCCCGCATCGCTTGAGGTGATCGGCACTGTATAAACCTGGTCTGCCAATTTCGAAAATTCCTGAATATAACCTTCCGGGTCCTTGGTTTTAAGCATACCGAAAACCAGTATAAACTTTCTGCGACTACGGCGGTTTAATTCCTGAAAAAACGCAGCGATCGCTTCTCCTGCGTTCGGATTATGTCCGCCATCTACCCATAGCTCACTATCAAGCGGTGTAAATTCCAGCAATGCTCCACCTTGCAGCTTTTGCAATCGTCCGGGCCAATATACATTTGACAATCCGGCATCAATTGCATCATTTGAAACATCAAACCCACCATACCGTAAAGCTGCAATTGCTGTCGTTGCATTAACAACCTGATGATCCCCGACGAGTTTCGGCATGGGCAGGTCAAGCAATCCATTTTCATCTTGGTAAATCAGCCGACCGCGTTCCTCATGGGACGAAAAGTCCTGTCCACCAATAGCAATTGGTGCGCCAGCCCGTATGGCTACCTTTTCCAGTACTTCGCGAGAAAGATCACCTTGCTCGGCAATAACAACCTGGCAACCAGACTTGATAATACCGGCCTTCTCAAAGGCTATTTTATCCACCGCATCACCCAGGAATTTTTCATGATCAAGGGATATTGGCGTGATTATGCTCACCGCCGATTTTTTAATGACGTTGGTTGAATCAAATCGCCCACCCAACCCAACTTCAATCAATGCAACATCAGCAGGATTTTCTGCAAACAGAATAAACATAGCGGCAGAGAGGATTTCAAATACGGTTATTGGCTGGCCGTCATTTGCATCCGCCACTCTCTGGAGCGCATTTGCAAACTCTTCATCTGAAACAAATTTACCACCGCCTTTTTGACCTATCCTAAAACGCTCATGATAATGAACCAGATGAGGAGAGGTATCCACGTGAACAATCTTGCCAGCGGCCTCCAACATTGCCCGGCAAAGTGCGATGGTCGAGCCTTTTCCATTGGTGCCAGCCACATGAATTACGGGTGGTAATTTATCTTGGGGATTTCCAAGCTTTTCCAACAGGCGCCCAATACGCCCCAGCGAAAGGTCATAGCCCTTCGGGTGTATCTTCATTAGCTGATTAATCAGCTCAAGGGCTTTACTGTTTTCCATTGAAAATCCAGTCGACGCATGGGAGCCAAAATATCGGGCAGGCTAGCTGCCTAAAGATACCTAACTACTTGAGGTAGTTTCGCCAGATTGGCTATCTTGCGCATCATTTTGTTCTGCATCCGACGACTGTACTTTTGTATGGCCCTCATTAGCCGCGTCTTGTTGTTTCTTATTTGGTTCATCAGCAGTTGCTGGAACAAGCTCAGCTGTTTTTTCAACCGCTGGTAGTTTGCATAATAGACTAACGATACGGGCAATGGTTGATCGCATATCGAGACGAGAAACGATCATATCGACCATGCCATGTTCCTGCAAAAACTCGGAACGCTGGAAGCCTTCCGGCATTTTTTCACGAATAGTCTGCTCAATAACTCTTGGGCCCGCAAAGCCGATCAAAGCTTCCGGTTCTGCAATGTGGACATCGCCAAGCATGGCATAGGACGCGGTTACGCCACCAGTGGTTGGGTTTGTTAAAACAACAATATAGGGCAACCCAGCCTCTTTTAGCAGTTGCACAGCAACCGTTGTGCGCGGCAGCTGCATGAGTGACAAAATCCCCTCCTGCATACGTGCACCACCAGATGCGGCATAGAGAATTAATGGCGATTTTCGCTCAATTGCGGTCTCAAACCCTTTAATTATCGCCTCACCAGCAGCCATACCGAGCGACCCACCCATAAAGGTGAAGTCCTGGACCACACTGGTCATTTCAATACCTTCGACCTTGCCAACGCCAATAAGTACGGCGTCTTCCATTTTGGTCTTTGTCCTGTTGTCCTTCAGGCGATCAACATAACGGCGCTCATCACGAAATTTCAACGGATCAACCGGAACTTCGGGATAGGAAATTTCTTCAAATTCACCATCGTCAAAAAAATTGGTTAGCCGGTCTCTTGCGCCAATTTTCATATGATGCCCAGACGCAGGAACCACCCACTGATTTTGCTCCAAGTCCTTATGAAATACCATTTCCCCAGATTGAGGATCTTTAATCCACAAATTTGTTGGCAGATCCTTGCGTGACAGCAAGTTGCCAATTTTGGGGCGGACGATATTGGTAATCCAGTTCATCGGTATTTCCAGTTTTTAAATTCAAAATTATTACGCGATGGTCGATACCGGTAATGTGGCGATATTAAAGTGAGTTTCAAGGTTGTTTGCAACCATCAAGTTTAACGACCGGCAGCGCGAACACCCACAGCCAGCTCTGCCACCAATGACGTGACAGCAGAGACAGTGGAACCGGTTGCCAGACCCTCATCATCAAGACTATCTGCAACAGCATTAACCAAAGCTGTACCGACAACTACACCGTCAGCGGCTCTACCAATTGCTTCCGCCTGCTCGGCTGAGCGAACACCAAAGCCGACACAAATAGGAATATCTGTACTTGCCTTAATGTGGGCAACTGATCGGGCAACGTCTTGCGGGTCCGGTGCTGCCATGCCTGTAATGCCGTTGATAGACACATAATACAGGAACCCTGATGTATTGGTCAGAACTCTTGGCAACCGCTTCTCGTCAGTCGTTGGTGTTGCCAGACGAATGAAATTCAGGCCCCGCTCAATTGAAGGAATGCAAAGTTCATCGTCCATTTCAGCCGGAAGATCAACAATGATAAATCCATCCACGCCGACCTCTTTCGCATCATCAAGGAATTTTTCCGCCCCGTATGAATAAATTGGATTATAATATCCCATTAAAACAATGGGTGTCTCATTGTCATCCTCACGGAAGCTCTTCACCATAGAAAGGGTTTTTTCCATTGTGTGACCGTTTGCCAGTGAGCGCAGCCCGGCGGCTTGAATTGATGGGCCATCAGCCATCGGATCAGAAAATGGCATGCCGATCTCAATCACGTCTGAACCAGCCGCAGGCAGTCCTTTTATGATCGCTAGCGATGTATCATAGTCTGGATCTCCGCCAGTAAGGAAAGTAACCAGAGCCGGACGGCCTTCTTTTTTCAGTGCCTCAAAGCGAGTATCAATACGTGTTGTCATGTCGCCTCCCCCAGCATGCCCAGCGCTTCGCTGACAGTATGGACATCCTTGTCGCCGCGACCACAGAGGTTCATGACAATAATCTGGTCTTTTGACATCGTCGGCGCACGTTTAATGACCTCAGCCAGCGCATGGCTTGGTTCAAGTGCTGGAATAATACCTTCAAGCTTGCAGAGAAGCTGAAAAGCATCCAGCGCTTCAACATCACCAATAGGCACATAACTCACCCGACCCGATTCCTGCAACCACGAATGTTCGGGACCAATGCCTGGATAATCAAGACCAGCCGAGATGGATGCACCTTCTAATATCTGGCCTTCATCATCCTGCAAAAGATAGGTCCGGTTGCCATGCAACACGCCGGGTCGTCCAGCGGTTAGCGAGGCGCAGTGCTCTTCGGTGTCCAAGCCTTTGCCGCCGGCTTCGACCCCGATAATCTCTATTCCTTCATCATCCAAAAAAGGATGAAACAGGCCAATTGCATTGGAGCCACCACCGACAGCTGCAATCAGCATGTCTGGCAAGCGCCCTTCTGCAGCCATCATCTGCTCACGCACCTCATTGCCAATCACCGATTGGAAGTCCCGAACAAGTTCTGGATAGGGGTGCGGGCCCGCGGCCGTGCCAATAAGATAATAGGTATCTTCAACATTGGTTACCCAGTCACGAAGAGCCTCATTCATCGCATCTTTCAAAGTGCCAGCCCCGGCTGTTACCGGATGGACTTCGGCACCCAAAAGTTTCATGCGGAACACATTGGGTGCCTGACGGTGAACATCCTTGGCGCCCATGTACACTTCACATGGATACCCAAATCGCGCGGCAACGGTTGCGGATGCAACGCCATGCTGGCCTGCGCCGGTTTCTGCGATAATCCGGGTTTTGCCCATGCGTCGGGCGAGCAAAATCTGTCCCAGGCAATTGTTGATCTTGTGGCTGCCCGTGTGATTTAGCTCATCGCGCTTGAAATAGACTTTCGCGCCACCAAGATGATTACTCAGGCGTTCAGCATAATAAAGCGGACTTGGCCGACCGGTATAATGAGTGTTGAGATCTTGCAGTTCTTTTTGAAACTCAGGATCTTTTTTTGCCTTTTCCCAAGCGTCATTCAATTCCAGAATATTTGGCATGAGGGTTTCGGCCACAAAGCGCCCACCGAAAATTCCAAACATTCCTTGTTCATCTGGTCCATTGCGAAATGAATTGGGTTTATGTTCACTCATTTTCTAAACTTTCTAGTCTTTCAACGCTCTGTTTGCGTTAGTATTCGTAGTTGTTCAATTTGCTTAAAAACTGTGAAATCAACCTAATGTCTTTAACACCAGGTTTTATTTCTACGCCAGAGGAAATATCAATACCTGCGGGCCTTGCAATTGATATTGCTTCGATAATATTTTCTTTATTCAAACCGCCGGAGAGCATGATTGGAGATTTCGACTTGAATTTGGTCAGCAGTGACCAGTCGAAACTAACGCCATTGCCACCGGGTAGCTCCGACCCTTTTGGTGGCTTGGCATCAAATAACAACATGTCCGCGGTGCCTGAATATTGATTGGCTGCCTGCATGTCGTCCAGCGTTCTGATGGCAAAGGCCTTCATTATTGAAAGACCGTAGCGCGCCTTTATTTCTTCAGCCCGCTCCGGTGTTTCGTTACCGTGCAATTGCAGAATATCCGGTGCAACAATTTCAACAATTTCATCCAGTCTATCAAAACCGGCATTGACTGTCACCGCAACGATTTTCGCGCGGCCCGCCACCGTTTTTCTTAAAATTGCCGCCTCAGTCGGAGAAACATTGCGCGGGCTCTTTTCAAAGAAAATAAACCCGATATGGCTCGCGCCACCGGCAAGTGCTGCCTCAACCGCCTCGATGGTTTTTAACCCACATATCTTTACATTATTTTTCATTTGGTCCTGCATGCCGCTCAACTGGCATGAATCTGCTGTTTTGTCTATATTTCTTGGCATAATTGGCTTGATTTCAGGCCAGACAAAGCGACTTGACGCCCTTGGAATTTCATTCTTTCTGGCCCATATTTCCAGCAGCTTTATTCTGGTTCATTTTCCGTCTGCACTTTACGTCTCTTTCTTCGTGAACACACAGCTGCATAAAAGTGAGCAGATCAACGCTGGTTCTAAACTGTTTGGGAGAACACTCATGTCAACATCAACCCGCTTTCAACGCATAGAGAATATTGCCCAAAAGCATATTGACGAAGGCGCATTCAGCAGCATTGAGTGGTTGGTAAAGCGAAAAGGGGAAACCTGGTCGAGCGGCAGAGTGGGCTATAGCGATGCAGTAAACAAAATGCCACTGCCGAATAAACCGATTTACCGGAATTATTCTATGACACAGCCGATTGTTTCCGCAGTTGCTTTAATGCTGGTGGAAATGGGAAAACTGCGATTATTTGACCCCGTTGCGGCTTATTTGCCCGAATTCGCGAATATGTCGATCATTCAAGAAAATGGCAGCACAATACCTGCTAAATCCCCGATTATTATTGAGCATCTCTTGACCCACCGGGCCGGATTTACATATGGGTTTATAACTGATTGTCCGGTAAGTAAATTTTATCGCCAATCTGATATCAATGATGCAAATCTTTCTTTGGAAGAGGCAATCAAGAGAATTGCTGAAATGCCACTTGTATTTGAGCCGGGCAAACGATGGCAATACAGCGTTGCAACCGATGTTTTGGCCAGAGTTTTGGAAGTAGTACTCGGCAAAAACCTACCTGATATTTTGAATGAACTGCTGCTGCTGCCACTTGGGATGGTTGATACCGGGTTTCATATTGAAGCGTCGCAACAATCGAGACTTCTTTCCGTGTTCGGCAAAAGTGATCTCAATGAGGTCATGAATTATGATGACAAACCGCAAACCCTGATACCTTCTGATCCGTCAGATCATCATCCTGTCAACGATAAAAAGTTTTGCCGTGGTGGCTATGGGCTTTATTCCACGATTGATGACTATTCACGCTGTGTCGACTTTCTTGGTTCTGGCCTAACAAGCAGGGGAGAGCGACTGCTATCCAGCAAAATGATAGAGTTGATGTGGACAAACCGCATTCCTGATAATCAGTTACCACTGAGAATTGGCCCGGTCCTGTTACCCGGTTATGGATTTGGCCTTGCAGGGCGCGTAATGATGGATATTGGCAAGGCTTATGGCCTGACAAGCCAAGGCGAATGTGGATGGGCTGGTGCTGCAAGCACATATTTCTGGATTGACCCGAAAGAAGATATTATTGGCCTGACAATGACGCAATATCTTGGCTCCAAAATTCCGATAGGCGATGATATAAGAAATGCCGTCTATCAGGCTTTGGACGATTAGGCTTCAATTTGCGAAGGCAAAACACCAAGTTCCACTTGCAGTTTTTTGGTCAATTTTGCCGAAATAATGGAATGTGCCTGAGCAATATACAGTTTTAAATCGTCGTCATTCAGGGCATCGCTTTGTTCTAACTGTACCCATTTGGCGCGCGCCAGATATGGAGCGGGAATGATATTTTCCTGTTCGATCAATATCGAGTATGAAAAATCAGAACACTTAAAAGATATTTTGCTGCCCTCTTCCGGCAGTTTGGTATTTTTTTTGTTTGGACCCCAATAGGAAGCGATGGCAAATATTTTACCGCCAATTTTCCAGACATGCGCACCGCCCCATTGGATAACTTTTGTAGTGGAGGTGAGCTCAGAACAAAACTGATTAAACTCATCAAGCGTCATTCGGCAGACGCGCCCATGTTCACCGGACAAGCAATGCCAGTTCCGCCCAACCCGCAATAGCCATCGGGATTTTTGGCCAAATATTGCTGATGATATTCTTCGGCAAAATAAAATTCAGAGGCATCCAAAATTTCCGCCGTAATCTTATCACGGCCAGCCTCATTGAGCGCCATTTGATAGGTTGATTTTGAATCTGCTGCTATTTTCTTCTGCTCCGATGAGGTCGTGTATATGCCAGAACGATACTGGGTACCCCTGTCATTTCCCTGCCGCATTCCTTGCGTTGGGTCATGACTTTCCCAAAAAATCTTTAACAGCTCGCCTAGAGAAAGAACATTCGGGTCAAAGACAACAAGCACGACCTCGTTGTGGCCGGTTAGTCCTGTGCAAACTTCCTGATATGTTGGATTTTTTGTCATACCAGCCACATATCCAACAGCAGTCACATAAACGCCAGGTAGGTTCCAGAATATACGTTCTGCGCCCCAAAAACAGCCAAGCCCTAAAATGATAGACTGGGTATTGTCAGGAAAAGGGCCCTTCAATGGCTTGCCATTGACAAAATGGTTGATTGCCGTTGGCAACACATTATCCCGCCCCGGAAGTGCATTTTCTGCATCTGGCAGTTTGTATTTACTTGTCAGGCGGTCAATTAAAAACATCGTCAAACTCCATCTTCGTTAGTAAGCTGGCCATTCCGCCATTCCATCACTAACTGGCAAAGCGGCCAAATTTCCGTCTTCTTGGTCTTCCAAGAAGTAAAAGAACAATTGCCAATACCGCAAATACAGACCAGGTTGGCCACAGCAATATCCATTGGATTACCGGGTCCCACAGGAGCGGATGAATATAGCCTTGAATTGCACCTTGTGCAGCTTGAATGCTGGTAATGCTTAAGCTTACCCAGGTTGCACCAAGCGGGGTCAGCACAATTTCTGATGCCCCAATAGATTTAGTTATATCCATAACGGCAGTTGCCAGAGCAATAGCCAATGATAGCAAGCCTAACGCGCGTGCAATAAATGAAAACATATTTTTGATTTCCCGTGTTACATCCCAATAGAAGGGCAATGCCCTGAAGTTCGTAAATATCGTTTAGACTTGGTATTCGCAAGGCCGCTGACATATCTTTGATAAGCACGTTACTGAAGCATGATGGCTATTTTATTTCATTGGGGTAATTAATTGGCATCAGGCAATAGCAAAACGTGCCCGAATCACAGTACAGTATTGATATGTCAAAACGTGTCACCGGCCCCGAACTGGAACGGTTAATCCAGTTATTATCACGCTTGCCGGGCCTTGGTCCGCGCTCGGCCAGAAGAGCTGCTCTCCATCTGGTCAAAAAGAAAGAAACCTTATTGGTGCCCCTGGCTGCGGCCATGGCAGAGGTCGTTGAAAAAGTTAAAGTGTGTGAGACTTGCGGCAATATTGATACGCAGTCTCCATGCACTATTTGTCTTGATCCTCGCAGGGATGTTTCGACAATTATTGTTGTCGAGGATGTTTCAGATTTGTGGGCACTTGAGCGGGCATCGGCTCTTAGAGCTTCCTATCATGTATTGGGTGGTACATTATCACCCCTGGATGGAGTGGGGCCGGAAGATTTGGCAATTGCGTCTCTTATTGACCGCGTGGCAAAATTTGATGTTAATGAAGTAATTATCGCGGTAAACGCCACAGTTGAAGGCCAAACCACTGCCCATTATATAACCGAGCAATTGGATAATTTCGATATTTCCATTTCACGTTTGGCGCATGGTGTACCAGTAGGTGGTGAGCTGGATTATCTCGATGAGGGCACCTTGTTGGCGGCCATGAGAGCGCGTACCAAGTTTTGATATTTGTGCATGCCCATATTGGGGCGCCGGGCCATTGAACCCGATTTAACAAAAGAAGACGCAGCATATGAGCAATACCAAATTGGAGCAGCGACTTGCTGATCTCGAGGTTAAAATTACCCATCAGAATGAAACTATAGACACGCTCAACGAAGCGGTTATCAATCAATGGAAAGAGGTTGACCGGCTATCTCGTCAGGTTCGCTTGCTTTCTGAACAGGTGCTGTCAATTGAAGATGATGGACAGCCTCATGAAGTTACCAAGCCGCCACATTATTAAATATCTCTGATAATTCAGACCTTCAACAGTAATAAAATGTGATTAATCAGTGATTGACCAGCCACTATTTTGGGACCATTCTATTATGGACTATTCAACTTGAAATCCAAATTTCATACGCACCCCTATGTGTTTGTATTTGAGATTTCCTTGAAAATTGCGGTCTATCGCAATTCTTTTCTACCGTTGATCGGGTGAATAGTCAGAAGGAGGAGCCATGAGTCCACCTGAGAGTGTAAATTGACCATTTCCGAAAGGAAGGTCACCGTTTGGGTCGCGGACCTAAATATTCAAATTGCGATTCAAACAGCGTAATATTAAAATTTGACAAACTTATCGGATGGCGAGCGTTAATATTTTCCAGTCGGCTATTTGTTTAGTTGAATGCAAAACGCGTTCTATGGCGAAAGCCCAGCATTGCTGACCAGCTAATAGTGCAAATGTAAAACCAGTCCGAAATATACAGCCGGAAAAACCGGTCTGATTTCACCCCGTCGGCGCAAGTTTACAGAGCGCGACGGGGTTTTGATTGCAGCACGCCACAAAAACCATCTAAAGCATATCGCATTCAATTGCACTCGTCCGATATACTTTATCTCTTTGTTGTCTCATGTCTTTATTCCTAAAACCGGCTCCTACTTTTGGGAATCATGCTTTAGTCGCCTGTTCACACAATCATCTCTTCGTAATCACTCACTAGCAGATGAACGGGAGCTTCGTCTTCTTCAATTTTGGAAAACCGGCTTATAGGCTCTGCAAACACATTATCAGTTCGGTCATCGTTGACCGTTGAAACTTCGCCAATGAGCACATCATCTTCTTCAGCCCAAAATGCGTGCCATACACCTGGTAATAAGGTAACGCTTTCACCTGGATCGAGCTTCAACAAGCCACCAGGAGGGAGTTTCCGCTCTACGCCATCGCAGGGTACTGAGACCGGAGCATTGCGATCAATGCCGTCGCCAGAATCCGACATAAATAATTCTAAAACCAGCTTGCCGCCACCGCGATTGATAATATCTTCGGCCTTGATGTTATGACGATGCATCGGCGACATCTGGTTCTTCCTGGAAATCATAACTTTTTCAGCATAGAGCATGCCTCGCCCTTTATTTAGATCAGCGGCAAAACCATTTCTGACCGTAAACAAAAAAAGGCCCAATTCATCGAACTTTCCCTTACCATAATCGGTAATATCCCAACCCAGTCTGGCGGCAATTATTCCTTCTGGTTTTTTTGAACTCAATTCTGACGGCGACCAATAGGCAAATGGGGGTAAAACATACCCAAAGGAACGAATGAATGCATCTGACTGGCGAATAATTTCATTTACCTGCGAGCGCTTCATGGATGAATTCCTCTATTCGATCGGTTGCGAAACAGAGGATACAGCCTAACCGGCAAAGGCTGCAATAGAGTTTCCGGTGATCTTTGCAAGCGCCTGTTCAGCAAATGCTTCGCGTTCCGAGTGCTCAATCCAGCCGCCGCCCAAAATTCTGGAGCTTTGGGTATTGTCTTCATAAAAAACACAGGCTTGCCCCGGAGCAACACCATCCTCGCCATTTGCAAGCTCAACGCAAACCTGCCCGTCCGACAGACTCAACACACCAGGCTTCGGCGCTCTGGTGGAACGCACACGTGCATGAATATCCAAACCATCTGCAATCGCATCTTCGAGCGACGTTGGACCGATCCAGTTCACATCACGCAAATATAATTTATGGGTCGCCAATGCCTCCTTCGGCCCGACAATAACCCGCGCATTTTCTGCATCCAGATGCACCACATAGAGCGGCTCACCTACTGCAACACCGATGCCGCGACGCTGGCCAATAGTGAAATTAATAATGCCTTTGTGCATACCCAAGTCGCGACCATCCAAATGAACAATCTTGCCGGGCTCGACGGCTTCAGGTTTTAGCTTTGAAATCACATCTGAATACCGGCCATGGGGAACGAAACAAATGTCCTGACTGTCGCTCTTTTCCGCAACCGACAGGCCCATATTGCGAGCAAGCTCACGGGTTTCCGCTTTTGGGCGATCGCCCAAGGGAAACCGCAAAAACTCCAACTGTTCCTGTGTTGTGGTAAAAAGAAAATAGCTCTGATCACGTTCCTCATCAACTGGCCTGAACAGCGCTCGCTGATTTCCTGCCAGTCGAGAGGATACATAGTGTCCGGTAGCCAATGCTGCTGCACCAAGCTCTTTTGCTGTCGCTAACAGGTCAACAAATTTAACGGTCTGATTACAGGCAACACATGGAATTGGCGTTTCGCCATGAATGTAGCTTTGGGCAAATGGGTCAATAACCGATTTTTGAAACTTCTCTTCGTAATTCAGCACGTAATGCGGAATACCCAATGTTTCAGCAACTCTCTTTGCGTCATGAATATCCTGCCCGGAACAGCAGGCACCTTTGCGATGGACAGCTTCGCCATGATCGTAGAGCTGCATGGTCATGCCAATAACATCGTAGCCTTCGGCCTTGAGCAAACCGGCAACTACAGATGAGTCGACGCCACCCGACATTGCCACAACAATGCGGGTATCTTCTGGCCGTCCGGGAAGTTGCAGAGAGTTCAACATGATCACTAATTCAATTTTCTGGTTACGATAATGGATATGGCACGGCGTGCCAGCTTCTACAAGATGCAAGCGATCAACAGTGACGTTTAGTAGCCGCTTTTGGTATCAACAAGATTTGTTAAAGAACCATTAGCCTCATAATTTTCTATGCATTGCGTAACATATGAAGCAAGCGCCAGCATACTACTTACCGCTGCAACATGGGGCGTTAGAATCACATTTTCAATATCCCAAAGCGCGCTACTTTCTGAAAGTGGTTCCTGCTCAAAGACATCAAGTGAAACCCCGCCCAATATACCTTTTTGTAGCGCCGTTATAATATCGGCCGCAACTTGGCTACCACCACGGCCTGCATTGATAATTACCGGCTTAATTGCACCATTTTGAGGTAATTTCTCAATGAGATCACGACTCAATATTCCGGTTGTTTTATTCGTCAAAGGCAATAAATTCACAATAATATCTGATTGGCACAAAAACTCATTAAAATCATTATCGCCGGCAAAAGTCGGGATGTTTTCAATGTTTTTCTTACTGCGGCTCCATCCAGAAACCTGAAACCCCATCATCTTCAATTTTAGCGCTGCATCTTTTCCCAGTTCACCCAATCCCATCACGCCTACCCGCACTTCGGATGCGATCGGCTGTTGGAGCTCTAGCCAACTATGTTGCCTTTGATTTCTATCATAAGAGCGCTGTTGGCGAAGATGCATCAAACACTGGAGAACAATCCATTCGCTCATGCGGTCCCTCAAATCAGGATCAACAAAACGAACGATCGGTATGTTCTTAGGTAATTTTGTGTCTTCGAAAATATGATCAACCCCGGCACCGGCGGAGAATATCACTTCAAGATTTGGCATTGAAGCCAAAAGACCGGGATCAGGCTTCCAGACAACTGCATATTTAACAGAAGAGCGATCAATTTTTTTGTTATCTCGCCAATTACAAATTTCCCTGCCCGGCATTGCATTTGCAAAGCAATCAAAATTTGAAGTGCTATCGAACTTTATATCAAGTAATAAACTCAAGGGACCAATATTCCCAATCAATCGTTAACGATACCGACTGGCGCGGTTTCTAAAGAAAAAGCGGCCGCCATCAATGCTTTGGTGTAATCAGTTTGCGGGTCATCAAATATTTGCGCAGACGCGCCCTGTTCAACCACCTTACCATGGCGCATGACGATAACTTCATTGGCAAGCGCCCGCACAACTTTCAAATCATGCGAAATAAACATATAGGAAAGGTTGTGTTTCTTCTGCAGGTCCCGCAACAAATCCACCACCTGTGCCTGCACGCTCATATCCAGTGCGGATGTTGGCTCATCCAGCATTATAAATTTCGGTTCCAGCACCATTGCACGGGCAATGGCGACGCGTTGCCGCTGGCCACCAGAAAATTCATGGGGATAGCGATGTCGCGCTTCCGGGTCCAGCCCAACTTCGTGAAGGGCATTACACACGGTTTCATTTTTCTGTTCGCCATTCAACCCAGGTCGGTGAATTCCCAACCCTTCGGCAACAATTTCAGCAATCGACATTCTGGGAGAAAGCGAACCAAAGGGATCTTGAAAAACAATCTGCATTTCCCGACGCAGTGGCCGCATTTGTTTGAAAGAATATTCATCAATGCTTTTGCCGACAAAACCGATTTTACCTTCTGAGGAAATCAGTCTTGAAAGAGCAAGCCCAAGTGTAGTTTTTCCAGAACCAGATTCACCAACCACGCCCAGCGTTTGCCCTTCTCGCAAAACCAGATCGATACCATCAACCGCCTTAACATGGTCAATCGTCTTACGCATAAAGCCGGCCTTAATTGGAAACCAGACTTTAATCTGCTCACCCTTCAATACGATGGGTGCATTATTATCCGATTTTGGTGGGTCGCCCTTTGGTTCTGCTGCCAATAAATGCTTAGTATATTCGTGTTGAGGGCTTTTAAATATTTCATTTGTCGGCCCATGTTCAACAATCTTACCATTTGTCATGACACAAACCCGGTCGGCGATTTTTCGCACAATTCCCAAATCATGAGTGATAAACAGCATGGAAAGACCACGCTCACGCTGCAATTTTCCGAGAAGTTCCAATATTTGTGCTTGAACAGTAACATCAAGCGCAGTGGTTGGTTCATCCGCAATCAAAAGCTCAGGTTCATTGGCGAGCGCCATGGCGATCATCACCCGTTGGCGCTGCCCACCTGACAATTGATGTGGATATGCATGAAGCCGTTTCTCGGGATCATGGATACCAACCTGGTTAAGCAGTTCTAATATGCGCGCCCGCGCCTGCTTTTCATCCATAAGTTGATGCAGGCGCAGAATTTCGCCAATCTGTAATTCAATTGTATGTAACGGGTTTAGCGATGTCATCGGCTCCTGAAATATCATCGTGACATCATCACCACGAACCCGACGAAGATCCTTCTCATCACTATCTAACAGGTTTTGCCCCTTGAATAAAATGGACCCTGTGGGGTGAGCAGCCGTCGGATAGGGTAACAGTTTTAGCACGGACAAAGCTGATACGGATTTGCCCGAACCACTTTCACCAACTAAAGCAAGGGTTTCGCCTTTTTTAATATGAAAAGATATTTTGTCGACCGCAGTTGAAACTATTCCACCCGACGAAAAGGTAACCGAAAGGTCTCTTACATCCAGCAACGGTTCGCCCTTGGCGTTCATGCTGCCATCATTTGAAGAATTTCTACTCATCATTTGAAATTCTTCCTTGGGTCAAAAGCATCACGGGTAGCTTCACCGATAAATATCAGCAGAGAGAGCATGATTGAAATTACTAAAAAGCCCATCAGCCCCAGCCAGGGAGCCTGCAAATTGTTCTTGCCCTGTTGCAGCAATTCACCCAGCGAAGCCGAACCCGGCGGTAGGCCAAAGCCCAAGAAATCCAGCGAGGTTAATGTGGTGATTGAACCACTTAGAATAAATGGCAGGAATGTAAGGGTCGCAACCATCGCATTTGGCAGCAGATGCCTGAACATAATGGTTGGATTAGAAACACCCAACGCCCGGGCTGCATTTACGTATTCAAAATTTCGGGCACGAAGAAATTCAGCCCGCACAATGCCAACAAAACTAACCCACGAAAACAGCAGCATGATGCCAAGTAGAATCCAAAAACCCTGTGGTAATACCGCTGCAATAATCATCAGTAAATACAGAACAGGAATAGACGACCAGATTTCAATAAAGCGTTGGAATAAAAGGTCTACCCAACCACCAAAATAGCCTTGCACGGCTCCAGCGGTGACCCCGATGACAGCAGATGCTGCGGTCAAAATAAGGCCAAAAAGTACAGATACGCGAAATCCGTAAATCAACCGCGCGGCAACATCGCGGGCTTGATCATCGGTGCCAACCCAGTTCCAGTTTCCAAGAACGCAGCGTACATCATCCATTCCTGTTTCATATTTTTTACACCGTTCTTCGTTGGTATACATCCATGAGGGCTTGGCTGGAGCGGGGGAAGGAATATCGACATTTGCGGTTTGATAAGAATAGCGAATTGGAGGCCAAAGCATCCAGCCATTGGCTTCAATTTCATCCGAAATTACCGGGTCGCGGTAGTCTGTTATCGCGTAGAAACCGCCAAATTTTTCTTCCGGGTAATCAATGAATACTGGCGCCAATATCTCGCCTTTGTATGAGATAAGAATTGGACGATCATTGGCGATAAATTCGGCCAACATTGCCGACACAAACAAAAACAAAAATATCCACATCGACCAATATCCGCGTCGATTGGCTTTAAACCCCGCCCAGCGGCGTTGGTTTAGTGGTGATAGAGCAAACCGACCGGGTTTATTTGTGGCTTCTTTTGCACCAATTTCGACGTCGAGTGTCTGATCCATTTTACACATCCCGCCGGTCAAAATCGATGCGCGGGTCAATCCAAGTATAAACCAGATCGGAAACCAGTGATACTAAAAGCCCCATCAGCGAGAAAATAAACAAGGTTGCAAAAACCACCGGGTAGTCCCGATTGATGATTGAGGTGAATCCTAATAATCCCAACCCATCCAGCGAAAAGATTGCTTCAATCAGTAAAGAACCGGTAAAAAATGCGGATATGAAAGCTCCGGGGAACCCCGCTATAACAATCAACATGGCGTTTCTGAACACATGTCCATAAAGCACCTGCCGATCGTTCAAGCCTTTCGCCCTGGCCGTTACAACATATTGTTTTTTAATTTCGTCCAGGAAAGAGTTCTTGGTCAGCAATGTGGTGGTTGCGAATGCCGCTAAGGTCAAAGAGATAAGTGGTAAAGCCATGTGCCAGAAATAATCTGCAATCTTACCCAAAATACTCAGATCATCGAAATTGTCGGATGTTAGCCCACGCAAGGGAAATAAATCCCAAAACGACCCCCCGGCAAAAAGTACAATCAATAAAATCGCGAATAGAAATCCTGGCACGGCATAACCAATAATTATCAATCCGCTGGTCCACACATCGAACGCAGAACCATCATTAACGGCTTTTTTTATGCCGAGTGGAATTGATATTGAATAGGAGATCAACGTTATCCAGATACCAAGCGATATTGACACCGGCATTTTTTCCTTGATCAAAGCCAAAACTGAAATATCGCGAAAATAACTTTCACCAAACTCAAAACGGGAGTAATTCCAGATCATCATGGCAAAGCGCTCCCATGCGGGTTTGTCAAATCCGAATTGCTTTTCCAGCTTCTTGATAAATTCAGGGTCTAACCCCTGTGCGCCACGATATTTTGAAGTATTTTCACCACCGCTGACAGATGAATTCTGCTGCGTAAGATCACCACCGCCGCCGGAAATCCGGTCCGTTGCGGCTCCTCCCTGCCCTGTAATTTGGGCGATTACCTGCTCAACAGGCCCTCCTGGTGCAAACTGGATAATGGCAAAGCTGATTAACATAATACCGAGGATCGTAGGGATCATCAGCAGCAATCGTCTAAATATATATGCACCCATTTGGTCGCGATCTCTTTCTGCTTAAACCCGACAACTATGCGTAAGAATCAGGCTTTGCCAATGGCTTTAGCCTTTTTCTCGTCAAACCACCATATTTGCTCGACTGGAAATCCGTAATCCGGTTTTGGCTCTTTGAATCCGAACATATCCCAATAGGCAATTCGATGATTGGCAGAATACCAATTCGGGATCCAATGATAATAGGTCCTCAACACCCTATCAAGGGCACGCATAGCATACACCAAATCTTCGCGAGACTGGGCCATACCCACCACATCAATCAGTTTATCAACGCTTTCCAGGTTAATGCCTGGATAATTCTTACTACCATTCTGATTGGCATATTCCGAAAAAAAGAACTGTTTCATGCCTTCGCCTGTTGGAGTTGCCTGCAAAGAAAAGGCAATTCCAGTAACATCAAAATCAAACTCTTCCAGTCTTGCTTGATATTGTGCGGGATCGACGAGCCTTATTGATGCATCAATGCCAATGGCTTTCAGATTGGTTACAAACCCACTGAGTATGCGTTCAAATGTCGGGGAGCGAATGAGAAATTCCAATGTAAAGGGTTTCCCATTTTCATCAACCAGTTGGCGGCCTTTGCGTTGCCAACCGGCTTTCTTGAGCAATCGTGCGGCTTTTCGAAGTGAGGAACGCACATTGCCCGAGCCATCAGTTACGGGTTGCAAAACAGAGCCGCCAAATACTTCACGCGGTAGAATTGAGCGCATAGGATTCAGCAAAACCAGCTCACCGGGGGACGGCAAACCATCTGCTCGAAAATTCGAGGTTTCAAACAGCGATTGCGACCTAGTGTAGGCGCCATAAAACAGCTGTTCATTTGTCCATTCAAAATCAAAGCAAAGCCCGATTGCCTGCCGTGTTTTTTGGTCCGTGAATTTATCACGCCTGGAGTTGATTGCCCAACCTTGCAGAGTTGGCCGCAATTCGTCAGTAAAATGCCGCTTGATCACCTTTCCTTCTTTAAGCGCAGGAAAATTATACTCTGTTGCCCAAACTTTCGAAGTAAATTCTTCCCGCCAATTGATCTTGCCCTTTTTAAATGCCTCAAAAGCCGCCTGACGTTCACGAAAAAACTCGATTTTTAATCGATCAAAATTATTATGCCCAATGGCAAAAGGCAAATCCATGGCCCAGTAATCTTCGACTCGCTCATATACAATAGATATTCCTACGTTAATTTTACCAACCCGGTAGGGGCCGGAAGACAGCGGAATATCCAATGTGGATTTGTCAAACTCACGGGCAGAATAATACACCTTGGAAAAAATCGGATATGAAACCAAAGTCAAAATTGTCCGGTCCGATTGCTTGCCATTAAATCTAAGTTCAACAGTCGAGGGGTCCAGTGCCACCGCTTTGGTCAGGTCCCTTAAATCAAGCGAAAGATCGGGGTGCCCTTTTTCACGCAAAATTTCATAAGAAAACGCAACGTCTTCAGCCGTAAGAGGAGAGCCATCATGAAAGCGAGCTTCATTTCGCAATTTAAATTGATAGGTATTTCGATCTTCAGATATCGTAACAGTTTCAGCAACCAAACCATAGACAGAATCAGGTTCGTCCAGAGCCGTGGTCATCAATGCATCAAAGCATAGCTCCATGCGCGGCGGTGCTTCGCCTTTCAGGACAAATGAATTTAATGTATTAAAGGTTTGAGTGTTTTGATTAAAATTCCAGTTTGATACCGAAAAATTAAAAGTTCCGCCTTTTGGCGCATTTGGATTAATGTAATCAAAATGACTGTATCTTTTAGAATACTTCAGGTCCCCAAATGCTGAAAGACCGTGTAATGATATACCGGTTTTGTTTCCAGCCAGGGATATTTCAGGCCACATACCGGTAGCGCCCGCAACGGCGGTTCCGCTGGTAAGTGCCAGAAACTTGCGGCGATTAAGTTTAAACCCTTCCAAAGCCATTTTTAACGACCTCTATATTTCTTTGCGAGTTCCGCTTCCTTATCGGCATCAATCCACCAGGAAAAAGGATCCAATCCAACAAATTTGGGTTGCGGGCGCGGGATTCCGAACTTATTCCAATATGCGACCCACACTTTGGGGTTATGCCATTGAGGAATATAATAGTAATTCCATAGCAACACACGGTCCAGCGCTTTAGTTAAGGCGACCAATTCCTCTCGGTCTTTAGCGAATATCAGTTGTTCAATAAGCTCATCAACTGCAGGGTTTTTTATACCTGGATAGTTTTGTGAACCTTTGCGATCTGCGGCAATCGAGCCCCAATATTCACGCTGCTCATTTCCTGGCGATTGGGATTGCCTCACCCCGAGAGTTGTCATGTCAAAATCTGAATCGTTCATCCGCCCGATATATTGAGAGACGTCGACAATCCGAAGAGTCGCGTCAAATCCAAGGCGCTTTAAATTTGCGATGTATGGATTAACTACCCGCTCAGCCGATGCGTCACGTGCAAGATATTCTATTTTGAACTGTTCACCAGTTTTCTCGCTAACTAACTTACCACCTTTATTGATCCACCCGGCCTGTTTCAACAATTGAAATGCAGCTTTTAAATTTTTTCGGGTTGCGTTGCGAGAATCAAATTTTGGAAGCTTGAATTCCTCGGTAAAGACTTCGTCTGGAATTCTTCCTTTGAATTTCTCCAATATTTCCAGCTCTTTACCAGTCGGCAATCCACTTGCAGCAAGGTTTGTACCTTCAAAATAACTGTCAGTGCGTACATATTGTCCATAAAACAGATTTTTGTTCATGGTTTCAAAATCAAAGGCAAGCGTAAGTGCCTGCCGCACGCGTCGATCTTTAAACTTGTCACGTCTGGTGTTGATAACAACACCCTGCATTGTCTGACTGGAATTCGTATCAAATTCTTCTTTGATCACGTCACCGGCTTTAAAAGCCTTGAAATCATAACCAATCGCCCATTTCTGCGACCGGTTTTCTCTTCGATAATCTTCAAACCCGCCCTTGGTAAAAGCTTGCCACATAGAATTTTCGTCCTTGAAATACACATAGCGAAGCCGATCAAAATTAAATCGACCAACCCGGGTTGGCATATCCTTTGCCCAATAATTTTCCACCCGTTGCCAGATAATTTCCTCGCCGCTTTTGAAACTCTCAATTTTGTAAGGCCCACTACCCAAAGGCGGCTCAAGGGTGGGACTAGAAATATCGCGCTTTTCACCTTTGGCGTTGATTCCCTCCCACCAGAGTTTCGGCAAGACGGGCAAATCACCCAGTATTAACGGAAGCTCCCGGTTGTTCTTTTGATCAAACAAGAAAGTCACTTCGCGTTCATTATCAATACGCACGCTGGTCACATTGCGAAAATATTGGGTGTATTGCGGGGAATGTTCTTTGAGCTTTTCAAACGACCATTTTACATCTTCGACCGTAATCGAAGTTCCGTCGTGCCATTTGGCGGCAGAGTTAATACGGTAAGTTGCTGAAGAATAGTCATCTGGATATTTATAGGCCTCGGCAATCATTGGGTAAGTAGTACTGGATTCATCGACGGACTTATCCATCAAATTGTCATAAAGAATGCCACCTTGATAATTGACCCCGGTCGCGGGGGTCCCGCGAATAACAAACGGATTGAAGGTGTCGAACGTACCTCTTGATACGGAATTTAATGTACCGCCTTTGGGCGCATCTGCGTTTACAAAATCATATTTAGTGAAGCTGTCCTGATATTTCGATTTGCCGATCAAGGATGAAATCGTAATCCAGCCACTGTCTCCAGCCAAAGCCTTAAAAGGCGATATCAGGATTAATGTCGTAATGATTACGGACAAATAGCGATTCATGGATGATCTCCTGATTGTATAAAATTTACAGCATAATGTGATTTTGGGCGGCTTGCAGGCAAAATATGAATAATGACGAAAAATTAATCTGAGCGTGATCAATCCAGATTTCAAAAATCTCCGCATTTTCCAGATTTAATGCAGCTTTCATACAAAAAAACCGGCCATCTAATTTAGAGGCCGGTTTCTAATTTCTCAAATTTGCAGGTTACTCAGCAGGCAAAGCCGCCGGGGTTTCAGCAAGGGAGCGTAAAAATCCGATTAATGCTGCACGGTCAGCCGTTTTTTTCAAACCGGCAAAACCCATTGATGTGCCACTAACATAAGCTTTTGGTTTATATAAAAAATGGTTTAGTTCAGCATAGGTCCAGGTTTTACCTTCGCCAAACTCTTTCATGCCAGTTGAATATGAAAATCCACCCACTGATCCAACGGCACGAGTAACTACACCGTAGAGATTTGGACCAACTTTCTTTTTCCCACCTTTATCAAAGGTATGACAAGCCGCACATTTTTTTGCAACTTTCTGTCCTGCCGCCACATCAACTGATGCAAGCATCGCTGCAATCGGCTCAATCGTTGGGCCGGTTTTCTCTTTCTTGGCAGCGTGTTCACCATCATCGCCCTCAACTTCGATGGCAAAGCCTGCTGTTTCCGGCGCATGGCTGGTGAATATTGCATCCGAAAGAAATGACAGGCTCAAAATAACAAAAAGCGTACCAAGAAGTGCGCCTGCAATCTTGTTCAGTTGATATGAATCCATGGTTTGACCACTCCAAAAAGAAAAAGCGCTGCATCAAAAATCAGTACGCTTTATTAGTATTCCAACATTTTGCCGGAAACTATGACTTTTGCACTTATCTTGCAACACCTATAGAAGGCCTTCAATGTGAGACCAATTGACACTTGTGAACAGGCTGAATATGGCGAGACTTCAAAAATCCGATATTATTATTATGATTCCAGCTCGCATGGCATCAACCCGACTGCCTGACAAGCCCCTTGCCGATATTCATGGACTTCCAATGATTGTTCATGTTTGGAAACGATCAATAGAAGCAAATGTTGGCCGAGTAGTTGTTGCTACCGATTCGGAAGAAGTATTTGATACTGTTCTATCTCATGGGGGCGAAGTGGTCATGACTTCTTCCAGTCACCTATCGGGTTCTGATCGAATTTTTGAAGCACTGGAAATAATTGACCCGGAAAAAAAAGTTGCCGTAATTATAAATGTTCAAGGTGACCTGCCAACCATTGAGCCAGAATCCATTCAAGCCAGCCTTATTCCGCTCAATAACCCTGATGTAGACTTATCAACGCTGGTTGCTGAAATCAAAATTGAAGAAGAGCGCGCAAATCCAAATGTTGTGAAGATGATTGGCTCTCCGACAAGCGCACGAACCTTTAAAGCCCTATATTTTACTCGTGCAACGGCTCCCTATGGTGATGGTCCTCTGTATCATCACATCGGTCTTTATGCATGGCGACGTGATGCATTGGAAAAGTTCGTGGCACTTAAACCTTCAATTCTGGAATTACGTGAAAAACTTGAACAACTTCGCGCATTGGAAGCAGGAATGCGCATTGATGCAGTGCTCGTTGACACAGTTCCGCTAGGCGTTGATACTGAAGCGGATCTTCAGCGCGCCCGCACTATTTTAGCAAATAAATCGGAATAATAATGGCAAAAACAACCGGTACAATCGCATTTCAGGGAGAGCCCGGTGCAAACTCCGATACGGCCTGCCGTGATATGTATCCCGACATGGAACCATTGCCCTGCCCAACATTCGAGGAGGCGTTTGCTGCGCTTAAGGACCATCGGGCTGATCTTGCAATGATCCCGATTGAAAACTCAATTGCCGGAAGGGTCGCTGATATTCACCACCTGTTGCCAAACTCAGATTTGTACATAATTGGTGAGTATTTTTTACCTATTCATTTTCAGCTAATGGCAAAGCCCGGCGTTGGCTTCAACGATGTTAAAACTGTATACAGCCATGTATATGCGTTGGGCCAATGCCGTAATATCATCCGCGAAAACGGCTGGAAAGCAATTGTCAATGGAGATACCGCAGGGTCTGCACGAATGGTCAGTGAAATGGACGACCCTTCCTGTGCGGCCTTAGCCCCAAGGCTCGCCGCTTCACTTTATAATCTCGAAATATTATGTGAGGATGTCGAAGACGAAGAGCATAACACAACCCGATTTGTTATTCTTTCGAGGGAAGCTGAAATTCCACCTGCTGACAATGGGCCGGTGATTACATCTTTTGTTTTTCAAGTACGCAATGTACCTTCAGCACTTTACAAAGTGATGGGCGGTTTTGCTACCAATGGCATTAACATGACCAAACTAGAATCCTACCAGATTGGCGGGGCATTTACAGCAACGCTATTTTACGCCGACATTGAAGGCCACCCAGATGATCAATCGGTGAAATTTGCATTGGAAGAAATGGATTTCTTCTCGGTGCACAAAACTATACTTGGTGTTTACCCCGCCAGTGACTTTCGAACCAAAAACAAGAACGGCGTATAATGATTCCCAAAGGAGGATTGTAGTATGAGCGCATATGTAATTGTTGATACCAAAATCAGTGACCCGGATGCCTATGAAAAATACAAGGCTCTGGCGCGCCCGATTGCAGAGAAATATGGCGCTGTTTACCTGGCTCGCGGCGGTGACATGGAGGTGGTGGAAAATGAACTTTGGTCGCCAACGAGAATCGTCATGCTGGAGTTTCCTGATATGAAATCTGCGCATGATTTTGTAAGCTGCGAAGAGTACGCCCCGATAAAGGCAATTCGGAACGCAAATGCTGAATGCACCACCATCATTATTGATGGCATGTGAACAAAACACAGCAGATCTTTTCCAATTCAATTATTTGAAAATGGCTAATGATTGCTTCAAATAATTAGAGCATGTAATTCTGCTCCATGCGTCTTCAGCCACGAGCGCGATGATTTTGTATGTGCACAGGTTTGCTCAACCAATGCCCAAAAACGGGACGAATGGTTCATTTCTCTCAAATGTGCCACTTCATGCGCGGCGAGATAATCGAGAATGTCTGGCGGTGCCAAAATTACACGCCAGGAAAAAGAAAGCGTTCCGCTGGATGAGCAAGACCCCCAACGGGTTTTGCTATCTCTAATGCTTATAGATTTTGCCTTTACGCCAAGACGCACACCATGCACTTCGACGGCCGCTGCCAAGTCTGATCGCGCCTGTTTCTTTAAAAAATCCAATACACGGCGTTGCATATGGCGTTCGTCACCAAACACTTGAATCAGATGTTGTTCATTCTGAAAAACGGCTTTAACACCCCCTCTACCTTTTCCCATATGAACAATTTCATGTGGAACCCCACGCAAATTTATCACTTCACCGGCCGTAATAGATTTTACTTTTGGCATTCGTGAAAGTCTGGATGCTACCCAGTTTTGGTGCTTGCGTAAAAAGCTGTCAATTTCTCGAAAAGGCGTATTGAGGGGAACTGAAACCCGCAATTCCTTGCCACCGGGCTGGATGCGCAGGGTTAATCGCTGACTGCGGGAGTTTTCTGATATAGTCACAGGCACATCACGCCCGTCCACATCAAGCCATGTGTTGCGAGGAACTGATTGATTTTTCTTTGGCTGCTTTCTGTTACGCAATGGAAATCTCATAATCGCCCAAACTCACATAGTCGCGCCAATTTGCCATGGCACAAATTCATAATCGCCCAGGCCTTGCGCTTCTGAAAGAGATTGTTCACCGGAGGCCACGGCCAAAATGTAGGCAAAAATTTCCTCCCCCACTTCTTCAATGGTAGCATTGTGCGAAATAATCCGCCCGGCATTAATATCCATATCCTCGCTCATGCGATCGTACATTGTTGTGTTGGTCGCTATTTTTATAGAGGGTGACGGTTTACAGCCAAAAGCTGACCCGCGCCCGGTAGTAAAGCAAACCATATTGCATCCGGAGGCGATTTGCCCGGTAACAGAGGCCGGGTCATAGCCGGGACTATCCATAAAAACAAAGCCCTTTCGATCAACCATTTCACCATACCGAAAAACGCCATTAAGTGCAGTCGTCCCTCCCTTGGCGACCGCTCCCAGGGATTTTTCCAATATGGTCGTTAAGCCACCGCGTTTATTTCCCGGCGATGGATTATTGTCCATCGAGCCGAAATTGCGTTTGGTGTAATCTTCCCACCACATAATTCGCTCGACCAGCTTTTGTCCTGTTTCCTCATCAATCGCACGGCGGGTTAGCAAATGTTCCGCGCCATATACTTCCGGTGTTTCGGCCAATACGGCAGTTCCACCGTGGCGCACCAATTTGTCTGCCGCATAGCCAAGCGCCGGATTAGCCGTGATACCGGACCAACCATCAGAACCACCACATTGCAATGCGAGCATCAATTCAGATGCATGGCAGGTGGAGCGTTCAATGGAATTCACCTTATTAAGCATAGATTTTACAATTGATACCCCGGCCTCAACAGTTTTGCGCAGGCCGCCTGTTGTTTGAATATTCATGGTTTGAAACAGAGGCCCACGTTCTATGCCATAGGCTTCCAGCAGAAAATCGATCTGGTTAACCTCACAACCCAACCCGACCAGCAACACCCCGGCCACATTGGGGTGCCGGGCATAGCCCCAAAGCACGCGTTGCAAGTTTGCAAAGCCATCACCACTATCGGCCATGCCGCAGCCAGTGCCGTGCACAAAGGCCGTCACGTCGTCCACATTGGGATAGGCCGAAAGGCTTTCGGCGTTAAAGGCCTCAGCAATAAACCGCGCGGCAGTCGCCGAACAATTAACACTGGTTAAAACCGCAATTGTGTTGCGGGTGCCGACTTTACCATTCGCACGGCGATAACCTTTGAAGGTTGCTTGTTGTTCCAGCGGCAAGATTTCAGGGCTTTTAGCATCAATGCAAAATTGATAATCGTGACCCACATCACGGTATTCGAGATTATGGCTATGCACATGGCTGCCGGGCAAAATATCTTCTGCCGCATAGCCGATATTCTGAGCATATTTAATAACGCTCTCGCCCTTTTTGATTTCTCGAGTTGCAACCTTATGACCGGTTGGAATTTCATCAAGCGAAACCGTATTTTCAACCGGGTCGCCAGATGTCAGTTTGCGGCGCGCGACAACCACATTGTCTGCCTTATCGAGCCGAACTGTCGTAGAACCATTTTCCGCCATAGATAACTCCAATTCTTAGTCAATCAACTAACTACCGTTTGATTGCGCCACTTATTGCACTGACCAGTAGCAGCGATAATACCCAGCCTGCGATAATTTCGAACCATTCCCAAACACGGATGAAATGACCGGCCCGCCAGGTTGATCCGTCCACATGTACAACCCGTGGTGCCCAGTCTACCTCCTGCCGCAGATTTACAACCGGCAGCAACACATCGAATGCGTAAATTATCGGTTGAAATTCTGAATGTTCTGATGGCAGTGACGCCACACATTCTTTACTCGGGTAGACCCAGTTTTCCCGGCAATCTTGCGAAATCGCTCCATTACTTGCATGCGCTTCCTTATAGATCAGCGGATGGGTTGGGGTCATTATTCCAACCCATGCAGCCCACCAAAAAATAAATGAACTAAAAATTCCAATGCCCAATAGGTAAAGCAGTGCTTTGCCGGGGCGATAGCCATAATCAATAATTAGGCCCAATACCGCACGACGCCAGAAAATATTCAGAGCGCGCAGCAATCTTGCATTTGGCCGTTTGGGCGCAGATTGATAGCGCCGGATAAAATCTGTCTGCCTGTGTTGTTTTTCAATCCGCACAGCACGGGCTTCCTCGCTGTAGCCCATTTCGGTAAGCACATAGGCCAATTGCTCATAGGGCTTTGGGCGAAATTTAGTTTGCTGGTGAGAGTTTGGCTGCTTGTTTAACCAATCACACCAGAAATCGCCATCCGCATCCTTCGGCAATTCAGTAAAGCTTTTATAGGTGAAATTGGTGAGTTTTATTTCACGCGGTTTTTGCCAGGATGGTTCGTCAAAACTGAAATCGCGACAGGAAACGCCGGTTAAATCCAGCTGGCCACGGGCATATTTTATCCCGCGCCAGGTAAGCGTGCCGCGTATTTCCGCATTGCGCAATTGTAGACAAGGATTGCCCTCGAGTGAAACACCCTGAACGGATAAATCACGGCCGATTTTGGTGCTTGAGAAGGATATTTGCCCGGCTGACATCAACCCTTTGCCGAGCAGCACCATTCCGTCGATTGTGGCGCGATTGAAAACCAAAGCCTGATTTTTGCAGGAGAAAATCGCATCATCGCAATAGACGTTCCCTCCGATATGAGCATTGCGAAAATCAACTTCGCCACGGGCTTGGAAGCCATCATCGAGGAACAGATTGCCGCCTATTTGAGTATTTGATGCGGTTAATGATTGTCCATTGTCTCCAAAATACCCATCACGACATACCAAATTGCTTCCAATTTTTGTTCCCAACAAACGAACTACGCCAATGGCTCCAAAATTCTCACCCAGAAATAAAGTGCCGCCAATCTTGGCCCCATCAAGGACTAAAGCAAATGTAGAATCAGCAAACTTACTGTTCCCGCAGTCAAAACTTGATACAATCTTGGCATTCAAAAATCGAACAGATCCTTTAGCGTGAAACCCATTCTGAAGAAACAGATCACCTGATAAATTAGCTCTATCACCATCAATCTTGGCTACACTTGAGCCTTGAAGGCTTATTGTTTTTGCAATTGCTCCCACAAATAAAATATCGCCGGCAATCTCACAGATTCTAAGATCTATGTCATGGCTTATGAATGCACCTTCTAAGTCCAAATTACCCTTTGAACACTCACAATCTACAAATGCGCCCTTAACTCTTATGCCCCGCTCATGCACATGCGCTTGCTCATCACCTCCAAGAATTAAAAACCGCAGGAATGATGATCGAATTGTGTTTTCGCGGGTGGCGGCAACGGGCCGCTCGCTGGCAATTTCGCAGATCTCACCCACTGCCACACATTCCAACAGCTTTTGTTCTGCCGGGTGCAGTTTGCCCTCTTCGCCATCAAGCCAGAAATGCTCCAGCTTTGAGCCTTTCTGATAATTTTTATGATTTTGCAATGAATTTGGTGTCGTTGCCATATTTGAGATTCGCCTGAAAATTTATTGCCCCACCTTACATGTTAGATTGATGCGCGTCATCATCACGCCTGAATGAACACAAATAAATGCAGCGATTGGGATGATCATTGCGAATGCTTGTGCTAATCAACAGGGGCTCATGATAATCAGCGGCTACGGCGCGCTATGAAATTTCTAAGATAGGCTTCCAAATGACCCACGGTGAAACGAAAGTTCCGGCGACTGCTTTCCCGTCAACAAAATTAAACGGCGAGGTTAAAGTCCCAGGCGATAAATCCATATCACATCGCTCTTTATTGCTCGGTGGTATCGCCAGCGGCGAAACCCGCGTATCGGGCCTGCTTGAATCCGAAGACGTGCTGAACACCGCCAAAGCGATGGCGAACCTCGGAGCAACCGTCTCAAAAGACGGCGATGACTGGTTGATATACGGCACCGGCAACGGCGCATTGTTAGCACCAGAAGCTCCGCTTGATTTTGGCAATTCAGGCACCGGTGTGCGGCTCGCCATGGGTCTGATTGCCCCTTATGATTTTGAAGTAAAGTTCATCGGTGATGCATCTTTGTCATCCCGCCCAATGGGCCGGATTCTCAATCCGTTGCGCGAAATGGGCTTACAAGTCTTTCAGCATTCTGACACCGAAAACCAACTGCCGCTTTCCATCAGAGCTTCCCGCCATATGGCGCCGATTACCTATCATGTGCCGGTACCTTCGGCGCAAGTTAAATCTGCGGTTCTTCTGGCCGGGCTTAATATTCCTGGCACCACCACAGTTATCGAACCGGTTATGACGCGCGACCATACAGAACGGATGCTGGCCGGGTTTGGCGCTGATATATCAATTGAAACTGATGCGGATGGAGCACGACATATTTCAGTTGTCGGGCAAGGAGAGCTGCAGGGGCAAAATGTAACCGTTCCGGGTGATCCATCCTCTGCAAGTTTTGCCGTGGTTGCGGGGCTGATTGTTCCAAATTCAGAGATTTCCATCAAAGATATTCTGCTTAATCCCTCACGCATTGGCCTCTTTACCTCGCTGATGGAAATGGGTGCAGACCTGACGATTAGCAATGAACGCGAAAGTGGCGGCGAGTTGATTGGTGACATTACAGTGCGCACCAGCAAGCTGAAAGGCATTACGGTTCCGGCTTCCCGTGCGCCTTCGATGATTGATGAATATCCAGTGCTTGCGGTGGCCGCAAGTTTCGCGGAAGGAGAAACCATCATGTTGGGCTTGGATGAATTGCGGGTGAAAGAATGCGACCGGTTGACTGTCACCGCCGTTGGCCTTGTTCAAAACGGTGTTAATTGTGAAGAGGGTGAAAACTCGCTCACTGTTCGCGGTAGTGCTACTGTCAAAGGTGGCGGAACTATTGAAACCCATCTTGATCACCGGATTGCCATGAGTTTCCTCATTATGGGGTTAGCGGCGGGAAATCCGGTTTCTGTTGACGATGTCAGTATCATCAATACCAGCTTTCCGGAATTTCTTGGCCTGATGAGCGATCTTGGAGCACGCATTGAGGCATGAGACGCCAAGTTGATGTACCGGTAAAAACTTAAATCGGTGTTTGCGTTACAGCGAGACAACTTCGAGCCGCCGCTTTTGTGGCGCGCCCTTGCAGGCCCAATGCAAGCTATTCGGCGCAGCATTGGAATAGCAGTGAAAGATAAAAAGGGCAGCTTAAAAGCCGCCCCTTAATCAATTCAATGCTGTCGTTTCATCTATGCAGCTTTGTCCTTTGAAGCAGCAGGATCAAACCGGCCATAGAATGTTTCGCCATTCTTGGCCATTTCGTTCATCAGTTTGATGGGTTTGAAATGTGCGCCATATTTCTTCGCTAATTGCTTTGAACGGGCAACGAATGCTTTGGCTCCCATACCATCAATGAACGAAAGCGGCCCGCCGGTATAAGGCGCGAAACCAAAACCGATAATTGCGCCCACATCTGCTTCACGAATATCGGTTACAACGCCTTCCTGAATGGTGCGCGCGGCTTCCATCGCCATCGTAAAGAGGAAACGGTCCTTCAAATCCTGAACGCTCACATCATCCGGGTCTTGCTGTGGATAGAGGTTTTTAAGCTCTGGCCACAGATGTTTTTTCGCCGGTTTTTCAGGGTAATCATAGAAGCCTTTGCCGTTTTTGCGACCTCGGCGTCCGTTGGTTTCAACCATCGTATCAACCAGTTCCAGATAACGTGGATCAACGGCTTTTTCACCAAGATCTTTCACCGTTTGACGCAATACTTTTTGCGACAAATCAATTGCGACTTCATCGTTGAGCGACAATGGCCCGACCGGCATGCCTGCCATTTTGGCAGCATTTTCGATCATCACCGGAGGAACGCCCTCCATCAACATGTTGTAGCTTTCGTTCATATAACGGAACACGCAACGATTGGCGAAGAAACCACGCGTGTCGTTGACCACGATCGGGGTCTTCTTGATCGCCAGCACATAGTCGATCGCCATCGCAAGGGCGGCATCGCCGGTTTCCTTGCCCAGAATGATTTCCACCAGCAGCATACGATCAACCGGTGAGAAGAAGTGAATACCGATGAAATTCTTGGCCCGCTTGGAGGCTTTGGCGAGATTGGTGATCGGAATGGTCGATGTGTTGGAGGCGAAGGTCACATCATTTGAGACAACCGCTTCAACTTTTTGCGTCACATCGGCCTTGATGGCCGCGTCTTCAAACACCGCTTCGACGACCAGATCACAGTCTGCCAACGCGTCATAATCGGTGGTCGCCGTGATCAATCCAAGCAGCGCCTCTTTGTCTTCGGCTGTGGCGCGGCGACGTTTGATTGCCTTATCCATCAGGTCGGCGGAATAGGATTTGCCTTTCTCGGCATATTCCTGTTCGCGGTCGATCAGCACAACTTCGATGCCTGCCTTGGCGGTGACATAGGTTATGCCTGCGCCCATGAAGCCCGCACCAACGACGCCGACTTTTTTGATTTTGTTAGCGGGAATATCCGATGGGCGACGCGCGCCCTTATTCAATTCCTGCATGGAAATAAACAGGGTGCGAACCATCGATGCTGCTTCTGTTGTCTGCAGCACATTGGCGAAATAGCGTGACTCAACCTTAAGTGCTGTATCAAACGGCAACAATAGACCTTCATATACGCATTTCATGATGGCGCGAGCACCGGGATAATTATCGTAGGTTTCTTTACGATAGAGCGCATTGGCCGGTGGGAAAAGATTGAACCCGGCAGGTGAATAAACCTTACCACCCGGCAGGCGATAACCTTTTTTGTCCCAAGGTTGCTTGGCTTCCAAACCATTGCGGATCAGTTCTTTCGATTTTTCAACAACTTCATTGGCAGGAACAACTTCAGTCAACAGGCCAAGCGATTTGGCTTTTTTGGCCGGATGAGCCTTGCCTTGCAACAGCATTTGAAGCGCATCTTGAGTGTTGGTTAAACGCGGCACGCGCTGGGTTCCACCACCACCGGGCAAAAGGCCAACTTTTACTTCTGGCAGACCTACGCGCAGTTTTGGATCATCGCTGGCAACGCGCGCGTGGCAGGCAAGTGCAATTTCAAAACAACCACCCATGGCAAGGCCGTTAAGAGCTGCAACCCAAGGCTTATCGCCAGTTTCCAACCGACGCAACATCAGGTTCAACCGGTATGCATTATCAAACAAAGTCTGAGTTGCGGCCTCCTTGTCAGCGCCCTGCTTCGACTGAAAATCAGCTAACATATCTTGCAGCATGGTCAGGTCTGCACCGGCACCAAAGGCTTTTTTGCCAGAGGTGATAACAGCGCCTTTGATGGCGTCAGTTGAGGCGACTTCGTTGATCACCGCATCCAGTTCATCCATAACCGATTGGTCGATAACGTTCATGGATTTGTTGGGCATATCCCAAGTTATCAGGGCGATGCCGTCATTGTCGGTTTCAAGACTAAAATTTTTGTAGGTCATTTAATTTCTCCCGCTATAGGTTAGCGTAGGTTCATATTACTTGTAAGGAACGCCGGCTTTGTTGACAAAGCGCTGGCCGTTTTCGTCTGCTTCAAATCGCAGATCAATGTCTGGGTAGTGGCAAATATCTTTGGTGGCGGAAGTTCCGACAATCAGAAATTTTGCCTCTTCATTGCTTCGATTGACCATGTGATGCCCATTGGCAACACCCGCCTTAAACCCTGCCACATCACCGGCCCGCATGATGGTTTCGCTATTCTCTTCAACAAGAACAAGTTCACCGCTTAGCATCATCAGAAATTCATCTTCTCCTTCATGCCAATGGCGTTGCGAAGAAATGCTTCCCGGTTCAATGGTCATCAAACTGACACCAAATTGGGTGAGATTGGCAGCTTTGCCAAGTTCCAGCCAGGTTTTTTTGGCGGCCATTTCCCGATAAGGTTCCGGATAACTGGAACCTTTGTCAGGGGTAATCGATGCAATGTCGATTTTAGGCATTGCCCCTACACTCTCTCGATGATTGTCGCGGTGCCCATTCCGGCACCAATGCAAAGGGTTACCAATGCAGTGTTGAGGTCGCGGCGTTCGAGCTCATCTAGCACAGTACCAAGGATCATCGCGCCGGTTGCACCGAGCGGATGGCCCATGGCAATCGCCCCGCCATTGACGTTCATTTTGTCGTGCGAAATATCAAAATGCTGCATATAGCGCAGAACCACGGAAGCAAATGCTTCGTTCAGCTCAAACAGATCAATATCCTCGATCTTCATTTTCGACCGCTTAAGCAGCTTTTCGGTCACGTCCACCGGTCCGGTAAGCATCAATGCCGGGTCTGAACCAATATTGGCAAAAGCCCGAATTTTAGCGCGTGGTGTCAGTCCCAGCGATTTGCCGCCGCGTTTAGAGCCCATCAATACAGCACTTGCTCCATCAACGATGCCGGATGAGTTGCCCGCATGGTGCACGTGATTAACGGCTTCCACATCAGGGTGGGCTTGAATGGCCACATAATCAAAGCCACCCATTTCGCCCATCATAACAAATGATGCATTGAGGGAAGCAAGCGACTGCATGTCGGTACCGGGACGCATGTGCTCATCGCGGTCGAGAATGGTCAATCCGTTGATGTCTTTCACTGCAACCACAGATTTATCGAACAATCCGTCCTCCCATGATTTGGCCGAGCGCTTCTGGCTTTCAACCGCATAGGCATCGACATCATCGCGTGAGAAACCGTATTTGGTTGCGATCAAATCGGCAGAAACGCCCTGCGGCATGAAGTAAGAAGGTACAGCAACACTTGGGTCCATCGGCCATGCACCACCGGATGCACCAAGCCCGACGCGGCTCATGCTCTCGACGCCGCCTGCAATGACGATATCGTCGGTGCCGGACATAATTTTGCCTGTCGCCATGTTGATGGCATCAAGCCCTGATGCGCAAAAACGGTTGATCTGCATACCGGGAACGCTGGTGTCATATCCGGCTTCGAATACGGCAGCGCGGGCAATATCACTACCCGCTTCACCGACCGGGTCCACACAGCCTAAAATCACGTCATCGACAGTGCTGGTATCAATGCCATTGCGGTCGCGCAAAGCGTTCAAAGTGTGAGCGGCCAAACGAACGGCCGGCACTTCGTGCAGTGAGCCGTCTTTTTTGCCACGTCCACGCGGGGTGCGCATGTGGTCGTAAATAAATGCTTCCGGCATTTTCTTCTCCTATCAGTCCCTCTTGGAACATTTCATTATTAATTGGTTTAACCTGCTAGTGCTGATGGTAACAATTCTTCAGATGGGGACCATTCTTCAATTGCCTGTATGTTTTCAAGCCATGATTTTATATTCGGATATTGATCCCATGATATTCCCATATGATCTGGCCAAAACAGATAACCGCAGAGTGAGATATCTGCAATAGTCGGTCGATCCAGCACCACCCATTTGCGCCCATCAAGATGGGCATCGAGTACTTTAAATGCTGACAGCGCTCGCGCATGCATAAATTTTGTTTCAGGCTCGTCCGCTTTACCCATAAATGTTCGCATAAACCTGGCTGATGCGGTGTAACCCGTCAATTTGTGGTTATCGAATAATATCCATCGCAGAATTTCGAGATCTTCCATCTCATCAGCACCACCAAACTTGCCAGACCGCTTGGCAAGATAAGTCAGAATTGCACCAGATTGCGAAAGCGTAAAATCACCTTCACTTTTATGATGAACCAAAACAGGCACCTCGCCCATGACATTTGTGTCACGGAATTGTTTCTCCCGCGTCGCGCCTTTGCCAAAGTCTACAAATATTGGCTCCCAGTCAGCCCCAATGAGTTTAAGCATCAATGCGACTTTGTAGGAATTGCCGGATTCTGAAAATCCATACAGGGAATATTCGCTCATTGAGTTTTTCCTGTTTTCGCAGTTGCGGAAAGCGGCATGATACGGGCACTTGTAGTGGAACGCGCAGCAAGGCGTCCTTCAAGATCGAACAATTTGCTTTCCATAAAAATTACGGATTTCCCAGCACGCGTCACATGGGCCTCAACAGTAATTTTGCCCATTGGAACCGGACGCATGAAATGAGTATGCAAATCGATTGAGGCCATACCAACCTTCATGCCAAGATGGACAAAAGCATTGAACCCCATTGTATCATCCATCATTGCCGCAAGAAAACCACCTTGAATGACACCATTGAAATTGAGCAATTCTGGTTTTGGATCAAATGAAACCTTCACAAAGCCTTTTTCAGCATCCATTTCCACAAGGTCCATGCCAAGAAATTTAGCGCTAGGCGGGGCCATTTCTGGCGAAAAAGATATGTTGTTCATGATTTATAGGCTCCGCGCGATCAGCAGTTTCATAATTTCGTTTGTGCCGCCATAAATACGCTGTACCCGCGCATCACGGAACATGCGGGCAATTGGATATTCATTCATATAACCATAACCGCCATGCAATTGCAGGCATTCATCCATCACTTTGCATTGAAGATCTGTCACCCAGTACTTGGCCATCGACGCTGTCGTTTGATCGAGTAGGCATTCGAGATGTTGGGTAACGCAATTATCAATAAATACCCGCGCAATGGTTGCTTCGGTTTTTAATTCAGCCAGTTTGAACTGGGTGTTTTGAAAGTCCATTATAGATTTGCCAAAGGCTTTGCGCTCTTTGACATAATCAACCGTTAGCGCTAGCGCCCGTTCGATTGCGCAAATTGCCTGATTGGCGATCAACAATCGTTCCTGCGGTAATTCCTGCATCAGTTGGAAAAAGCCAAGCCCCTCTTCTGAACCCAACATGTTTGATGTTGGAATGCGCACATCGTTGAAAAATAACTCTGATGTATCATTGGCTTTCAGCCCGACCTTATCGAGATTACGCCCGCGACGAAACCCTTCCAGTTCGTCCGTTTCAAGCACCACAAGTGATGTACCTTTGGCGCCTTTGGATGGATCGGTTTTTACCACGACAATAATCAGATTGGCGCGCTGACCGTTGGTAATGAAGGTCTTTGAACCATTGATCAGATAATGATTGCCGTCTTTAACAGCGCTTGTGCGAATGCCTTGAAGGTCCGATCCGGCACCGGGCTCTGTCATGGCAATAGCACCGATTAGCTCGCCTGATGCCATGCGGGGCAGCCATTTTTGCTTTTGTTCTTCTGAACCATGATGCAAGATGTAAGGCGCAACGATTGAATTGTGCAGCGCCAGGCCAAAGCCGTCTATCCCCACATGTCCAATGGCTTCGGTGATAACAGCCTCATGGGCATAGGTTCCACCAGCGCCACCATATTCTTCCGGCATGGAGGCGCAAAGTAGTCCCGCTTTGCCTGATTTTTCCCAAGCGCTGCGATCAACAATCTCCTGCTTTTCCCATTCATCATAATGCGGCAACAGCTCAGCAGAAAAGAACCGGTTGGCCATTTCCTCAAGTTGAGCCACATCACCTGTGCGCCATTCTGGAACAGGCGTTTGCAATATTTCGGATGGAAGGGTCATTGTCAGATTTTCACCTTAAAACGCATCAGCCTCAAGGGCCATCATCGTATCGCAGCCAGTTGAAATTCGGGCAAGATGGGCAGAGGTCTCCGGCATAATACGTTCCATAAAATATTTTCCGGTAATCAGCTTTTTCTGCATAAATTCATTATTGTCACCATCGGCTTCAAGCGCTGCCTTCGCCATTAGGCCCCACATATAGCCCATAGCAACAAGGCCAAACAGGTGCATATAATCAGTTGATGCGGCGCCCGCATTGTCTGGTTTTTGCATGGCATTTTGCATCAACCACATGGAAGCAGACTGCAGATCGGTCAACCCTTTTGACAATGGCTTGGTATAAGGAGCCATTGCATCATTTTTTTTATTTGCGGAAATAAAGCTGCCTACTTCTTTGAAAAACGCCTGTATCGCACGACCACCATTGGCACCAAGTTTACGGCCAACCAGATCAAGCGCTTGTATGCCGTTGGTGCCTTCATAAATCATGGCAATACGTGAATCGCGCACAAATTGCTCCATGCCCCATTCTGCGATATAGCCATGACCGCCATAGACCTGCTGAGCCATTACGGTATTTTCGAAACCCTTGTCAGTTACAACGCCTTTAATAACCGGCGTCAAAAGCTCCATGAAATCTTCGGCTGCTTCACGGTCTTCCTCATTGTCAGAACGCCGATTGATGTCTCCCTTCAATGCGGTCCACAAAATCAGGGCACGGGAGGCTTCGTTAATGGAACGGATGGTCATCAATATGCGTCGAATATCAGGATGAACGATAATCGGGTCGGCTTTTTTATCCGGCGCTTTAACACCTGAGATCGACCGGCCCTGCAAGCGGTCTTTCGCATAGGTTACCGCATTTTGATATGCAACTTCTGAAACCGCAAGACCTTGCATACCAACACCGAGGCGCGCTTCATTCATCATTGTGAACATGGCACGAAGGCCTTTATTCTCAACACCAACCAACCAGCCGGTCGCATCGTCAAAATTCAAAACGCAGGTTGAGTTTCCATGCAGACCCATCTTCTCTTCAATTGAGCCGCAGGTAACGCCATTTTTTTCGCCAGAACTGCCGTCCTCGTTGATCAAATTTCTTGGAACAACAAACAACGAGATACCTTTGGTGCCTTCTGGCGCGCCTTCAATCCGTGCGATAACCAGATGAATAATGTTCTCGGTCAAATCATGCTCACCGGCGGATATGAATATTTTCTGACCTGAAAGCTTATAGGACCCATCTGCCTGCGGAACAGCTTTGGTGCGCAGCATACCCAAATCGGTACCACAATGTGGTTCAGTCAGGTTCATGGTGCCTGTCCATTTACCCGCAATCATATTGGGTAAATATTTTTCTTTTTGCTCTTGGGAAGCGTGCGCCAACAATGCAGCTGATGCGCCGGCGGTTAGTCCTGGATACATGCCAAAAGACATATTGGCCCCGGTCATAAACTCGCTGACAGCCGTTGCCAAAGTTGCCGGCAAGTCTTGCCCACCAAATTCTGAACTAAAGGGAAGTGTTCCCCAACCTGCCTCTGTATAAGCGTCATAAGCTTCTTTAAAGCCAGTTGGCGTTTTAACCGAGCCATCATCACTGCGGGTACAGCCTTCGCTATCCCCAATCCGATTGAGTGGCTGCAAGATCTCTTCTGAAAACTTTGCTGCCTCCCCAAGAATTGCTTCAATCATATCAGGCGTAGCATCGGCAAAGCCTGGAAGATTATTATAACGCTCGAAGCCAAGAACGTCATTGAGTACGAACAGGGTATCGCTGGTAGGGGCTTGGTAGGTTGGCATTTACTGTCTCCACAGTCGGGAAATTAATATCTGCTTTCATCATACCAAACTTTGACGTTTCCGTAAACGTCAAAGTTTGGTAATCACGAAATTATGCAAACCGGAACTGAAATAGCGATGCATTAGGTAATTTCTTTTGAATTCCACTGGGTTATGTCTTCCAAAGTTTCAATCAATTTATATAGTCGACGGGAAGAGCCAATTGCCATCGGAAAACGGCCGTAATAATCGAATATCTATCGATTCCTGATCAAAGACTCATATATTTTGATTGTTTCTGAACACATGCGCTGTGTGGAAAACTTCTCGACAACATGAAGGCGTGCATTTTGTGTTATTCGTTGTTGATTTTTCGCATCAATTTGCAAAACCTCCACAATCACGCTTTGCATGGCAAGAACATCTTTCGCTGGTATTTTCCAACCTGTTCTGTATTTTTCGTCAACAATTGGCGGCGATAATACTGTTTCCCCTGCTCCGCCAAGATCAGATACAACAACAAGTGAACCTAGAGCCTGAGCTTCCACAGCAACACGTCCAAAAGTTTCAGGCTGATGGGATGAAACAACCGTTACCTGACTGATTGAAAAAGCGGCTGCAGGATCTTCACAATGGCCTGGGAATCGAACATTCTGAGAGACACCCAGCTCAGCGCAACGCTTCTCAAGCTCCTGCCGGTAGCCTGAGTGGCCCTGATCATCACCTGCAAACACAATAACTGCATCCGGATTGGAACCCAAGATTGCAGGAATTGCTTCAACCAAAGTTCGTTGACCTTTGAGCTCTGTGATTCTGGCCAAATTCAAAATAATTACCTGGCTTTCTTCAACACGCCACATGTCCCGCATATTTTGTTGGCGCGTATGGTTTACCGCCGCTTTATCAAATTCATCAAAATCAGTCCCTCGATAAACAGTTTGAATTTTCAAATCTCTGTTTGGGTATCTCGAGCGAATAAGATTTGAAGTCCAATTTGAGTTGGCAATTGCAATACTGGAGCGAACCATAATCGAATTATAAAGAGCTTTTATTTTGGTACTTTGTTTGTAGGCACCATGGTAGGTGGTAACTAATGGAATGCCGCATATTCTAGAGGCCAACAATGCCGACCAAGCTGGTGCGCGCGAACGCGCATGAATGATAGAGATGTTTTTCTGGCGAATAATCGAAACCAGCCGCAATGCATTAAATACTATTTTGATTGGGTTCTTGCTGGCAGCTGACATTTTAATATGGGTAGAGCCCTGCTTCTGCAGACTCTCAACTAACCGCCCACCTTCTGAAACAACAATCGAAGCCCATTGATTTTCAACAATCGCACGCGCAATATCCAGAGTAGTTTTTTCTGCGCCACCGGAACCAAGTCTCGGAATAATTTGCAATATGGATGTCATTGAATCCAAATCAGACATGTGAGAGCTAATAATTCCTGGCTTGAGACAATTGATTGGCGCACGTTTTTAGTACCCTAGAAAGGTAAAGGCATAAATTGGCAATTGAAACAAGACATAGTCTAAAAGTTGGCGATGGGAAACATGCACGTGAAATAGCTGTTAGAAAAATTGACGGGGGAACTCCTGGATTGATCTGGCTTGGTGGATATCGTTCGGACATGACCGGTACGAAAGCGCGTGTTATTATGGATTGGTCTCAGAAACGCGGCCTTTCCGCCGTTCGATTTGACTATTCTGGCCATGGTGAATCCGGTGGAGAATTTCGTGAGGGTACAGTTTCTCGCTGGCTGGAAGAAACTCTTGCTGTTTTTCAAGAATACACCGAAGGGCCACAAATTCTGGTGGGCTCCTCTTTGGGGGGCTGGATCGCGCTCAGAATGGCGCAAGAACTAAAAAAGACAAGAATACCCAATAGACTTGCTGGGATGCTGCTGATCGCGCCGGCTCCTGACTTTACAATTGAGTTAATGGAACCATACTTTTCCAGTGCCCAATTGAAGGAATTGGAAACCCAAGGCTATATCAGCGAAGCCACTGAATATTCCGACGAGCCCAATATTATTACGAAAAACCTCATCGAAGATGGCAGAAATAATCTGGTTTTGAACGGGATTATTAACACCGGGTGTCCAGTTGCAATTTTGCAGGGCATGAGAGATCCAGACGTTCCTTATAAACATGCCATGAAGCTAATCGACCATTTACCATCTGCAAACGTGACCATGACCTTAATAAAAGATGGCAATCACCGTCTTTCTCGAGATCAGGACCTTGTGGTTATGAAGTACATATTGGAGCAATTACTTGAAAACAGGTGATTTCAATTGGAACAAGAATTGATGATTACTCAACCTTTGAGGAACTCATTAAATGAGTAGTTTTTTCCCATTCAAATGGCCGTCGGATTAGATGCCAAACCGCCCTCCACGCTGCAACCGAGATTAGCAACCAGTAAAGCGGAACACCAATCAGCTTTGGCCGCAAGGATTTATGGCCACAAACAGGGAGTGTTCGCCAAGCCAAGATTGAAAATGCGAGATAGCCAAATAGAATGTTGGAGATATCGACGACGGCCAATACATAGTAGTAAACTTCAACATTTTGCGCAGATACGATGTGCACAATTGTTGAGGCCAGTGAAACTAAAAAAAATGGATGCGTTAAGGCGGAAACAATCATACCCGTGATAATAGTGTGGAATATAAATGTATTGTACCAACCAAGATCCCTGCGAAGTTTTACAGGATGGCGCATATGAACCAACCAAGTCTGTAACCAGCCCTTGAACCATCTGGTTCTTTGCCTGATCCAAGAACTTAAATGCACGGGAGCTTCCTCATAAGTCGGGTATTGGAGGGTTCCGGTCAAAAAGCCCATACGCGACAATCTAATGCCTAAATCAGCATCTTCAGTAACATTGTAAGGGTCCCAGGCACCTATCTTTTCCAATATGGATCGGCGAAAATGGTTGGAAGTTCCACCAAGGGGAATTGGTGTTTTCCATTTTGCCAATGTTGGCAGCAGTCCACGAAACAAGGCCGAATATTCGATCGCGAATAAAGACGGCAACCAACCCTGATGCGCATTATGAATGACAAGCGGGGCCTGCAAACAGGCCAAATTGCCACCATCATTGCAAAATCTTGAATAGGCTTCTCGGAGTTGCCCTGGATGGGGCCTGTCTTCTGCATCATATATAACTAGATATCGTCCTGTGCATAGCGGAAAGGCAAAATTCAATGCTTTCGGTTTGGTTCGTGGAAGGGTTGGTGGAACGACAACCAATTCAAATGGTAGCCCATGGATTGCTGCCTTTACTGCACTGATACTCGCGTAATCATCACCTTCACAAATTAATTTTATTTCTAGTTTGGATCGCGGCCAGTCAAGTTTTGACAGTGAATTAATCAAATCTTTGATTTGATTTTCTTCCTGATACAAAGCAACAAGTATCGAATAGACGGGAAGCTCATTATCATCAGCCCTAACATCCCTTCGTTGAGGGTTCGTTTGAATGGAACAATAATCAAAAGCAGCAACCATTCTTACCCATATACATAAAAGATAGAAAATTGACGCAACCATATGAATTGCAATTACAACGACTTTGCTAAAAAATGCGGCTCCAATCGCCAAGGTAGACATTATAAAAATGAGTATCCCAGATTGTAGTCCTGTGATTGTAGTTTTGGCAGAGTAGGTCGGAAACTTTTGAAGCAACGAAAATACTGCTGAACGGACAAGAGGGCGCTGCCTTCTTGCAATGAACATACGTCTGCTATTGGTAAAGGTCGTAATTACCGTCCTTTTCTTAAGGGCCGGGTACTTTTCCAGGAACTTTCTCAGCTCGATCAGAATTCGTCGGTTTGGCGATGTGTAAACGAAGGAAGATTGGTCGGCACCTCGAATAAGTGTCAGTTTCGCGTTGTCAATTTTATTGGATGCGTTAGCCAGTTCGCCCAAACATGCATTAATATCCAATTCAGCATTATCAAAAGGCAATTCCAGATAGTGAGCCATGCACCTAAAATAGTCTACTTCTGAGATCATCCCGTCAGCTATCATAATCTCGGCTGCGGATTTTTCATCTGTTTCAGACTTCACCGAGGCCTCTTTGAGCGTTTGGTGGCTTATTCCATATTGATGCAGAAAAACTATATCCTCCGGTAGCAAGCGCGCGGCAATGCGGCTCCCGATTCTCTTCCAAACCTCAGGATCGGTTTCTGTATACAATGGTCGCGCGCAGGAATTATCCTGCACGCCATCGGGATATGGATCGCCGTTAGTCACTAGAGTTATCTCTACAGTTCAGAAATCTTGGGAGAAATCCAACTGACCCCGATGCCTCAAGGGGCCAGTTGGAAATTGTTTAAGCAGCCGCGCCTATGACGCGAGGCTCCTGATGATTGATTAAATCACCTTCAAGGCCCCATCTCAGCTTAAACTGTTCAAGGTCATACTCATCAACCTTGAACATTCCGGCGTAGGTTTTCACACCACCTATATCAACCGGCCCGCCAACCAGCGTCTCATCGCAGCCAGCACGGGAAATTATTCGTCTCAGAAAATGGTCATAGACGGTAACGATATTCGACAGGCCCGCAAGCACGCCGACCTCTCCCATCGCGGCAATTATTTCGGCTGTTGCCGTGTTCAGATTAGACAACGACCGATTTCCATCACGGTCACGCAAACTTACGCAAAATCGGCTGCTTTCCCAAATTACAGGTGATTCAATAATTTCACCGGCAGGCAAAAGGCAATGAAAAACGTCGCGCAACATATTTGGGCCGGTTGTCGGCAAAAGCCTCAGCGCACCTCTTACATACCCTGCATCATCCAACGAAAGGAGATAAAGAGGGTCGTAATCGTCAAATTTATCGATTTCCCAATCGCCCTTAATCTCAACGTCCCATTTTAAGCGTTCATGAAAAACTTCTTTTCGAAGCACATGCATCTGATCAATAAGTTCGGGATAACGTGATCTTTCATTTCCATTTATTGTAACAATCATAATAATATCCTCCGTAATTTAGGATATTATCTGTGCATATTTAATTGAGAATTTGTACCTGTCATAAGTAACAGGTTGACTTAATTAGAGCACGGGAAGAATTAGCCCAAGAGCAGAAGCACGGGCGACCGCATGAGATCTGGTAACGGTATCCAGCTTCAATTTTGCATTGTTTACATGGAAGTTTACTGAGCGCTTTGATAAGCCGAGAATAATAGCAGTTTCCTCAGAGGTTTTTCCCAATGCTGTCCATTGCAAAGATTCTATCTCTCTGGCTGTTAAATCTTCCCCAATATATTTCTCTTCAATAGAAGAATTGCATTTTGGAGAAAATCTTTCATGTAACAGATAGGCAATATTTACCAGTTCGCTGCGGTAACGGCGTGAATATTTTTCCCATTTCTGATCATTGAGGCTAATTGTCATGGATACAAGTGCCCGGGCACCAAATCGATCTCTGATTGGAATGCTGAACCCATTTTCCCCCAACCCAAAATCGCTCGCTACATTTAAAAATGCTAACTGTGCGGGGTCGTATAACTCTACATTTCGCCATTCAAAAGGTACGATTTCGCGCAAACCGTAAATTACTGCGGGGTCATGATTTTCTGCATCAGTACGAAGATAAAATTCCTGCCATTCAGACGAATATGTAACCTTGTAAATTGGGTCTCGACTTTCCAGTGAGAAAGGATCTGTCGTAATGTAGGCTAGGTTCTCAAGTCCGTAACAGGACAAAATCGAATCAAGTAGATATTGATCGGAATTCACCTTGTTAGGCGGCGTATCACCACTTTGAGAAATATTTTGTAACTCATCTAATAAATGATGTAATAATCTATTTACTGAATTGTCCATTTTCGTCCCTCAAACAAAAAATAAACCTAACATTAATATACAATATCACGCAAGTAACAAAACCCGAACATATGCCTGATAAAATAACTTCACAACACTTACAAATATTAATGAGGCTCTAAATCATGACTACATTGGAAAATTCTCATGTTATGAGAACAACCGCTGTAATTTTACTCAATTTAACTCTTGCATACGCCGTGTTGTTTCTCATTCTAGTCACTAAAATGGCATTTTCGGAAGAAATTGCGATTCCTAATAATTGGGACCCAAATGAGCGGTTTACTAAGCCAATCACGACAAAATCAGCAAATATTAATTTCATAACAACAACAGACTTTCCACCTTTCAGTTTCATTGGAGGCGAGAAACAGATTACTGGATTTCACTTAGACTTAGCCCGTGCCATTTGTGCTGAATTGGGAATATTGAGCGCGTGCCAAATTCAGGCACTTCCATGGCAGGAACATGAAGCTGCCATGAAACAAGATAAGAATTCTGTACTGATTTCCGGGCTGGCAATTGATCAAACATCGAGAAAAAAATACCGGTATACTAGGAGCTATCTTACCTTACCCGCCAGATTTATAGGTCGAAAAACCAACATTATCAGGGAGCCGCTTTTTCGAAGTCTAAGCGGCAAAACTATTGGAGTTGTTGAAGGCACTTCGCATGAGGCATTTCTCATTTCAAATTTCAAAAAATCGAAACTGCTAATATTTGCAGACCAAAAATTAGCATACTCTGCTTTGATCAATAAAGAGATAGAGGTCCTGCTGTCAAATGCGTTACAGGGCTCATTTTGGCTGCATTCGAAACAATCCAATAATTGCTGTAAATTTGTTGGGGGGCCCTATTTGTCAAACAATTACTTTGGCCACGGATTAGCGATCGCAGTGAACGTCGAAAATAAAGAACTCTTAAATACGTTGAATTTTGCGCTTAAAGCAATCAATGACAAAGGTATTTTGTCAGAGCTTTACTTGCGATATTTTCCTGTAAGCTTGTTCTAGGGTCAGGACCCATCAATTTCATCCGGACTGGTGACGAGCGCGAGCGCCTCTTTCAAGAGCGGCGGTCACAAGCTTGTCCAGCTCAAGCTTATTGCGAAGCAACTGCAAGAACCTTAGTTCTTCCTGCTCAACATGCAAATCAGCGGCAGCAACTTCAACTGCCAAAGCATAAGCCGTCTCGTACAGATTCTCCGGCAGCTCTGCAGCAATGTTGAGGATGGTGCTCAAATTTTCCTCATTCTGCAAAATTTCTCCGCAAGTCTTGGAGACTTCCGTTAACCGGTTCTCATCAAACTTGGCAAATACAGGCAGCGATTTAATGATATCACCGATGCGGGATAATTCCAGATTGCTCATTTTTCGATCAACCATAGACATGGTCACCATGATATAAATGAGTGAATCGTGAACCGGTATGGTGGACATACAAATTACCTCTTGTAATGTTTTATCAGATTTGGAAAGTAGGACCTTCAGGAGGATTGTACAACACATCCTCAAAAAACTATGAATAATTTCAAAATTATCCGAAATTGGTAAAACAATAGTCGCTTAATTCCATGAATTTTAATTGGATAATGTAAATGAACGCAAATGAGCTTCCCAACCAGGTAGAAAATTTAGTTGCTCTGGCAGAAAACGCCAAAGCTTGGCCGTTTGAAGAGGCCCGTAAGGTTGTTGCGCGTTATAAAAATTCCGGGTTTCCAGAGGAAGTATTGTTCCAAACCGGCTACGGCCCCTCTGGCTTACCCCATATCGGTACATTTGGTGAGGTATCCAGAACCTCGATGGTAATGCATGCATTTCAGGTTCTCACAGAGAACAAGGTGCAAACTAAACTGCTCTGCTTTTCCGATGATATGGATGGATTTAGAAAAGTTCCAACCAATGTCCCCAATCAGGAAATGTTGTCCAAACATCTGAACTTGCCGCTCACTCGCGTTCCTGACCCATTTTCAGGTGAACATGAAAGCTTTGCGCATCACAACAATGCCCGGTTATGCAAATTTCTTGACGACTTTGGATTTGACTACGAATTCGCAAGCTCAACCAAGTACTACGAGTCTGGCAGATTTGATGACATGCTTACTCGAATGCTGGATGTTTATGATGACATCATGGCTATTATTCTGCCGACACTTGGCCCTGAGCGGCGCGAAACCTATGCGCCATTTTTACCAATATCAGATCAAACAGGCCAAGTTCTTCAGGTTCCAATCATTGAACGAAATGTCGCGAATGCTACTATTGTTTATCGGGACCCTGCCAATAATCAGTTGGTTGAAACATCTGTAAAAGGTGGCAAAGTTAAGTGTCAATGGAAAGCAGATTGGGCAATGCGATGGGCGGCTCTTGGCGTCGATTATGAGATGGCTGGAAAGGATCTGATAGATTCTGTAAAGTTGTCTTCCAAAATTTGCCGTGCGCTTGGAGAGAAACCACCCGAAGGCTTTAATTATGAATTATTTTTGGATGAAAACGGGCAAAAAATATCCAAATCAATCGGCAATGGGCTGAGCATCGAAGACTGGCTAAACTACGCATCGCCTGAAAGCCTTTCATTGTTCATGTACCAAAAACCTAAGACCGCCAAGAAACTGTATTTTGATATTATCCCACGAAATGTGGATGATTATTTCAAACATTTGGAAGGCGCACAAACTCAAGACCCGGCCCAATTGTTGCAAAACCCCGTATGGCATATTCATTCAGGAAAATTGCCAAGCGAGGGAACGCCAATTACATTTTCCATGTTGCTCAATTTGGTAAGCGCTTCAAATGCCAGCAGCAAGGATGTCCTGTGGGGCTTTATTTCACGCTATGTGAAAGACACATCATCATCGACCAATCCGAAGCTTGATCAACTGGTTGAATATGCAATTCGCTATTATGAGGATTTTGTCAAACCAACCAAATCATTCCGGGAGCCAAGTGAGCAGGAACGCAACGCTTTGATTGACCTTCAATCAAAACTCGAAGCGTTGGATCGTAATACGGATGGTGGGGCCATTCAGGATATTGTCTATGCCATTGGCAATGATCACGGGTTTGAAAAGCTGCGGGACTGGTTTCAGGCGCTGTATCAAGTGCTGCTGGGACAAACACAGGGCCCAAGATTTGGCTCATTTGTTGCTTTATATGGAATTGATGAGACAATCACGCTGATCAAAAGCAGACTATCCGAAGATTCGTCATAAGGCCGAGCCTGTTCATGACCACAAAACAAGTTCCAACGCGCTCTGAGTATCCAGTTTTCAGAACCATCCCTACCCGCTGGATGGATGTGGATAGCTATGGCCACGTTAATAATGTGGAATATCTGAGCTACTTTGATACTGCTGTAAACGGTTGGTATTTGGAAAATAATCTGATTGATATGGCTTCAGGGAAAAAGATTTTTCTAGTTGTGGAAACCAATTGCACATATTTTGGAGAAATTATTTTTCCGGATGTTGTCTACGCAGGAATTAAGGTTGAAAAAATTGGCAACTCGTCGGTAACTTACGATATTGCCCTTTTTCGCAATGATGCAAGCGCTGCATGTGCCCTTGGCAGGTTTGTCCACGTTTTGGTTGATCGGGAATCGCGCAAGCCAACACCACTTGAAGATTTCCATCTCAATTTATTTCAAACGGCTCACGATCTATAAAGTCGACCAACGAATGATGCTTCAATCTGACTTTGGTTAACACTATGCTAAATATAATTTACGACAATATGGGTTGCCAACTTGCATAGACAGGCGAATTTATAAAAGCATGAACACAGATGACGCCCAAATCGCCTTTCCTCTCCTCATTGGAGATATAGGAGGCACAAATGCAAGATTCCAAATCCTGAAGGATCGTGTTTCAGAGCCTATTTCATTCCCTAACTTGCTCACGGCTAATCACCCAACAATAGAACAGGCAATCCAATCTGGAATTCTGGACAAGACCGAAGTTAAACCGAAGGCGGCCTTAATTGCAGCAGCGGGTCCCATTGAGAATCAAAGCCTTGATCTAACAAACCATAACTGGACAATTAAACCAGACGGTTTTCTGAACAAATTGAAAATTGAAGAACTCGCCCTGCTAAATGATTTTGAAGCTCAGGCGTTGGCAACAATTTCATTTAAACCTGGAGATATAATCAAGCTAGGCAATGGCGAGCCAATCGATAACAGCAACAGAGTTATTGTTGGCCCAGGCACCGGGTTGGGTGTTTCCGGCCTAATTTCAAACCAAAACACCTGGATACCGGTACCAAGTGAAGGTGGGCATGTGAGTACTGGGCCGCAAAGCAAGGAAGACTTTTCCATCTGGCAACATTTTGATAACGGCTCAGGACGAGTATCAGCAGAACAGATAATCTCCGGCCGAGGCATAGTGAATATTTACAATGCGGTTTCTTTAGCAAGAGGTCGCAAACAGGAACTAACGAGCCCCGAAGCGATTACAGCGGCCGCTCTTAAAGCCAAGGATGATTTGGCGGTTAAAACTATAGAACTATTTTGCCGCTATCTTGGCAGGGTCGCGGGTGACCTGGCATTAACTTACCTGGCGAGGGGTGGCGTTTATATCGCCGGCGGAATTGGGAAACATATTTTGCCAATACTGGCTGAAAGCCAATTTCGCTCTGAGTTTGAAAACAAGCATCCCCATTCCGATCTGATGCGCTCAATTCCCACTTATTTGATTATTCATGAAAATGCCGCATTATCAGGCTTGGCTGCATTCGCAAGAAATCAGTCAAGTTTTGGGATTGATACAAAGGGTCGCCATTGGCGCGTTTGAAAATACTCATTCACCAATTTAAAGCGTGAAATGCACAATAGATATTTTTGGTTAAGGCCGCTATATATGTATGTGATCAATACCAATAACCGGATTCACCACACTTGCGCCGCATGCTAAAAAAATACATTCGATCATCGGATACTCTCTCCATAATCTCCCGTGTTGCGAAAGAAAATGCAAAAGGACATATCTCCGGATATATTCTTGCCGGTGTCTGCCTGATTATTGTTGCAACAACAACGGCATTCAGTGCGTGGATTATGCAAATCCTTGTTGATGACGTGTTCGTCAATCATAATTTGAAAACCGCCTATATTATTTCCGGCTCAGTTTTTGCAGTTTACCTAATAAAAGGGGCGGCCACCTATATTCAAGATGTCCAGCTCAATAAAATTGCCAATAATATTGTCGCTCGTTACCAAACCCGCTTGTTTGATCACTTAATCAGACTGGGGTTGAGCTATTTTCATAAAACCCGATCCGCATATCTGGTTGGACAGATTAATCAAAATATTGCTGGCGTACGAAATTTGCTGAATATGTTGATTACAGTAGTTTTACGGGATTTATTATCCGTAATTGCGTTATTGGCTGTGATGATTTACCGGGATCCAATTTTATCGGCCATGTCTCTGTTGATCGCGCCCCCGATTATTGTGCTGGTTGCTCGTTTCAAACGGCGCGTTAAAAGAATTGCTCGACAAGGTGTTGACCTAAACTCCAGGGTCGCGTCTTCAATGCAAGAGGCAACACAGGGAATTCGAATTGTAAAAGCATTCACTATGGAATCGCAGCTTAGTGAAAAAGTACGAAACCTCGCAGCAGCAGCCGAAGAGCGTGCAAACAAAATGGCCCGGATTACGGCCAGAACGAGCCCACTGATGGAGACACTCGGCGGAGTAGCTGTTGCGGGAGTTGTCGCGTATTCCAGTTATAATGTGATTGTTCTTGGCGGATCGCCTGGCGATATGATGTCTTTTCTAACGGCTATGCTTTTGGCCTATGAACCGGCAAAGCGTCTTGCAAAACTGAATGTCAATCTGGAGCGTTCCCTGGTCGATGCGCGAATGATTTATGAAGTGTTGGATACGCCAGTACATCAACGAGACAAGCCGGATGCACAGCCGCTTAATATTGATGCCGGTGAAGTTGTCTTCGATGATGTCAGTTTTTTCTATGACGGCTCCTCCGATGAAACCGAGCCGGTAATCAAGGAATTGTCGTTTATCGCCCATGCGGGCAAAACCACAGCTTTGGTTGGTCCATCGGGTGGTGGTAAATCAACTATTTTTTCTCTTTTACAGCGATTTTATAACCCAGAAATTGGAACAATTAAGATTGATGGTCAAGATATTGGAGACATCAAGATTGCGTCTCTCCGTTCAAAAATCGCTTATGTATCTCAACAACCCTTTTTGTTCGAAGGAACAATTGCCGATAATCTCAAATACGCCAGACCTGAGGCCACCCAGGACGAAGTCATACACGCGGCCAAACTTGCTCAGGCACATGATTTTATTGTTGCCACTCCTCAGGGTTATGACTGTCCAGTTGGCGAAAATGGCGTGACACTTTCTGGAGGTCAGCGTCAACGGCTATCGATTGCCCGCGCACTATTGAGGAATGCTCCGATTTTACTCCTCGATGAAGCCACATCTGCTCTAGACAACGAGTCTGAAGCTTTGGTTCAATCTGCGCTTGAAACAGTCATGAAAGACCGCACAACAATTGTGATCGCGCACAGACTGTCAACAATTTCAAATGCAGACACGATCTATGTGATCAATGATGGTCAAGTTGTTGATAGTGGCACGCATTCTGATCTCATTGATCGCGATTCGGGTATATATGCCTATTATAATTCATTGCAGGCAACCGGCGTTCCAGACTTGCAAAAGAATGGAGCCTCAACCGACCCGGCACCTGATACATCCACCAAACAACACGAAAACACATAGGGCCAGGAACTTTAGATGATGAAGCTTTTAGTTATGGGCGCAGGTGGCAGAATGGGGCGATCGCTGGTTCGCGCAATTGACCAGACAGATGGTGTTGTCCTTTCTGGTGCGATCGAGCAATCAAAGTCACCTTATCTGACGCAAGATTCAGGGTTGCTAGCTGGAATTTCCACCAATGGCATTGTGATCTCAGATGACCTTAATGACGTTATTGCGCAAACCGATGGTGTTCTGGATTTCACAACACCATCATCAACAGTTGAGATCGCCAGATTATGCGCTCAACGCGGTATCGTTCATATTATAGGCACAACCGGATGTAGCGCTGAGGATGAGCGGAAGATTGCTGAATATGCCTTAAATGCCGTGATCATGAAGTCCGGGAATATGAGCCTTGGGGTAAATCTGTTGGGTGTTTTGGTTCAACAAGCAGCAAAAGCTCTCAACCCTGGCGATTTTGATATTGAAATCGTGGAAATGCACCACAAGCACAAGGTTGACGCTCCCTCAGGAACTGCGCTGCTGCTTGGAGAGCAGGCCGCTTTAGGCAGAAGTGTAGACCTTGAGATGGCTTCGGTTCGCGTGCGCGATGGATATACGGGAGCACGAGAAGATGGCTCAATTGGATTTGCAACTTTGCGCGGCGGATCGGTTGTCGGAGAACACAGTGTTATTCTTGCCGGACAGGGCGAAAGAATTGAATTGAAGCATATCGCATCGGATCGATCTATATTTGCGTCCGGGGCGGTAAAAGCTGCGATTTGGGCGAAAGACAAACCCGCCGGGCTATATTCCATGCTTGATGTACTTGGACTAAATTAACTTCACACAATTATTCAGAATTAATACCACCCCACGATATGTAAAAGGATTAATCTCATGGAACGCACGCTGGTGCTTGTACGTCACGGACAAAGTGAATGGAATTTAAAAAACCTGTTTACCGGCTGGAAAGATCCGGGCCTGACAGAAAGAGGTGTTGATGAAGCTGTTCAGGCTGGAGAACTTCTTTCGCAACGCAAACTTCACTTTGATATTGCGTTTACCAGCGTTCTCAAACGCGCAGAGCGGACCTGCCAGATTATCCTTGATGGAATTGGACAGTCAGGCCTTCAAACCATTCACGATCAGGCATTGAATGAACGCAATTATGGTGACCTTGCGGGGCTCAATAAAGATGAAGCCCGAGTGAAATGGGGGGAAGAACAAGTACATATTTGGCGGCGCTCCTATGATACGCCCCCGCCAGGCGATGAAGGTGAAAGTCTTAAAGATACAGGCGCACGGGTTTGGCCATATTACATGCAGACCATTTTACCACGCGTTATGTCCGGTGAAACCGTTCTTGTTGCTGCCCACGGTAATTCCCTGCGCTCACTGGTCATGATTTTGGATGGTCTTAGCAAAGAACAGGTTACACAATTGAACTTGGGGACCGGTGTTCCGATGATCTATAAACTCAACCAGGATACAACCGTTGCTTCGAAGGAAATCGTTGAGCTGGTTACACGAGTTGCGTAACCATCATATTTGAACTCTAAAAACGCAAAACTGCCAACTCAAACATTTAGCCTGGTGACGCGTTCTGACCGCCAAGTTTCTATATATTGGATTATTGTAAAGCCTTTGTATGTTCTTCGCACATATTGCTGCTATTTCGAGATCAAATATATGAGGTTGGGTGATTGCGAAATCTAATAAAAAGTCATTATTCACCAAATTGTATGTGAATTATTAGTGACAAGAAAAATCCTTTTAAAACAATATGTTGCAGGCAGGTTATGAATCATATTATACATTCTATTTGTGGGCCATTTGCCTGCCCCGGAGTCAAGGGCAAATTGCGAAAAAATTATTACCCACTGGCGTATTCAACTAAGTGTGGGAGCTGATTCCCCAGAATATGATTGATTCACAAGCGCTTTTCCAGCGTAAAAAAAATCTTAAATTGACGTTATTTTTCAGCTTTATCAGCGTCTTTACAGATTATTAACTTCTTTGTATTGCTCAGATCGAACAGCCTGTGTATGTTCAGAATATCAAAGGCTGAGAGTTATGCAGCTGGTGAATATGTGGCTGGGAATGAGAATAATAACAACGAAAGTTGCCCCCAGACAATATTTTAGTCAGTGCATACCTTTTTTTTGATGAGGCAAATACGTATACTTATATTTACACGGGCTCTACTTGTTCGATGGAAATTTCGTTAAGTAGTTATTGTATCGGGTTCTGGTTTGATTTGACGGCTGTCGGATCATTCTCTGCAAATAGTTAATATTGATAGCGTTGTGTTTGGGTATACCACTCACAAATGGGTGAGTTTGTGCCCTGGTATCTGTATTGAGGGGTTGTTTGTTGATTCAGTATGCCGATGCATACGCTATTAAACCGTTGATTTAACAAGATTTATTTCCCGGTCATTCAATGGCAGTTGGTAAATATTAGGTAGGCAATTTACTGGGACGAATTAGTATCAATCTGAATAGGCTGCCAATATCTAGGCCTGATAGTTTTGATTACTTGCCGCAAAGTTTGCGGTCTAAAAATGTAGGCAAATATAACAAAGCGCAATTAATTTAACGCGCAAAATTTTAGGGGCAAATTGATGCAAGCGGCAAATCGCATTGACGGACTTTTTGAGCAAAACAACCACAAAACACTTTGCTCAACATCAGAACGACGAAGTGTTTCACGAAAAAAGGCGCCGTCAGAACGCGGGAACAAAAACAGGAATGCACTCATGGAGCAGAAGTTTTCATCTGATGAGCTGCAAATGTGGGACCGCGTTCAAGCCAAACTCCGTTCCAAGCTTGGGTCAGAAGTTTTTAATAGCTGGTTTGGCAGACTTAAACTTGAAACTATCTCTACTGGCATAATCTCACATTCAGTTCCTACTGCATTCTTGAAATCCTGGATAAACACCCATTATGCAGATACTTTGTTGCAGCTATGGCAGGATGAACAGTCGAATATATTGCGTGTGGATATTATTGTTCGCAGCGCTGTTCGCTCACGATCAATACAGAACCAATCTAAGAAATCTGACGGGAATGGAAATAAAAACTCTTCAATACCCTCAGGTATAACCTCTCCACCGGCTTTTGCATCCGGCACTTTTTCGATAAGCGAAAACACGCAAGGGTTTTCTGGCTCGCCACTCGATCCACGTTACACATTTTCCTCGTTTGTTGAAGGCGCCTCCAATCGAATGGCCTATGCTGCCGCTCGCTCTGTGGCAGAATCAAACGCTGGCGCATTGAGCTTCAACCCGCTGTTCATTCATGCATCGGTTGGGCTTGGAAAAACCCATCTGCTTCAGGCTATAGCCTGGTCAGCACGAAGATCTGGAACTGGTAAAAAGGTCCTTTATCTGACAGCTGAATACTTCATGTGGCGCTTTGCAACTGCAATTCGTGACCAATCAGCACTGTCGTTTAAAGAATCATTGCGCGATATAGACTTGCTTTTGATTGATGATATGCAATTTCTTCAGGGTAAGTCTATACAGCAAGAGTTTTGCCATCTGTTGAATGCATTAATTGACAGCGCCAAGCAGGTTGTCGTCGCAGCTGATCGCCCGCCTTCCGAACTTGAGTCCCTCGATGTCAGAGTTAGATCACGGCTTCAAGGCGGCGTAGCACTCGAGGTTGCTGCTCCAGATCTGGAAATGCGGCGCGCAATGCTGGATGTCCGTTATAAGGAAGCAATGCGTGATGAGATGGACCTTCAGATTCCTCCTGAAGTTCTGGAGTATGTTGCTCGAACCATAACAACTTCTGGCCGAGACGTTGAAGGTGCTTTTAATCAGCTACTTGTTCAGCATCGTTTTTCTGATGGCTTGCTAACGATCGAAAAAGTAGAAACTTTACTGAAGCATTTGGTCAAATCCAGCGAGCAGAAAAGGGTTCGCATTGAAGATATCCAGAAAGTGGTTGCACGGCATTTTAATGTTTCGAAAAACGACCTGCTTTCAAACCGCCGCACAAGAGTGATTGTTCGACCAAGACAAATTGCCATGTATTTGTCCAAAAACCTTACCCCTCGCTCGCTTCCAGAAATTGGTCGCCGGTTTGGTGGTCGAGACCACACGACTGTTTTGCATGCGGTCCGCAAGGTTGAAAAGATGTCTAGCGATGACATCAAGCTTGCTCACGAAATTGAATTACTCAAACGCCTGATCAACGAATAAGTGCTGCAGCATGTTGAAACATTAGTGGGTTCCTGCTTCCAACATTGACTAAATGTCGGCTAATAAATTTCGATTACCTTTTCCATCGTAGATTTATTAGCCGATATCAATTTATCCCCTGCTAATCCACGTTAATTTTGGCGGCCAAGGCTCCCAACCTTGCACTTATTAACATTATTTCGCATTTTACTGATGCCCGATTATTGATTATAGTCGGATAAATGGTAGGCAACAAAAGCCCATTATTTCTTGATAATTTCAGCTATTGGATCTTAAGCCATGCGTGTGACTCTCGAGCGGTCAAGCCTTTTAAAATCTCTAAACCATGTTCAAAGGGTTGTTGAGCGGCGTAATACTATACCAATTTTGTCGAATGTTCTTTTGCAGGCAGAAGACGGAATATTGCGGCTGAAAGCAACCGACCTAGATCTTGAGGTTACTGAAACAGTTTCCGCGATGGTAGAACAGCCTGGAGCGACGACAGTTCCAGCACATATGTTATACGACATTGTGCGAAAGCTACCGGATGGAGCTGAGGTAATTCTGTCCAAGTCTGATGATACAATGCTGAATTTCACCTCGGGGAAATCCCAGTTTCGACTGCAAATTTTACCTGAAACTGACTTCCCCGATTTAACGGCCGGTGAATTCAGCCATACATTCAGAATTCAAGCCATTGCATTTAAAGGTTTGATTGATCGAACACAATTTGCAATTTCAACCGAGGAAACACGTTATTATTTAAACGGCATTTATTTTCATAGCGTTGAAGATGACGGGGAACTTGTATTGCGTGCTGTTGCGACCGACGGGCACCGACTTGCGCGTGCGCAGATAGATGCACCAGTGGGCAGTGATGGGATGCCGGGCATCATCATTCCGCGCAAAGCTGTTGGAGAAATTCAACGATTGCTGGAAGATCCGGATGGCTCGGTAACCGTCGAATTATCAGACACAAAAATCAGATTGACTCTGGATTCTCTGGTGCTTACCTCAAAGCTGATTGATGGCACTTTCCCTGATTACAACAGAGTAATTCCTGCCGGCAATGATAAAAAACTGTCCTTAGAACGGACCGTATTTACAGCTGCTGTTGACAGGGTTTCAACAATTTCTTCAGATCGGGGGCGCGCAGTGAAGCTCTCACTTTCCAATGAAAGCCTTGTTCTTAGCGTTAATAATCCAGATTCTGGCAGTGCGGAAGAAGAGATTGCTGTTGGTTACTCTGATGATAATATGGAAATTGGGTTCAACTCTCGATATTTACTCGATATTACCAGCCAACTCACCAGTGAGGAAACAATTTTTATGCTGGCGGATTCTGGGTCACCAACATTAATCAAAGATTCGATTGATAATGGTGCTATTTATGTATTGATGCCGATGCGCGTTTAATTCGCGTAATCAGCTCCCATTCTGCAAGCAAATCATTGACCCATAATACAAACAAGATATTTATTGCGGCGCTACGGTTAAACCATTTTAGAAACTATTCAAATATTTCACTTCAATTTGACCAGAGACACGTAGTGCTTTGCGGCGAAAATGGGTCTGGAAAAACCAACCTGCTTGAAGCAGTTTCATTTCTTTCACCCGGTCGCGGAATGCGACGGGCAACATACAGCGATGTGGCAAATACAAAAGGAGACGGCAGCTGGGCAGTTAACGCTGAACTTTCAGGCCCGGATGATGTCTCGACAATTGGCACCGGCTTGACCCTTGGTCCAACAGGCGTGGACAACACTCGTAAAATTCGCATCAACAAAACTCCGGTAAAATCAGCGGACGAACTGCTTGATCTGTGCCGGGTTGTTTGGCTCACACCCAGTATGGATGGATTATTTACGGGTTCAACATCAGACCGTCGACGATTTCTGGATCGTATGGTTCTTGCGATCGATCCCGCGCATGGAAAGAGGGTATCAAATTATGAAAAAGCTATGCGTTCGCGCAATCGACTATTGGAAGACCATGCCGCTGACCCTTTGTGGCTTGCTGGCATCGAAGGCCAATTGGCTGAATATGGTGCCGCGATCGCGATAGCAAGAGCGGAGCTTGTTGAACTTCTCGCCCGAATGATTGAACGCGGCATAAAAGATAAAACACCATTTCCAGATGCCCGACTTGAACTCGATGGCGTATTGGAGAGTGAGGTTGATTTTGGATCTGCACTTGATCTTGAAGATCGTTATCGCGACATGTTACGTTCCGGCCGCGGTTTAGATAGGGCCGCCGGCCGTACGCTCATCGGGCCACACAGGACAGATTTAGTAACGACGCACGGACCGAAAGATATGGCCGCAAAGCTTTGCTCAACCGGTGAGCAAAAAGCACTTTTGGTAGGAATTGTACTTGCCCATGCCATTCTTGTTGAAGAAATGTGTGAATTATCGCCTATATTGTTATTGGACGAAGTTGCGGCACATCTTGATGAAAAGAGACGCGCCGGATTGTTTAATTTGCTCGACTCGTTTGGTTGTCAGGCATGGATGACAGGAACCGATTTTGAAATGTTCGCATCTTTAGGTGAACGTGCGCAGTTTATCGAAGTATCAAACGGCAAAGTAAGCCAGATAAATCAGGTTCAGGACACATCATGAACAATCCTACCCTCAACGAAAATGAATTGGAGCGATATGCACGCCATCTGATTCTGCCAGAGGTAGGCGGTGCTGGCCAACAAAAATTGAAAGCCGCGCGTGCATTGATCATCGGCGTGGGAGGGTTGGGTAGCCCTGTCGCACTTTACCTCGCTGCAGCAGGCGTCGGTACAATTGGAATCATCGATGACGACGTTGTTTCCTTGTCTAATTTGCAAAGACAGATTGCGCATGACACTTCATCTATTGGTGATCTAAAAACAGAAAGTGGTGCAAATAGTATCAAGCGAATTAATCCGTCCGTAAATGTGAATATCCACAATTCCAGACTTGGCGACAGCAATGCTGAAAGCCTTATTGGTGCCTATGACATTGTTGCAGACGGGTCTGATAATTTTGAGACCAGATATTTGACGGCAAGAACCTGTGAAAAATTGCGCGTCCCATTAGTGACTGCTGCCGTTGGAAGATTTGATGGGTCAATTACCACTTTAAAGCCGTATTCTGTAAATTCTGAGGGCGAACAAAATCCAAGATATATCGATATTTTTCCTAACCAACCGCCGGCAGATTTGTTACCTAGCTGTGCAGAAGCGGGAATTCTAGGCGCCTTAACCGGAGTAATTGGCTCAATGCAGGCACTTGAAGTTATTAAGGAAATCGTTGGGACAGGCGAAAGCCTGGTCGGGCGACTGGTGTTATACGATGCCCTTGCAACGCGGTTTGAGCAAATTAAATACAGGCGCAAAAAATAATATCTCTTTACACCTGATCGTTGCAGTTAGCTAATGTTCGGTAAAACTCGGTCTGGTGGCCGATGCCCGTCCAAATGGGTTTTGATGTTAATAATCACTTTTTCTCCCATTTCGATTCTGCCCTCAATTGTGGCCGAGCCCATATGTGGCAATAGAACGATTCGATCCTCTTTCGCTAATTCAAGCAATTTTGGATTCACAGCAGGTTCGTATTCAAAAACATCTAATGCGGCACCAGCCAATGCGCCCGTTTCAAGCGCTTCTATCAAGGCTGCTTCGTCAATTATTTCTCCACGAGACGTATTAACAATGTATGCTCCTGGCCGCATCAACTTTAAACGGCGCTTTGATAGCAAATGGTATGTAGCCGGCGTTGATGGGCAGTTGACCGAAATTATATCCATTCGGGCCAACATTTGGTCAAGGCTATCCCAATATGTAGCCTCCAGCTCTTCTTCGACTTCTCGCTGTATACGAGAACGATTATGATAGTGAATTGACAGACCGAATGCTTTTGCTCTGCGCGCAACGGCCATTCCAATTCGGCCCATACCCAGAATACCCAATCGTTTGCCATAAATGCGTTGGCCCAGCATCCATGTCGGTGACCAGCCATGCCATTTTTCAGACTGATTTAAAATCTCTGCTCCCTCAACCAGCCGACGCGGTACAGCCAAAATCAATGCCATGGTCATATCAGCCGTGTCTTCTGTCAGCACGCTGGGTGTATTGGTAACTGTAATGCCTGCAGCTGCAGCAGCTTTTATGTCTATGTTATCGACGCCGTTACCGAAGTTTGCAATTAACTTCAACTGATCACCAGCTTGGGCAATCGTATTGGCATCAATTTTGTCGGTAACCGTCGGCACCAGAACAGTTGCTTCTTTTACAGCTTTCAAAAGCTGATTTTCGTCAAAAGGTTCGTCAACCAGATTTAATCTGGTACTAAACAACTCATACATTCTTGTTTCGACGACTTCTGGTAATTTTCGAGTGATGATTACCAGTGGTTTTTCATTGGGCATATTAAAATTTGCCTTTTAACTATCATTGTTGAGAGCTCATTAACCAGAAAGAGCGACACTCAAACAGTAACTACATTGGTCAGATTTCTATCAGAATCGAACTGAAATACAAAGAAAATCCAAATTTCATGAATCTGGGTACATTTTCTTGCAATCATTGCCTACAGAAGGAATAATCCAAGTGAGAAAACTGATGCTATTAACGTTGCTTTTAGCTTGGGCAACACTAACCGGCAATGCGTTCGCTCAATTTAAGGGCAATGCTACAGGGCTTCAGATTCCGCGGTTTGTAAGTTTAAAATCAAAACGTGTGAATTTGCGGGTCGGCCCTGGCAGAAAATTTTCTGTACAATGGTTATATTTAAACCCAGGATTGCCAGTAGAAGTTATTCAAGAATATGACCAATGGCGACAAATAAGAGACTCTGAAGGTACAGAAGGCTGGGTTTTTCACTCACTTCTATCGGGAAAAAGAACAGCTATTATCGCCCCTTGGGATAAGGAATTGTCGACCAAGTCCAGCAACGAAGACAGCTTTGCCAGAGCATACCAAAACAACTCTTCAAATGCTTCGGTTGCCGGCATATTGCAACCGGGCCTAGTGGTTAGTATCGAGAGCTGTGATGAAACCTGGTGCAAAGTTACAAAAGGTAAATTCATCGGTTATCTACCAAAACCAAAAATTTGGGGTGTTTATCCAGAAGAAGTTTTTGATAATTAGCACAATATATACGAAATTTAATCGATGCTTGGGTAACGAACGTTGATTTCATATTCACAACAGGCATCAGCCTTGGTTATACTCGCATATGGTTCAAGAAATACATTTTGATCAGCGCGACGATCGCCAGCTTTTATTGCTGCAAACTTCCATAAAACTGAGATGGTTGGCAATCGCTGGCCAATCGCTGGCGGTGATATTTGTTGCATTTGGCTTGAAGTTTGAGTTCCCCAGCCTGCTTTGCGGCGCATTAATTGCTTCATCAATATGGCTCAATGTTTTTCTAACATTGCGCTATCCAACCAGCTACCGACCTTCAGATGATGCGGCATTGCTACTTCTCGCCTATGACATTGTACAATTAGGATTGCTCCTGTATTTAACAGGAGGCCTCCAAAACCCATTCTCAATATTACTGATTGTGCCAGTAGTAATCTCTGCTACATCACATTCCCAATGGCGCAGCCTTTTATTGGGATTGCTGGTTGTCGTAATCGCATCAATATTATTATTTTATCACGAACCGCTCCCCTGGACACCAGGAATCCGACCCGTCACGCCTCAATTGTATGTGACCGGAACATGGGGTGCGATTGTATCAAGCTTATTGTTTACAGCCATTTATACATTTAGAGTTGCAGAAGAGGCGAGACGTCTTGCAGATGCCTTAAGCGCTACAGAACTTGTGTTACAACGTGAGCAACATCTCTCTGCCTTGGATGGACTTGCGGCGGCTGCCGCCCATGAGCTTGGCACTCCCCTTGCCACCATTGCACTTGTATCTAAAGAAATGCAGCGTGAACTAGGGGAAAACCACCCCTTAAGTGAAGACGCAAAATTGCTACGCTCGCAGGCACGAAGGTGCCATGACATCCTGCAAAAATTGACATCGCTTTCAGAAGATGGAGAAGATCACATTGGCAGATTGCCTATGACTTCACTAATCGAAGAAGTTGTTGCACCCCATCGGGATTTTGGGATCGCAATTGAAATAGTAATCGATGGGAATACTAGTGAACCAGTAAGCAAACGCAATCCCGGTGTATTGTATGGTCTGGGTAATCTTATCGAAAATGCCGTCGATTTTGCGCATAGCCGCGTGAAAATAAGCGCTAGCTGGGGAAAGGATACGGTAACCATCACTATTTCTGATAATGGCCCCGGATTTTCAAACGAAATCATAAGTCGTATCGGCGAGCCATTTGTGACCTCTCGTCGTCAATCTGCAAACCCAAATGCAGGTGGGTTGGGTTTGGGTCTGTTCATCGCAAAAACCCTATTGGAGAGAAGCGGGGCTGTGCTGGAATTTTCTAATTTTACGACAAAGGACGTAGGTGCAAATGTTGAAATTTGCTGGCCCAGGGAAAAATTTGATCAATTTGCGCAAGGCATTAATGCTGGTAAGAACTACGCCTCGAATAATCAAATTTAGCCTACACTTTCAATTTTTTGAATATATATGTATATTGCGGTAATCAGGCTTCAATATATTTTACCAAACAGGAGTTAGCTTGCCAATGTCTTCTAATGCCGAACCAGTAAAGCTGGATGAAAAAGATAGCAACAACTTGCTGTTGGTTGATGATGACCGCCCGTTTTTGCAACGCCTAGGTAGAGCAATGGAAGGCCGCGGGTTTGTGGTTCGAACGGCTGAATCGGTTGCAAGCGGTCTTGCATTGGTACGAAGCTCGGCTCCTGATTTTGCCGTCATAGATATGCGTTTGAATGACGGAAATGGATTAAATGTGGTTGAAGCAATAAAGGCAACAAAGCCGGATGCTCGAATTGTTGTGCTTACTGGTTATGGAAATATTGCAACTGCCGTTACTGCTGTAAAACTTGGAGCAATTGACTATCTTGCGAAACCAGCTGATGCAGATGATGTATTTGCAGCCCTAATGCGTAACCCAGACGATAAAGCTTCACCGCCAGAAAACCCGATGTCTGCAGACCGGGTAAGGTGGGAACATATTCAACGGGTATATGAATTGTGCGATCGTAATGTTTCAGAAACTGCGCGCAGGCTTAACATGCATCGCCGTACCTTGCAGCGTATTTTAGCAAAGCGAGCGCCGCGCTAAGCTGTAATAATTATTCTACGTCGTTATAATCTATAACTATTCCAGCTTTTTCCGCGTAATCAGAAGCGATTCTCAACCTCTGGCTAGCCACTTTTGCAAAACGCAGTAACATCGATTTCCGTGTTGCGGCAGAAATACTGTTTTCATTAGGCTGCTGAATAATTTCTGCGTCGTATGCATCTGCCAAGATCAGCCCCTCATCTCCTGGGAAAATTCCCAGTGAGACCCCAGCATGAGTAGCAAAATAGAATGCGTCACAATATTTTTGATATTCGGGCCACTTTTGGTCGACCCGGAAGTCTTCCACAGAAGATTTAATCTCTACAATAATTATATTTCCTTTTGCAGAAATACATATCAGATCGCACCGCCTGCCAGAAGCCAAAGTAAGTTCTGGCAAGCAAGAATAACCCAACTTCAGCATCCGGCGTTCAACACCTTGTCGAACCATCAATGCATTGGGAGATTGACGCCCATCAACAAAGGGGTTTGGTGAATTCGGTTCAATAATTGGCAATTTAGTAACTCATATGCATTTTCAGCGTCGAATTTGTGATGCAAAAATATCGCACTCGCAACAAATTTATAGATATTCCCTCACGGAAGCAATTTGTTGTTGGAGGTGTCCCAATAAATACTGTTTATAGTCAATTTACTGGTTTGGGACATTATAGCGATTCTACTATTCGAATCAAATCGATAAAACAATGAAATTTATTGCAGAACTTAACGGGCTATTTTTGCAGATGGCTATCTAATTTTACGGGCTTTGAAATGAAATTAAGTAAAATATTTTTTGCTATCGTGTTGTTCACTACCCTTGGGGTAGCCAGTTGCACCTCTTCAGGAGAAAGCAGTTATGGAAGCGCTGTATCTGCATCATACTCGAGCCGAGACAATGCAAATGTTGACGCAACAAAAGCAAAAAACGCCGTTCTGACGCTCCAGAAAAGAATCAAACGGTCTGAGCGTTTGCTAAAGCGTTCTGAACGAAAATATACACGGCTTGGAAAACGCAAGGCGATTAAGCAGCGCAAAAAACTTACAAATGCAATAACCAAGTATCGATTTGAGATTAAGGTTTCTAAGAAATCCTTGATAAAGGCAGAGAGAGCTTCCCTCAAAGCAGATAAAAAACTTGTTCGTGCCGAGCGCAAAGCAATCAAAGCAGAAAAACGAAAAATGGCATTTGATGCGAGGCAAGCCAAGCTTGAAAAAGCCAGAATCAATAGCGAGAAAGAGTCTTCTGGATCGCTATTTGCATTATCTCGCTCTGGTCCAATTGAATATTCGGACTATAAATCCCGCAAAGATGGCGGATTTAAATTACCTGCAATTCCTGTCAAGAAAATGAAAAAACAATTCCTGAGGCAAGAAGTAAAATACCGAAGCTGGGAAAAGCGCGGTACTCTGATTGTTGATACCAAAAACCGTTACCTTTATTTGATCGAAGGCGGCGGCAAAGCGATGCGCTATGGTATCGGTGTTGGCAAATCGGGGTTTGAATGGGCTGGTGAAGCCACTGTTGCCTGGAAGCAAGAATGGCCTAAATGGACTCCTCCACAGGAGATGATTGACCGCAAACCTAAACTTGCAAAATATGGCGGTGAAAATGGTATGAAAGGCGGTCCAAAGAACCCACTTGGGGCTCGCGCACTTTACATATTCCAAAATGGTAAAGATACATTATACCGCCTGCACGGTTCACCAGAATGGGCCTCTATTGGGACTGCCGCATCGTCGGGATGCATTCGATTGATCAACCAGGACATTATTGACCTTTATGAACGAGTACGCCCTGGGGCAAAGATAATTGTAAAACAAGGGTGAACGCACCAAAATATTTGTTTGTAAGAATTTTGGTGGCTTCCTCAATGTAAGTCGCCATTCTTAAAAGTTAAATTTCGTGTTAACTTTTTGAATTTATTCATGTATTGATGAAATTAGCTGTGTAATTGCGAGCACTCAACTAAAGTAAAAACGACTAAACTGACCAGGCATATTTATATTGAATAATTCCAAAACAATTTGCCCAATAAATTTCATTTTAATTTCAATTTGCTCTTTAAGTTTAAAAACAATAGGTCTATACGACAGCTCTGATTGTTACATAAAAGCTCATCTGAGCAACCTTGTAACGCTTCAATTGACGCGGGGTGGAGCAGCCCGGTAGCTCGTCAGGCTCATAACCTGAAGGTCGTAGGTTCAAATCCTACCCCCGCAACCACTGACACCGGGTCCATACCGGACACATGGGTATAGTTTATTCCTGACACATAGGTAACACATTTTGATTGAACGGGTCAGGTATCGGTTCGATTTTTTTGGTTTGATGATCAAAAAATGCCAGATCGTAGTTCATGAATCTGCCAATTGCGAATTTGGCCAGATGTTTTCCTCGACTTGTTTAACGCCGACATTCTGTCCGGCGAATACGGTTGAGAGGTGGATTTTCATCTTTCCCATACAAATTCGGCCAGAGGCTCTGACGGTGATTGTTTTGTCATGGAATGGGTGGTTGAGTTCTTGTAAACTACGATATTCACGCGGTGAGCGGGCATATAGGTCAGCAGGCACTTTCATATCGATGCCCTGGTGCGGGCGTTCGTTATTGTAAATCTCGATGAAGTCATCAAATTTACCTTGCTGCTGCTGCATATTGTCACCAGCAGGTTTTGTGGCTTCCTGCTTGAGGGACAAATGCATACGCTCGTGTCTTCCATTCTGCTGTGGATTGCCCGGTTTGATGCGTTCGATCGCAATGCCGAGGCGCAGCCACCATACGGAAAGCTTTGATAGATTGAACAGCGACATGGGGCTTGAGAAGGGTACGCGGTTGTCAGTGCGGATTGCCCTGGGCATGCCAAAGTCACGAAAGGCGCGCTCAAAGCCATTAAATGCAAAAGCTTCTTTGGTGGATGATAACGCCTCACAAGTGATCAGATATCGACTGGCAAAGTCTGTAATCGTCACCTATCTCTCCGGTCGGATAATGGGTGAACATTCAGCCGAACTCGCAATATTCAGGTTCGAGCGGGTATATTCAGCACTTGTTGTCTGAGCGAATGGCATCCGAAACGTGATCGCCATTTGTGATCATTCATCTTGTGACGAGCAAACTACTTTTTGTAAAGACTCCGGAGGAAACCAGTTCTAACCATCAACCCAAATAGGGTTTGACCAGGCCCGTTTACCCGCTCGGTCAATCACCGTGATGCGTATCCACGGTGAACCGGTCAAACGCTCCAACGAAATCTGTGCCTTGGTCATTGCTTCCCCCCGCAATTTTGCCATAGGTGAACCCTTGCCTTGAACGAGAATATTGACAGCCGCAGTGCAGTCAACCTCAACACTGTCTTTGGTGATCCGGATATCATGAATTTCCGGGCCGGTTGAGGAATAGAATGAACCTGCTTTCAAAGCCTCAAGCAGTGCTTCTGGGATGTTTTCTTCCGCCTTGACCATAACCCAGCCGCCGAAATAATCAGGCGTATTGAAATGGGCATCGTCAGTGGCGATAAGGTTGAGGGGGCGACCTTCATTCAGCAGATGTTCAAGGGTTAAAAATCCTTCGCCGCGATCATTATCAACGGCGCAGCCGTGATTGTAGATTTCCACCGCATGGGCAGCCGTAATGCTGCGGGCATCGGCCTCAGTCAAGCCAGACCAATGCGGGTGGGCGATGGTCACAAATGCGCCCGCATCACGAGCTCGTAGCGCAATATTTGCAGCCGATTCAGAATTTTTAATTGAGCGGAAATTGGGAGCATTCGGCGGGGTGAAATTACTCGGGAGCCCCACAGCAAGGATATGCCAAATATGGCCGTTTTCCATCACGCCCGTATGCAGCTCAGCTCCCAGGATGGTCGAAAATCCTTCCTCGCGATAGTTGGATGTATCTGTAATTGGATAATCAAACAACCCGACAAAATGATCCGTTACTGCAATGAAATCATAGCCTTCGGCGCGATAACGGCGACAGACCTCTTGCGGATCAAGGGCGCCGTCTGAGCGGGTTGAGTGAGTATGCAAATTTCCTCGATAAAATTTGCCGGGTGTGGTAAATATATTTGTAGACACAGTGAAGGCTTCCATTTGTTTTATGAGTGATCAGGTTGGGTGAGAATGTTTCATCTTGAAGTGAGCTAAATTTGCCAGCGCCTTTCATATCCGGTTAATCAATTGGCGCAAAAAAGGCTTCGTCCCGTTTGGTAATTTCTGCCCACAGCCGATCGCCGTAAGAAAAGTGCCACCATTCATCAGGGTAGTTTATCATCCCGACGCGCTGCATCGCTGCAACAAGCATATCGCGGTTATTGCGTATTTCAATCGAGACAGGCCAATTGGTTGGTGCCATTCCTGAAAGGCCCTTCATCAATCCGCCGAAATCCAGTTCAGTACGATCTGTGCGGGCCAGTTTCACATCAACTGCCGCTCCCGCCTGATGGCCGCTGCCAAAGCCGTCGGGTGGGGATACCCAACGCGAAGATTCAGCGTAGATCCGGGCCTCGCTCCAGTTAGGGTTGTTTTTAGTAATGCTGGCTTTAACCGGGTTCCATAAATCCCACTGGCGCGCCCGTGATCGGAATGCCTCGAATACCATCAGGCACAGCCCATCGGGTAAAGTCTGAGAACATGCGATGACCTTGTCACGGACAATGCGTCGGATGCGCCAGTCATCGGTTTCTAGCGGGTTGAGTAACAAGCAATCAGTCTCGACAAACTCTACCAAGTCAGCAGGAAATTCGCGTTCAATTACTTCAATCATTTATCTTACCCGCTGATCCGCAATTTTCGCGTGAAAAGAGTTTACAATATCTGGCTGAGGAACAGTTGGGTTCGCTCATGCTGCGGATTGCCAAAAAACTCGTTGGGTTCGTTTTCCTCAACGATATCGCCCTGATCCATAAAGATTACCCGGTCGGCAATGGTTTTGGCAAAGCCCATCTCGTGGGTCACCACAATCATTGTCATACCGGTATCGGCCAGCTCAACCATAACATCGAGCACTTCCTTGATCATTTCCGGATCGAGAGCCGAGGTCGGCTCGTCAAACAGCATGATTTTTGGGTTCATACACAAGGAACGGGCGATGGCCACGCGTTGCTGCTGTCCACCGGAGAGTTGACCAGGAAATTTATCGGCCTGATCGGGAATTTTAACCCGTTCTAGATACTTCATTGCATTGGCATTGGCTTCGGCTTTCGGCATCTTTCGAACCCAGATCGGACCAAGTGTCAGGTTCTCCAATATGGTGAGATGAGGGAACAGGTTGAAACTTTGGAAAACCATTCCGACCTCGGTGCGAATATGATCAAGGTTTTTGAGGTTTTTATCCAATGTAATGCCATCAACAACAATGCTGCCTTCCTGATGCTCCTCAAGGTGGTTGATGCACCGAATGAGGGTGGATTTGCCCGAGCCTGATGGTCCGCAGACAACAATTCTTTCACCCTTGTGAACAACAAGATTTATGTCCTTGAGGACATGAAAAGCACCATACCATTTGTTAACTGTGCCGAGCTCAATCATGATTTCGCTGGAAATGGCTGAGGACAGTTTATCCGGCGTATTCTGATCTTGTTGTGTCTTTGAATTTGACATTTTTATTTCCTAACGAATTACCGGTTACTATTTGTGGCTGGTTGAAAGTTTTTCTTCCAGATGGCGGCTGTATTTTGACATTGCAAAGCATAAGATGAAAAATATCAACGCGCCAAACACAAGTGTTTCCTGGTGCAATCCCAACCACGGTTTGTCGCGGCTGATTGTGCGTAGAATGTTCAAGAGATCAAACAGGCCAATAATTGATACCAGTGTCGTATCTTTCAGCAAACCTATGAAAGTGCCAACAATGTTGGGGATCATATGTTTAAGCGCCTGAGGCATAATAATTAACCCCATGGTTCCCCAGTATCCTAATCCAATCGTATGGGCACCCTCAAATTGCCCTTTGGGGATTGCCTGCAAACCGGCCCGCACAGTTTCAGCCATATAGCAGGCATTAAACAGGCAGACCGCAATAATGACCTGAACCAGTTTGTTCAGAACTATGCCTTCGGGCATAAATAGCGGAAACATGGTGGTTGCCATAAACAACACTGTAATCAATGGCACCGAACGAAATATTTCTATGAATCCGATACTGAGAATACTCACAGCTTTGAGTTTTGAACGACGTCCAAGAGCCAAAAGAATACCGCCGGGCAAAGCTGAGGCAATACCAACGCCGGCAATAACGAATGTTAAAAATAAACCGCCCCATCTGGTCCAGCTGATGCTTTTTTCTATCCAGCTCAATTGCCAGATAAATACGGCAACCACACAGGCAGCCAGAATTCCAAGTAGTATATTTCGCTGCTGTTTTTCAGTTGCGTCATTTTTCCCAAGTCGTTGAATAATGAAGTTCGCCAGATTATCATTTTTGAAATAGCCAATGGCTGCATTGATCGTCAACGCGGCTATGCAAACAATTGCGCCGGAGATCATAACTTGAACGAAAATTCCCTTGTCACCACCGGAAAACAGATAGCCGGCAAGAAACGGATACAAAGCAACGGCGGAAAATCCGATAAAGACTTTACCCTGAACCCTGGGCAACCACAGTGGCACCATCCAGATTACCAAAAGGATGCCACCAAGATTGATCCGCCATATTTCATCACGCGGGTACAGGCCATAGAAAATACTGTCAAACCAGGCGATAATCCCGGCCCAGCACGCTCCATCAATACTGATTGAAAAACATTCACGCCGTGAATCAGCAATCCAAACACCGTCAAAAATTCCCCAGGTTAACAATGACTTGAGAGTGAAAAAGATTGCAATCAACACGAAAATGCTCAAAACACTGCTAAATAATGTGCTGAACATATTCACTTTCACCCAGCCAAGCGGTGTGCTTTCATTGAGCGGCGGCTTTCTCGACGGGGTGGATTTTGTACTTACATATGCCATGATTAACGCTCCACCAGTTGAACACGTTTATTATAAATATTAAGCAGTCCTGAAATCGTCAAACTGGTGATCATGTAAAAGCCCATGGTCATGCCAACAATTTCAATCGCGTGCCCTGCCGTATTCAAAGATGTCTGCATGTAAACCGCTACAAGATCAGCATAACCAATCGCAGTTGCCAAAGATGAATTCTTAACCACATTCATCCACAGACTGATCATTGGCGGCACAATAGCCGGCATTGCCTGGGGTATTGTTACCAGTGAGAACACTTTGTTCGGGCGCAAACCAATGGCCATTGCAGCTTCACCCTGTCCCTTGTTAACCGACAATATGCCAGCCCGAACAGCTTCGGCCAAATATGCAGAATGATAGAATATCAAGGCAATCAACAAGGCAATAAAGGCGCGCGGCAGCGAAGCCCCGCCGACAAAATTAAAGCCTTTTAGTTCCGGAATATCCCAGGATAAAGGTGAACCTGTCAACAGAAAAACCAGCCCGGGGAAAATTATCAATATTGCTGCTGACGGTAAAAGCAGAGGAAAACTCTTGCCCGTTAGATCCTGTCGTTTTTGAACCCAGCGCCGAAATAAATACGTCGCAATGGCAGCAATCGCCAATGCTAAAAAAGTCATCCAGAGTAAATCACCGAGAACTGGCCAGGGGACATATAATCCACGAATATTCAAGAAAGCCAGTTCTGCACCAAATGAAAGATCAAGGCTTTGTTTCAGCCTTGGCAGAACAGCATAAATCACTGAATACCAGAATATGATCTGGATCAATAAAGGAACATTGCGCGCAATTTCAACATAAGCCAAAGCAACTTTGGAAATCAGCCAATTATTGGACAATCTCATAATACCTAGAGAGAATCCCAGAAAACTCATGCCAATAATTGCAAGGAACGATATATAAAGCGTGTTGAGAATTCCGATTATGAAGATGCGCCAGTAAGTATCAACCCCAGCCGTGAAGGAAATTAATTTAAAATCCGGATCAAAGGGGGCGACCAAATCAAGAAACTCGAAACCAAAACTCAAGCCGCGTTTATCCAGGTTTTGCGCCGTATTGGATGCCAAAAACCATGCAAGCCAACCAACAATCGCAACCGTTAAAATTTGAAAAAAGACTGAACGAACCCGCTCGTCTTGAAAAAAGTTAAACTTTTCTTGCGGTTTGACGCGCACAGCTTCGCTTCCGCTGACACCAGTTGCCACAATTCCCTCCCGGAATAATAGATAATCAGTTTGTAACGCATGATACCGGTGCCAAACCAGACTGCAATTTGATCTGGCACCAGCTGTCAACACCAACGAAAAATATCGTTGAATGTCAGTTTAGCGCATTGGAGGTGAGTACATTAGGCCACCTTTGGTCCAAAGAGCGTTGGAAGATCCTTCTCTTGGGATACCAATGCCTTGTGGGCCATTGCCCATATAGCGATCATAGTTTTCGCCATAGTTACCGACCTGCTTGATAATATTGTAAGCCCAGTCTTTTTCCAGCCCAAGCCCTTTATGCAAATCACCTTCAACACCCAGCATACGCCGGATCGAAGGATTTTTCGAGTTTGCTTTCAAGTCATCCACATTAGCGCTGGTGATGCCCAATTCTTCGGCATTGATCATAGCGAACTGCGCCCACCGGACAATGTCAGCCCACTGGTTATCACCGTGGCGAACTGCTGGAGCCAAAGGCTCCTTGGAAAGCGTATCAGGCAAGATCAGATGATCACCCGGGACAGGAAACGCAGAAATATTACCGGCCATTGATGATTTGTCGCCGGTCACCGCATCACAACCACCTTGCAGGTAAGTTTCATCACGCACATTAAAGTCTTCAAATGTAACAGCGCTGATATTGAGATTGTTGGTGCGGCTGAAATCATTGAGATTTGATTCTGTGGTTGTACCAGACGTCACGCATACTTTGGCGCCTTTCAGATCCATGCCGGTTTTGATGCCGCTGTCTTTAGGTACCGTGAATCCCTGCCCATCATAAAATGTCGGGGTTAAAAAGTCGATGCCTAGCTGTGTATCGCGAGACATGGTCCAAGTTGCTGTACGTGACAACAAATCAGAATCGCCATTGGCTAAAGAAGTAAATCGGGCCTGGGTGCTGACTGATTGAATTTCCAATTTGGAAATATCACCAAATATAGCCGCTGCAACTGCATGGCAGTTTGCAACATCAAGACCTTGCCATTCACCCTTGGAATCAAGGAAATAATAGCCCGGTGATGCAGGTCCAACCTGACAACGCACGTGACCGCGTTTCTTGACTATTTCCAGTGTGCTTTCAGCGGATGCTGAAGCCACTCCGGCAAATGCCATTGCTGCAACCGCAGCAACCGAAGTTAGTAATGTTGTTAATTTCATTTGATAGTTCTCCCTTTGACGAAATAGTTATTTTTGTTTTTGGTAGGCGAATCAACTCTTGGCGAATGTTCTAATGCTCTCAATGCATTACATAAACCTGGCCAACTATTGCCCCTCCTATTCTCCCGCCAAAAGAGTAGGGTGAATAAAATCTGTGGTCCAATGCGTTTTCCAGTTATTTTCATGCAAAAAATGCATGACAGGGAAATTTGTTGCAAAAAATGTATCAAGATACCGAGAGTTCGAGCAAAACTTGCCAAAAATTTTCCACCCGAGGGTCATTGTATTTTGAGCTGCGATATATTTTGATGTCAACGAAAATATCATCTTTGGGCTCGGCGGCACGCACAAGCCGTCCTTTTTCCAGCTCATCCGCGATATACCCAATAGGTATCCACGCCAACCCAAATCCCTCAACTGCCATTGCTTTTATAGTTGGCGATATCGAGGAATCATAAACAGATTTGAAAACAAGATTGCTATATTTATTTTCCATATGATGGCGTATTGGCGAAGGAGAACTCTTTGGCAAAGTGTGCAGGCAGGCTATTGGCTCTTTAGGCGCATCTGGCAACCAATAGCGCGGAGCACCATTTTCATCCGGGCTGACGACAGCAACGAGCGATTCCTCACCCAATTTCAAAGACGAAAAAATCTCTTTGCTATCTTGAAAACCATATTGCGGGCTCTCATAGCAGATAAAAAAATCTACAGAATTATCTGCCAGAGCATCAAAATAATCATCAATAGTACTGTAGTTGGTTTTTACCACAAACTGATTTGCTTCGATGAGATGCTGAAGGCTTTTCAGCCAGGCTGGCATAAAAATATGCGCTAGGGATGTGTGCGTGGAAAACCGCATTTTTCCCCTGTCTTCTTTAAGTAAAATTTGAACATCTTTTTTTCCTGCCAAGGCGCAATCAAGAATGTTTTGTGCCACAGGTAGAAATAATTTTCCAGCGTTCGTTAATTGCGAAGGCTGGCAAGTCCTGTCGATCAAAGGGGCTTCGACCCATGCTTCAAGCGCTTGAATACGGCGGCTGAATGCAGGTTGCGAGACACAGCGTTGCTGGGCTGCGATCCGGAAATTGCCTGCTGTGCTCAGTTCCAGGAAATCCTCTAGCCATTTTAGTTCCATCGCCATGTCCCGTTTCGATATCCATGCATGATTAAAAAACACCTGTGTTACTTTTCTAATACAGAAGAATTGTGCTTGTTTTGCACTTGTAAACGCCATGCAAACTTGCGTGGCAATGACTTCACGTCTGCCATACATAGACTGAATAGCCCCGTGTTTTCTAGACACTCTGTGGTTTCATTTGTTGCAGTCTTTCAAAGTCAACAGGCGACAGCAACCCGTTATTAGCATGTTTGTGAATAGCCCCTAGAATTGTAGACACCTTGTACTCTAAAAATGAGGACAAGGAGAACAGCATGGGCAAGCCACGATTTACAGATGGATTCAAGATTGATGCATTCAAGCCGCTTTCCAGGCCTTCCAACTATAGAGCGCAATAATGCTCCAGTGCGGAGAACCATTGCGGCTTTACTGCTCTTCAAACGGGTAAGGCCCATCTAATTCGTTGATTTGGATTGTATGCGTTATTAAGGTGTTGTGTTTGGTCCAGTGGTGAAGCTGATATCCTGGCGTGTCTAAATAAAATTCGCTTTCCTTTGTCATGGTCAAATCAAGTCTAAGCCGCATGCCGATGCTAGGCGCGGTACTGACAATCGTACCGTGGAACCTTGAATGGGTTGGCAGATGAATATGGCCGCAAAGAATGCGCTCGATACAAGAGTATTTTTTAACAATTTCACCAAGCATTTCCGATCCGATAAAGCCATCCACATCGGTTTCTATAACGCCACACTTGATGGGTGGATGGTGCATAAAAATAATGGTTGGCCGGTCTGGTTGCTCAGAAAGTTGCTTATCTAGCCACGCCAATTTGACATCGCACAATTCACCGCCGTGAGCATTTTCAATCGTGGTGTCCATGCCAATCAAGCGGACATCAAAGCCGTCGATCACATAATTAATGAATTCACTGGTTCTTGAGGGGCAGGCAGAATTCGCAAATTCAGACCACAGATTGCTGCGATCATCGTGATTGCCGGGAATAATGTAATAAGGGTAATTGAGATTACCAAGTAGCCGGGCGGCATTCGCTACTTCCGCTTTACTGCCATGATCCGTGACATCGCCGGTCAGCAAAACCAAATCGGGTTTTGGTTCAAACTGATTAATGTGGGCAATCACCAGCGCCAGATTGGTCTCCATCGGCGCCACGCCAAAGGTTTTGCTACCTCTTTTAACAATATGAGCATCGCTTATTTGTGCAATCAGCATGCTATTATCGCTCCTCAAATGTCAGCTGAATATTTCCCTCACTACATTTGTTTGTAAGCTTGTCCAGCGCGATAATAACCCGGTGTTCCGGGTGGACGGACACCTTGCGTCGATAGACGGTTTCCTCACCTGAAGTGCCGATAATATAGCCTTTAGCGCTGTTTTTAAAACGGAGTTGAAGATCTTCCATGCCAGCTGAAAGCGGTAAACCGACAAATTTCGGCATGGCATATTTTATCAATGTATCAGATAAATAAATTTGTATGCGGCGATCAAATTCTGGCAATTTGTTTTTTAAATCGTCGGCCACAAGGCGCCCTGCCTGACGCCCCTCATTCCAGCACCAGCCGGCGGTTTCCCCCGGCCTGAGCAGATTTCCGGTGGCACAATATACAGGGTCTGAACACCGTCCATATTGATCAACAACCGGGCCTCCGGTAGCAGGGTCAATATCGAGATGACCACTGAGGGCAAGGGTTGCTTCCGGTGTAAATTTGCCGGTCAAAATCACGCCATCGCATTCAACAGTTTGCCGTATACCGTTTGCCAGCTCTATTTGCACCGAGCTGACATTGTCATCCCCATCAATTGCTATCAATCTCGCGCCAAGATGAAGCGGGATGCCCATTATCCGTGGGAAAATCCGCAATCCAGTTCGAAACGGAATATCGATTAAACCTGGAAAAACCGAATATGGCCAACGGGCAGTAATTTCATCGTGCTCTCCAATCATTGTAACGGGTTTAATTCCGGCATGATGGCAGGTCATAATGGTCGAGAATGAGACCAGTTCAGTCCCGATAATAATTGGCCGTTTGAACGGCATGCGGTGCTTCAAATAGACCATTGATTGCAGCGCGCCAGAATTGACAATGCCTGAATTTCTTTTGCCTGAAATCAACCGTGCTGAACGTGGCATTTCACGGACCCCGGTTGCATAGATGACTCTGCCTGCATTGATTACTTCCGCCCCAAAATTAGTTGTAATCAGCAATTCTCCGTCCGGACGCGCCTCTACCACTGTCGTCATGGTATGAATTTCGACCTCAACTGCGGAAGCGAGCGCTACCAGTTTTTTCGCATAGTTCGGGCCGGTTAAAATCCGCTTGAATTCCCGCATTCCAAAAGGCGGATGACCGCAATGTCGAGGAATGCCACCCGCTTCACTTTCGCGTTCCAGAACAACAACTCGTGAAACCCCACACCGTTTCAATTCGATTGCAGCTGATAGGCCCGAGGGTCCGCCACCAATGATAGCTACATCTATTGGAATGTCGCTCCCCAGCGATGATTTTTCTACCGCGCGATCAACCATTATTGATTTTCTTTGCTATCGGATTACTAAAATGCCCATCAGTGAGTTCAGCCAAACGGGCGGTGCAATAAAACCCCTGACAGCGACCCATGGTTACCCTGGTCTGTCGTTTTAAACCGGCCAGCGAACGGGCTGCAAGCGAGCCTTCCAGCGCTTGCTCAATTTCCCTTTTGGTCACCAGCTCGCAATGACAGACAACCTCTTCGTGATCGCTTTTCTGCCAGTCTCGTCGCAGCCCTTGTGTGCTGGCCTCAATCAAAACCGGACTCTTTGGCAATTGCGGGTTTTTGACCGGCTTATGCTTGTTGCCCGTTTGAGAATACAGCTTGTAGACATATTTTGAGATGCCCAGCGCACCGCTCAATCCGGTTGAGCGGATGCCACCAACGGTAATCCAGTTTTGAGTTTCATCCAGCTCAATCTGGTAATCTTTATTTTCGGTTGCCGGGCGCAAACCTGCATAAACGGCTGTTACTGGCATATGTTTAAGTGCCGGAATTTTATCAATACCGGCATTGATCAGGCTTTGCAGGGTATCTTTGTCAGTTGAGACATCTCTACGGCTTATTTGGTCTTCAGCGGTGGGGCCAACGGCAAGATTGCCAAACACTGTTTGGAAGATCACAATGCCTTTTGTTCGTTCGCTCGGCACTGGCAAAATGACAGAATTTACAAGTGAATGTGCGGCTTTGTCGAATACTACAAATTGACCCTTGCGAGGCATGATGCCGAATGTAGATCGACCCAACAACTTCTCATTTATCTGATCGCCGTAGAGACCTGCACAATTGATAACATGGCGGGATTTTAGAGTGCCTCTGGAGGTTTGCAATTGCCAAACCCCATTGTCGAAAGTACCCGCTTCAACTTCACAGGTGAAGAATGCTTCTGCGCCGTTTAACAATGCCTGACGTAGGTAGCTGTAAGGCGCAGACCATGGGTCGATAATTGCCTCACCCGGCACCGATATGGCCGCCAGCGCATTGCCAGAAAGGTTGGGCTCCAAGGTCTGTAATTCTTTCTTCCCTATTAAAGCAACATCCGCAACACCGTTTGCATGAGCCTGGGACAGAATGGAATCTAACCTTGCCACCTCCTCATCATTCCAGGCAACCACATGGGCACCGGTTTTTTCCAGGGGCAAACCCAGTTCTTGATGTATTTCCATATATTCCTGATATCCATCACGAATACAATCAAGTTCCAGCGAGCCGGACGGGGCATCAAAACCCGTATGAAGGATGGCGCTGTTGGCTTTGCTTGCGCCATCTAGAATATCACTGGCTTTTTCCACAATCGCAACATGGGCGCCTTCCAGCACGAAGCCTCGTGCAATGGCGCAACCGACCACGCCGGCACCAATCACCACAATATCAAATATCTCATTACTTGCAGGGGTTAGTGATATATGATCTTGATTTTTACTGCTCATATTTTTCACTTCTGCATATTTGGTCTTTCAGCCGTTCTCTTGATAACATCACATACGCGGTTCCATCCAAGCGTGTGCAATAAACTCTAAGATGATTATTGTCCTGGCTCCAAGGCTGAGAAGTTTCCCGTCATTCGCAGAAATGTTTGCACCGTATCAATATTGGTTGTCAATTCGATATTAACACCATCAAAGAATTCATCAGTATCAACAGTCACCTCTTGGCCTCCGAACTAGCATGAACCGGATTGTTAATTTCTTGAGTATCCTTTGCTTAGTTTGAACGGGAAGTTACTGCTGAGCGTATTCGAGACAAATTTAGGGCTTCAAAGGAAAAGGGCATGTGGATGGGCGGACACCCACCGCTTGGATATGACATCAAAGATAGAGGCCTGATTATAAATGGAAAGGAAGCCAAACAGGCCAACCACATATTTGAACGGTATCTCGTGCTGGGATCGGTGTTAAAACTGATGCAGGAACTCAAGCGGCAACGGATATACAGCAAATGCTGGGTCACACAGGCGGGCAAGAAATCTGGCGGCAATTCATTCACAAGAGGAGCGTTGTACTCCCTACTTCGAAACCCGATCTATATCGGCAAGATCCGCCACAAAGACTTGATCCACGAGGGCTTGCACGACGGGATTATTCGACAGTCTCTTTGGGAAAGTGTTCAGACACAATTGAAGAACAATCGCGTTGAGCGGGCAAATTCTACCAATGCCAGATCAACAAGCCTACTGGCGGGGTTGTTGGAAGATGTACAAGGCACCAAGCTCAAACCAAGCCACTGTAACAAACAGGGCAAGCGTTATCGCTACTATGTCGGCTCAGACACATCGCTGCCAGCGCATCAGATCGAAGCGCTGGTGATTGGCGAAATCACCGCATTCCTTGGCAATCAGTCATCATTGGCCAGCATACTGCAACATGAGAATGCATCCGAACTAACAGCCATGTTGGCCAACTCAGCTAAATTGGCGACCAAACTGAAAGCCAATCCAAATCGATCCGACTTGAAAAGACTAGTGCGCAAGACGATAACACACACATCATAACCTGCGCCGCCAATCTAAAACGCTCTGGCCAGGGGAAAAGGATTATCCTTCGATTGGACAAGAGCAAGAATGGCAAAGTAGATCCTGCGCTTCTCAAAGCTATTGCCCAGGCTCATATCTGGTTTGAAGATCTCAAGTCAGGTCAATCATACAAAAACATTGCCGCACAATACAAAATCGATCAACACCATGTGGCCCGCACCATCAGGCTTGCATTCCTGGCTCCCGATATAATCAAGGCCATCATTCAGGGTCGCGAGCCGCAAGGACTGACCGCAGAGCGATTGCTTCGACTCCCTGTTTTTCCAGTCAATTGGCAGGAACAGCAAACATTGCTGGGGTTTAACTAGCCCACTTTTTTCCTGCTAATTTTGAATGGACGCATCTAAAATTGGCATTTCTGCAACGGTACGTGCTTTGCTTGATTGCGGCAACCATCCGCCAGTATCAAGGTGCATCATTGAAATCTGTAGAGGACCAGTTTATTAGCCCGCAGAGAATGGTGACAGATATCCGCAAATTCCCTTCTTTCTGCTCCACCGCAGCCCTTAATGCGATGCACGATATGAGGCTAAGCACCCGTAAACACGGACGCTTCTGGCAAGCTATAAAATTCGTGTAGTTTGCAGAAGACTGAATGGTGGTGTTCGCAGTCTTGCGTGAACCAGTCTCTGCAGGAAATTCGCTGTAATACGGGAAATTACAGGGAAATTTGACTGTTTCTGCATAATTTGAGGAAATTTTTACACGAAAAAGATGTTAACATACAGCATCTTACAAGAGACTTCCCTAGGATTATTATCAGGGAATTCAATTTGCATAACAGCGAACAATCTCCAAACAACAGGGAATGCGGAAAATAAGGCTGATTTGGCAATATGCCTTAACAGATTGGACCGATTTATTTTCACTACCCTTGGTTCATCCATTTCAAAGCAGTTCAAGAAGAAAACGTGAGGCCTCTTCTATTAATAGCGCCCAAGGTCGCGATAGCGGGGAAATGATTATCACCTATTTAACGACATCTTAAGTCTGAAACTAAGATTGATTGGAAAAGGAGAATCAAGATTTGTCTACTTTGGGCGAAACTCAACTCGCTGTTGCTGGCTGAAAATTCAGCCCATACCAAATTCATTAGAAGAAGGTTTTCCAATCTTGATGAAATGGAGGTTCGAAATCTCGAGTATATTGCGAAACAGATATTCGACCTGACTGGAAATCGAATTGATCAATTCATTAGGGATTACACATTTATTTGTGAATTGCAGACAAAGGAAGAATACCATTTTCGAAGAAATAACAACACGTATAGATTGTCAACATTTGAAGAAGCAGTAAAGCAAGTCTATAGCGATAAACCATTCATGACATCTTACATGAATGGCCTTCTAATGACTCAAATTTGGTGGGCAAACCATACCAAAATGCTGTCATTCTATCGGGAAAATTTTCTTGTTGGCAATGTTGACAATTATTCTCACTTAGAAATTGGCCCAGGTCATGGAAAGCTACTTGCAATGGTATGCAACGATAATAGATCTGGCAATATTACCGCTTGGGATATCAGTCCTGCATCCATACAGTCCACTCGAGAAGCGCTCCGTGCACTCGGTGTTTCACGCATGCCGTTATTGGAATTGGTGGATATGTTTGACGCCATTCCGCGCCCATTTGATTCTGTCGTATTTTCGGAAGTGCTGGAACACATGGAGCATCCTGGCAAGGCTCTGGAAGTGTTGCGCAATTGCTTAAGCGATCATGGCCGCCTTTTTATTCACGTGCCAATAAATTCTCCAGCGCCAGATCATCTGTTTAATCAGCCAGACCCAGATTCCATGCGCAAGTTTGTTGAGCAACATGGGCTCAGAATTGTAGATACGTTTTACGCGCCTCTAACGAATTATAATTTAGAAAAAGCAGTCGATCTAAAGCTGACTGTATCTTGTGGTTTTATTGCTCAGAAAGCCTGAATTTAGTGTATTATCGCGATGAACTTTCTGCTGGTGAAGACTTTTGCCATTTTGGTTTTGTAGTGCCAAATATGGAGAAATCTTTACATCAGTGGCGCGATCAAGATGTGCAAATGGTGATAGAGCCAACAATTGACCCAATCCAGAATGTGATTTGTACATTCTTTATTTTTCAAAACTGTCTGCCAATTGAGTTAGTCGCCCCTACCGGCATAGGTAATTCCCCTTTGGATTCCCGATTAAGAAAGGGGGGAGGTTTGGATCATGTTTGCCGATTTGTTGACGATGTCAAATTGGCTGCGGACGAATCAGCAGCGAAAGGTTCGATTGTATTAGTTAAACCAACTATTGGGTGTGTATGGAATCGAGAAATCGCATTTGTTTATCTTAAATCTGGACTTATATTAGAATTTATGAGTCGTTCGATCGCGGATACAAACCTACCAGACCCTTTGCAATTAAATTGAACCGATACACTGGTAGTCCTCCTTAAAATTGAAGGCGTTTAAAGTAGAATTTTCTCAGCATACTAATCTGAGTAGGTTTAGCGAAGCCAGGATCATGGGTATCTTGCGGCAAGCCGAAAGCAGTATGCCGGTTACAGAACTTTGCCGTGAGCACGGAATGAGTAATGCCAGTTTTTACAAATGGCGTTCCAAGTTTGGCAGCATGGATGCTTCAATGATGGTTGAGATGAAGTCGATAGCGGAAGAATGCCGTCGTTTGATTCGCATGTATGCCGAGATGAGCATGCAGATTCGTTCTTTAATAAATTGCTGAATCCATTGAAAAATAACAACTATTTCAGCAAATTTTTTGGCTTCAATCAGCATTGCGGCTGTCTCACGTGATCAGACAAAGACGAGCTCTTCACCTTGCCAATTCACCAAATATGGATGCTTAAATATTTCAACTTTAAGATAACAAGCTCTAGTAGCTATCTTTAAAACGCTGGATTAGGTTATGATGTATGAGTATTGTATCAAATTAGGGCGGTTAATGGCGAACAATTCTAAAGACCTAGGTCATGGCATCGATCTCCAAGAAAAGGGATTTCGATTCATCTGTGCCGTTTCGATTATATCTGTTCTGATGATTTCCTTGCTTTTGACTATCGGTTTTATCTGGGTTTGGCTGGGATCACAATCCGGCTTACCGGGAACATTATCCTCTCCAGTGGAATTCCGAAATAACGCACAGTTTCAATTAAAGGCCAAATATTTTTCTAAATTGAAGGGGGCAAAGATCGCGTTGATTGGAGATTCCTTTATGTTCGGAAAAAGCATGTCGGGCAAGATTGGACTTGCTGTAAAAAAGTAGACAGTGCCTTTGAGATTTTGAATGATAATCTTGGAGGAACCCATGACACGCAAACATTTTACAGAAGACTTTCGCAAAGAGGCCGTTCAGCTTGCTTTGAACAGTGACCTTTCACGCCATCAGGTGGCCGATGACCTCGGGGTTGGACATTCAACACTGGGCAAGTGGATATCAGCTTATCGCGATGATGATTTGATGGCCGGACCACACGATGACCTGCAAAAGGAATTGGCCCGCCTTCGCAAAGAGAACAAGATATTGCGTGAGGAACGCGATATCCTAAAAAAAGCAACAGCCTTCTTCGCGAGCCAAAAGTGATGAGGTGCAAGTTCATCAATGCGGAGAGGGCCAGGAACAATACGGCTCGCCTGTGTAAGTTGTTTGGCATCTCCCGGTCAGGGTTTTATGCATGGCGGTCACGTCCAGCCAGCAAACGAGCCCGTGAAGATATTGTGTTGCTCGATCATATCCAAACAGAATTTGAAGCCAGCCATCGTTCTTACGGTCGCCCACGCATGGTTGAAGAGCTGCGTGAGCTTGGCTTCAAGGTCGGGCACACGCGGATAGGGCAATTAATGCGCGAGAATGGCATCAAAGCTGTACGAACCCGCAAGTTCAAGCGCACGACCAACTCAAACCACTCCTATGGCTTTGCACCCAACATTCTGGAACAGAACTTCGTAGCATCAAAACCCAATGAGAAATGGTCTGTCGATATATCCTATATCCAGACTCGCCAGGGCTGGCTTTATCTGGCTGTGGTGCTGGACCTTCATTCAAGACGTATTGTCGGGTGGGCGGTCAGTGACAGGATGAAACGAGACCTGGCCCTGAGAGCTTTGCAAATGGCGATCACATTGCGCCAACCAGAACCCGGGCTCATTCACCACTCAGATCGCGGCAGCCAATACTGTTCGACACAGTATCAAATGCTGTTGAAACGTCATGGAATGGTTGCTTCAATGTCAGGCAAGGGAAATTGTTATGATAATGCTCCAGTTGAATCATTCTTCAAAACCATCAAGGCCGAACTCATCTGGCGCATGAAATTTGAAACACGCAATGATGCAGAAAGGAAAATATTTGGATACATAAATGACTTCTACAACCCAAGGCGCAGACACTCTGCCCTTGGAAATATCAGTCCGGCAGCCTATGAAAAACTAGCTGCTTAAGAGATAGGTGCTGTCCACTTTATCAAGGCAAGTCCATGTAAGTTTACCTAAGAGATGATTTTTAGTTCATCAAAGCTCCTAAGGAGCGAAGATGAGACATAAATCAGGAACCCGTGGATCCGGCTCAGAGAAATTGATCTGGACAATCAAACGGAAGACCCGACGCCAATATTCAGCTGAGGAAAAGATACGCATTGTGCTTGATGGTCTGCGCGGCGAAGACAGCAATGCTGAGCTCTGCCGCCGTGAGGGCCTTTCCAAAAGCATGTATTACAAATGGTCGAAAGAGTTTCTGGAGGCGGGTAAAAAGCGTCTGTCTGTTGATATAGTGCGTGAGGCGTCCACTGACGAGGTTAAAGGCCTGCGCCGCGAAGCACGTGATCTGAAAGAATGTGTGGCTGATCTCACCTTGGAAAACCGTCTGCTCAAAAAAAGCATGATCGAGGATGGGGTCGACGAAGAATGAGGTACCCAGCACCAGAGAAGTTAGAAATCATCCGTATTGTTGAGCGATCGCACCTGCCAACAAAGGTGACGCTTGAAAAGCTGGGTGTCTCACGACCGACCTTTTTGTCGCTGATATGATTTTTGTATCAGCGGTTTGGGGAACAAGGATTGGAAGATATACGTTCCGGCGCCAACAGGGCCTGGAACCGTGTGCCGAATGAAGTGCGTGCTCAGATTATTGATTTGGCCCTTGATCTGATCATCAGCCCAGCGTTCATTGCCATGAAGGCCTCCAGTAAGTTCAGAGATAAAATAACCGTCATCAATCAGCTATGGCAAACAGACTTCACTTATCTGAAGGTCATCGGCTGGGGCTGGTTTTATCTATCAACAATTCTGGATGGTTATTCGCGCTACACTATCTCGTGGAAACTGTGCACTACCATGAGTACGTCGCCGGAAAACTTGAGATGTGACCGATACATTGGAAATGGCGCTTCAGGCTTCTGGTTGTGATAAAATCAAAGTTGCACACAAACCTCGATTGTTGTCAGATAATGGCCCTTGTTATATATCCAGTGACTTGGCCGAGTGGCTAGATTGGAAAGGTATGAGCCATGTTCGCGGCGCTCCATATCATCCGCAAACTCAAGGCAAGATTGAACGCTGGCATCAAACCCTGAAAAACCGCATCCTGCTGGAGAATTACTTTCTGCTAGGCGATTTATCTCAGCAAATTGAAGACTTCATCGAACATTACAATCACAGCAGATATCACGAGAGCTTGAAAAATCTAACGCCTGCAGACGTCTACTTCGGACGGGGCAAGCCATTCTAAATCAAAGAGAAAGGATCAAACGAAAGACAGTCGATCTACGGCGCTTGCAATATCGCAAAACTGCCGCATAATAACAACAACAGATGAGCCAAAGTCTCTCTTAAATTAAACGACCGCTAGTCTCAAATACCCTGACTACGAACACTATTGTTTTAAATAACATCTAAAAGTGATTTGACCAAATAGATAATATATAGTTAAATTTGAAAACAGTAGCAAATTCAATGAGATATTTTTAGGTATTATTAGAGTACGCATATTTTAAGTTTAAATGGGGTGGTTTCATGAAGACATATACAAAATTTGTCTTGTCGGTGTTCAGTTTGTTTTTGAGTATAACTGTATTCTTTTCTACGAGCTTTGCAGCGACAAAGGTTCCGCCGAAACAAATCATATCACCCAATATCGGCACTCAAAGCCTTGATGCGATCGAAGCGCGACGTAAAGCGTTGTTTGAAATAATGTTTTCAAGTCCTTCCGACCTGGATGTGGCGTTTAAATATGCAGCTTTGTCAATTCAGGTTGGCGACGTGGAAGCGGCCATATCGACACTTGAAAGAATGTTGATTTTTGCTCCAGGATTGCCTCGCCTGCAATTGGAGCTTGGGCTCTTATACTACCGGGTTTCAGCATTTCAGACAGCTCGCAGTTATTTTGAGGCTGCCATCTCTTCTCCCGATGTGCCGGAAGAAGTACGCAAAAAGGTCGAACAATATTTAGCCGGCATCGCTTCAGCAGATACACCAAGTACTTTCAGTGGTCAAATTCGCGCCGGATTGCGTTATCAAACCAATGCCAATCGCGTCACCACAAACTCAAATATTACTCTCAACGGCAATGTGTTTACTCTCAATCCGGGTTCGACCGGCGAAGCAGACTTCAACGCCTACGCGGCGGGAATATTCCATTGGCGTTATGACCTTGAATCGCAGGGAGATGCTATTGAAGCAGATTTATTGGTATATGGTTCAAAACAGTTTAAGCGAAACGAAATTGACCTGTTGCAAGCTGAACTGACCATTGGACCATCTTTTGATCTTGGTCGCTTTGAAATTGATAATGCTGCTCTTGGAGTCTACGGTATTGTTTCGGGCGTTTTTCTTGGTGATGCTTATTATTCCTCTGGATTTGGAATTGGTAAAAGACTGGTCATTCGACCCAATGCCGCCGATCTGTTTTCATTTAAAACCGAATATCGCAGGCGGTTGTATTATAACAGCACAAGCGCACCGAATGCGACCAATCGAGATGGTCATGAGGCACGGGCTCAGGCTTTTTATCGCCATATAATCAGCCCAAAACTGACAGTTCAAGCTACTGGTCAGGTGCAGCGTACATGGGCGGATGCAGGACATCTGAGTTACACTGAGGTTACGTTTAATGTTGGGCCTGGTTTTTCATTTCAATCGCCGTTGGGTGAGGATCAACCGGACTGGATAGGTAGGCTATCTATCGGCGGCGCTATTCGCAACTATGACAACCCTGATGTTACAATCAATGCTGCTCGAAAGCAGCGCGATCGTGAGGCCTATGTAAGTGCAGGACTTACAATTCCAATCAAGGAAGGATGGGCCGCATTGTTGGACACTGAATACAGAATGGTTAATTCCAACTACGATATTCGCGAGCACAATAATTTCACAGCATCTTTCAGCATCTCAAAAAATTGGTAAAACTATGACCGGAAGCGATTTCAAATATACGTTCTTAAATAGATCTACCGCTTTGTTTACAACATTGGCTACGGCAATTTTAGCTTTATCATTCAATATGGGTGAATTGGCCGCTGCAAGGATCGGTGTAACAGCGGCGGTTAATCAGGATGCAAAGGGCACTGCACCTGGAAAAGCCCCTCGAATATTGTCCCTTGGCAGCAATCTGGTTTTTAACGAACGGATTGAGACCAAAGGGTCCGGGTTGGTACAGGTATTGTTGGCTGACGGGACTACATTTACAGTAGGCCCCAATAGCATATTGGTTATTGATGAGTTTGTTTATGACCCAAATTCCGGTACGGCGAAATTGGTGGCAACAGTCACCAAGGGAGCCTTTCGGTTTGTTGGTGGGCGCGCCAGTCGTACAAAGGGTGGTGCTACAATCCACACACCCACAGGAACTATCGGAATTCGCGGCGGAATGGTTGACGGACTGGTAAATGGCAATGGCGGTAAAACGCTGTTTTCCATGATTTTTGGTACAGAGGTCAATTATGAAGGCAATAACGGTGGTAAGGCAAGAATTTACCGGGCCGGTTATACAATGGATATCAATGGCTCTAATGGAGTTGCCAAAGTTCGTCGCCGCACGCTTGGCGATTCAGGGGTTTTTCAATCCGCGCTTGCCGGTAGAAGAGGCACCTCTGGCGGTGCAAAAATTAAACCAACAAACGGCGTGGTAAGCAACAGCGAAGTGGTAGACGTAAATTCAGGCGCGCCTGATTCTGTTACCACTCCCTCCCCCCGACCTTCAACAATTTTGTCGACCTCTATCGAAACAGCTGAAGAAGACTTGGCTGGTATTAAAGTAGCGACCCAGGAAATTGTGGTAGATGTGGTAGAAGAGAGTTCAACTACTGAAACTCCGGCTACGGTCATTCAGACTCCCCTTACTCCAACTGGTCTGTTGACACGGGTCGTAATGAACCCGTTTCTGTTCACCCACTCTTTTAATGGCGATCAGCTAAATAATAATGGTCCACGCAGCCTAGTGGGGGGAACACCGGAAACAAACCGCATTATTAGATTCACGTCAGTCAACGGGCGATTAATCGGAACAACAAATGCCGGAGAGATCAACCTTCCCGATTTTACCGGAACCGCCGGCGATACAACAACATCAGCATTTAATGTGACTGATGGCACGTCACCAGTGGGTAATCTTACCGGTATAGCCTATGCAGGGCGAGATGATTTCGTCGCCTACATGCTGGGTACCAACGGCGTTGCGACAGACCCGTTTTATGTATTTTATGGTACTGAGACCAATGTTCCTCAACTGATTGATTTCGACACAGGTACCGATATTCGACAATATGAATTAACCCGTGATCCAATTCAAAACCAGCCAGTTCCTTATTTTGTTACCGATCTATACGGCCCAGTAAGCAACTTTAATTCCACTAATCTTTTTGTGGTTGAGCCCAATCAGTCGAGTTCAGGTGAGGTCGAAGTGTTTTCAACCTGGATCGATATTAATGGCAGTGGCGCAAGTCAAAAAAGCGCGGTTCATGTTCTGGCCGATGCATTTTATACTGATAGTTCCGGTGCGGAGCGTATTTGGGCTTCAAGAAGAGGAAGTTATCGCGTTAATGCCAATGCGCCGTCGATTGCTTTACGCGGTGGATTAGGTACGACCCCTGGAGCAGGTGGTACCCATTTATTTGGTGCTAATGCAGAACATTTCGTTATTGGGCAGGTGTTGATTGAAAATGATACCTATTTTGATGGCGCAGCCGGACCTGGATTGTTCAATTATACCGGTAATTTCACTGGATTTACAGATGATGGATATTCCGGAACACTGCATGTGGCTTCGCTGGTTGCTGAAACGCCGCAATCGACTTTTACACGCGCCAGCCGCCAGGCCAGCGGCTTTTTGGTTGGTATAAATGAGCAAGCATATGCTCCCACTGGCGGCACTCCCCGAGCAAAAAATCCATTTGTTGTTGGCGGTGTTTTGGGTGCTCCCAATTTTATCATGTTCACAAACGCAACCAATAATAGTTTTGGTGCACAGGGGCTGGTTACCGATGTTGCCAATGTTGAGCCGGATGTTGTCAGTATGCTGTTGACTTTCGGTGCATGGAACGGGGTGGGCGGCGGCAATACATTTGTAGATAATAATACTTTTGGCGGGGTTCATAATAGAGCAAAGTCAAATACGCAAATTAACTACGCCACCGGCACCACCGCAAATCAAATTAATGGAACCAGTGCCGGTTCATATATAGTCTCTGGCAGAGCAGCTCCAATCGCGGGATACCAACATTGCACTTCTTGCACATTTGCTGATTGGGGTTGGTGGGGTACTAGAGTACGGGTTGATGATCCTGGAACAACTGCAACTACATATGGAAATCGAAGCGAACATGTCCACCTGGGCACTTGGGTAGCCGGCGATATAACCAGTCCGGTTGACATGCCATTGACCGGCTCTGCAATATATAATGGTACCGCATTGGGAACAGTAGCTCGCAATCTCGGTACGAATAATATTCAGCAATATCTTGCCAAGGGCGACATGGCACTAAACTGGAATTTTAGTTCCCGCACCGGTAATTTAAACATTTCAAATTTTGACGGCATGAGTGTTGCCGGCGCTGTCACTGATACTAGTTCACTCACCCAATCTCTATTTGATGGCACACTAACCGGTACAGGTCTTACAGGTTCCGCTGCAGGTGCATTTGTTAACAATGGTTCCGTCAAGGCAAAAGGGGTCATCGGACAATTTGAATTTTCAAATGGCACCGCAATCAAGGCAGCAGGTACATTTGTGGGTAAAAAATAGTGCACCTCTGGTTTATTACGATTTTTATTTGTATCCGGAATTATAAATTGTCTCATTGCGACAATGAGGGGTAGTGTATCCGGATTATGGAACGCCTGATTACGCTCGCCAACAATCATAAATATTTATCAATTTGGGCATCCGGATTGATCGTGCTTGCGGGGTGTATTGTTTATGCAATTTCGCCCGTTAGCCAAATTGATCGTTTCAATGACCTTGTATTTGACAGCTATCAGCGGATATTACCGCGTGCGGCAACAGACAACCCGATTGCTATTGTTGATATTGACGAAGGCTCGCTGGCACGTTTGGGTCAATGGCCTTGGCCGCGAACAATCATCGCAAAAATCGTTGATAATCTTGGCCAGCTCGGAGCAGCAGCGATTGTATTTGATATCGTATTTTCCGAACCCGATCGAACATCGCCGCACAGGATAATTCCACAGTTGCTACGCAAAGGTGTAGATCTGAAAATACTGGACGAAAGCAAAGTATTTAATACTGACAAACTTTTTTCCGAAACCATCGCGCGACATCCTGTAATAACAGGCTTGGCAATGACGCCTTTCAACAAAAACATACCGCCTAATGCAAAGTCCAGTTTCAACTTCATCGGGCCAGCTGATGTGTCTTATCTGCCGCAATACTCCGGTAGTATATCGAATATCCCAATGCTTGATTCAGGAGCAAAAGGGATCGGCGTATTCAGCTTCAATCCGGCGTCAGACGGACTTGTACGACGAATACCGTTATTCTCCCGTTCAGGAAAGATATTGTTGCCAACCCTGTCAATCGAGGCTTTACGGGTGGCGCAGGGTGTACCCAGTATCTCGATCAAAAGTACGGGGGCAAGCGGTGAACTTGATACCGGCAATCCGGCCATGGTGGCTATCAAGGTTGGTAGTTTTAAAATCCCGGTAGAACCGGATGGATTTACCAGAGTCTACTATACGAAAAATAGCAATTTCACCACGATTGCTGCTCACCGACTTACCTATGAAAATCCCGACCAGCGATTAGCTGAAAAAATAGCCGGCCACATTGTATTTGTGGGAACTTCTGCGATTGGTCTACGCGATATTGTTGCAACGCCAATGCAAGCGGTGATGCCTGGAGTAGTTGTACATGCAGAACTTACCGATCAAATTATGTCGGGTACGTATTTAAGCAGACCTGACTGGTCCTTCGGTCTCGAGTTATCTGCAGCGATTATACTCCCGTTGATAATATTAGCCGGACTTCCATGGTTCAGACCGTTGTCTGCCGGATTGCTCTCGCTGTTGGTTATAATGTCAATATTTGTGTTTTGCTGGATGGCCTTTCGTGAATATCGTTTGTTGTTAAGTCCGTTACTGCCCGCAAGCGTTTCTTTTCTGGTGTTTGGGGGTGCTTCTGCTGCCCGTTTGTTTCTTACCGAAAATGAAGGTCGGTTTATTCGCAATGCTTTTGGCCAGTACATTGCCCCAGCACTGGTAGAACAACTTGCGCATGACCCAAGCCAGTTGATATTGGGAGGCCAGACACGAACAATCTCTGTTCTCTTTACTGACGTTCGAGGCTTCACTGCAATATCAGAATCGATGAAAGATGACCCGCAGGGATTAACCCGGTTGATCAATAAGCTTTTAACCCCACTTTCCAATGCCATTGTTGGTCGGAAAGGCACCATAGACAAATATATGGGCGACGCGATTATGGCATTTTGGAATGCACCGCTGGATGATGAGCAACATGCGGAAAATGCCTGTATGGCTGCAATTGCGATGATAGAGGAAGTGGCGCTATTAAATGAGGAATTACAAGAGGCCGCCAGAATAACCGGAACTGAACAAATTGAACTTTCTATCGGTATTGGAATTAATACAGGAACCAGTGTGGTCGGAAATATGGGCACAGATATGCGGTTTGACTATACGGCGCTTGGCGATACGGTCAACCTTGCATCACGCCTTGAAGGACAAAGTAAAACTTACGGTATTCCAACAATAATTGGTGAGGTAACAGCCACAAATACGGGAGAGATGGTTGCTACATTGGAAGTCGATTTAATTCGAGTAAAGGGAAAGAAGGAACCAGAACGAATTTTCGCGTTAATGGGCGGCAAAGATCTTGCAATGGACAAAGATTTTATTGCTTTAAAAGCGCTTAATCGTAGTATGCTGGCTTCCTATCGAACTCAAGATTGGGCATCAGCATATGAGGCTGTAGAGTTGTGCGCCAAACTGGCGGAGCGTATGAAATTCGATTTGGAAGAATATCTGTTTCTATACGAATCTCGAATCTCAGAATTTCGTGCCAATCCTCCTGGTCAAAACTGGACTGGGATCTATACTGCCACGTCCAAATAAACTGTATACTCAGATTTTGATTGCCCTGTTTAATACCAACAGCATAATTTTCTGACTCGTTTGGGATTCCCAAATCACTGATGTTCCGATTCAATGGTTGGCGAAGGAGATATGCCATGCCATCAACAGGACTTATACTTCGAAGAGATTTTGATGCCCCCACGCTTCGCCAGTTTTCACAGCGAAGCAGTGACACAAGACAAGTGCGCCGTTTATTGGCGCTTGCAGCCGTTTATGACGGCATGAGCCGTTTGGATGCCGCCAAAGTTGGCGGGGATGGATCGTTAGACCCTGCGAGCCCTTCGGCAGTGCTCAGGAGAGTTTTGAGATAATGCAGAAGGGCCGGATGGTCTGACCAACCGCCCGGGAGCCGGACGACCACGGCTTTTGAACGATGATCAAATGAAAGAACTGTCTGAGATTGTGAGAACCGGTCCTGATCCGCAGTGGATGGTAGTGGGTGGTGTTGTGCGCTGGCGGCGAGTTGATCTGAAGCGGGTGATGTTTTGGTGCCGTCTACAGCGAGCGCTCGATAACAGAACTCCTTGCGGTTCTTGGCTTTTCCTGCATGAGTACCCGCCCGCAACATCCAAAGTAAGATGAACGGGTGATCGAGGCTTTCAAAAAAACTTCGCCAAAACGCTTGCAGCACACATAGCCGATCTGCCTGAAGATACTCCAGTTGAAATCTGGTGGCAGGATGAAGCGCGGCTGGGCCAGAAGAACGGACAAACACGCATATGGACAAAGAAAGGTACTCGTCCCCGCATGCCTGTTGACCAGCGATACAAAAATGCATATCTGTTCGGCGCTATATGCCCGGCCCATGGTATAGGCGCTACTCTTATGTTGCCATGGTCCAACACCGAGACAATGCAGATGCATCTCGACGAGATCGCTCGCCATGTTGCGCGCAAGGCTCACGCCGTTATTCTCATGGATTGGGCGTGGTTGGCATACAGCCGGTAATCTCAATGTTCCAGGAAACATCACCTTAATCCTGCTGCCGTCGCGGTCACCAGAACTCAACCCAGTTGAAAAAATCGGGCAATATCTGCGCCAGAACTGGCTCTCCAACCGTAACTTCGAGGACTATGACGCTATCATTGATGCAGGATACGATGCTTGGAACAAACTCTTTGCACAACCTGAAACTATCAAATCAATCGGAATGCGAGATTGGGCTCATGCAGGTCAGTAAATATTGCCGTTGGTATAATACACCAAAATCCAACGATATTTGAATTATTGAACTACCCCAAACTTACTATAGTCTATTGGTTTCGATGTTAAATTTTAGAAAACTGCATTTTTGCATTTGGCTCTGCTGTACCTACCGCTCCCTCTTAAACTTTCGTGGCGAAATTTTTGAATCTTTCTTGTGGCAAGAAAGTTTTTACGTCGGGCTGAATTTGTCTGGTGCATATTGCTATTCGATTTGCGGATGTTTTCTGCAACTGAATACCCCCAACCATTCACTCTGCACTAAAAAAACGGTCGCAATTGATGTTGGATGGCTTTAACCGTTCATGACCTCAGCTAAATAATGCAGGTCATCGAATGTCCGATCAATCAAAACTTACACTAACCACTACATCACCACGCCAACCCATTATCGCATTGGCAAGGAAGCGGATTAAGCTGCTGAAGCGTCTTTATCAGCAGATTGAAGCGGCCAAACCAGCCACCAAAACTGAAACCCTGTTAAAACTTATTAAACGTCAGAGAGGAGCAACTCTCGCTGAGTTACAAAAAGCCACAGGCTGGCAAGCTCATTCAGTGCGTGGCGCCATTAGCGGCATCTTGAGAATAAAATTGGGGCTGGTTGTATCATATGAGGATATATCAAAACGTGGTTGTATCTATTGTGTTTCCCAATCTGCTGAACACGGTGCGAGCGAATGAGTGACGCTCTTGCTGAATTGGATCGGACAAGAGTAAGAATGGCAAAGCAGATCCTGCGCTTCTCAAAGCTATTGCCCAGGCTTATATCTGGTTTGAATTTCTCAAGGCTGGGAAATCATTCAAAGAAATAGGCGAGCAAACCAATGTTGACCAACGCCATGTGGCCCGCACCATCAGGCTTGCATTCCTGGCTCCTGACATTGTTGAAACCATCTTTCAGGGTCGCGAGCCGCAAGGACTGACCGCAGAGCGATTGCTCCGGCTTCCTATTTTTCCAGTCAATTGGCAGGAACAGCAGAAATTGCTGGGATTTATCTAACCCGCTTCACTTCAAATTATTCTGAATAAAGTTTCCCGCCATTGGCATACTTGTAACTGGGCGAGTTTCCTCATGTTTACGCCAACCATCAGTCAACATCTTGGTGCATCATTGAAAGCTGTAGAGGACCAGTTGTCTGCGCTGCAGAGAACAACGGCAGATATCCGCAAATTCCCCTCTCTCTGCGCCACCACATGCCTTAATGCGATGCACGATATGAGGTTAAGCCCCCGTAAACACGGACACTTCCGGCAAGCTTTGAAATTCATATAGTTTGCAGAAGACTGAATGGTGGGTATGGAAGGAGAAACCTCGAACCACAACAGCAGCACAAGTGCTGCCAGGCGAACTGCCTGCGCCATCGCAGGCGTGAACGAAGTGAACTGCCGTGAGATATGGAAAATGGTGGAGCCAGACGGAATCGAACCGACGACCTCTTGCATGCCATGCAAGCGCTCTCCCAACTGAGCTATGGCCCCATTTATTCACGATATATAATTACGTTTCGTATATCGGCAGTACTACATATTGATTTTCATCCGTAAGGTGAATGCCGGACGTTCTAATAAGCATCACAGCACAATACAAGACAAATAATAGGGATGTGCAAACTTTGTGACCAATCAATATTAAATACAACAATTTGTCGGCTAGTTTTCGTCACCATCATCTTTGGTAACGTTTACCAATCCAGACATATCATCGTTTTCTTCGTCTTCATCCAGGAATGCATCATCGACTTCAGAGTTGGTCTCTTCATCATCGCCTGCGATTTCAGGAATATCCTCTGGAATATCTTCACCGTCAACCGTATCGCCGTCATCATCGTCGGCATCTTCAAGTGAAACAGTATCAGGATCGGTGCTCAAAACGGTTACATCGTCATCTTTCGGTTTCTTCGGTGCAACCGGTTCTACCACAGGTTCAACTTTTTCCGGTGTCTGCTGTTCAAATACGACACCGCATTTCGGGCAAATTGCCGGATCATTGTTCAGATCGTAAAATTTCAATTCACAGGAAAGGCAACGCCTTTTTTCACCAAGCTCTGGTCTAGCCAACTTCATAGCCTCTTGTTTGTTTGGTCCAACATGCTCAGTCAAACCAAATGCAATTTACAGCAAATACACTAATTGCGCTCCAATTACCCGGGTTGAGTATATGTGTCAAAACTATTTCCGGGATAAGGGCAATAAATTTGAATAATTTCGGCCTGCGGCCCGGTTTTTAACCGTTATTGCGAAAATTGAGCTGTTTTTATGGATACGGGTTCAATTATTGCAAGAATTTGTCTTTCTCCGATATTATTAATTTTGGCTGGTTTTGTACGAATATGAAAATTCTAGCCACCAAAGATCAGATCCATGATTGACCTTTTTTCGATGGGTTTTCGACGTTGACCAATGCCAACAGAAGGAACGGGATGGTCATCGCGGCTGGTTTTCACCCTGCGATTGCTAACCATTCGAACCAAGCGACTTGTAGAAACTGGTGGCCGCTTTTTCGGAATTGCCACAACCAGTGGAAGCACAACATTTCGTTGATAGCTACCGGGCAAATCGACAACTGGTACACTATTGTGCGCAATATTCATAAATCTCGCCCAGGTTTTGGCAGGCAATGAACCGCCCGTAAGCTTTTTTGTTGGCTGGCCATCATCGTTACCAAACCAAACACCGGTGGTGAGGTTAGTCGTATAGCCGATAAACCACCCGTCACGAAAATCCTGGCTTGTACCGGTTTTACCGCCAACGGGCCACCCTTTAAGCCGTGCTGCCTTGCCCGTACCATTGCGAACGACATCAATCATCATCGCGTTCATTGGTCCAATATGTTTGGCTAAAATAACACGGCGGCTTTCACCAGATTTGTGTCGGTAAAGCACCCTGCCCCGTTTGGTTTTTATCCGGTTGATTACGTATGGGCGCGCCAAATAGCCGCCATTAGATAAGGGTGCGTAAGCGCTGGTAAGCTCAAGCAATGACACCTCAGAAGTTCCAAGCGCAATAGAAGCATTGGCTAGCAACTTGGATTTAATGCCCAGTCGGTGGGCCAGATTTACTACATTGCGCGGCCCAACCTCCATTGTCAGTTGGGCGGCGATTGTATTAAGCGATTTCGATAGGGCGGTTTTAAGTGTCACCGCACCGCGATACTTGTTGTCGTAATTCTTTGGGCGCCATTTTCCTATCCTGATCGGCATATCCTGCCGGATAGATGACGGCGTGTTGCCATTTTCAAGGGCTGCAAGATATACTATCGGTTTGAAAGCGGAACCCGGTTGGCGCTTGGCATCTAATGCCCGGTTGAACTGGCTGGTGGCATAATCACGTCCACCAACCATGGCGCGAATGGCGCCGGTACCGTCGAGCGAAACCAATGCAGCCTGCGATACCTGCATCGACTTGCCAGCTTTGTTCAGTGCGGCCCGAATTTCGGCTTCCGCCGATTTCTGCAAGCCAAGATCCAGCGTGGTTTCGATTATAATATTTTCTGTAATCGGCCCAACAAGCTTTTCAAGATCATTCATAATCCAGTCGGCAACATAATTTTCTGCGCCGGACCAATAGCTCCTGGCTTTTGTCGATGGCATTGAAAGTGCTTTGGCGGCTTCCCTGTCAGTGATAAAATTGGCGCGCCGCATCGCAGATAATACAACCTGCGCCCGTTTTTCTGCTTTTATTGGATTCCGGGCCGGAGATAACCTGGAAGGAGCCTTCAACAGCCCCGCCAGCAATGCGGCTTCCGCAAGATTTACATCTCGAGATGGTTTTGAAAAATAGCGTCTGGACGCTGCATCCACCCCATACGAACCGGACCCGAAATAGACCCTGTTTAAGTAGAGCTCCAGTATTTCATTTTTAGTGAACTTTGCCTCGAGCCAAAACGATAAGATGACCTCTTGAATTTTCCGCTTGAAAGTGCGCTCAGGCTTTAAAAAGAGGTTTTTCGCCAATTGTTGCGTAATTGTTGATCCGCCCTGAACCACACGTCCGGCGAAAAAATTCTTAACACTCGCCCGAACAAGCCCAAATGGGTCAACGCCAAAGTGGCTATGAAAACGTCGGTCTTCGATCGCGATTAGTGCTTTTGGAATATAGGGAGACATGTGAGCAAGAGCGACAGACTCGCCACCCGTTACTCCGCGATTTGCAAGCAGTTTTCCATTGACCGAAACAATCCTCACATTAGGCGGGCGCTTAGGTACTGACCAGGAAGAACTTTGTGGTAGTTGGACTGCATAAAACCCGATGATGGCAATGCTGGCGATGCCGCCCCATAATCCCATAACAAAACACCAATAGGCAAGTGAGCCTAGCTTTGAGAATAGCTCGCCTTTAGAATTTGATCGTTTTGATGTTTGTTTTTTGTTTTTTCGGCGCGTTTTTGACCCGCTCTTTTTACCCCTCGCATTCGATTTATCGAATCTCGGTTCAATCCGCTGATAAGTTGATTTTTTTGCCAACGTTTAAGACCAAAATGTTACGAGAAACGGATTTTCGTCAGCTGCTGAGAATGCCTTTAGCCTTGAGTGAAAAATAACTCGGACAATTTAAAACGAGGTAAACTTTTTCCCACGCAGATTTTTTGCCCGGGCGACGATTGAGAGCCACAATTATCTATTGGTCCTGCTTGCTATCAACCTAAAGGTATGAAAATTCAGCGTATTCTCAGATGACCATACTCATTTATGCAATCATTCATTGACGATTTCGTTAAAATTTGGGTTCTGAGATTAACCATAGTTATAATATTCCGCTCGTAAACTCCGCATTCTCAACTTCGTGATTGCCGTTAACCTTAGCCGTTAATCCATATTAGCGCTAAATTTGATACAGTATTTCAACGTCAAAACTCCAATTGAAGATATTGGCTAAAATTAAACGCCGACAGGTAGGATGACCATGGAACACGTAAAATCAGCCCAGGAATTGAAAAACACGACGGATCGCTCAACGCACTCGCGTATTGATTGGGTCGACTATGCAAAGGGGTTTTGTATCATTCTTGTGGTCATGATGCATTCGACATTGCGGATGGGTGAAACCATGAATGGCACAGGATGGTTGCATTATGTAGTTGAATTTGCCCGTCCTTTCAGGATGCCGGATTTCTTTCTGATTTCAGGGCTGTTTCTGGCTAATGTAATTGATCGGGATTGGCGGTTATATCTGGACCGAAAAGTCGTCCATTTCTTCTATTTCTACATTCTTTGGGTCGCCATTCAATTTGTTTTTAAAGCTCCGTTTTCCATCGCTGACGGTCATACTGTTGGCCATGTTGCCAGTTCCTGGGCGCTAACATTCGTGCAACCATTTGGCACCTTGTGGTTTATTTATCTGTTGCCGGTCTTCTTTGTGATTACCAAAGTCCTTAGAAAACAACCCTGGTATGTTCTGATTGGCGGAGCTGCATTATTGCAGATTTTACCAATTCATACGGGCTGGGTAACAATTGATGAATTTGCCAGTCGCTATGTATATTTTGTTGCAGGCTATCTGTTTGCGCCGCAAATTTTCCGCTTTGCCTCCTGGGCGATCAACAATATCAGCTGGTCTGTTTTTGGACTAATCGGATGGGCATTGCTCAATGGAGTGCTGGTGTTTAACGGATATGGCGATTTACCAATAATCTCGCTCATGCTTGGTGCATTGGGTGCCTGTGCTGTCGTATTGGCATCTTGCCTTTTATCACGATTGAACTTTATGAAATTTCTGCGTTACCTGGGAGAAAATTCAATTGTGATCTATCTGGCATTCTTTTTACCGATGGGGATACTTCGTCTATCGCTAGCTCGTTTCTGGCCGGATCTGGACATCGGTACAATGTCAGCCATTGTCACGTTCTTTGGCGTGCTGGTGCCGGTTATCATGTATAAAACCATTCAGTTTACAGGCCTTGGCAAGTTTCTGTTCACACGGCCCAACTGGGCCTATCTGAAATCAACAGAACCTAAACCAAAGGCAATGCTTCACCCGGCTGAGTAAACATAGATTGCAGCCCATGAATTATTCAGCCAACGCGGCCAAAATTCGCGCCCAGGAGCGGGTGCCTTTATGAAAGCTGGAGAGTTCGTATTTCTCGTTGGGTGAATGAATACAATCATTATCCAGACCAAATCCGACCATCAAAGAATCCATGCCAAGCATGCGCTTGAACTCGCCAACAATTGGAACCGAACCACCCATGGCGATCATCGCGGCTGGTTTGCCCCATTCCTCTTCCAACACTGCCGCAGCTTTATTTAACTGTGGTAAAGTATGATCAAGTTGAATTGCCGGTGATCCTTCATGGTGTTTGAATTCAACCGTACAATCCTCTGGCAAACGCGATTTCACATGTTTGACGAATGCTGCATGGACCTTTTCAGGGTCCATATTACTTACCAGACGAAATGAAACTTTTGCGGAGGCTTCTGCTGCAATAACGGTCTTGAATCCATCGCCCGTATAGCCGCCAATAATGCCATTGACTTCTGCGGTTGGGCGTGACCAGATTTGTTCCAGCACAGGTCGATTTGCTTCGCCAGCCGGCATGGAAAGCCCGATTTCGCCTAAAAAGTCACTGGCGCTGAAGCCAAGCCCGTCCCATTGTTTTCGTATGTTTTCAGACACATCCTCGACATCGTCATAAAAACCTTCAAGGGTAATTCGACCGGACTCGTCATGCATATCGGCAAGGATTTTCGATAATATATGAATTGGATTGGCTGCCGCCCCACCATAATGGCCAGAATGAAGGTCACGGCTTGCGGCACGAATAACAAAGTCTTCGGTCACCATACCGCGCAGGGCAATATTGACCGCAGGCGTTTCAATATCCCACATGCCCGTATCACACACCAGCGCCAGATCGCAGGTAAGTTCTTCGCCATTTGCTTCAAAAAACGGTAGCAGACTTGGTGAGCCGGACTCTTCCTCGCCCTCAAATAAAATGGTAATTTTACAAGGCAGGCCACCGGTTTCCTGTTTCCAGGCGCGACAGGCTTCAACGAAGGTCATTAGCTGGCCCTTGTCGTCAGCAGCCCCCCTTGCGTGAATTTGCTTTTGGCCACCTTCCAGCTCCTTCATTACCGGTTCAAAGGGTGGCTGATGCCACAGTTCCAGCGGGTCGACCGGCTGAACATCATAATGACCATAAAAAAGCAGATGTGGCGCACCCTCCGGCCCATCATGATGGGCAACAACCATGGGGTGCCCATTGGTATCTCGAAGGCTTGCCTCAAAACCGATCTCGATTAACTGATCAACCAGCCAGGAGCCCGCCTTCCGACACTCTTCCTTAAAAGCCGGGTCTGTTGAAATACTTTGAATGCGCAATAGCTCAAAAAGTCGATCAAGAGCCTCAGGTAGCTGATTATCAATGCGGGCGAGTACGGGCGAAATATCTGACATCAAAATGCTTTTCATTTGGAAGTGGGAGTTTGGTCCAAATCCTATCATAACGGGCTCGAACCGCAATTGAAAAAGTATAAGTGAGCGCATGCAAAGGGTGACTGCCGTGGAAAAATGAGGGCAAATCCACGACAGCCGTTACGCCATTTGAAAACACCCAAGGAGAGAGCGGGTGTTTCTGGTTTTAGCCAATTGGGGGATATCTGGCCAAAACCACCGGAACACTTCCGGAATACCAATAATTTGGGGTTTAATATTAATGGCTTCAAGACACGGCCCAACACAGTGTCGTGATTAAATTATTATTAGTGAGCGCATTTTGTTTTCCGTCGCGCCATCCGGCCCGACTGCCGTTCACGGGCTGGCAATTTGGATAAACCAAATCTTGCCCTGCCACGGAGGGAGGACACAACAAAGAACTGTGGTCTTAATGTTGATTACTTGCATTCGATACTGACCTCCGTCATCTTCGCGACGTTCTCATTGCAAACGTCAAATTTTATAAGCGGCTGGAAAAGGTCTGGAATATGAAAAAAGGTGATCATCTGTTTCTGGTTGACGGTTCAGCATATATTTTTCGAGCCTATCATGCTTTGCCACCGCTAACGCGCAAATCTGACGGGCTGCCAATGGGGGCCGTATCCGGGTATTGCAATATGCTTTGGAAATTGTTGCAAGAGGCGCGCGATACTAATGTCGGCGTTGTACCAACTCATTTTGCAGTGATTTTTGATCATTCTTCAAAAACCTTTCGAAACGAAATATATCCAGAATACAAGGCCAATCGTGATGCGCCACCGGAAGATCTGCGCCCCCAATTCGGACTGATCCGTCAGGCAACCGAGGCTTTTAATGTGCCTTCCATCGAAAAGGCCGGATTTGAGGCCGATGACATTATCGCCACTTATGCAAGGGAAGCCGCAGCGGTTGGCGCTGATTGCACCATTGTTTCATCTGACAAGGATTTGATGCAATTGGTTGGGCCACAGGTCATCATGTATGACACGATGAAAGATCGCCGGGTTGGCCCCGATGAGGTGGTTGAAAAATTTGGTGTCGGGCCGGAAAAGATGATTGATCTTCAAGCTTTGGCCGGAGATTCAACTGATAATGTTCCAGGTATTCCGGGTATTGGACCAAAAACCGCCGCGCTGTTGTTGAACGAATTTGGTGATCTCGAAACCCTGCTTTCCCGCGCCGGTGAAATAAAACAAAACAAGCGCCGCGAAAACCTGATCGAATTTGCCGATCAGGCTAGAATTTCCAAAAGACTGGTGGAGTTAGATCAGCATGTACCTCTGGATGTTGGGCTTGATGCGCTTTCTTTGCACGAGCCCAATGGCCCAAAACTGATTTCCTATCTAAAGGCGATGGAGCTTAATTCGCTGACCCGACGGGTGGCAGCAGAAACTGATACGGACGCCGAGCAGATTGAGCCGGTAACGATTGAGGTTGATGGGTATGATGCCCAGCGCGGGCCGGACCTTGATGCGGGCACTGGCAGCACGATTGGCCGCCCAGCGCCGCAGGAACAACAGCCGGGGGATGCGCATTTCTCCCCCGAAGAACTTGCAGCGGCCCGGCAAAAAGCCGGAATATCTGCCGAGATAAAAACCGATAGCTATGAATGCGTTCGCACTCTAGAGGCGTTAGATCGCTGGATCGAAATGGCGATTAGTGCAGGCACAGTTGCTGTAGATACGGAAACCACATCATTGGACGCGATGCAGGCTGAACTGGTTGGTCTGTCGCTTGCCGTTGAGGGTGAGGATGGCAAAATTCAGGCTTGCTATATTCCTGTGGCGCATAAATCAGGTCAGGGAGACCTTTTGGGTGGTGGGTTTGTTGAAGATCAAATTTCTGAAAATGAGGCATTGGCCAGACTAAAGCCAATGTTGGAAAATCCATCCGTTTTGAAAATTGCCCAGAACATGAAATATGACTGGTTGCTACTATCAAGACGCGGAATCAAAATCGCTCCTTTCGACGATACAATGCTGCTTTCTTATGTGCTCGACGCGGGGCGCAGGCGCCATAATATGGACGAGCTTTGCCGTACCTGGCTTGGCCATGAGACCATTCATTACAAGGATATTACCGGTTCTGGAAAATCCAAAATCACCTTCGATATGGTCGAGCTGGATGTGGCAACCGCCTATGCGGCCGAAGATGCCGATGTCACCTTACGGCTGTGGCAGATATTAAAGCCACGGCTGGTAGCGGAAGGCATGACGACCATTTATGAGCGGTTGGAGCGGCCCTTGGTCGACGTAATTTGCAAAATGGAAGCCCGCGGAATTGTCGTGGACAGGCAAATTCTCTCCCGCCTTTCCGGCGAATTGGGCCAAGGTGCGGCCCGGCTTGAGGCTGAAATTTATGAGAATGCAGGCGTGCGGTTTAATATCGGATCACCCAAACAACTTGGCGAAATATTGTTTGATAAGCTCGGTCTGCCGGGCGGTAAGAAAACCAAATCCGGACAATATTCCACTGCTGTTGGCGTGCTGGAAAGCCTGGCGGCCGAGGGCCACGACCTGCCAAATAGAATCGTAGAATGGCGGCAATTGACCAAGCTGAAATCCACCTATACGGACGCGCTGCCTGAGTTCATTAACCCGACGACCAAACGGGTGCATACATCCTACGCGATGGCCTCCACATCGACCGGCAGGCTTTCTTCTTCCGATCCAAATTTGCAGAATATCCCGATCCGCAGTGAGGCAGGCCGCAAAATCCGTACTGCCTTTGTGGCCGAACAAGGCAACAAGCTCTTATCTGCCGATTACAGCCAGATCGAATTGCGGGTGCTTGCCCATGTGGCTGATATTGGCCAGTTAAAACAGGCTTTTGCTGATGGGGTCGATATTCATGCGATGACGGCAAGTGAAATGTTCGACACACCAGTTGAAGGTATGGACCCAATGGTGCGCCGTCAGGCCAAGGCGATCAATTTTGGCATAATTTACGGAATTTCCGCCTTCGGTCTTGCGGCCCAGTTGGGCATTTCACGCGGTGAAGCATCCGACTATATCAAAATGTATTTCGAGCGGTTTCCCGGCATCAAGGATTATATGGAGGATACCAAGGCCTATTGTCGCGACAAAGGCTATGTGGAAACCATATTTGGCCGCCGGGCGCACTACCCGGAGATCAATTCAAAAAATCCGCAGCACCGCGCATTTAACGAACGTGCGGCGATTAATGCGCCCATTCAAGGCTCTGCGGCTGATATTATCCGCCGCGCTATGATCAAAATGGATGCGGCACTTAGTAATGCTAATTTGTCCGCTCGCATGTTGCTGCAGGTGCATGATGAGTTGATATTCGAACTGCCCGAAGACGAGATTGATCAAACAATTTCGGTGGTCAAAAAAATCATGGTCAATGCACCGATGCCGGCACTTTCGCTCAATGTGCCATTGGTTGTTGATGCGCGTGCGGCTGACAATTGGGATGAGGCACATTGACACTCTCACGGCTGATCCAATGCGTGGCATTGGGCCTGCGAGGCGCGCCGTATAAACGGCGGCTTGCTATTCGCTCGCCATCACAGCAGCATTGATAATAATTGGCCACAGGTAAAATATTACCCCCGCAGCTTAAACATCCAGTTGAGGATTAGTCGCCAATCGGTCATGCGAATGGGGGTGCCGTGGGTGCCTGTGTCAAAAAGTGAAAATTTTGTCGGATAATTGGAGACCGTTTTCTTTATCCGTTTGAAAAATGCAAACTGTTTTTCCCAGGGTAAAACTGTATCCCATGTGCCGTGACCAAAATAAATTGGTAAGCGGCGTTTGATTGCAGCTGACTTGTAAAAATCATCATCCCAGGTGGAACCGAATAAAAGCATGCCCCCCATTTTAGATAAAATCTCGCGGTCGCGGGTTAGGCGCCAGCAGATAAAGCCACCCTTTGAACCGCAGGCAACGAACACTGGCGCACCGGGAGACGTTCGCGCATGGCGCAGGATCATCTGCTTGATCTGGTTGGTGCCCTTATTGCCATAGTCAGAAAAATCGGGCGATAAATAAAGACCGCCATTGCGGATTGCCAGGTTTTGAATTCGGTTAAAATTGCCACCAAATGTCCAGTTATTAACCCCCTGAAACCGGCTGCCACCAGAACCGTGCACATAGACCACAATGAATTTGGCTGGTTTTTTGATATTACCGACGGCAAAATATTTCATCAGATAATTATCAACTTTCAGTCGCATGGCATTTTTAGACCAGCGCGGTTTTTCCGATACATATTTGCGTTTCACCTCGCGCTCAAGAATGACATCGCGCTTGTGAATATCGATAAACTTGTCATACTTTACCTTAACAAAATCACCCTTAAAGCCGGTCTCTAATATGCCCGGATATTGAAACAGCTTGTCCTTAAAGGGTGGCAATTGCAGCGGTTCGGCAAATGCATTGCTACCGACCATTAGCGCCAGAGAGTATATCAACCAGTGAACAGCTCTCATCGACCAAGCTCCTTCATCGCTTCATCAATACCGGCAAGGTTGAGCGGGTACATGCGGTCTGAAAATATCTGACGTATCATGTCGGTTGAATGGGTATAGTCCCAAGCCTTACGTGGTACAGGGTTTAGCCAAACGGTGTTGGGCCATTGATCCAGCACCCGGCGCAACCACACATCACCTGCCTCCTTGTTCCAATGCTCGACAGCACCGCCCGGATGGGCAATTTCGTAGGGAGACATCGCCGCATCACCAACAAAGATTACCTTATAATCCGGCCCGAATTTATGCAGCACATCCATTGTGGGCGTTTGCGCGCCATAGCGACGATGATTGTCTTTCCACACGCCCTCATAAAGGCAGTTATGGAAATAGAAATATTCCATATGTTTAAACTCGGCCCGTGCCGCGGAAAACAATTCTTCTACCACGCGGATATAGCCATCCATTGAACCGCCGACATCGAGAAACAGCAGCAATTTGACCGCATTGCGCCGTTCGGGGCGGGTTTTAACATCAAGATAGCCATTTTCGGCGGTTGCCCGAATGGTGCCGTTTAAATCAAATTCGTCATCGGCCCCTTCGCGCGCCCATCGGCGCAGGCGCTTGAGCGCAACTTTAATATTGCGCGTGCCCAATTCTATAGTGTCATCGAGGTTTTTGAAGGCACGTTTGTCCCATACCTTCACTGCCCGGCGGTGACGTGATTCCTTTTGGCCAATGCGAATGCCTTCGGGATTATAGCCATAGGCGCCAAATGGCGAGGTGCCAGCAGTGCCTATCCATTTATTGCCACCCTGATGACGCTTTTCCTGTTCTTCAAGGCGCTTTTTTAAGGTTTCCATCAGTTTTTCAAAGCCGCCAGCCGCTTCAATCTCTGCTTTTTCTTCTGCACTCAAGTGTTTTTCAGCCATACGGCGCAGCCATTCCTCAGGTAGTTCCTGTGCTTCCGGGTTGTCGCCATCGGCAAGACTTTCAAGCCCTTTGAACACAGTAGAAAACACCTGATCAAAACGGTCGAGATTGCGCTCGTCTTTTATCAGTGAGGTACGGGCAAGATAGTAAAAGCCCTCCACATCATACATCACCAACTGCTTTTCCATTGCCTCAAGCAAGGTTAAATATTCTCGCAGAGATACGGGAATTTTTGCGTCTTTCAGGCCGTAAAATAGCTGTGTGAACATCAATCAATCCGTTTTTCAATTACATTAACGCGCAGCCATTTATCCAGATTGTCCTTGGTGAAGGAACCGTTTTGCAATGAGTTCAAAATAAATTTAGTGGCTTCGCTGGAACTGGCAGTCAGCCAATAACCATTTAAACGAAGGAAAATATAGGCTGCTGCAAATCCAATGCGTTTATTGCCATCCACAAAGCCATGATTCATGGTTAGACTTTCCCAAAGTGCTGCCGCCTCTTCAAGAATATCATGATAATAGCCTGTTTGCGGACGCAGAAGCGCTGCTTCGATCAAGCCAGCATCCCGGATGCCGGGCATGCCACCGTATTTATCGATTTGCTGCTTATGAATACTAACCAAGTTTTCCAATGATAGATAACGAGTATCCAAGATGCGTCTCTTTCACTATTTGGCTAGTTCAGTATAGAGATCATCATAGCGGGTCATGCTCTCTTCAAGGTATTTCTGAATCAAGTTGTCCGAAGAATTATTTTGCATCTTGGATTGAAACTCTGACATTGAAACCAGAACAGCCACATCGCGACCGTTCTTTTGAATGATGACGGGCTCCGCCTGAGCATCATCAAGCAGTTGGCCGAATTGATTTTTCGCCTGTGTTGCATTGAAGGTTTTCATAATGGCGCTCCAAAATAACTATTAAAGCCAAAATAGCTAATTTAGCTAAAATGTCAATTTCCAATCTTGTCCATATCAAACGGCGTGGTTTGGTAAATTGTATTGATCCAGTTGCCAAATAACAAATGCGCGTGCGAGCGCCAGCGATTTTGCGGTGGTTCTGCCGGGTCGTCATTGGGAAAATAATCCACCGGCACGGCGATTTCTTTGCCTGCATTTTGATCGCGAAAAAATTCATCAGCAAGGGAACCTGAATCATATTCAATATGATTGAAAATATACAGCCGATTACCGGTATTTTCATGGATGAGACAGGGCCCGGTTTCACCGCTATCCATTAATATTTGCAACTCCGAATGCTTGTTTATGTCACCATTGCGAACCTCGGTCCAGCGGGAAACAGGAATTGAAAAATCGTCGGAAAAGCCACTTAAATACGGAGATGTTGGATTGTTGTTTTGATGGCGAAAAACCCCAAAGGCCTTTTCTTCCAGATCATATTTCGGCACCCCATGAAAATGGTAAATGGCCGCCATCGCACCCCAGCAGATATTAAAGCTCGAATGAACATTGGTTTCGGTCCAGTCCAAAATTTTCTGCAACTTGGCCCAATAGGTCACTTCCTCAAATGGCAACAGCTCAATTGGCGCGCCGGTAATGATGAAGCCATCAAACTTTCGGTCTGCTATATCTTCCCAGGTGTGATAAAAATCGATCAAATGCTCATGCGATGTGTTCTTCGATTTATGTTCGCCAATCCGCACCAGCGTCAATTCCACCTGCAATGGAGACGCGCCGACAAGCCGGGCAATCTGGGTTTCTGTGCGAATTTTATCCGGCATAAGATTTAACAAACCAACCTGCAGTGGCCTGATGTCCTGGCGGATTGCCTCTCGCTCCGACATCACCTTTACGCCCTCATGCTCCAGGGTTTGGCGGGCTGGCAGTTTGTTGGGTATTTTTATCGGCATTAACTTAATTCTCTCAAACAAAAAGCCGGTCGTGAAATCACCACCGGCCTAAATCTCAGACGGCCCTTTTAGCGACTTCTTTAACGTGGCTGCAAGCCGACCGGCCAAATCACCACAGGCTAAGAATGTAGGGGCTCATCGCCAATGGGTCAATGGGGGCTGTCCGGGGGATAAAACCTGGAGGGATAAAACTTGCCGCCTTGCTACCGATGGGTTAGGAACACCGCGATTTCCTGAAATTTATCTGATCAAAATAACGGACCGGCACCATGGCCAACAAGAAGAATAAAAAACACAAGTTGAAGGCCCGGCTGCCGCGCGGTTTTGGTGATCGCTCGGCCAGCGATATTCGTGCCACAGAAGAAATGATGGGTAAAATTCGAGCCGTCTATGAGCGCTACGGTTTTGACCCGGTTGAGACCCCGATGTTTGAATATACCGATGCGCTGGGCAAATTTCTGCCCGATAGCGACCGGCCAAACGAAGGCGTGTTTTCGCTGCAGGACGATGATGAGCAATGGATGAGCCTGCGTTATGATTTGACCGCGCCGCTGGCCAGGCATTTCGCTGAGAATTTCAATGATATTCAAACGCCCTATCGCACCTATCGCGCCGGTTGGGTGTTTCGCAATGAAAAACCCGGGCCGGGTCGTTTTCGCCAGTTCATGCAGTTTGATGCCGATATTGTCGGTGCACCGAATGTTTCAGCCGATGCTGAAATGTGCATGATGATGGCTGACACCATGGAAGCGCTGGGCATTGCGCGCGGTGAATATGTGATCCGGGTAAACAATCGCAAAGTGCTGGATGGACTTCTTGATTCATTCGGATTAGGCGGAATTGAAAATGAATCTAGAAGAGTCGAGGTTTTGCGTTGTTTAGATGCGTTTGATAGGCTTGGCATCAAAGGTGTTCTTGAACGTCTAACGACAGGCAGAAAGGATGAAAGTGGAGACTATACAGTTGGTGTTGGTCTCCATGCAGATATTGCAACTGACTTAGTGCGAATATTTACTAAATTCGAAGATGGCTTTCTGCAGGTCCCGATTAATGGTGAGTTGGTCGCTGTTCCAGAAAATGAATTTAATAAACACCTGTCGATTGATAGTTGGAGTGCCGTCATCAAGGAATGGGCAAAACAAACCATAGGGAATGTATCTGGTACCCCACAAGATAACCCGAGCTTAATTTCGCTTCTTCTTGCTAATTCGCTTGCGGGGGGTAACCAAACAGCAGTTGCAGGTGTTAATGAGTTAGCAGGCATTTTGGGGGTTGTTCGTAGTTCTGGATACGGTGAAGACCGTATTCGTATCGACCCCTCCGTGGTCCGTGGTCTCGAATATTATACCGGGCCTGTCTACGAAGCCGAGCTTTTGTTCGATGTGACCAATGAAAAGGGCCAAAAGGTTCAGTTTGGTTCGGTTGGTGGCGGTGGACGTTATGACGGGCTGGTCTCACGTTTTCGCGGTGAACCGGTTCCCGCCACCGGATTTTCCATTGGTGTTTCCCGCCTTATGACCGCGCTTAAAAATCTCGGCAAACTTGATACCACCCCGCTTGTTGCACCGGTGATTGTCTGCGTCATGGATAGAGACATCGAGAGCCTTGGGCGCTATCAGGCAATGACGCAAAAATTGCGCAATGCGAACATTCGTGCCGAGATGTATCAGGGCAATCCGAAACAATTTGGCAAGCAGCTGCAATATGCAGACAGGCGCGGCTCCGGCATCGCCATCATTCAGGGTTCAGATGAGCGCGAAGCAGGCGAAGTACAAATAAAAGACCTGTTTGAGGGCAAGCGCCTTTCTGAAAACATCACTGATAATGAGGCATGGCGAGCTGAGCGCCCGGCACAATTTTCAGTGAAAGAGGATGATTTGGTTGATGCGGTGCGCAAACGGCTTGAATTGCAGGCAAATGATAAAGCTGCAGAAAAGCAAAAGAACGATGGCTGAGGTGGTTGCTGGTCTGATTGATGATTGCCGCAACCAGCCTCTCCTTTTTGGAGGAGATGAATTGCAAATGGAAAACGCGGCAGGCTTTTTCTTCTCCCCTTGTGGGAGAAGGTGGGCATCGCGTAGCGATGGTCGGATGAGGGGTGATAGGCATTTCGTACACCCCTCACCCAACTTCGACCGGCGGCTCAGCTTTGCTTCGCCGGGTCTTCGTATCCCTCTCCCACAAGGGGAGAGGAAAAAACCCCAGACACCGGCGATTCCGGAGGCTGCTTTCAATGTCGTCTAATATCACTTCAAAACTCGAAACCTTTTTCGCTGAGCGCGGTTGCGTCGCGCCTGAAATTGCCATTTTGCAACCGGCTGACCCCTTTTTGGAAACCGCCGGTGAAGATTTGCGCCGCCGGGTTTTCATCACCGAGAATGAGGTGGGTGATGCTCTGTGCCTGCGGCCTGAATTCACCATTCCCGCGTGCCTGCATCATCTTGCCAGCCCGGAAAAACTGCCACGGCGATATTCCTATTGCGGCACGGTATTTCGTCAACACCGGGAAGGTACGGTGGAATTTTTACAAGCCGGCATAGAAGATTTTGGCCGAAGTGATGTAGTCGCAGCCGATGTCGACTGTTTGGCCGATGCCCATGCAGCACTTGCCGCCTGTGGCGTTGACCAAACCCGCACCATCTTTGGCGATCAGGCGATATTTGAAGCCATTGTTGCAGCCCTTGGCCTGCCGCAGGGGTGGCAGACACGGCTTATTCGTGCCTTTGGCGATGACCAACAATTGGCCGCCTATGTGGCGCGATTAACCGATGGACCTGCACGCAATGATAGCTCTATTGAACATGAGCTTTTGCAGCTTATCACGAATGGCGATATGGACCGGGTGGAGCAAGCGGTTGTTGCTAAAATGAGCGAGGCTGGCCTGCCACAACAGGGCGGGCGCACGGCCGTGGAAATTGCCCGGCGGGCAATCGTCAAAACCCGGCTGGCCAACACTAGGTTGGATAAGGCGCAGGCGGCGGCATTGAGTGATTTTCTGGCGATTAATGTAACCGGCATTGATGCGGATGAGGCGCTGACCAAATTTGAGCGCGATCATGCACTGGATTTGGGTCCTGCAAAATCGGGCCTTTTGGAACGGCTCGAGCTTTTAAAAATCCGCGGCCTGCCGCTTGAGTCATTTCGCTACAAGGCATCATTCGGGCGCAGACTTGATTATTATTCCGGAATTTTGTTCGAAATCTATGTGGGTGAAAGCACCCAACCGGTCATTGGTGGCGGGCGATATGACCGCTTAATGACCCTGCTTGGCAGCGCGACACCCATTCCGGCGGTCGGGTTTTCCATTTGGCCGGAACGGCTGGAGAATGCGGGGGATGTGCAATGACTTTGATTATTGGCATTCCCTCCAAAGGGCGATTGAAAGATAAGGCGCTTGGTATTTTTGAAAATGCCGGGTTGCCGATTACGCTTTCGAGTGACGCGCGCAATTACCGAGGCCGCATCGAGAAACATCAAGGTGTGGAAGTGGCCTTGCTTTCCGCTTCAGAAATTGCCGGTGAACTGGCCAATGGTAAAATCCATCTTGGTATTACCGGCGAGGACCTTGTGCGTGAAAATATTCCTCATTTTGAGGACAAGGTTGAATTGGTTGCAGCACTTGGTTTTGGCCATGCGGATGTGGTTGTAGGCTTGCCGGAAGCCTGGATTGATGTGGAAACAATGGCTGATCTTGATGATGTGGCGGCCGAATTTCGCCTGCGCCATGGTCGCCGTTTGCGAATTGCCACCAAATACTGGCGATTGACGCAAGGTTTTTTTGCCAGGCACGGCATTGCCACCTACCGGATTATCGCAAGCCTTGGGGCGACCGAAGGCGCGCCGGCGGCAGGGCAAGCCGACATTATTGTCGATATCACCTCAACCGGCTCGACACTGAAGGCAAACCAACTGAAAGTACCCGAAGACGGCGTTTTGCTAAAATCACAGGCCAATCTGGTTTCATCAAAAACAGCGGTACGAGATGACAATGCTTACTCGCTGGAAGCCAAAATTATTGAGGCGGTCAGGACCAGCCTTTAGAGCGTGGCTCTTAGGCTTTTTCTGATGGCTCAAGTTTTGCATTTTCCCCGGATCAGATCCGGGGTCAACATGCAACTTAAGCCGTGCCATACCACTGGGCCAGCCGAACTTTTGTAGCCTCAGTAATCAGCTTTGCAAACTCTGCCGGATCCTGGGTTCCGCCATCGCGACCTCGATAATGATAGGGGTAGACATATTTTGGTTTGAACTCGGCAACCGCTGATGCGGCGGCGGCCACATCCATGGTAAATGGCAGGTTCATGCAGATAAATGCAACATCAATGTCCTTCAGCGCCCGCATATCTGGAATGTCTTCCGTATCGCCGGAAATGTACACACGAAAACCATTGAACCCGAGCACATAGCCATTATCGCGACCCTTTGGATGGAATTTCTCCCGGCCTTCGGTAAGATTATATGCAGGGATCGCATCAATGGTCAGCTTTTTGAAAGCCGCGCCCTCACCATTGGCTATTTGCTTCGATTTGGCTTTCAGGCCATCCGGCAATTTGTCATATACAGTTGGATTGACAATTATCTGGGTATTATCGCCAACCAGCCCTTCCAGGGTTTCAACCTTAAAGTGATCGCCATGATGGTGGGTTATCAAAATAAGATCCGGGCGCGAAAAACCAGCATAGGCGGCAACATCACCAACCGGATCTGAATAAATTGTACCAACCGGCGTTTGCATTACAAATGATGCGTGGCTTACCGGGTGCACCTTGATTTCACCATCACCTGACATGAAAATATCATTGGAATGGCTTGCGGCGCGGGCCGAATAGGGCAAAAGGGTGATCGTACCAATTGCCATTGCTGACGTATTTAGAAATTGACGGCGAGTTTGGGTCATTTAAGCCTCCAAATTACAATAATGTTTCACTACTGTCGCCTTGCAAGCCAGCCTACACTTTCACTGACGGGCTTGGCAACAGGCAGCTTTGGCAACGGGCAGGCTTGGCAACGGGCGGCTTTGGCTACAAATTAATTATTAGCTGTGCATTTCTGATCACTAAAAACTTCACCAGATCAGTCATGGTTAATGCGATTATCTGCATAAAAACCTTTGATTAACTGCGTTGATGAACCCTTTCCTTACCAAGAAAACAGGTAAACAGACTGTAAACAGGAAAGGTAAAATTAGATTCACAATTCCGGTTGAGAATGCCCCTATCGTTTTATCAATATGACTTGTTTG
>JAJRQF010000034.1 GCA_024280375.1 Alphaproteobacteria bacterium | reverse complement strand
TCAAATAATGTTGTCATGAGTAAATTAGGACCAAAATCTCTGGTTTTAAGCGTCCAGCGCCTTACAGTCGATTGATGCCCAACCGACCTTGATGTCCTGGCCTTCTTTAAGATCTCGCTTTTCACCGCGATTCCTGATTTTTGCAATGAACTGGTCATTGCCCGCCACATTCATGCGGACACGAATATGGTCGCCGAGATAAATCAGCTCTTCAATTTTGCCATCCAGAATATCATCCATGTCTTCCGATGGATTAATTTCAATACGTTCTGGACGAAGCGATAATACTGTTTTCTCACCAACAGAGTTTACGTTGACCTTGTCGGCTTCCAATTCTCGGCCATTGTTCAGTTCTACTGTGCAGGTGCTGCCATTGACCTTTTTAACCGTGCCGGCCAGTTCATTATTCTCACCAATAAATTGCGCCACAAATGCATTTTGCGGGCGCTCATAAAGATCATCAGGCGAAGAAATCTGCTGAATAACACCGTCGTTAAACACCGCAATCCGATCAGACATGGTCAATGCTTCTGACTGGTCATGGGTCACATAAACAACGGTGACGCCCAGTTGCTCATGAATATGTTTGATTTCATATTGCATATGCTCGCGTAATTGCTTGTCGAGCGCACCAAGTGGTTCGTCCATTAAAACCAATTCCGGTTCAAACACCAATGCACGGGCAAGGGCAATACGCTGTTGCTGACCACCGGAAAGCTGGGCCGGTCGGCGGTTAATGAAATCACCCATCTGCACCATTTCGAGTGCGCGCACCACGGCAGCTTTTGTATCAGCCTTGTTCATTTTTCGCACTTCCAGCGGAAATGCCAGGTTTTCACCGATGCTCATATGAGGGAAAAGCGCATAGTTTTGAAAAACCATGCCAATGCCGCGCTTGTGCGGTGGAATATGATTGATAGAGCGACCACCAATATAAATCTCGCCATGGGTTGCAGGCTCAAACCCTGCCAACATCATCAGGCAAGTAGTTTTGCCGGACCCCGATGGTCCAAGCATGGTGACAAATTCGCCTTGAGCGATATCAAGATTGAGATCCTTGACCACAAGAATTTCGCCATCATAACTTTTTTGAACTTTTTGAAAACTCACATAGGCATCATTTTGATTGCCGCTCGTAGCCGTATCTTGCTGATCGCTTGCCAATTTTCATCCCTGTATTCACGCAGCAGTTTTTGCTGTCATTTTGTTATTTTAGCTTATTTTCCTATAGACAACATATCAAACACCGTTTCGTCAATGGAAAAAACCTGGCCATGCCCGTTCACATTGCGACATGCCCCCGGATATATTGCAGATTCTTCAATGTATGCGGCCTAAACTGCAACCTTAACCAATAATGTTGTTTTCTGGCCCAAACGGGAAATGGGTTATGTTTGTGGTGTCATTTTCGCCAATTACCAGAATGTCATGCTCGCGATATCCACCGGATCCTGCAACGCCCTCCGGGATCATGATCATAGGTTCCATTGAAACCACCATGCCCGGCTCCAGTACGGTTTCCACATCCTCACGCAATTCGACCCCGGCCTCTCGCCCATAATAATGCGATAATACACCGAACGAATGGCCATAGCCAAAAGAGCGATATTGCAGCAAATCGTGCTCGCGGTAAATATGGTTTAACTCACGCGCAATATCGCAACATCGCGCACCGGGTTTTATCAGTTCCAAACCGGCGCGGTGCACATCGCAATTGATTTCCCATAGGCGCAGATGTTCATCACTTGCATGATCGCAAAAAAGCGTGCGTTCAAGTGCGGTATAATAGCCAAACATCATTGGAAAGCAGTTGAGCGATAGAATATCGCCAGAGGCTATTTTTTTGTTGGTCACCGGGTTATGGGCGCCGTCTGTATTGATGCCAGACTGAAACCAGGTCCATGTATCCATCAATTCAACCTGCGGGAATGAATTTGCAATCTCGCGGATCATCGCATTGGTTGCAGCAATTGCCACCTCATGTTCACCGATACCTGCCTCGACCGCATCCACACAGGCCTCGCCACCCAAATCAGCAATGCGCGCGCTTTCAGTAATCAAGGCGATTTCTTCTTCCGATTTTACCGTGCGCATCCACATGGAGGGCTTGGCAATATCAACAAACTCGGCGTTAAGGAAAGTCTCTTTCAGCTGCTCCAGATATTCAAGATTGAGATGATCAAACTCTACCCCAATACGCAAACGCCCGGATGTGGGTGACTGGCCGACAATTTCTTGCAGGGCGTTGAAAAAATTATCCCGCCGCCAATCCGTATAGGTAGCATTGTCACCATGGGTCATACGCCAGGGCTGACCACCATCTATACCGGCGGAAAGAGTGGTCACATTATCTGCATCAATGATGCAGGCATATTTGCGGCCAAAATAACAATAGGTAAAACCGGAATAGTAATTGATGCAGTGATAGCTGGTGAGTATTGCGCAATCGATATTGCTCTTAGCCATGTGGACGCGCATGGCATTTTGGCGGCGCTGCATTTCAGATGGTGAAAATGGCGACCATGATTTTTCACCATTATGCAATTGCATCATCTGCTGCATGCCGGTTGCGGGGTCGATTGAATTATAGCTGGTCAATTCGGTTCTCTGGCCTGGTAATTAAGGTTCAAGCCAAAACAAACACAAACCGAAAAATGGTTTGCGCAATCGCGCGACATAAAAGGTCGTTATTCTACAATTCGGCCTGACTGCCGCTGATGAAATATAAAGCCGAGAAAATTGAGCAATATTTGCGCCGCCAAAAACGAGGTCGAACCGGAATGATCGTAATCGGGCGCAACCTCCACCAGATCAATTCCGACCACTTCGCCGCGTTTGCTCAAACCCTGTAGTATTTCCAATACCTCATAATAGAGGAAGCCGCCATGGCTGGGCGTACCGGTGCCCGGCGCAATGGAAGGGTCAAAGCCATCAATATCAATCGTCACATAGTAACGCGCGGCCTTTGGAATCCGTTCCAATACCGCATCCACACCAAGCTTTCTGATCTGGCGCACTGATAAAATATCACTGCCCATTTTACGAGCATCCTCATAGCCTTCCTTGGCGGTTGAGGAGACATTGCGAATACCCAGTTGTGAGAGGCCTGTGACATAGTCTTTTTCAGCCGCCCGGCGCATCGGATTACCGTGGCCATTGCGTACCCCGTGGCGCTCGTCGACAAAATCGAGATGCGCATCTATCTGCACAATATGAATGGGTTCCGCTTCGCTAAAGGCATTAATGCAAGGAATGTTGATTGAATGATCGCCGCCCAAAACCACTGGCAGAGCGCCTGCGGCCAGAATTTTGCGTACACCAAACTCTATATTGGCATGGCTTTTTTCCGTATTGGTGTGGACAATATCCGCATCGCCCAAATCGACAATGCGTACCGATGCGGGCAGATAAATCGCATCATCCTCATGGTCATAGGCGCCCGCATGGCCAAATGAAAATAATGTCGATGCCTCGCGAATGGCCCTTGGGCCAAACCTCGCGCCGGCGCGATATTGGGTGCCGAAATCATAAGGAGCGCCAAGAACACCTATATCGGCCTCTATATTATCCCAATCTAGGCAGGGCGGCCGCTTGCCGAAAGTGGCATGGCCGACAAAGGGCAAATCCAGCCGGCCACTATCATAATTATTCGCCAATGGATCAGACCTTTTCGACAATCTGCTCAATCGCCCCAAAAATCGAATGCCCATCCGCATCATTCATTTCAATGCGCACCATATCGCCAAAACCCAGATAGGGGGTTTCCGGCTTGCCAGCATTAATGGTTTCAATGGTACGAAGTTCGGCAATACAGGAATAACCAACCCCGCCATCCTGGATCAACTTGCCCGGGCCGTCCTCAAATTTGTTTGATATTGTGCCCGAACCAATGATGGCACCTGCGGAAATTTTCCGGGTTTTGGCCGCGTGGGCAATCAGGGTCGGGAAATCAAATACCATGTCGACACCCGCATCTGCTTTGCCAAATGCTTCACCGTCCAGTTGCACGTGAATTGGCAAATGCAATTTTCCATCGCGCCAGTCATCGCCCAATTCATCCAGTGTAACAGCCACCGGAGACAATGCGGTTGGCCCCTTGGATTGGAAAAAGCCAAAGCCCTTGGCCAATTCTGCCGGGATAAGATCGCGGAAAGAAATATCATTGATCAACACCACCATGCAGATTTTGCTGGCGGCCTCTTCAACGGAACAGCCAAGTGGTACGTCGGTGACAATCACCCCAACTTCTGCCTCCAGATCAATGCCCCAGTCTTCGCTCGCCGCTGGAATGGTATCGCGCGCGCCAAGCATCGCATCAGCTGCCCCCATATACATCAGCGGATCGGTCCAGAAAGATGCGGGCATTTCAGCCCCGCGGGCCTTTCGCACCAGCTCCACATGGTTGACATAGGCGGAGCCATCGGCCCATTGGCTGGCACGCGGCAAGGGGGCCATTGCATCATGTTCGTGAAACCGGTCGCTTGGCACAGAACCAACCAGCAGGCCTTGCGCTGCATTTTCCAACCGGCGTTTAACATCTGCCCAATTATCGACCGCTTCGCGCATATTGGCTGCGATATGGCTGACATCGGTAAACCGGGTCAGGTCTTTTGATACAACAACAAGTCTTCCATCTTTGCTTCCATCACTCAGTGTCGCCAGTTTCATTGAACGCCTTTCATTGCGGTTTCAGGTCTTAGACCTGGGATTAGGTCCTATTTTTGTCCGGTAAAATTCTTTTTTAAACCATCCCAGCATTGTGGATAATCCTGCTGCAACTCATCAAGTTCGCTTGCATATCGCGTCAGATGTTGAGGAAAGCGCGTCTCAAACATAAAGGCAAGGGTGTCGGTCAATTTATGCGGCACCAATTCGGACTGGGTGGCTTTTTCATAGGCCTCGTTGTCTGGCCCGTGGGGCAACATACAATTGTGCAGGCTCACCGCACCGGGTGCAAAGCCATCGGGCTTGGCATCATATTCGCCCTTAATATTGCCCATGAATTCCGACATGATGTTCATATGATACCAGGGTGGGCGGAAGGTGTTTTCGCCAACCAGCCAGCGCTCGGGAAATATTACAAAATCAATATTGGCGGTGCCGGGTGTTTCTGACGGGGCGGTGAGCACTGTAAAAATTGAAGGGTCCGGGTGGTCAAAACGAATAGCGCCAACCGGGGAAAATGTGTCTAGATCATATTTATAGGGCGCATAATTGCCGTGCCATGCCACCACATCCAGCGGCGAATGGCCAAGGCGGCATGAGTAAAATTTTCCGCACCATTTAACCGTCAGCGTGCACGGCTCATCGCGCTCTTCAAAGGCGGCAATCGGGGTTTTGAAATCCCGCGGATTGGCCAGACAATTGGCCCCGATCGGTCCACGATCCGGCAGGGTGAACTTTCCGCCATAGTTTTCGCAAATATAACCGCGCGCGCTATCGCATCCTGCAAGCTCGACCCGAAACTTCATGCCGCGCGGAATGATGGCGATCTCGCCGGGTGCAATTTGCAGTTTTCCAAGCTCGGTGAAGAAAAGCAAATCACCCTGTTGCGGCACCACAAGCAATTCGGCATCGGCGTTATAAAAGACCTCATCTTCCATTGATCGGGTGACAAAATAAAGCCCGGCGGCCATGCCGGATTGGGTGTTTACATCACCGGCTGTGGTCATGATCCTCACGCCCTCGACAAAACTTAGCGGCTCATCGGGTATTTCCACCGGTGACCAGCGCAATTGCGCAATCGGTAAATCATGGTCACCAATATTGGGAGCTGAGGCCCAATTGGGCATATCAAGCGGGGAAAAAGCCGCCGAATGGCGCACGCTTGGGCGAATGCGATAAAGCCATGAACGCTCGTTTTCGCCACGCGGCGCAGTGAAGGGCGAGCCGGATAATTGTTCAGCATAAAGCCCATAGGCGCAGTTCTGTGGGGAATTTTGCCCCTGGGGCAAGGCACCTTTTAGCGATTCAGTTTCAAAATCATTGCCAAATCCTGACATATAGTCGGAAGAAACATTGGAAAATTTGCCGGTCATCTTGATGTTTTCCTTATGCATGCGAAACTGATATGTATATTTGGTTTCAATTGCAACCAATCTACCGCACGCTATTGTTTAAGGAAAGTCAATATTTATGCCTGAATTCGATCTGCAAAACTTTTTGCCATTTCGACTATCCAGATTGTCCTATGAGGTCTCCAACCGGATGGCGGAAATTTATTCCGACCAGTTTGACATAGGCATTCCAGAATGGCGAATATTGGCAACACTGGCGGCTAAAAAGCAATGCACTGCCAAGGCAATCGTTGCCAGTACCAGAACCCACAAATCAACAATCAGCCGGGGCGTTGCCCGATTGACCGAAAATGGCTGGATCGAGCAAATCTCCTCCAGGCAAGACAAGCGCCAACATCTGCTGCAATTGACCGATACCGGAAAATCCAAATTTGGCGAGATCAAGCCGCTGGTGGAAAAATTTGAAAAGGACTTGCGAGCAAAACTAAGCTCCGAGGCGATTGGTCAATTGACCGCTGGCATTGGTGCGCTGGAAAAGATTTTGGAACTTGGGTCCGCCGAATCACTAAAAGAAAAATAGCTATATCTAAATATAGCTATTAGTCAGGCAGCACAGCGGTTGCCTCGATCTCGATTTTTGCCCGATCTTCAATCAGGGATGAAACCTCCACAACGCTCATGGCCGGGAAATTACGCCCCAGGACCTTGCGATAGGCTTTGCCAACTTCCGCAAGGTTGGATTTGTATTCCTCACGGTCGGTGACAAACCATGTGAGCCGCACCAGATGTTGCGGCCCAGCGCCCGCTTCAACCAATATGGCCACTATATTTTCCAAACAATGCTCAAGCTGGGCGACAAAATCATCGCTCTCAAATTGCTGGTCGGCATTCCAGCCAATCTGCCCGCCGGTGAAAATCATGGTGCCTTTGGCCATCACGCCATTGGCATAACCACTGGCTTTTTTCCAACCCTTAGGCTGTAAATCTTTGTGCATGTTGCTCTCGCCAGTTATTTTCAATCTACCAAAAAATTCTGCATTTTTGCGCGAATTTCAGCCCGCCAGTGCTTTGATTTGCCGTCTGAATTGGAAATATGCACCAAAGTTAAATTCGCTTCGAGCCGTTTCTCACCCTGACAATCGGCAATGATCTTTAAATCAACGCTGCTGTTTCCCAATCGTGAAACCGTAAGCGAGAAATTCAGCAAATCCCCAAGCCTGCTGGGTGCCGAAAAGAAGGCATCAAGCTTTAATGTGGGAACCCCTTCTTCGCGCTCCATGTGCATTTCTGCAAAAGAAAGGCCGACGCCTTCCTCAAACCATTGCTCGACCACCGCGTTGATCAGCTCAAAATATCGCGGATAGAAAACAATGCGGGCCGGGTCGCAATGCTGGAACAAGATTTTCTGTCTGGATATAAAAGCGGGCATCAATTAATTCTCGCAATTCTCGGATATTAAAGACTGGTTCTCACCTGCCAAAGTTCAGGAAACAAAACCACATCGAGCATCCGCCGCAGATAGGGCACGCCCGATGTACCACCGGTGCCACGCTTGGAACCAATGATGCGCTCAACCGTGGTCACATGGTTAAACCGCCAACGGCGGAAATAATCCTCAATATCCATCAGCTTTTCCGCCAGTTCATATAGTTGCCAGTGCTTATGAGGGTCTTTATAAATCACTGCCCAGGCGGCCTCCACCGCATCATTGGGCTGATGAGACATCGCCGGGTCGCGGTTGATAACCTCGTCGGGTAAATCAAAGCCATTGCGCACAAGCAGGGCAAGGGTCGCATCATAAAGACTGGGGTTTTGCAGTTCACTCTTTAGCACTTTGGTGATTTCTGCTGAATGCGCATGGGGCTTCAACAAGGCCTCATTGCGATTGCCGATGATAAATTCTATCAACCGGTATTGCCAGGATTGAAAGCCGGAAGATTTACCCAAAGTTTCACGAAAAATCGTATATTCGCTCGGTGTCATGGTGCGCAAAACATCCCAGGCGGAGTTTAGCTGTTCAAATATGCGCGAAAGCCTCGCCAGCATTTTAAACGATTGCTGCAATTGATCGTTGGATAGGGCAGTGCGGGCGGCGACCAATTCGTGAATTGCCAGCTTCATCCATAATTCCGAGGTTTGGTGCTGGACAATAAACAGCATTTCATCGTGGGCCTCTGACTGCGGATGCTGGGCGGTCAAAATATTCTCAAGACCAAGATAGTCTGAATAGGACATTTTATCAGCGAAGGACGTTTCAGCGTTGGAATCATCCTTATTAGTTTCAAAAGTCGCCATTAGTGAAGCCCCATTGCGGTTTGATCTTCGCCCAGCCTGAAGCGCTGGATTTTCCCGGTTTGGGTTTTCGGCAATGCATCAATGAACTTTATTGAACGGGGGTATTTATAGGGCGCGATGGTTGCCTTCACATGGTCCTGCAACGATTTTACGCAATCCGCATCACCGGCAATTCCCTCATTTAAAACAATATAAGCTTCGACGATCTGGCCGCGCGCCTCATCCGTTTTGCCGATCACCCCGCACTCGGCCACATGGGGGTGCGCAAGCAGGGCTGCCTCAACCTCGGGGCCGGCAATATTATAGCCAGAAGAGATAATCATATCATCGGAACGGGCGGCAAAATGAAAAATGCCCCGATCATCAACAAAGAAAGAATCACCTGTCAGGTTCCAGCCATCCCGCACATAGGTTTTTTGCCGGTCATCAGCCAGATAGCGGCACCCGGTCGGGCCTTTGATTGCCAATTTGCCAATTTCGCCAGTGGCAACATCGTTCATATCCTCGTCCACCACACGGGCCAGATAGCCTTCTACCGTGGTGCCGGTAGCGGAGGCTTCCGCACTGCCTAAACGGTTGGAAATGAAAATATGCAGCAATTCCGTTGCCCCGATACCATCGAGCATCGGTTTACCGGTCTTTTCTTTCCAGTCGTCAAATACCGGGGCTGGCAGGGTTTCACCGGCAGAAACTGCAATCCGCAAGGAGGAGAGATCAGCACCCTCATCCATTGCCGCCAGCATAGCGCGATAGGCGGTGGGTGCCGTAAAACATATGGTTGCCTTATAGGTTTCGATAATCTCGACCATGCTCGACGGCGTTGCCGCTTCCAACAGGGTTGCAGCCGCGCCAAACCTCAAGGGGAATATAGCTAATCCACCCAGCCCAAAGGTAAAGGCAAGCGGCGGTGAGCCGACAAAAACATCATCGGCCGTGACATTCAGCACTTCCTTTGCATAGCCATCAGCAATGATCAGCAAATCTCGGTGAAAATGCATGGTTGCCTTGGGTTCGCCCGTGGTGCCGGAGGTAAAGCCCAGCAGCGCCACATCATCGCGACCGGTTTCAACAGCGGAAAAGCGCACATCTTTGTTGAGTGCTGCCCTGTCCAGTTCCGCATCGTGATTGGCCGTGCCATCAAAGCTGATAACCTGCTGTAAATATTGGCTATCCTTGGCACAGATCACCAGTTCATCCATGATGCGGCTATCGCAGAGCGCCAGCTTGATTTCGGCCTTGTCGATGATTTTGCCAAGTTCGCCGGCCCGCAACATCGGCATGGTATTGACTACCACCGCCCCGGCCTTGGTCGCAGCCAGCCAGCAGGCGACCATCGCCGGATTATTGGCCGAACGGATCATCACCCGATTGCCCGGTTCAACGCCATAATCTTCCACCAGCGCATGGGCCAGCCGATTGGTCCAGTCAGTCAGTTCCTTATAGGTTCGGCGCCGACCATTGCCGATGAGAGCCGTGTTATCGCCAAAGCCTTTTTCCACCATATCATCGGTTAGCTCACAGCCGACATTGATATGGTCAGGATAATCAAATCCATCGAGCAGAAACTCCGGCCAGAGATCAGATGCGGGCAGATTATCCCGGGAAAACGTATCTATATGGGCGCTTGGGCCTAGCGTTTCACTCATGTCTGTTCTCCACCTATGCCATTGTCTGTTCTAAGCCATTATCTGGCGGGCAATTATAATGCGCTGAACGTCTGAAGCACCTTCATAAATGCGCAGGGCGCGGATTTCCCGGTAAAGGCTTTCGATAATATGACCCTTGCGCACACCGTCACCGCCGTGAATTTGCACGGCCTTGTCGATCACATCCTGGGCGTGATCGGTGGCAAAAAGCTTCGCCATTGCAGCCTCTCTGGTAACGCGGGGAGCGCCCATATCCTTGGTCCATGCGGCGCGGTAAACCAGCAGGGCGGCCGCATCCACATCCAGCGCCATGTCAGCGATATGGCCCTGCACCATTTGTAATTCAGCCAGCGGCGCACCAAACAGTTGGCGCGATTTGGCGCGGTTAATGGTTTCATCCAGCGCACGGCGAGCAAAGCCAAGGGCCGCTGCGCCAACGCTCGATCTAAAAATATCCAGCACCGACATGGCAATTTTAAAGCCCTCACCCGGCTGGCCAATCATTGCAGATTGGGGCAGGCGAATATCATTGAACCTCAAGTGAGCCAGAGGGTGCGGGGCAATCGCCTCCAACCGCTCGACCACTTCCAGACCCGGTGCGTCGGCAGGCAGTAAAAAGGCCGAAATTCCGCGCGCGCCATCATCAGCGCTGCCGGTCCGGGCAAAGACACAATAGAAATCGGCTATCCCGCCATTTGAAATCCAGGTTTTTTCACCATTTAAGATATAATCACTGCCGGATTGGCGCGCATTTGTGGTCATATTGGCCACGTCGGAGCCGGAGCCGGGCTCGGTTAAGGCAAAGGCCGAAAGTGCTATGCCTTGCCGGGTTTTTTCCAGCCATTGGCGTTGCTCATCGCTACCAAACAGCGAAATTGCGCCGGTGCCAAGCCCCTGCATTGCAAAGGCAAAATCAGCCAGGCCATCATGGCGGGCAAGAGTTTCACGAATGAGGCAGATCGAGCGCACATCCAGACGGCCATCATCGCTTTCCGGGTCAATTGATGTGTGATTTAACCAGCCACCCTTGCCAAGAGCGACCACCAGATCCCGGCAGGCCTGATCGACATTGTGGTGATCAACCGGCAAGTTTTTCTCGCACCATTGCTCTAGCTGACTTGAGAGAGTTTTGTGCTTTTCGTCTAAAAACGGCCAGTTCAGAAAGCTCTTATCCATGGATCAATCGCCCTCAAAAACCGGGGTCTTTTTGGCAACAAAGGCATGATAGGCCCGTTCGAAATCTCTCGTCTGCATACAAATAGCCTGGGCCTGCGCTTCAGCCTCTATCGCCTGCTCCAGCCCCATAGACCATTCTGCATTTAATTGAGTTTTGGTAATGCCGTGGGCAAAGGTTGGGCCTTTGGCGAGCTTTTGGGCAAATTCCAGTGCATCTTCCAGCAATGCGTCCGCTTCAATCAGGCGATTATAGAAGCCCCAGCGCTCACCCTCAATCGCCGACATGGTGCGCCCGGAATAGAGCAGCTCTGCCGCGCGACCCTGGCCGATAATACGCGGCAACATCGCACATGCGCCCATATCGCAACCGGCAAGCCCGACTTTTGTGAACAGGAAGGCTGTTCTTGCCTCGGGCGTAGCAAAACGAATATCCGATGCCATGGCGATAATTGCCCCGGCCCCGACGCAAATACCATCAACGGCTGAAATTACCGGCTTACCGCAATTAATCATCGCCTTGACGAAATCTCCGGTCATGCGGGTGAATGCCAGCAGTTCTTTCATGTCCATTTTGACCAGTGGGCCGATAATTTCATGCACATCGCCACCGGAACAAAAATTACCGCCGTTGGAAGCAAAAACCACCACATCCACGTCTTCAGCGTAGATAAGATCGCGAAAAGTATCGCGCAGTTCTGCATAACTTTCAAAGGTCAGCGGATTTTTGCGCTCTGGCCGCGATAGTGTGATGACGGCAACTGAACCTTGCATGCGCCAATTGAAGTTTTTCGGCTTCAAATTTGCCATTTTGCTCATCGCGATTTTTCCCCGAATTGAATGCCATCCAGCATGGCGCTCAAATTTTGCGCATCTTTTGGTGAAAACTCAGACAGTAATTCGCTGACCCAGGCCTCATGCGCCTCGGCCATGCGTTCAAACTCTGTAACGCCCTTGATAGTCAGCCTTACAATAGAGGTACGCCGATCGCCCTTGCGCTGGGCCCGCACCACTAATCCATCGAACACCAGACGGTCGATAATGCCTGTGACATTACCGTTTGAAACCATCAGATAGCGGGACAATTCCGACATCAACATGCCATCACTCTTGCGATAAAGGGCGGCCAGTACATCAAATCGCGGTAGGGTTACGCTAAATTGACGGCGCAAACGATCGCGCAGTTCGCTCTCAATCTTACGGGTTGATTGCAGCAGCCGCAGCCACAGGCGTAGCCGGGCTTTGCTTGCAATATCAGACGCAGTTTTTTGAGCCGCCTGCGCCATCAAACATCCCCACCGGCAAGCTGCAGGGTTTGACCATTATAAGCTTCTGACCCCGGACCACAGAGATAAAGGGCAGCGGCGGCCACTTCTTCCGGTTCGATCAGACGGCCAATGGGGTTGGCATCAACCATGGCTTTCAATGCCTTTTCAGCATCAAGTCCGGTTTTTTCCATGATGTTGGTAACACCACGATCAACAATCGGGGTGCGCACATAACCCGGGCAAAGCGCATTGACCGTAATGCCTTTGCCGATAAATTCAGCTGACATCGCCCGTGTGAGACCGATAAGCCCGTGTTTGGAGGCACAATAGGCGGTGCCGCGGGCCAGGCCTTTTTGGCCGGCAATTGAAGATACGGCAATAATTCGGCCCCAGCCATTTTCCAGCATATCCGGCAGACCCGCCTGCATGGTCAAAAAAGCACCATCGAGATTGGTCGACATGGTGCGGCGCCAAAATGCCAGATCAGACTTTATGATTGGCAAGGTTTCGGCAATGCCGGCATTGGCAACCACAATCGAAATTGGCCCGAATGCCTCTTTGGCCTCAGCAAATATTTTTGCCGTGGCAACCTCATCGGCCACATCGAGGCTCGCGGGTCTAATATTGTCTGATTGGGCCGCGATTTCTTCAAGTGGTTCAATGCGCCGCCCGGTAACGGTTACCTTTGAACCGGCATTCGCCAGCACAAGCGCGATTGCCGCACCAATTCCGGTGCCTCCGCCGGTGATCAATGCATGCTTGCCGCTTAAATCAGTCATAAAATCCACTCCTACATTTGATATAAGAGTGCCACCAACAAGGAGTAATTTCAAGTATGAATATTTTATGTTTGAAATAAAATGTGCTTATCTATAAATGCAAAACAAGTTTTTGCTTTTCCAATTTCCCAACTGGTCGTACAGTCTCACCAAATGCCAACCCCTTCTGGAGAATTTACATGACGCCTGAACAGGCCCGCGCCAAACCGGCACCCTTTAATTGGGAAGATCCATTTTTGCTTGATGATCAGTTGAGCGAAGAAGAACGCATGGTGCGCGACAGTGCGCGTGCCTACGCAGATGAAAAACTGGCAACGCGGGTACTGGAAGCCAACCGGCATGAGAAATTCGACCGCGAGATCATGAGCGAAATGGGTGAACTTGGCCTGCTGGGCTCAACCATTGGCGAAGAATATGGCGGTGCCGATGTCAATTATGTGAGTTACGGATTAATTGCGCGCGAAGTGGAGCGGGTGGATTCCGGCTATCGCTCTGCCATGTCGGTGCAATCCTCGCTGGTGATGCACCCAATTCACGCCTATGGTTCAGAAGAGCAACGCATGAAATTCCTGCCTAAACTTGCAAGTGGCGAATGGGTTGGCTGTTTTGGCCTAACCGAACCGGACCATGGCTCCGACCCCGGCTCGATGGTAACGCACGCCAAAAAAGTCGACGGGGGTTATCTGATTTCAGGCGCTAAAAACTGGATTACCAATTCACCCATCGCCGATGTGCTGATTATCTGGGCCAAATCTGATGAGCACGATAATAAGATCAAAGGGTTTATTCTGGAACGCGGCATGAAGGGGCTGGAAACGCCCAAAATCGAAGGCAAATTCTCGCTGCGCGCTTCAATTACCGGCATGATCCAGATGGACGAAGTCTTTGTGCCGGATGAAAACCTGTTGCCGCATGCGCAAGGGCTGGCCGGACCATTTGGCTGCCTCAACCGGGCACGTTTTGGCATTGCATGGGGTGCAATGGGTGCGGCAGAATTTTGCTGGTTTGCGGCACGCAACTATACGCTGGAACGCAAGCAATTTGGCAGGCCACTGGCTGCAACGCAGCTTATTCAGAAAAAACTTGCCGATATGCAAACCGAGATTTCGCTTGGCCTGCAAGGTGCCTTGCGGCTGGGCCGGTTGATTGATGAGCAAAATGCCCCGGCCGAATTGATCTCACTGATGAAGCGTAATAATTGCGGCAAGGCGCTGGATATTGCCCGGGTTTCCCGCGATATGCATGGCGGTAACGGGGTGTCAGACGAATATGGGGTTATCCGCCATATGATGAACCTTGAGGCGGTCAATACCTATGAGGGCACCCATGATGTGCATGCGCTGATTTTGGGTCGTTCCCAAACCGGCATTCAGGCATTTGCTTGATTTGATATTTAAACTCGTTGGTGCAATATAGCGAGCAAATTGCGAGCCGCCATCTAATGTGGCGCGCCCGCGCAGACAGGGGCAAAGCCCCAACAGTCGTGAGCGAGATAATGAGACCATTTTTTCTGATGATCAAAACCGAACTTGGCAAAACCTATGAGGTTGCGGACAAGATCGCCGAACTTGAAATTGCTTCGGAAATTTATTCAATCGCCGGTGAATATGATTTACTGGTCAAGTTTTACCTTGATCAGGATGAAGATATTGGCCGCTATATGTCCGATATGTTCCAGAAAGTTTCAGGCATTCGCGAGACCAACACCATCATCACGCATCATGTATTCTGAATGGGCGCTCACGCCAACGGCTTTGCCGCGGCTCCGCAGGGGCGCTTTATTATCGTGATCTTGCGCTTCCTCCGGATCAAGTCCGGGGTCAACGCGCGATCACTAAAAGCGCTTCGCCTAGCGGCTCAGTTGGAGTGTTACGGCGAGCTGGAAAGCCACTTAGAAGTCTATTCACTCCTAAAACGTCACCGCATCACCTGAAAGTTTTGCTGGCATGTTGACCCATGATTTTCCGGCGGCAACAATGCAGGCCACACCGTTGGCGCGGGTGGAAAGAATGGTCCATGTACCCTTTTTGGAAATAAATACCTCAAACAAATTGATGTTAGAGGCGAGGCCCATGGCAAAGCGGGCTTCCTTAAAGCGCTTATCGAGTGTTTTCACCATTTTTGCACGATTGCCGCATTGCAGGCCCTGGGCATAAGAGCCACCCGATAAGGCAAATAATGTGCCAACAGCAAAAATTGCTGCAACAGTAAGAGTTTTTAATTTTGAGATGGTCATAACAACCTCCTTTTGCTCTTAAACGCATCAGGGAATTGCCGTTTAACCGGTCCCGATTAATGCGCCTAAAACATGGTTTCAGTTTGCATTTGTTTGCTCCACACTTGTTGGACATTGATTGTCCTCACCCTCAAGATTGGTATCATTAATGGCGTAAACAAGGACAGATCTGTCAATAAAAGGTGAGATTTGTTGAGCAATGCCCTGGGCCGTGAGGTTATCCAACCCCGTGCAAGTTGCAGAATTCATGATTTAAATCGATTTACCCAGCACCGCATTGCGCTTGCCCAATGAAGCTCTTATGTTGCCCAACTTATCCTCGCTAAAACCATAAGGGCCGAGCAAATCTATGAGCGAACAGTTGAACAAGTTTACCGGAACAAGCACCTATATCGCGGCTGATGACCTTAAAATCGCGGTAAATGCGGCGATTGCGCTGGAGCGGCCATTGCTGATTAAAGGCGAACCCGGCACCGGCAAGACCGAGCTTGCCATTCAGGTTGCGCAATCATTGGGACTGAAATTGATGGAATGGCACATCAAATCAACCACCAAAGCGCAACAGGGGCTTTATGAATATGATGCGGTTTCAAGATTGCGTGATTCACAGCTTGGTGAAAAACGCGTTCATGATATTAAAAACTACATTAAAAAAGGCAAATTATGGGAGGCCTTTGAGGCTGGCGAAAAAATTGTGTTGTTGATTGATGAAATCGACAAGGCTGATATTGAGTTTCCAAACGACCTTTTGCAGGAACTCGATAAAATGGAGTTCTTTGTCTATGAGACCGATGAAACCATCAAGGCGCGGCATCGCCCGATTGTAATTATCACCTCAAATAATGAAAAAGAACTGCCGGATGCTTTTTTGCGTCGCTGTTTTTTCCACTATATCGCCTTTCCGGAAGCCGATGTTCTGGAGCAAATCGTCGATGTGCACTTTCCCGACATCAAAAAGAACCTTGTGCGCGAGGCGCTTACTCAATTTTATGAAATTCGCGAGACCCCGGGCCTGCGCAAAAAACCGTCCACATCAGAAGCGCTGGACTGGATAAAGCTGCTTGTATCCGACGATGTGGACCCGGCAACCCTGCGGGAAAAATCCGTCAATGCGCTACCAAAACTGCATGGGGCACTGTTAAAGAACGAACAGGATGTGCATCTGTTTGAACGGCTTGCCTTCATGGCACGGCGGTAGTTAATTTTTATTCTTCAAAACAAAAAAAGCCTGTCAGATTGATGACAGGCCTTTTTCGGTAATTCTTGAATGAATGCTTACTCAGCTGCAATTCTAATTTGTGGTGCCGCACTTAAAACCACGCCATCCACATGGCTTTCAAACTTTTCGAAATTCTCGATAAACTTGGCAACCAAAGACTGCGCTTCCGCATCATAGGCCTGCTTGTCGGCCCAGGTTTCACGCGGATCGAGCAAGGCATCATCAACACCTGCAACAGAAACCGGCACTTCAAAGCCAAAATTTGGATCGGTGCGCATTTCGGCATCGTTCAGGCTGCCATCAAGGGCTGCGTTCAACAATGCGCGGGTCGCCTTGATTGGCATGCGCGAACCGGTTCCATAGGCGCCGCCGGTCCAGCCGGTATTAACCAGCCAGCAGGTTGCACCATGTTTGGCGATCTTGTCTTTCAGCAAATTGCCATAGACAGATGGATGACGTGGCATAAACGGTGCCCCAAAACAGGTGGAGAATGTTGCCTGTGTACCCACAACACCTTTTTCGGTGCCTGCAACTTTTGCCGTATAGCCGGAAAGGAAATGATACATGGCCTGAGCCGGGGTCATACGGGAAATTGGCGGCAGAATACCCGATGCATCGGCCGTTAGCATGATGATGTTTTTTGGATTGCAGGACATGCCCGTATCAGAGGCATTTGGAATAAAATGGATCGGATAGGCGACACGAGCATTTTCAGTCAATGAGCCATCATCAAAATCCGGTTGACCATTTTCATCCAGAATAACATTTTCAAGCACTGCACCACGGGTTTGGGTTGCCGCAAAAATTTCTGGCTCAGCTTCCGCAGAAAGACGAATGGTCTTGGCGTAACAACCACCTTCGAAATTGAATATTCCATTTTCAGACCAGCCATGCTCGTCATCACCAATTAGGGTGCGGCTGGCATCGGAAGAAAGGGTGGTTTTGCCGGTGCCGGAAAGGCCAAAAAACAATGCCGCATCATCGTTAGAACCAACATTTGCCGAACAATGCATCGGCATAACCCCACGTTCGGGCAGGAAGTAATTCAAGGCACCAAATACCGACTTTTTAATTTCGCCTGCATATTCTGTGTTGCCAATCAGAACGATGCCCTTGGTCAGATCACCGGCAATGATGGTTTCAGATTTGCAGCCATGGCGCTCGGGGTTTGCTTTAAAGCTTGGCAGGTCAATTATAGTGAACTCCGGTACAAATTCGGCCAATTCGGAAATTTCAGGGCGGCGCAATAAATGACGGATAAATTGAGAATGCCATGCAAACTCGGTAATCACCCTTACCTTGATGCGAAATTCCGGATCAGCACCGCCATACAGATCCTGCACAAACAGTTCCCGGTTTTTAGCGTGTACAAGAAAGTCCTGATGCAACAGATCAAACTGATCGGCGGAGATGGATTTGTTATTATCCCACCAAATGGTATTTTCGGTATTTTCATCGCGCACAATATACTTGTCAGTCGCCGAGCGGCCGGTGTGCTGACCGGTGGTTACCAGCAAGGCACCTTTATTGGTTTCAACACCTTCACTGCGTGTCAGCGATGTTTTCTGAAGCAGCATTTCGTCGTAATTCCAGTGAATTATGCTCTGATCGCCCAAACCGACAAGGCCGCTTTTTTCTAAATCAAATGCTTTATTCCAGGTGCCTGATTGTTTCACGGTGCCTACCTTTTACCAGATTGGATATTTGTGTTGAGTTTGCGGTGTGTTTAGGACAATCCATTTGCCCCAAGGGTACTGGTTAATCTATGGGCCTAAAACTCAAATCATTACAAGCAAAAAAACGTAATTTCTTAGTCATTTCAATTATTTAATCGATTGAAATTTAATTGGCGCAAAAAAACTGCCACTCTAAACGATTAGTATTTTTATCGTCCCGCCAATTACATCTGTAAAATTTCAGCAGGCAGCGTTTCAATACGACCAAACCCACCCACCAGAAAAACTTCTGACGGACAAAACCGATAAAGTGTAAAATCCTGAAATCCGATATAGAGGCCCGCCGTTGGGTGCCGATCAAGAAAAGCGATTTTCCCAGCTTCAATCTGATCAGCGGGCAGTTGTTTTATGTGCCCATGAACCGTAATACGCTCATCTGCCAATGGATCTTCCGGGGGATCTTCCGGGGGATCTTCCGGGGGATCTTCCGGGGGATCTTCCGGATGATCATGATCATCCACTTTTTCTCCCGGCACTTCTCCCCGCCTGGGCACGGCATTGACCAGCAGGGATGTACGCCCATCACGTTTGATATTTTGCGTATGTCTTGCAAGACTGGAAAGTAACAACAGGGCTGATCCATCATTTTGCGGTGCTATAGTTACTAATGAGACATGCGGGAAGCCGCTTTTTTCCAATGTGCCGAATGCTGCAACTTGCATTTGGTGCCAAATATTGCTGGCGATGGTGGTATTATTTGAGGAAGACATCATTTACCTATTCACTATTCGCTTCATTTGCTGGTTAACTGCTTGATAAGCCGCCATAATATCTGCGGATTAACCTGCCAGTTAACCGGATTGCCACAATTTACGCGCAATTTTATCGCCATTGACCATTTGTTGACGTATAAGCATAAAAGAATTTTGGAGAATACTATCATGACGACCATCGCTCTTGTCGATGATGATCGAAATATTTTGACATCAGTGTCGATTGCTCTTGAAGCTGAAGGCTATAAGGTCGACACCTATACGGATGGCGCAACAGCGCTGGATGGCCTTACTGCTAAACTGCCCGATCTGGCGATTTTCGATATCAAAATGCCACGCATGGATGGTATGGAATTATTGCGCCGTTTGCGTCAAAAATCAGATCTACCGGTTATTTTTCTAACCTCGAAGGACGAGGAGATTGATGAATTGTTTGGCCTAAAAATGGGCGCCGATGATTTTATCAAAAAACCGTTCTCACAACGATTGCTGATCGAACGGGTTCGTGCGGTTATTCGTAGGGTCTCCCAGCGCGGCGAAAGCGGCTTAAAAATAAAAAGCGATCCATCCAAAAGCCTTGAGCGGGGATTGCTCAGCATGGACCAGGAACGCCATACCTGCGAATGGGATGGAAAACCGGTTACGTTGACCGTTACTGAATTTCTGATTTTGTATTCGCTTGCCCAACGACCTGGTGTGGTAAAAAGCCGGGATGCACTGATGGATGCGGCCTATGATGATCAAGTCTATGTTGACGATCGCACGATTGACAGCCACATCAAGCGCTTGAGAAAAAAATTCAAGGCGGTGGATGATAATTTCGATATGATTGATACGCTTTACGGCGTGGGATACCGGTTTAAGGAAGGCTAGGGGAACCGTTGCTTCTGTGTAACAAATATCGGCATTGTAGAATGCTGCCAAAATTGTTGGGCCGGGACTTTCCCGGTGCGCTAAGCAATGGCCATTGAGGCTGACCATAATATTTCAACTGAAACCGGGAATCCGCCCAAAGGCAAAGATCGCAGCACCCGGCGGTTTGGATTATTCCGTAAATTTCTGAGCAAGATTACCCGCGTATTTCGACTGCATTTGCTCACCAGCATTACGCGGCGGATAATTTTTCTCAACCTGACCGCACTGATTATTCTACTTTCAGGCATTCTCTATCTTAACCAGTTTAGAGCCGGACTTACCGATGCACGGATTGAAAGCCTATTAATTCAGGGACAAATTATTTCCAGCGCCATTGCTGCATCGGCCACAGTCGAGACCAATTCCTTGACAATTGACCCGGATAAACTGGTCGAATTGCAGGCAGGCGAAAGTATTTTTCCAACCGATGACAGTTTAAGTAATCTCGATTTTCCGATTGATCCAGAGCAGGTTGCACCGGTTTTACGTCAGCTGATTTCTCCAACCCGAACGCGCGCCAGAATTTATGACCCGAATGGATTGATTATCATTGACTCGCGCCATCTTTATTCCCGTGGCCAGATATTACGGTATAACCTGCCTGCGATTGCAGCAGGGGACAAAAATATTGTCGACAGGTTTGATGATATTGTAAATGGCTGGCTGCTTCGCACTGACCTGCCGATATATAAAGAGTATCCCGGCGGCGATGGTACAAAATACCCTGAGGTGGTGACGGCCCTGACCGGGGCGCCCGCCAGTATTGTTCGGGTGGACGATGCGGGCAGACTGGTTGTATCTGTAGCGGTGCCGGTTCAACGTTTTCGGGCGATCCTGGGCGTGCTGCTGCTTTCCACCAAGGGCGATGATATTGATAAAATTGTGCGGGCCGAAAGGCTGGCGATTGTTCGTGTAACGGCAGTTGCAGCAATTGTGACAATGCTATTATCAATTTTTCTTGCAAGCACTATTGCGCAACCCTTGCGCCGTTTATCTGCGGCTGCCGAGCGGGTGAGGTTAAAAGGGAACTCCAGGCAGGAAATTCCTGATTTTTCTGATCGGCAAGATGAAATTGGCCACCTTTCAATTGCCCTTCGCGATATGATGTCGTCGCTTTACTCGCGTATCGAGGCTATTGAAAGTTTTGCAGCCGATGTCAGTCACGAACTGAAAAACCCACTGACCTCTTTGCGCAGTGCGGTTGAAACTCTGCCGCTGGTGAAAACCGACCTGCAACGCCAACGGTTGATGGATGTTATCCAGCATGACGTGATAAGACTGGACCGGCTGATTACGGACATTTCCAACGCTTCCAGACTGGATGCGGAATTGGCACGCGAGGACGCAAATGAATTTGATTTAGAAGAGCTGTTGCTTGATATCAAAAGCCTGCGCCTCGGTCGCGATAAAACCGATAATGGGGTAAAAATCTTTTTCAATATCCTCAAAACCACCGGTATCATTGGAAAAGGTCTTTCCGGACGGCTCCTGACCATCCCTCCGGTTGTTAACCTCAAACCGTTTGTTATTTCCGGCATCGAGAGCCGTTTTGGACAGGTGATCAACAACCTGTTGGATAATGCCTGCTCATTTGTTCCAAAACCTGGTGGTAAAATCTCGGTTACGCTGGAGCGCAGGGACCGTTGGGTTTTTCTGACAGTTGAAGATAACGGGCCAGGTATTCAGGCAGAACAAATCGACCGCATTTTTGAGCGGTTTTATACTGATCGTCCTGATCAGGAAGAGTTTGGACAAAATTCAGGCCTTGGGCTGTCAATTTCCAAACAAATCATCGAAGCCCACGGAGGTACAATCCGGGTGACCAATGTGGAAAATGGTACAGGTATTACCGGTGCCCGGTTTGTCGTTAAATTGCCTGCAGATAAATAGGTCTGATGCCTTGCAGAAGAATTATCAAAACCATGAGAACCTGCATGCCAATTGCCTGATTATTGGCAATCAGGGCATTTTGGTCTGTGGGCCATCGGGTTCTGGCAAAACATCCCTGATGCTGCATTTAATTGACCGGGCAACCGAAACTTCCCAATTTGCCGCAATGGTTGCTGATGATCAGACATTATTGCACAATGCCAACGGTCGCCTGATTGGTGAGTGCCCGATAGATATATCAGGCCTGTGTGAGATTCGCGGATTTGGTATTTATAAAAATTCCTTTGTTGCCTCAACGGTGATTAATCTGGTGGTTGAAATTATTTCACCAGAAAAACTGGCCCGCATGCCTTTGGAAAACAGCCGAAATATCAAAGGTATTTCATTGCCTGAAATTTCAGTGCCCCAATTCCAATTAGAACAATCTTTTCGGATTATTACTGCAAGTATGAGTAAGTTATGCACCTGAGCAGTTGGTATAACGCTTAAATATAGTCATATTTGGCGGCTTTTAATCATACGGGCAATGAGAAAAAAACTTGCAACCACTTTCAAGCCTGCCACAATGAATTTTCAGGAAATAATTAGGCATTTTTGCAGTTCGCTTTTAAAACGAATGATGCAACGGCTGAAGGAAGCTAGTTGATGATAGGACTTGTACTGGTTACCCATGGCGGGCTGGCACATGAGTTTAGATTGGCACTGGAGCATGTGGTGGGACCACAAAATCAGCTGAGCACGATATCTATTGGGCCGGATGATGACATGGAAAAGCGGCGGCTGGATATTTTGAATGCCGTGTCTGAGGTCAATAGTGGCACCGGCGTTATCTTGCTGACAGATATGTTTGGTGGCACGCCGTCCAACCTTGCAATTTCTGTCATGGAAACCGGCACGATAGAGGTTGTTGCCGGTGTAAACCTGCCAATGTTGATAAAACTTGCCAGCGTTCGCAGTGAAGACGACATGGATCTCGCCCTGAATGAGGCGCAGGATTCGGGCCGTAAATATATTAATGTGGCAAGCCAGGTGTTATCGGGCCAGTGATCAGCGTTAAAACAAAATCGGAAATTGCACCATCGCGCCTGTTGAATATTATCAATAAAAAGGGCCTGCATGCCCGTGCTTCCGCGAAATTTGTTAAAACTGCCGAACGGTTTGACGCGAAAGTTCTGGTGACAAAAAACGGTGCTTGCGTATGTGCCACGTCAATCATGGGATTGATGATGCTTGCAGCATCTTCCGGGTGCTGTATTGAGGTTTCTGCCAGCGGCAGGCAAGCCAATGAAGTTCTTGATGCTTTGCAGGAACTGGTGGAAAACCGCTTTGATGAAGATTGTTAGGGTAAAGCGTGTCCGCCTTTGATGGGCACACTCTATTTTCTTATCGCTCACGGCCATTTGGTGCTACGCACCAGCCTTCGCGGGAGCGATGCATAAGTATCGAGCCACTATTCGTGGCCTGACTGCTTCCATGTAAACATGAAAGAGTCTAATTGGCCAGTCTTTCGACAAAATGCTCAAGTTCGGAACGCAGCACGTCTCCGGAAAGCGAAATAAAGCGGTCCTGCAAACTGATAGATACAATGCCATGCACGGCGGCAAAATAGGTGCGGCTGCGAACTTGCAATTGCTGCTCATCAAGATCTGTATTAATCGCGCTCATTGGTTTTGCGATCAAATCAAGCAATGCCATATTCTCCATCCGGTGCCATTCCGGGGTGGATTGGCCCTCATGCAATCGATGTTTAAAAACCGCAGACCACAGGTTTTTGTTCTCTACGGCAAAATCAAGATAAGCAATCGCCAGAGCTTTTAACGCTTCGACCGGATCGGCTACATCAGTTCCTGCATCACCCAGGGCCTTTTTCATCAAGCCCAGAGTTTTTGAGTTCACATGAATAATCAGATCATCCAGATCAGCATAGCATTTATATAATGTGCCCAATGCGCAGCCCGCATCATTGGTAATATCGCGCGCGCGCAAATGCTCCAGTCCTGATTTTTCTACCCGCAGGATTGCGGCAGTGAGTAGCTTTTCTGTCAGCAGCTTATGCGCAGCTTCTCTTTTTCCCATTTGTTAACCTTAGCTCTTCAATTCATGAACATTGTTCATTTAATTCTTGAACATTGTTCACCGAACACTATATTGATTACGTGAACGACGTTCATGAAGACCATACAAGGAGAAAATCAGATGATCAAACAAATTTTGACCCTCATGCGAGGTGCTACCCATTCGGCGGCTGAAGAGTTTAGCGAACGCCATGCGCTAACACTTTTAGACCAACAAATGCGGGAAGCCGCACAGGGTGTATCGGCTGCCAGAAAATCCGTTGCGATTGCCATTGCCCAAAGCAGGCAGGAAGAAATTCAACACGAGGCTCTGGTGAAACGTATTGAAGATCTCGAACAACGGACAATTGTTGCGCTCAAACAAGACAAACACGACCTTGCCCAGGAAGCTGCCACTTGCATTGCATTGATGGAAAGCGAACGCGCCACTTCTGCCGAGGCACAGGAACTCTATGCAAAAGAACTTTCGCGCCTTAAAATAAATGTTCAGCAGGCCGAAATGAAATTGCGCGAATTACGCCGCGGTCAAAGAATAGCCACCGCAACCGACCGGGTACACAAACTACGTGACCAACCGTTGCAAACCGGGCTGAACACGCTTGAAGATGCGGAAACAACCCTGAATAAATTGCGCCAACGCCAGACCCGGCATGATCTTACCTCGCAGGCAATTGATGAGATGCTGCAGAGCGGAACCCCCATTAATATCACCGAAAAGCTGGCTGAGGCCGGTTGCGGCACGCCACTCAAAACCAGCGCTGATGATGTGCTTGCCCGTCTCTGCAAAAAAGCTGGCCAAAAAAGCCGGTAAAAAATCTGCATGAACAAACTGACCAATTCAACCAATTAAAGGAACAAACAAATGACTGATACAGCTGTAAAACACTCATCCGCATGGACCACATTCACCACCGCAAGCTTTGTACTGGCTGCCGGGATGATGGCTGGCGGCATTTATTTTCTCGAAGCGAGCTTTTCGGCCAAAGGATTTTACGCAATGGCCGCCATTATGCTGGTCAACACCTCTATCTCACTCACCAAAACAATGCGGGATAACGAAGAAGCGGGAAAACTGGTCAATAAAATTGAAGATGCCAAAACTGAAAAACTGCTGATGGAAGTTAATCGCGCCGATCAGATTTGATATACACAAACAGTAAAATCCATTTAAGCGTCGGGCCGGTTATTCCAGTCCGGCGCTTTATAATTTTCGTAAAGTTACCTGATCCACCAGATGATCGGCACCTTTTCGTAAAATCAGATCGGCCCGCGGGCGGGTCGGCAATATGTTTTCATGCAGGTTGAGCAGGTTAATATCTTCCCAAAGTGCAATTGCGGTTTTCAATGCCTCTTCCGGTGAAATTTTTGAAAAGCGGTGAAAATAAGAGCCGGGATCGGTAAAGGCTGTTTCCCGCAGGCGCATGAAACGCTCCACATACCAATGGCGGATCAGTTCTTCATCCGCATCAATATAGATAGAGAAATCGAAAAAATCAGAAACAAACGGAACTGAATTGCCATCCTTGGGCAAATCATTGACCTGCAAGACGTTCAGGCCTTCGAAAATCAGAATATCCGGCAGATCAACTATCGCATATTCATCGGGCAAAACATCATAGCTGAAATGGGAATATACCGGCGCCTTAATCGGCCGTTTTCCGGCCTTGATGTCAGATAAAAATTGCAACACCGCCCGCCGATCAAAGCTCTCGGGAAAGCCTTTTCGCTGCATTAATCCGAGAGCCTCAAGCTCTGCATTGGGATACAGAAATCCATCCGTAGTGATTAAATCAACCTTGGGGCTGTTTGGCCAACGCGACATCAGCTCTTTAAGGATACGGGCGGTGGTGGACTTTCCAACCGCAACGGAGCCGGCCATTCCAATGATAAACGGGGTTTTTTCACTCTTTATATTCAGGAACCTGCGGCGTTGGTGAAACAGTTCTTGGGCGGCTTCCACATGGCTTGAAAGCAACCGCGACAGGGAAAGATAAATAACCCGCACTTCATTCAATGAAATCGGATCATTCATTGAGCGCAGTCGAAACACCTCATCTTCGCTCAGAGTTAATTGGGTATCGGCGCGAAATTCGCTCCATTCCCTGGCGGTATAGATCCGGTATGGCGAAAGGCCGTCCTCATATCCTCCGGTATCGGAGGAATTCAGCTTGGTTTCCTGATCCATATTCAAGCCTCTCAATATGCTTGCCTGTTTGTTATAATCAGCGGTTGGACTTTTCTTCATGGCCAGATTGCGCGGTCCTGCGTTGTAACTCGTCCATAACATCTTCCAATGTAACGCCGCCAAGTTGCAGCACAACCAGCAAATGGTATAACAAATCTGCAGCCTCGGCGGTTAATTCATCCGAACCTTGACTAACCGCTGCAATGATAGTTTCAACCGCCTCTTCGCCGAGCTTTTCAGCCGCTTTACCAATGCCCTTTTGGCACAGGCTCGCCGTATAGGAGACATCCGGGCTTTCACCGGAACGCGCCTTGATAATTTTTTCCAGATCTACAAGTGAAAAATCACCCATGATAGCCTCTTCTCAATCGATGCGAACAGCAATACCGGCTTTTGCCATATGCTGCTTGGCCTCTAGTATACTATAGGTTCCGAAGTGAAATATGGATGCAGCCAGCACAGCACTTGCATGCCCCTCTTTAACACCTTCAACCAGATGATCGAGATTGCCAACACCGCCGGATGCGATAACCGGCACTTTGACCGCATCGCTGATGGCGCGGGTTAGGGGCAGATTATAGCCAGTTTTGGTGCCGTCCCGGTCCATTGAGGTCAGTAATATTTCGCCCGCCCCTTTTTTCACCATTAACTGAGCAAACTCGACCGCATCAATGCCGGTTTCTGTGCGCCCGCCATGGGTAAATATTTCCCAGCGATCTGGCTCGCCAACGTTTGATACTTTCTTGGCATCAATGGCAACGACAATACATTGATTGCCAAATTTATCGGCGGCCTCGGCAATAAAATCCGGGTTTTTAACCGCGGTCGTATTGATAGATACTTTGTCAGCGCCAGCCAACAACAACCGTCTGATGTCTGAAAGTTCGCGCACCCCGCCGCCAACGGTGAGCGGCATAAAACAATGTTCAGCGGTGCGCTCAATCATACCGAAGGTTGCCTCGCGACCATCGCTTGAGGCGGTAATATCGAGGAAACATAATTCATCCGCACCGGCCGCATCATAGGCAATGGCTGCTTCAACCGGATCGCCAGCATCAACCAGGTCAACAAAATTCACGCCTTTGACCACCCGCCCATCGGCCACATCCAAACAGGGGATAATTCTGGTTTTCAGCATATTTATGCCTTTCCCGCACGAAGGGCAGCCAGCGCATCTTTTGCATTGATGCGGCCATCATAAAGCGCGCGGCCGGAAATTGCCCCCTCAAGGATCACATGTTTCGGGTCAATCATCTGATCAATATCATCCATAGAGGCCAGCCCGCCCGATGCAATGACCGGGATATTAACAGCCTTTGCCAATTCCAGTGTGGAAGGCCAATTGATACCGGTTAAAATACCATCTCGGTCAATATCAGTATAAATGATCGTTGCGATACCCGCATCTTCAAACTTGAGTGCCAAATCTATTGCAGTCAATTCGGAGGTTTCTGCCCAACCTTCGACCGCGACCTTGCCGCCCTTGGCATCAATACCGACCGCAACCTGTCCCGGAAAAAGCCTACCTGCCTCACGCACCAGATCGGGGTCGCGCACGGCAATTGTACCTAAAATTACTCGAGCCAGGCCCTTTTCCAACCAGGCCTCAATCTGATCGAGCCGCCTGATACCACCGCCCAGTTGGACCGGAAAGTTTACCGCTTTCAAAATAGCATCAACCGCACCACCATTGCGGCTTTCACCGGCAAAGGCACCGTCAAGATCGACCATATGCAGATATTCAAAACCCTCATTTTCGAAAGCAAGAGCCTGGGCTGCCGGGTCCGTATTATAGACCGTTGCCTGATCCATATCGCCGAGTTTCAGGCGAACGCATTCGCCATCTTTTAAATCAATTGCCGGAAACAGAATCATGGTGCCCACTTGAGAAAATTGGTGATGAGAGTCAGACCAAGCGCCTGGCTTTTTTCGGGGTGAAATTGAGTGCCTACCATATTATCGCGGGCAACCATTGCGGTAACCGCCTCACCATAATTGGTGGTGGCAACAATATCAGAAGGTTCATTTGCCTTGAGATGATAGGAATGGACAAAATAGGCATGTTTGCCCTCAGGCCCGGTGTTTATACCATCAAATAGCGGATGAGGATGGGAAACATCCAGCGTATTCCAGCCAATCTGCGGAATTTTCAAATCTGGATCATCCGGCGACATTTCCACCACGTCACCACTAATCCAGCCAAAACCTTGGGTAATGGTTTTTTCCAAACCACGATCAGACATTAATTGCATGCCCACACATATGCCCAAAAATGGACGCGCCTTTTGCTCGACCACTTCGCGCAAGGCATCACCCATGCCTAAAACCGCATCCAGCCCGGCGCGGCAATCGGCATAGGCGCCAACTCCGGGTAAAACCACCCGGTCGGCGTCGCGGACAACATTCGGCTCGTTGGTCAAAATAATATTAGCGGAAATTCCAGCTTCACGCGCGGCGCGCTCAAAAGCCTTGGTCGCCGAGCGCAGATTGCCGGAACCATAATCAATGATTGCAACATTCATCATTTAGGAAAGCTCCGTTGTACCGGGAAATTCTATCCCCGTATCAACAGGCGCAAAGGGTTTTTGAGCTGTTTTTTCAGATGAAGGCGCGTGAGTAAAGCCTGGCGTAAAAGTCGACTTTTGGGTTTCCAGCACTGAGTGGAAATAGCGATATTCGGCGGCACCCACATCCTGCTCTTCTATTGTTGCGGCCAAGGTCCATCCGCGCCTTTCCAGCTTCTTTCGGCGCAATTCCTGCCCTTCAAGAAACAGAAACACTCCGGGGAAAATTGTCAGAAATGCGGCAATTACATTCAGGCTTGTTGGTAGCAATAATAGAAACGTGATTGTCAGCAGCACATAAAACAATACCGGCCACCAAAGACGATGCCAAAGCAACCAGAATAACGGCAATATCAGCGCCATTAAGGAAGGCGCATCCGGTATAAGCACCGCATCCAAATGCTGATTTCCGGCATTTTCACTGGTTTGCGGAGGAATATATACGGTGTAAATTGTCACTCAACAGGTCCTAAACTATCCGTTTAACGTGCCTTTGGTTGAAGGTATAACACCCACTTGTCGTGGATCAGCCTCAACCGCATGCCGCAATGCGCGCGCCACCGCCTTAAAGCAGGTTTCAGCAATATGGTGATTGTTTTCACCATAGAGATTTTCAACATGCAGGGTAATGCCCGCATTTTGTGCCAGCGCCTGAAAGAACTCGCGAAACAATTCCGTGTCAATCGTACCCAGTTTGTCGCGGGAAAATTCCACTTTCCAAATCAGATAGGGCCGCCCGGAAACATCAACAGCCGCGCGCGTCATCGCCTCATCCATTGGAAGATTGAATGAAGCATAGCGATTAATACCGCGACGATCGCCCAGCGCCTTGGAAAGTGCCTGACCGATCGCGATACCGGTATCTTCAACTGTGTGGTGATCATCAATATGCAGATCGCCATTTGCCTTGATTTGCATATCAATCAGCGAATGCTTTGAAAGCTGCTCCAGCATATGATCAAAAAATCCCGACCCGGTTGAAATGTCGAAAGTGCCCTGCCCGTCAAGATTAATGGAAACAGCAATGTCTGTTTCATTGGTTTTGCGGGAAATGCTTGCCGTTCTGGGCGTTATGTTGTCTGTATCTGTCATATCAGACCTCCATATTGCGGGATTTTGGCGACTATCTATCAGGCATATGCGATAAATACTACCGGAGAAGCCGGGTTAGGATGAATTGGTTTGTTTGCATCTGGCAAAAAATCACATACATATGCCAGATTGAGATGTTTATAGACCTTAAGCGGTTAAGAAATTACGGAGGCATTGATGGCTGAGCAATCTTTTCCCAGCATGCACGCAACGACAATTGTCACAATCAGAAAAGGTGACAAGGTTGTAATAGCCGGCGATGGGCAGGTCAGTCTCGGACAGACCATAATAAAGGGTAATGCCCGCAAGGTACGGCCGCTTGGAAAAGGCAATGTTATTTCCGGTTTTGCCGGTGCGACCGCCGATGCCTTTACCTTGTTTGAACGGTTGGAAGCCAAACTTGACCAGTATCCTGATCAATTGATGCGGGCCTGTGTGGAGCTGGCGAAAGACTGGCGGACAGACCGCTATTTACGCAAGCTTGAAGCGATGATGCTGGTTGCGGACAAAACCACAACCCTTTGCCTGACCGGTAACGGCGATGTGCTGGAACCGGAAAATGGTATTATGGCCATTGGTTCGGGTGGAAATTTTGCGCTGGCTGCCGCATTGGCACTTGCCGACAGCGATATGAATGCGGAGGAAATGGCAAAACAATCCATGCAGATCGCATCGTCTATTTGTGTTTATACCAATGATCATTTTGTGCTGGAGCAACTTGATGCTGAATAAGGATGTGCTGGCCGATGCCGTCTCCAAGGGCATAATTGAGCCTGAGCAGGCGGATGCGCTAAAACAAATGGAGGGTTCCCCGGCTCAACACCCGGAACTTGCCCAAAAAGCCCAACTGGATGCCGAAGATGATGAGGGCTTTCGCTTCATATCCGGTTTTAATGATATTTTTCTGGCGCTCGGCGTGGTGATGGTGCTTTACGGCATGTCATTTTCCGGTTTTGGCACCGGACTTACCGGCCACGCAATTACCGCTGTAATTTTGTGGGGGTTAGCTGAAATTTTCGCCTCTTGGCTCAAACGCTCACTACCCAGCATGATTGTTGCCGGCGCATTTATCTATCATATTCTATCGCTTGCGAGCTTTTACCTCTTCGGTGAGGAGATATTTGATATTCAAACACTAAGCGGCTGGCCAAGTAGCAATGTATATTTGCCGCTTTTTGCCATTGGAATCATTGCCGCACTGGTGTTTTATGCCCGCTTTAAACTGCCCTTTGCATTGTTTTTAACTGGCTTGCAGATTATCGCGCTGATTGTTTTGAAAATAGCCGAAAACCTTGATGAGGGTTCTATCAGTTTTGTGATTTTGACCCTGTTTATGACTGGTCTGGCTTTATTCGTGCTCGCCATGTGGTTTGATACCTCCGACCGGTTACGACAAACCCGGTTAAGCGATAATGCATTTTGGCTGCATTTGCTGGCCTCGCCCTTAATCGTTCACTCAATCATGTGGCAGTCGGCCATCTGGATTATTGGCTTTGATCGGGCAAACTCGCTGCGCGATCTGGAATTTATTGCACCGACCCTTGCCGGAGTTGTGCTTGTCATCTTCATAGTTTTGATGAGCATTGCGCTGATTATTGATCGCCGTGCGATGCTGGTTTCGTCGCTACTATATGTATCGCTGGCGGTTACCTATTTTATTACCCAACAGGGAAACTCGCTTGGAGCTGCCAGTTTCACGCCCATCCTCATTGGTGCGGCGATCATTTCGCTTGGTGTCGGGTGGCGTCCGCTGCGCCAATTCCTGTTTACAATTCTTCCACTTGGCTCTATCGAAGCCAGTCTACCACCTCTTAAAAGTTAGAAACCCGCCATGACAAATTTTTCTCCCCGCGAAATAGTATCTGAGCTTGACCGTTTTATCATTGGACAAAACGATGCCAAACGCGCGGTTGCGGTGGCACTTCGTAATCGCTGGCGCCGCCAACAACTTGAAAGCCCGATGAAAGAGGAAGTGCTGCCAAAGAATATTCTCATGATCGGACCAACAGGGGTTGGCAAAACTGAAATTTCACGACGGCTGGCGAAACTGGCCGGTGCGCCATTCACTAAAATTGAAGCCACAAAATTTACCGAGGTCGGTTATGTGGGCCGCGATGTGGAACAGATTATTCGTGATCTGGTGGAAATTGGCATTTCTTTGGTGCGCGACAAAAAACGCGAACAGGTAAAGGCAAAGGCACATATTGCCGCCGAAGACCGGGTTCTTAATGCGCTTGTGGGCGAAAATGCCACTGAAAATACAAGATCATCTTTCCGCAAAAAATTGCGCGAAGGTCTGTTAGATGACAAAGAAATTGAAGTGGAAGTTGCCGATCAGGGCAACCCGATGGGTGGATTTGAAATTCCTGGCATGCCTGGCGCATCCGTTGGCATGATCGATATTGGCGACATGATGAGTAAGGCGATGGGCGGCGCGCGCACCAAAAAACGTAAAACCAGCGTCAAGGAATCCTACGAACTATTGATTGCGGAAGAATCCGACAAATTGCTCGATGATGAGCAGGTCGTTGCAGAGGCCATAACATCAGTGGAAGATGACGGCATTGTCTTTCTTGATGAGATCGACAAAATAGCGGTGCGTGAAAGTGGTTCAAGCGGAGGTTCAGTTTCACGCGAAGGCGTGCAGCGCGATCTCTTGCCATTGGTGGAAGGCACGACCGTTGCGACCAAATATGGCCCGGTGAAAACTGACCATATTTTGTTTATTGCCTCAGGCGCATTCCATGTTTCTAAACCCTCGGACCTGTTGCCAGAATTGCAGGGCCGATTGCCGATCCGGGTCGAATTGCGGGCACTGACCAAAGAAGATTTTGTTAGAATTTTGAAAGAGACCGAAGCCAGCCTGATCAAACAATATGTCGCCTTGATGGGCACCGAAGAAGTGGAACTGACATTTACCGATGATGCCATTGATGCGATTGCTGATGTGGCGGTTGCGGTAAATTCTTCGGTTGAGAATATTGGGGCCAGACGGTTACAAACCGTGATGGAGCGAATTTTGAGTGATATTTCTTTCAATGCTCCCGACAATAGTGGCGATGCAATTACAATTGATGCGGCTTTTGTTCAAGATAATATTGGCGAACTGGCAAAAGATACGGATCTCAGCCGATTTATCCTTTGATACTGTTGGCGTGAATAAAACTAATGGATGTTAGATGAAACAAAACCGGCTCTTCTCACTCGTAGTAATTCTTGCCATGGTCTTGCCTTTGTCAGCGATGTCGCCGGCAAATGCCGCTACCAAAGTTCCTGCGGGAAACCGCAATGCCAAACAGCCGGCCATTCCCTATGGTTCCATCAAGCGCACCAGATCTGGTCGCGGCACGTTTGAAAAGAAATACATCAAAATCCGCACCATGTTGGGTCGCAATAAAAAGCTGATTAAAAAGATCAAAAAGGCCGCCCGTGCCTATGGCATTGATCCGATCCATATTATTGGCGCGCTGGTGGGTGAGCATACTTATAATGTGGATGCGCTGGATAGATATCAGACCTATTATGTAAAGGCGCTGGCCTACCTCAACCAGAATTTATCTTTTCAATATAAGGGCGAACAAGTCACTGATTTTGTCAAACGGCCAGAATTTTCCAGCTGTTTTTCCATCAATTCTTCATATGATAAATGGTCATGTCGCGAAACTATCTGGAAAACCAAATTTCGTGGCAAGCGGGTTAGCGGGCGGGCCTATCCCAATGATCGGTTTGGCCGGGTGTTTTTTCAGCCGCTTTATGCGGGGCAAACATTTGGTCTTGGCCAACTCAATCCACTGACTGCATTAAAAGTGACTGACATGGTTAGCCGCAACAGCCGGTTAAAACGTTTGCGCGCCAGCAATGCACCGCAAATTTACAAAACCATTATGGACCCGGATTCCACCCTGCAATATATGGCCGCCGTTCTAAAAAACAGCATTAATGTTTACAAGCGCTATACCGGTTTTGATATTTCGACCAATCCGGGCGTTACAGCAACCCTCTATAATCTTGGCAATGTAAAATCCCGCGCCAAAAAACTCGCCGCTATTAACAAAAAAAGAAGTGCCCGCGGGCAAAAACCTGCATTACCGGAAGAGAATTATTATGGCTGGCTGATTAATACAAAAGAAAGCGAGCTTCGTCAGTTATTTTGATTTAGAATTTTTTTCGATTAGCGCGATTATCTCATCAAGGCGATCAATTTCCAGGTCTTGAATATTTTCTGATAGTAAATTTGCCAGCAATGTAGCCTTTGGATTGAGGCCTGCCGTATCAATAATCACACGCGGATGTGAATGAGCGGCTGAAGTTTGAAGCTCCTCCGCCTCATCCCAGATCACATTGAAATAGCCAATTATTCTTTGCAATAATGCCCAGGTCGGTTTACCGCGACGACCGTGTTCGAGTGCGGATAAATAGGCACTGGAAATTCCAAGGCTTTCAGCCATTTCCTTTTGAGAAATTCCGCGCTCAAGTCGCATGGCCCGTAATTTTTCTCCAAATGGGGTCAAATTTGCGTTTCCATTTATCTATTATAATCGCCGAATACGAACATAAAGCGCACCGGAACCACCATGGGAAATATGCGCTTCCTGAAATCCACCGACGACATTTAGCAATTCGCCATTTGTCAGCCAGTTGGGAACCTGCCGGCGCAAAATTCCATTTCCCATCTCTCCCTTACCGGTAATCACCAGCACCAAGCGACAATCATTTGCCTGCGCCCGATGCAAAAAATCTCTTAATTTTCTAATCGCTTTATTCTGAGTCATTCCGTGAAGGTCAATTCTTGCTTCGATCGGCATACGGCCTTTAACAATTTTTTTACGGATTTTATGATCGAGCGATTGGTTGGCCAAAGGGCGTTGTGGAACACGCGCTGGAATGGATGGCATTAAGGGTTTTGCCGGATTTGGCTGAACTTTTTTCGGCGTTGCCATTAATTTTGAGAATTTTTTAGCAAAATCATCCGGCTTTTTATGGCCTGGCGCCGCCATCCCCACATGCTCATGCATCGGCTCAATAGTGCAGGTTACCCGCTTCCAAAGAAGCTTGTCCTCTTCACTCAGGTTTTTCCGTCGTCGCACCATAACTAATTTCTAATTCCGCAGTTGCTGTTTGGGCAGCAATACCACAAACCTTGCGTGGTGGCGGGTATCGCCAGCAATTTTTCCAGGCCCGGCGCCAGAGCCTAAAAACAGATCGCCGCGGGTTGGCCCAATAATGGCAGAGCCTGTATCCTGCGCAATCATCAGTTTTTGAAAAGCAGAATCATCGCCGGGAAGCGGATTATTGGTTTCAATCCAGATCGGTGTGCCAAATGTATGTAAAGTTCGATCAATGGCAAGGCTTCTTTCTGCAATAAGAGAAACCTTGGCAGCGCCAATTGGTCCTGACTTATCATCCAGAACGGGGTATTGGTTGAAGAAAATATATGACCGGTTATTCTCAATGATCGCGTTCATTTTATCCGGATTTGCCGAAAACCAGTTACGAATGGCGCGCATGCCGCAATTGTCCCTTGAAAGTTTGCCCTGATCCAGCAACACCTTGCCAACGGCTGTATAGGGGTGCCCGGTTTTTGCCGCGTAGCCCACGCGAATTAACGTCCCATCTTCAAATCGCAGACGGGCCGAACCCTGAATATGGATATAGAGCGCCTCGGCCATATCCTTTACATAGGCGATTTCCAAACCCTTATTGTCTAAATATCCGTTGTTGATTGCCTTGCGATCGGGATAGGTTTCTAGTCCCGGCTCTTCATCGCGGTCATAAATTCTGGCAAATTTGAATTCTGAATCCCAGCCATCTGGCCGATTATCATTATCCACATCTACCAGATCATCTGGCCTATGATAGAGCGGGGCTGAAAATTCTTCCGTCCTTGTGCGCGATGCTAAAACCTCTGGTTCAAAATAAGCGGTAACAAATCCCTCTTTAGCGAGTTGGTCGTTTTCCTGATCTATGATTTCAAAGGGAGAAAAGTGTTCCTCAAAAAACCGCTTGGCTGAGTTTTGATCAAATGGCACATTTTCAATGGCCAATTTGGAAATTTTTACCAAATGTTCTGAGGAAACATTCAATGCTCTGGTGTGATAGGGCGCTTCAACCATCTGGCGGGCCGTGTTTAAAAACGCATTCATCGCAGCACGATGATCGTCATTGTTCCAGCCTGCCAGCTGGTCATAAGAAATTTGCTTAAAATGCTGCTTCATCGGAACTGATTTTCAAATCGCCAAAACCGCCGGTCTAAAGCATATCGCGTTCATTAGTATTCACTCAATATGCTTTAGCTTTTTATTGTCGCATGTCTTTGTTCCTAAAACCGATGCCCACCAACGGATCAAGTCCGAGGGCATGCTTTTAGGAGACAAGCTTTAGTCCTCGGCTTCCGTACCAATCAGTTTCCAATTTGGATCGCGAGATTTGAGCGAGCGGGCAAATGTCCATACATCAATTTTGTCGGCTACTTCCTGCAAACCGCCATCGATTACATTTTCATCCTTATCCAAAGTTGCCGAAATCAACTGGCTTTTAAAGCGCACAACAATCTGAGTTTCGTCTTTTTGCAAATCAGCACCAACTATAGAGGCTTTCTCAATCCCGACAAAAGAAGATTGTACAACCTCACCGTTGGCTTTGCGCTCATCGATTGCCTCGGCAAAACCCACATACACTTCCTTGGATAATAGAGATTTCAGGGTCTTCTTGTCCCCATCGGCGAATGCATTGACAATCATTTCATAGGCAAGTTTTGAACCCGATAAAAAACTATCAGGTTCAAACGATGGATCGCGCTCCAATATACTCTTCAGAGCTTTATTCAGTTTGGTTCTTTTATTGGCAATTTTGTCAATTTGACGAATGGCCGGGCTTTCTGAACGCTCAGCAGTTCTGCTGGAACCCTTTTTGGGCAAGGTCACAACATTGTCGTTGGCATTATCTGGATCATCACCTTCGATCTCCCGCGTCTCAGAACGTTCTGAGCGATAGGGATCATAAGGCGGGCGCTCGTTATCTGATCTTTGACCAAGAACGCTGCGTAGTTTGAAAATTACAACAATTGCAATGATCAGTGGAATGAGTGTACCGAGATCGAACATTAGGATTACCGTAAATTTGCTAAACAGGTTGATCCAGCATTCTTGCAGCTGGTATCGTCGAGTATACCTAGTTCATATATATCTTTGTTTAAACCCATTCAAATTTAATAATTTGTTCTTATCTTGTAAGAGAGACTAAAAATATTCATATTTGTGTGAAAACTGCCCAAAACAGGAAAATAATGCCCCTATCACTTCTGCCATTTATGCTGCTGCTTATTCCGATTGTAGAAATCGGGGTGTTTATCGCAATCGGCGACAGAATTGGCATATTTTACACACTGATGATGATATTGGTCACGGCCATTATTGGTTCAATTCTGCTGCGCATAGAAGGTTTTCGTATACTCAAGCAGATCCAAAATGAGATGGGTGCAGGAAAAGTTCCAGCAAAAGAGCTCACCAATGGCGTTATGATATTAATTGCCGGTGTTTTACTGCTAACACCAGGATTTGTTACCGACACTTTGGGTTTCCTGTTATTTCTACCGCCGGTTCGCGCCGCTATCCGGTTGTTTCTCGTTTCTCGTATTAAATTCAACACCCAATCCGGTGCCGCCGGGTTTAATGCTGGATTTGGTGGCTTTCAATCTGACCCCAATAACCGAAATAGGCAAGATCAGGATGGCCCGATCGTTGATCTAGATGAGAAAGCATGGACAAGAGATCCAGACCCATCATCACCCTGGAACAGTGAAACAATTGAAAACCAGATCAAAAAAGATGAAAAATAACGTCGCTATGCGTCTTTTTGAATAGATTGTTCCCTTACAACATTATCGCTAGCAGCCGCTGGTTTCTTAGCTTGTTTCGAGTTAAATCCCATGTTAGAGCGCAACTACAATTATAAATGATGATTTGCGGACACTGCACCTGAATCATTAAACCCCAAATTTTATGGAATAATTAAATGGCCAAGAACGACAAACCTGAAGCAAAATCACAAGATGCGGAAAACGGTGCTGCTACGGGTACGGGAAATGGTGCCGCACCATCGCTGAATGTATTGGCGCAATATATTAAAGATTTGTCCTTCGAAAACCCGCTGGCACCAAATTCATTGCGCCCCCGGGAAAAAGCCCCGGAAATCAATATTAACATCAATGTTAATGCAAACCCGCTTTCTGAAACCGATTTCGAAGTCGAATTGACCATGGAAGCCAATGCGGGCGATGGCGATGATGCCATGTTTAAGGTTGAGCTGATCTATTGCGGCGTTTTTCGTCTGGAAAACCTGCCGGAAGAGGCAACTGCGCCGGCAATTCTTATCGAATGCCCGCGCATATTGTTCCCGTTTGCCCGTCAAATTATTGCCGATGCAACAAGAAATGGCGGGTTTCCACCTCTGCTAATTGACCCGATTGATTTCGCCGCCCTTTACCAGCAGCGCGCTGCCGAAGAGCAGGTCAAAGCACAGGTTAATACTGACCTTAGCTAAGATTTAAGATCTGATAATTCTGGAAACAACAATTAAACCTGTTTCCAGATTGCATTTTCGCCAATTGTTTCAACAAGCCGATCATGTGCTATCCGCTCAATTTCGCTTATTCGTGAGGCGAGCGGCGCATTTCGCTGGCGCTGTGGCTCTCTTATAATACTACCAATTGTTTGGGATTTCGAGGCTTCTTCTTCGATAGTACCAAGCCCAAGGGCCGCCTGTTTTCCGCCAATCAGCTCCAGATAAACTTCGGCAAGCAATTCGGAATCCAGCAAAGCCCCATGTTTGGTCCGGTGTGCATTGTTAATGCCATATCTGGAACAAAGTGCATCAAGCGAGTTTGGCCCGGCGGGATGTTTTCTGCGGGCGATCTGCAGCGTATCAATGACACGGTCATTGGTAATCGGCGACATTTTCAAGCGGGCAAGTTCAGCGTTTAAAAACCCCATATCAAAACTTGCGTTATGGGCAATCAAATTGCCTTCGCTAAAAAATTCCAAAAACTCAGATACAACATCCTTGAATTTTGGCTTGTCGGCCAAAAAATCATTGGAAATTCCGTGCACATCAAATGCGCCTGGATCAACCTGGCGTTCTTCCGGGTTGATAAACTGATGATAGATTTTGCCAGAAGGAAAGTGATTGATCAATTCGATCGCACCAATTTCAATTACCCTGTCGCCATCTCTTGGGCTCAAACCGGTGGTTTCCGTATCAAAGACAATTTCGCGCATAATGCTCTCCCGCTACGATCCGCAAATTCTATATCAACAATGTCAGGTTTGGCGTTTTTTGAGCTTTATCCACTCAAAAAAGTTGGCTTTCTAAAACTTACGGTTTTTGAAAAGGGTCCCAATTACCAGACCGAATTTTTTCGATAATCACTGTTACTTCGTTTTGGGCGTTCTCCAGACCCAATGATGTATCTATTATAAAATCGGCCCGCTGACGCTTTTCTGCATCTGGAACTTGTCTGGACAGAATATTCTTAAATTTTTCCTCGTCCATTCCTGCGCGCGCCAATACCCTTTGTTTTTGAACTGATGCCGGAGCGGTGACCACGATGATACCATCAACGCGCTCCTGACCATTGGTCTCGAACAGCAAAGGAATATCCAAAATCACAAGGTCGGCATTATTGGCTTTCGCATTTTCAAGAAACTCTATTTCTGCGGCCCGCACAAGCGGGTGAACAATTGCTTCAAGTTCTTTCATCGCCGCTTCATTGCCGACAACAATATTGCCAAGTTTAACCCGATCAACACCCTGCGCGTCGGTTGTTCCTGGAAACGCCGCCTCAATTAAGGAGGCAGCTTTTCCGGCATAAAGTTTATGCACCACTGCATCGGCATCGTGTACTGGTATATTTTGATCGCGAAACATCTGAGCGGTGGTTGATTTTCCCATGCCAATTGAACCGGTAAGGCCGAGAATAATCATGAGTTTTGTTCCAAATCTTGTACCACCAAGGCCCGAAGTTCGTCGCTGACTTCTGGTCTGATACCAAACCACTTTTCAAAACCCGGAACCGCCTGATGTAACAGCATTCCCAAACCTTCGGCGATTTTTAGACCCAGGTTTTCCGCCTGCTGCAACAATTCGGTTTTTAACGGCACATATACAATGTCACTCACCAGACAATTGGATGGAAGCGGGCTTAAATCAATTTCTAAAGGTGATTTTCCCTCCATTCCAAGCGAGGTGGTGTTTATCAGTAAAGCTGAATCCAACATCAGGTTTGGCAGATCTTCCCATTTGTGGGCATGGGTAGTTTTTCCAAAGAAACCCGCCAGATTTTCCGCCCGGGAATAGGTTCTGTTGACGATAGATATATTGGTAAAACCGCGAGATTGCACAGCATCAATGATGGCGCGCGCGGCACCACCTGCCCCAAGCACGATTACCTTTTTTTGTTTGAGGCTGGCATCATCCCAGTTAGGGGTCAATTGATCGAGGTTCGCCAAAAACCCATAGCCATCGGTATTTGCCGCATGAATTTCACCATCTTCAATCCAGATTGTATTTACCGCGCCCAACCGTTTTGCCACCGGGTCGAGGTTTTTAATCAGTTTGAAGGCCATCTCCTTATGGGGAATTGTGACGTTCCCACCCAAAAATGTACCATTATGTAAACTAAGGACGAAGTCATCAAAATCTGAAGGAGAAACAGGATGCTTTATATATTCCCCTTGTAAGCCGTATTTATTTATCCAAAAATTATGGATTATTGGTGAGCGGGAATGCTCAACCGGCCAACCACAAATAAATGCGCGTTTTAATTCAGCCATCAATGATTTCCAGATTTCTGAGTTCCGCCATTAAGGGCAACAACGGCAGACCAATTATGGTAAAATAATCGCCCTCAATTTTTTCAAACAAATTTATTCCTTCGCCTTCCAGCTGATATGCGCCGACACTCTTTAATACGTCGCCGCCTGCCCTGGCTAAATATCGCCCAATAAATTCAGGTGTCAGTTTTCGCATACTCATGTCGGCGGTTGAAACATAACGCCAAACAGTCTGCTCGTTGATGACCACCGCAATACCGGAATTAAGTTGATGGGTATTGCCGGAAAACGCCAGCAAATGTTGACGGGCAGCTTTCATATCAGCAGGTTTGTGAAACATTTTGTCACCAAGTGACAAGGTTTGGTCACAGCCGATTACCAACGCATCCTTAAATCGATGCGAAACCTCTTGGGCTTTTGCTTCTGCCAGAACCTGCGCAATATCGGATGCATCCAACTGGCTTTTTAATAAGGGCTCTTCTATCGCGCGTTCATCAATTTGGGCCGCCTGTTGAATAAATTTGATGCCAGCGTTGTTTAGCAATTCAGCACGAAACCGACTATTGGACGCCAAAATTATCGGGGTATTCTTATCAAGGCTATTTATCACCGAATTTCATCTCGCAATTTTGTTAATACCAGACTTCAGGCCTGACTACCGGTCTGCATACAGGGTCAGAATTTCAGCGGCGGTTTCTTCAATTGATCTGTTGGATACATCAATCATCGGCCAATTGTTATCCTTGCAAAGTTTTCTGGTATAGGCGATTTCTTCGACAATCGACGCGCGGTCAACATAGATATTTTCGTTAAACTCATCCTCATAGGATAATATTCGATTTTGCCGCAAATGCACGATCCGGTCCGGGCTGGCAACCAATGCCAAAATCAATGGTCCGCCGGGCTTTCTAATATTTATTGAAATCGGCTGATCAGGGTTTAACGGCACATTGGCAACCCGAATGCCCCTTTGGGCTAAATATATCGCAGTTGGCGTTTTTGATGTTCTCGAAATTCCCAATAGAATAATATCTGCATCCTCGAGATTATCTGGCAAATGACCATCGTCATGGGCCATGGCGAAATTCAACGCTTCCATTCGTTCAAAATATTCAGCGTTCAAAATATGCTGGGCGCCGGCTTTACCGGACGATTGCTGCCCCAGGTAATTTTGAAAAACTTCAATAACCGGCTTCAATAGATCAACCGCCGGAACACCCAACTCCCGACAACGTTCTTTTATATGAAATGCCAAAGCTTCATCCGCCATTGTATAAAGAACAATTCCCGGTTCCCGGTCGATTTCATCCAAAACATCGATCACCTGTTTTTTGGTACTGATCATCGACGAAATATGTTCAACCGCATTGGCGCTGGAATATTGAACACTTACTGCCCGCGCTGCTGATAAAAGCGTTTCACCGGTTGAGTCAGATATCAGATGTAAATGGAAATGGTTTTTTTGAATCTTCACACAAACCTTGCCGAGCTGGGGATAACGTTGGATAGTTTTACATATTAAAGCAATTTTGAAAATTAATCACCGCTAAGAGAAATTTCATCAACAGGCCAGCCAGAGAAATTAAGTTTATTCACCGCTTCTAGATATTGGGGACTAATATTGTATAAAACTTTATTGATAAGTTATCAACAAAATACTCCGGGCATATTTTTACTAACTATTTGAAATATATAGTGAATTTATGTTTTCCCCGTAATTAATCGTATTTTGATCGAGTTTAGTTGATGATTTTTTTTCGGAAACCATTCTGAATAATTTGTGTATTGAATATGATCACTGTAATTCACAGACAATAATAATAAGAATCCAAAAATAACAAATTTCTTTATTAGGAAACGCTGTGAATAACTCCAAATCACTTAATCCAGACCATCGTAAAGTTCTCAAAGTAATGGATGGAATGGCTTATGAAAAACCACCCATCTGGATGATGAGACAAGCAGGAAGATACTTACCTGAGTATAGGGCACTACGTGAAAAAGCAGGTGGGTTTTTAGAACTTTGTTACACACCTAAATTTGCTATTGATGTAACGATGCAACCGATTAGACGCTTTGGATTTGATGCAGCAATCCTGTTTTCAGATATTCTGGTAATTCCAGATGCGCTTGGAAGATCTGTTCGTTTTGATGCAGGCCACGGCCCTCAACTTGATCCGATAAATGTAGAAGATATTGCCAATTTGGACGGTTCTAATTTTATGGATCATTTGTCTCCTGTTATTGAGGCTGTTGAAGGCATACGCGCGGAATTGCCAATTGAGACGACTTTGCTTGGGTTTTGTGGCGCGCCCTGGACAGTGGCCACCTATATGATTGCTGGACATGGTACGCCTGACCAGGCCCCCGCTCGTTTGTTTGCGCACGCACACCCTGAAGAGTTTGCCGAGCTGCTGGACATCATTGTTCAATCTTCTGCTGAATATCTAATCGCTCAATTGAAAGCGGGTGCTGATGCGGTCCAGATCTTTGATTCATGGGCCAGCGTGCTTGATGAAGATCAGTTTGATAAATGGTGTATCAGGCCGGTGGCCAAAATTGTTCAGCTGGTTCGCGAGCAATTGCCAGAGGCCAAAATTATTGGTTTTCCAAAAGGCGTTGGACAGTATTATTCCACCTATCGGGAAAAAACAGCTATTAATATGATGGGGCTTGATTGGGCAATGCCAATGTCATTTGCAGCTGAATTGCAAAAGCAAGGAGCCGTACAGGGTAATCTTGATCCAACCCGTTTGATTGCCGGTGGACGTGCTTTAGATGAAGGCATCGATATGATTTTGGAAAACCTGAGTTCTGGTCCGTTGGTATTTAATCTGGGGCATGGAATTACACCTCAAACTCCAATTGCTCATGTTGAACAAATGATAAAGCGTGTTAGAGGGTAAGCCTCAAACAGAATTGGTAATCTTGAAATGTATGAATGGCTTTTAATTGCGCATATCATCTCGGTAATTTCCTGGATGGTCGGTTTGCTCTATCTTCCCCGCCTGATGGTTTATCATAGCGTGGCTATAGGGAAAGCTGAGCCATCTGAAACATTTAAGATTATGGAACGTCGGTTGCTTAAGGGCATTATGACGCCTGCAATGATTTCCAGTTGGATTTTTGGATTAAGCCTGGCCTACTATTCTAATCTTTGGGCGGATGTTTGGCTTATGGTAAAAATGACTTTGGTTATTTTTCTAAGCGCATACCATATGGTTGCTGCCGGGTGGGTTAGAAAATTTGCCAATGATGAAAATACCCATTCGCAAAAGTATTTTAGGGTGGCCAACGAGGCGCCTACGGTGATTATGATTGTTGTGGTTATTTTGGTCGTAATAAAACCATTTTGATATTTTACAGATTTTTCTTGCAGAATATATCTATTGGCACTATTTAGAGCCAACCATTCATTGGTTGAACTATTTTTCGGCTCTTTCTGGGCTCGATAGTTTGTATTCAGTTACAGACACTACTCTCCGGATACATCACTCGCAATTCTTCTGGTTTTGAATCCTTCTCCTTATAATTATATAAAATGGACTGTTTTCCTATGAAGCAAATGAAGCTGCAGGAACTTAAATCTAAAACACCAACTGATTTAATCAGCTTTGCTGAGGACTTAAATGTTGAAAATGCCAGCACCTTGAGAAAACAGGAGCTGATGTTTGCGATACTCAAATGCCTTTCTGAAGAAGACGTAGAGATTATCGGAGAAGGCGTTGTTGAAGTTCTGCAAGATGGATTTGCTTTTTTAAGATCAGCCAGTGCAAATTATTTGCCAGGACCGGATGATATTTATGTATCTCCTTCGCAGATTCGTAAATTCTCGTTGCGTACTGGTGATACGGTAGAAGGCCCAATTCGTGGCCCTAATGATGGGGAACGCTATTTCGCTTTGTTGAAGGTTTCTAAAATCAATTTCGAAGACAGTGATAGTATTAGCCATAAAATTCATTTTGATAATCTGACCCCGCTCTATCCTGATGAACGTTTCAAGATGGAAGTTGAAGATCCTAAAGTTAAGGATTTATCTGCGCGCGTAATAGATCTTGTCGCGCCACTTGGTAAAGGCCAGCGTGGGTTAATCGTTGCACCACCGAGAACCGGTAAAACTGTACTTTTGCAAAATATTGCCCATGCGATTACTGCAAACCATCCTGAATGTTTTTTAATTGTGCTTCTAATTGATGAGCGACCAGAAGAAGTAACTGACATGCAACGTTCTGTTAAGGGTGAGGTTGTTGCATCTACTTTCGATGAGCCGGCATCCCGGCATGTGCAGGTTGCTGAAATGGTGATTGAAAAAGCCAAGCGCCTGGTGGAACACGGACGTGATGTCGTCATTTTGCTCGATTCAATTACCAGGCTCGGCCGTGCCTATAATACAGTTATTCCTTCCTCCGGTAAGGTGTTGACCGGTGGTGTTGATGCCAATGCTTTGCAAAGACCAAAGCGCTTCTTTGGTGCTGCTCGAAATATCGAAGAAGGTGGTTCTTTGACAATTATTGCGACTGCATTGATTGATACAGGTAGTCGTATGGATGAGGTTATCTTCGAGGAATTCAAGGGCACCGGCAACTCAGAAATTGTTCTTGATCGTAAGGTCGCCGATAAGCGGACCTATCCTTCTATGGATATTTTGAAATCCGGTACACGCAAGGAAGATCTGCTGATTACCAAATCTGATCTGCAGAAAGTATTTGTACTCCGTCGGATTCTTTCGTCTATGGGGACAGTCGATGCGATTGAGTTCCTGATTGATAAATTGAAGCAAACCAAATCAAATGCAGATTTCTTTGATTCAATGAATACCTGATAAGATTGTTTGTGAGCAAATATCATGTCTGGCGATACGATCTTTGCATTATCATCGGGCAACGTTCCTTCAGGCGTTGCCATAATTCGATTGAGCGGACCAAAAGTTCGATTCGCCTTCGAAACAATGATTGGCTTTTTGCCGTCTGCCCGAAAAGCTGTGCTTGCTAAAATAAATGATGGTTCTGGTCAATTGTTAGACCAGGCCATTGTTTTGTTTTTCGAAGGGCCTCAAAGTTTTACCGGTGAAGATTGCGGTGAGTTTCATGTTCATGGAAGCCGCGCAGTTCTAAATGCCGTTCTAAACGAATTAGGCCAATTTGATGGTTTCAGGCTCGCCGAAGCCGGTGAATTTTCCAGAAGAGCTTTTGAAAACGGTCGATTGGATCTGACTGAGATAGAGGGTCTGTCTGACCTCATATCGGCAAATACCGAACATCAACGAGTATTGGCCCAAAAGCAAACTTCCGGGATGTTGCGAATTCTGTATGATGATTGGCGCAACAGATTAATCAAATTGCGTGCTCACATAGAAGCCGATCTGGATTTTTCCGAAGAAGAAGATATTCCAGATGATGTTAATCATCATCTTATTGATGGTGTTGAAGTTTTGATGAATGATATCACGGCACATTTAGATACTTTCACCAAAGGCGAGATCATTCGTGAGGGTTTTAAGGTTTCGTTGGTTGGCGCGCCCAATTCCGGAAAATCCAGTTTATTGAATGCACTGGCAAAACGCGATGTGGCGATAGTCTCTGAATATAAGGGCACCACCCGCGATATAATTAATATCAGTCTTAATTTGGATGGGTTTGAAGTTGTTATATCGGATACTGCTGGTATTCGTGATACGGATGACGTTGTTGAGCGAATAGGAATTGACCGTGCGATTGATAGTGGCAGGGATGCAAACCTTACTCTTTTCTTGCAATCAAGCGATCAAGACCCATGGAATCAATCTGATATTGATGAGATGTTTGGTGATAACGTCGAGATCATTTACTCTAAATCAGATTTACTTTCGAATATAAGTGCGCGAAATGATGGCATATATGTTTCCGCTATCACGCAAGCCGGTTTGAAAGACCTGGAACAGCTAATTTCGATTTGCGCACGAAACAGTATTGGGAATGGTGATCAGCTTTTTTTAACCCGTTTGCGGCATAAACTATTGTTAGAAAAATCTCTGTCCCATTTAAATTCGATAGTGATTGATAATGAAATGATGATTGAACTTATATCTGAAGAACTTCGGCTTGCTTCGGATCAGTTGGGACGGATCATTGGTAAAGTAGATGTTGAAGATTTGTTGGATGCGGTGTTCAGCGAATTTTGTGTAGGAAAATAGTGTTTCACGTGAAACAATTTTGGCAATGAGTTTTGATATGTTTCACGTGAAACATTGTCATAGTCAAATATTTTTCATTAACCGAAGTGGGTTTTGAAGTGAACGAAAATTATGATGTTATTGTAATTGGTGGAGGGCACGCTGGTTGTGAAGCGGCTTCAGCGTCAGCGCGCATTGGCGCTAATACTTTGCTGATTACCGGATTGAAAAATACCATCGGTGCAATGTCTTGTAATCCTGCGATTGGTGGTCTTGGCAAAGGTCACCTTGTTCGTGAAATTGATGCGCTTGATGGCGCGATGGGTAGAATGGCTGATGCGGCAGGCATTCAATTCCGCATTTTAAATCGCAAAAAGGGCCCGGCGGTTCGAGGCCCAAGGGCACAGATAGATCGAGAACTTTATCTTGAAGCCATGCAGGCGGAACTGGCCGGTCAAGTGAACCTGGAAATTGCGGAAGGAATTGTGGAAGATTTGCTGATCGGTAATGATAGTAATTCTCATCCCTTGCTAAAAGGGGTTGTTCTTTCTAATGGCAAAGAGATCTATGCGCCAAGTGTTGTTTTGACTACTGGTACCTTTTTGAATGGGCTTATTCATATTGGATCTGAAAAAATTCCGGCTGGTCGAATGGGTGAGAAGCCGTCTATTGGTCTGGCGGATGTTTTTAAAAGGTTCGGCTTTTCGCTGGGGCGTTTGAAAACAGGAACTCCACCGAGATTGGATGGGTCAACAATTGACTGGTCAGGTCTGGATATGCAGAAAGGCGACTTTCCGCCAGTGCCGTTTTCATACTTGAATGAAAACATAACTACCACCCAGATTGAATGCGGTATCACCCATACCAATATTGAGACCCACAATATTATTGAAGCCAATATCAAACAATCGGCTATGTATTCCGGGCAGATAGAAGGCGTAGGTCCTCGCTATTGCCCGTCAGTTGAAGACAAGATTGTCAAATTCAGTGATAGGGATAGCCATCAGATATTTCTGGAACCGGAGGGATTGAATACTGATACGATTTATCCAAATGGTATTTCAACTTCTTTGCCCCTAGATGTGCAGGAACAGTTTCTAAAAACAATTGTTGGGTTGGAAAAGACTAAAATTCTGCAGCCAGGATATGCGATAGAATATGACTATGTGGACCCAAGAGAGCTTGTATCTACATTGCAGACCCGAAAAATTTCCGGGCTGTTTTTAGCGGGCCAAATTAATGGAACTACTGGATATGAAGAGGCGGCTGCACAGGGTCTGGTCGCTGGATTAAATGCTGCCCTTCAGGTGTCGGGTGATGACCCGGTAATATTCAGCCGGACACAATCCTATATTGGTGTGATGATTGACGACCTTGTGACGCGTGGCGTGAGCGAACCCTATCGGATGTTTACATCGCGGGCTGAATATCGCCTTTCGCTTCGTTCTGACAATGCGGACCAGAGGTTGACTGAGCTTGGTATTAAGATCGGCTGTGTTGGATCGATTCGGATGAGTAACTATCGATCAAAAGCCACACGGCTGAAAAATATCAGAGACCAGCTGAATTCTCTGACTATCACACCGACAGAGGCAAATAGATTCGGTATCGAAATATCTCAGGATGGAAAGCGTCGTTCGGGCTTTGAGTTGTTGAGTTTTAAGGATGTCTCTTACAAAAAACTGGTCGAAATTTGGCCAGAGCTGAAAGAGCACAGTGACGAACATTTGGTGCAGATTGAAATTGAAGCTGGATATTCTGTTTACCTGGATAGGCAGGAGGCGGATATTCTGGCGATAAAAAAGGATGAAGCCCTGATCATTCCTGCTGATTTTTCCTATAGCTCGATATCTGGCTTATCGAACGAGATTCGAGCCAAGTTGGAGGCAATACAGCCAGAAAGTCTGGGGCAGGCCGCCCGGATTGATGGAATAACGCCGGCCGCATTAACTCTGCTTTTAGCTCACATTAGACTTCAAACCAAAAGGACGAAACGTGCCGGATAGTATGGATAGTTTATTTGGTACCACGGCGGATGAGTTGAATGTTTCACGTGAAACGCTCGACCGCCTTTCGATTTATCAGGCTTTATTGGTAAAATGGCAGAAGAAAACCAATTTGGTGGCTCCATCCACAATAGATGATTATTGGAGCCGGCATGTGGGCGATAGTATTCAGTGTCGACACATTAAACCAGATGCTCATCATTGGGCAGATATTGGTAGTGGCGGTGGTTTCCCGGGCCTGGTTGTTGCTGCGGATTTTGCGGGGCAGTCAGATCATTCAATGGTTCTTGTCGAAAGTAATGCCAAGAAATGTGCATTTTTGCGTGAGGTATCACGAAAACTCGGGCTTGGCGCTGAGGTAGTGAATGATCGAATTGAAAATTATATTCGGCCCGACAATGCCCCCGATGTTGTGACCGCGCGGGCTTTGTCTAATTTGAACGCATTATTGAGCTATTGCGAACCATGGGTTTCCGCCAAATGTGTGGGATTGTTTCACAAAGGTCGAGAATATCGCAGTGAAATTGAAGATTGTTATGACAAGTGGCAATTCGATTTGATAGAACATCGAAGCAAGGTTTCTGAAGAATCAGTGATTTTGGAAATTTCGAACCTGACAAGACGGCACCAAGATTGACAATTTGACCAGTGTTTGCCCGGTTACCAATCAAAATTGTTTGGAGTATTTAATATGTATGGCGAGTTTAATCCCCGGATAATTACCATTGCGAATCAAAAGGGCGGCGTAGGAAAAACTACGACTGCAATTAATCTTGCGACTGCTTTGGCGGCAATTGGCGAGAGTGTTTTGGTTGTCGATCTCGACCCTCAGGGCAATGCCAGCACCGGGTTGGGAATTACCCGCGAGGAAAGAAGCCTATCGACATACGATCTGCTGACGGGTGAATCTGAGCTCGCTGATATTTGCATTCCCACTACTGTGCCTAGACTTTCGGTTGCACCGTCAACTATGGACTTGTTGGGACTTGAATTGGAAATTTCTTCTGAAAAAGACAGAATTTTTCGACTGAAAAAAGCCCTGGAACGATATGTGGAACAAGGTACACAGCAAAATGAAGATGAGGTGGGCGAAGCTTATAAGTTTACCTATATCCTGATTGACTGTCCGCCTTCTCTTAATTTGCTGACGCTTAATTCTATGGCTGCGGCACAGGCGGTTATTGTTCCGTTGCAATGTGAGTTTTTTGCGCTTGAAGGTCTAAGTCAGCTATTACAAACTGTTGAACAAATGCGTAGCGCCGTTAATCCGGGTCTGGAAATACATGGAATTGTTTTGACCATGTATGACAGGCGTAATAATTTGGCCAATCAGGTTGTCAGTGACGTGCGTGATGTGATGGGGGATAAAGTGTATTCGACCATCATTCCGCGGAATGTTCGAATTTCGGAAGCACCTTCTTATGGAAAACCTGCGCTTTTGTACGATATGCATTGCTCAGGCAGTCAAGCATATTTAAAGCTGGCATCTGAGGTCATTCAACGTGAGAAAAAACTCAAGGCCGCATAATTGATTCGTAGGCGATATGAATTGATCTGTTAAATACTGCATCTGAGTGCAACAAAATACCGGAGAATAAGATGGCTGGAGATAGCTCGAAAAATAGACTTGGCCGTGGATTGGCTGCGTTGATTGGTGAAATGGACCAACCGCCGGTCGCAGAACAACCCGCAGTTCAGTCTGACAATACGGTAGCAATTGAACAGATCAGAGCTAATCCTAACAATCCAAGGCGGGCATTTGCTGAAGATGAATTGCGTGATCTGGCAAATTCAATTCGTGAGCACGGTATTGTTCAACCAATTTTGGTTCGTCCAGCAAAAGGCGATGGGCAACATCAGTTTGAGATTATTGCCGGTGAGCGTCGCTGGCGGGCCGCCCAACTGGCAGAACTTCATTCAATTCCGATTATCATCCGCGAAGTTGCAGATAAGCAGGCACTAGAAATTGCCATTATCGAGAATGTTCAGCGCTCCGATCTGAACCCGATAGAAGAGGCTGCGGGCTATCAGCAGTTAATTGATGAGCATCAATATACCCAAGCAGATCTGGCGCAGGTAATTGGTAAAAGCCGCAGCCATGTGACCAACACAATGAGATTGCTGAAACTGCCCGAAAGTGTTTGTGGCATGGTTACCGATGGCATCATATCTGCAGGACACGCGAGGGCGCTCATCACCGCGCCTAATCCTGAAGAACTTGCCAGACTGATTGCAAAAGACGGATTGTCGGTTCGCCAGATTGAGGCAATGATGCAGGAAGATCAGGCACCTAAAAAGGCCGCATCAAAAGGCAAACCTGCTGTAGAAAAAGATGCAGATACCATTGCTCTTGAAAAAACCCTGAGCGATCTACTTGGCATGAAGGTTGGTCTGATGTTTAAAACCAATGGCACGGGCGAGGTGAAAATCCAGTATCGTTCGCTTGAGCAATTGGATGATATTTGCCGCAGATTGCAACACTGAATTTTATAAGAACAGGTGAAGCGGAACAGTCCGCTTCACTCTCTCTGACCCGTTTGTGAGGTCGTAAAAGCGTCGAGATGGCGCCTAGGTCTAGAAAATGGACCTGATCGGATTAGCGATGTTCATGGTTAATAATTCCTGAACAGATATTTTTGAGCGATTGCGTGCCCGCTTATTTTACGCCCTATGAATTGAATATTCCCGGCTAAACTTTCCAATATCAATTTGTCTTAGAGCGTTTCATTTTTAGATGGAATCGCTCTGAATGCTTTCGCTCACGGCTAATTGGGGCTTTTCTAATGGCACAAGTTTTGCGCTTCGCCTAGATCAAGCTGCACGTTGAACCCGAACTTGAGCTACGCCTCGGCCTTACACGAGGGCGGTGCATAAGCACCGGGCCACTCTGCGTGGCCAGCCTACTTCCATGTAAACATGAAAGAGCCTAGATTAACGATGGAAACCTGTAATTCTGTTTCTGCTGGAAAATCGTTCGTAGTTCATCCATATAGGTGAATACGGGCATATAGGTGAATACGGGTTTGAAGCGATGGATAGATTTCGTGTCTCATAATGATGAGCTTGTTAGTTTTCAGAAAATGAACGGTCTCGGCAACAAAATTCTTGTTGTTGATATGCGTGGGCGTGCGGATAAAATTTCGCCTGAGGCGGCGATTAATCTAGCGGCAGACAGTCGCACATCTTTTGATCAGATCATGGCTGTTCACACAGCGGCAGACAAAAATATATCCGCCAATATTCATATTCTTAACTCTGATGGCAGCGATGCCGAGGCCTGCGGCAATGGCACCAGATGCGTGGTCTCATGGCTTCAAAAGATATCTGGCGACAGTTCCTATATTTTCGAAATTGCCGGGGGCATTGTTCGGGCGAACTATTCCAGTGATCTCGATATTGAAGTTGATATGGGCATGCCCAGATTTGACTGGAATGATATTCCGCTGGAAGAAGAGTTTGCCGATACCAGAACGATTGAATTGCAAATAGGCCCGATAGACGATCCGATCCTTCACACGCCTTCTGCGGCCAATATTGGAAACCCGCATGCGATTTTCTGGGTGAAGGATGATGTGTGGAATTATGATTTGGGACGCTTTGGTCCGATGTTGGAAAATCATCCGATCTTTCCTGAGCGGGCTAATATCTCTTTAGCTAATGTAACATCGCCATCGTCGCTAATCTTGCGAACCTGGGAGCGCGGTGCGGGCCTTACCAAGGCTTGTGGCTCGGCTGCATGTGCGGCGGCTGTATGTGCGTCACGAACAGAGCGCACTGGCCGTAAGGTCTGTGTGACGGTGCCCGGCGGTGATCTGGAAATTGAATGGAAACCGGATAATAATATTTTGATGCGCGGACCGGCGGAATATGAATTTTCCGGAATGCTCGATCCACTCACCGGCAATTGGGTCGAGGGGTCAAAAGACCAATGAGCAAGATTGTTGATAAGACTGGTGGCGTTCAATCTATAACATTTGGTTGTCGGTTAAATACCTATGAGAGCGAGGTTATGGAGCGAAAGGCTGCTGAGGCCGGGCTGGGTGATCTTGCTGGTGGGGCCATTTTGATCAACACCTGTGCGGTAACATCGGAAGCCGTTCGCCAGGCCAAGCAAAAAATCAGGCGCGCGCGAAAAGATAATCCTGATGCGCGGATAATTGTCACCGGGTGTGCGGCTCAAACTGAACCGGATACCTTTGCCGATATGGATGAGGTCGATCTGATCATCGGCAATGAGGATAAATTGCACGCCCACAGCTATCGGGCTTTGCCGGATTTCGGGGTGAATGATCTGGAGCGTGTTCGGGTTAATGATATTATGAGCGTGCGCGAAACTGCCCTTCATATGATTGAGGGAATGGGTGGCCGGGTACGTGCCTTTGTTCAGGTGCAGAATGGATGTGATCATCGCTGTACATTTTGCATTATTCCGTTTGGCCGGGGGAATTCCCGTTCGGTGCCAATGGGTGAGGTGGTTACCCAAATCCAGAGATTGGTCGAAAGCGGACACAACGAAATTGTTATCACCGGTGTTGATACAACTTCCTATGGGGGTGATCTTCCGGGTGCACCATCTTTGGGGAGGCTGGTTCAAACCATATTGAGCCAGGTGCCGGAGCTGCCAAGATTGAGACTTTCATCGATCGATTCGATTGAGGTTGATGAACCGCTGATGGAAGCAATTTCCAGTGAGCAACGATTAATGCCGCATTTGCATCTTTCAATTCAGTCCGGTGACAATATGATTTTGAAGCGGATGAAGCGTCGGCATTTGCGCGAGCATACGATTGAGTTTTGTCACAAGGTTAAAGAGCTTCGCCCGGATATGGTTTTTGGCGCTGATTTGATCGCGGGCTTTCCAACTGAAACTGATTTGATGTTTGAAAATACGCTGAAGATTATCGACGAATGCGGGCTGACATTTATCCATGCATTTCCTTATTCAATAAGGGCTGGAACACCGGCTGCAAAAATGCCTCAGGTCGCGTCCAAGATGATCAAACAAAGAGCAAAAATCTTGCGGCAAAGGGCAGCGGAGCAATTGAATCGACATCTTGAAAGCCTGATTGGCACAAGGCAAAAGATATTGGTCGAACCAGATGGCCGCGGTCGCAGCGAGCAATATATTCAGGTCGAAAATGTTGCGGGAACTATTGGTGAAATTGTCGAGGTGAAGATTGTTGGTCATAGCGGCAATGCGCTGATCGCAGATAGTTTGAACAAACTTGAAGAAACGGATAAGCCAGCAGTATTTGAAGAAGCTGGAAGCGCAGGGGCAGGGTTTTGAAAAAACCGGGATTTCTAAAACGTATTTTTAGTTTTGGCAGAAGTAAGGAACCTGAAGCTGAACCAGTAAAAGAGCCACTGGAAGAATTGCCAGTCGATCAGGCTCCAGAGGTTGATCTGATTGATAATTCTGTGCCGGACGAAATACCGGTTTCAATTGCTACTTCGGGCCAAGAGCCTGCCGCAGTTGTTCAGGACGATCAGAATGAAAGCCCGGCGGAAGAAGCGCTTGAAACAGATGAAATACAGATTGAAGAATTAGTTGCATTAAAACCCGATGAAGAGATCGAGCCTGAAATTGTAGAGCCTGTTGAAGAGACGGCGGTAGAAGTTGATGTTGTGGAGGCAGATCTCGAAGAGCCGCAATTAGAGGCTCTTGATGAAAATCCAATTGCCGACATTGTTGATGTAGAATCGGAAGATGAAGCCGGAGCCGAAGAAGAGCCCGTTCCTGCTGAACCCTCTTCTGATGAAATATCTGAGGAAGCAAGAGTAGAAATTGTGCCCGTTGATGTTCCCTCTGAGGAGGAACCAGCGGAGGAAATTGAAGAACCGGCTGCAGAACCCCAATCGCATATTGTGACAAAACAGGAATTGCCGGATGTGCCAGAGCTCGCGGCGGAACCCGATCAAAAGACTGGATGGTTCAAACGCCTGTCAAAAGGGTTGTCGCGTTCATCTGCGCAACTGACCGGCAACATCGCTTCTATCTTCACCAAGAAGAAGCTCGATGATGCGGCAATTGAAGAGCTGGAAGACATTCTTCTGCAGGCCGACCTTGGAATGGAGACGACCTTAAATATTGTTCGCTCGCTGGCAAAACAGCGAATGGGCAAGGATGTCACCAATGAAGAAGTGCGCAGTATTATGGCGGAGGAGATTGAAAAAACCCTCTCGCCGGTTGCCATGCCATTGGAGCTCGATCTTGATCACAAGCCGCATGTGATTTTGGTGGTTGGGGTAAATGGCTCAGGTAAAACCACAACGATTGGCAAGTTATCTCAAAAACTGGCGGATGCCGGATTTTCAACCATGCTGGCGGCGGGCGATACTTTTCGCGCGGCCGCAATTGAGCAATTGGAAATATGGGGGGAGCGGACCGGAGCGCCTGTAATTTCCAATTTGCTGGGCAGCGATTCCTCTGCCCTTGCCTATGATGCCTGGGTGAAAGCCAAGGAGCAGCAAAGCGATATTCTGATTATGGATACGGCCGGGCGATTGCAGAATAAACAGGAATTGATGGCAGAGTTGGAAAAAATAATCAGGGTATTCAAAAAACACGATCCGGAAGCTCCGCACACTGTTCTTTTGACCCTTGATGCAACCACCGGCCAAAACGCCCTTAATCAGGTAGAGGTTTTTCAGCGGGTTGCTGGCGTAAACGGTTTGATCATGACCAAGCTGGATGGATCAGCACGGGGCGGCATTCTGGTGGCTATATCAGCAAAATATAAATTGCCGGTTTATTTCATCGGAGTAGGTGAGCAGGTAGAAGACCTTGAGCCATTTGAAGCGCGCGATTTTGCCCGCTCAATCGCGGGACTCGATGTGTGAATTGAGTTTTTGCATAAATGACCTATCTATAGATTCAACAAAGTTCTGATCCATAATATCCAACGAAAAACGAGACCTAAATGTCATCATTGATAGAGCGCGAACCTAATGATCCGAAGCGAAAAGAGATCAATCCATTTTTAAAATTGCTATTGGAACTCGGGCCGCTGGTAATATTCTTTTTTGCCAATGCGCGTGGAAAACAGCTGGCAGAAATGTTTCCATCACTTGCTGAACTTGGTGGTCCAATTTTCATTGCAACGGCATTTTTCATGGTGGCAATAACCCTGTCATTGAGCCTATCGCTTTTCCTAACCGGCAAACTGCCAATTATGCCAATGGTGACGGGTATCGTTGTTTTGGTGTTTGGCGGGTTAACGCTTTATCTGCAGGATGATCTGTTTATCAAATTGAAACCGACCATCGTAAATATATTGTTTGGCAGCATATTACTGGGCGGTTTGTATTTTGGTAAATCTCTGCTTGGATATGTATTTGACAGTGTGTTCAAACTGGATGCTGAGGGATGGCGAATTTTAACATTTCGCTGGGGTATATTCTTTTTGTGCCTGGCCGT
>JAJRQF010000033.1 GCA_024280375.1 Alphaproteobacteria bacterium | reverse complement strand
TTCTGTTGTTACCCGACTTAACATTTAACACAACAAAAAAGTGAAGGCTTCTGTTGCCAGGTGCCTCCGAACCCCGCCTGACAGTGCGAACCGTCAGGAGTTAATGTGAAGCGTCACACTGCTTACGCAGCGAGACGTGCTTCCGCATAGTTGTCATTTGCAACTACTAAATGGCCCGATATCGGTGGGTACCATGCCGAGCAAAAACGCAGTCTTTACACCCTCGTCGATCCTGTTTCGCCCCCGCCAAGACACTTGAAGTAAATATTACAAGCAGCTTGGTGGAGGCGCCGGGTACCGCCCCCGGGTCCGAATGGTTTATTACACAGGCCATTTATTGCCATAGCCGGCGAACCGGCACCCTCAATATAGGTATCCTTTTGCATTCTGAAAAGCCCTAATGGTGCCAGATTGACAGGAAGTGTAGTAACTGGTTCAATTTGTCTGATAAAAAGCCGCTTTATAGGTGACGTATGGTAAACTGTGTGCTATGTGCGCGGATGTCGGCAAACGGCCGGAATATATGAATAGTGAAATTAATATTGGGGAGACTATTAAATGAGTGACTACCTTGCTGATGTGCAGCGTTATGATGCCAAGGCGGATGCCGATATTGTGCAAAAAATTGTAAGACATTTGGGAATTGCACTTCGTAATCGCGATTCTTCGCTTGTATCTTGTTCAGATCCCAAAGAACTTGGTCGTGTGCGTGAAAAGTGGTGCGGTAAAAAATTGGGTCATACCGATGAAAAAGATGATGCCAAGTGCAATGATATCATCAAGAAAGTTTGCGAAACCATGAAAGGCGATCGCCAGAAAAATCGCGTGACCTTTTATTATCTGGTTGCGCAGCATCTTGGGCAATTGGGCGACATTTAATTCGGTTGTCGTAATTCACATAAAATTCGGAAATTTCCGGAACTTTGAAACACCCCACGGGCACGGCCTTTGGGGTGTTTTTTTTCAGGAGATTTCAAATGCTTGAATTTTCGGATGAAAATTAACCTTAACAAATGGTTTACATTGCACTTGGCCTTTTACCGAGGCACATTACTTTTACCCAAGGTCTATGAGGGGATAGGCCTGTACATTCATCTGAAACCAGCTCACGGCGGAGTTTTACCCATAATGTTAAGAGCGCTTTTCCTGCTTTGGGCGTTGCCAATTATCCTTTTCGGGATCTGGTATGGATTGTCAGTAAATGACATGAATTTCGGCACAATCATGTTTTCGCGCATACTGCACGATCATGTTTTTGCGATTTATGGAAACCTGCTTGGTATTGCACCAGAAGCGCTACCACCAATGATACTCGATGCCTTGATTACCGATACAATTATCGTATTTTCATTCATCGCATACCGCAAACGCGCCATTTGGTGGCCATCGGTTGCTCCATATGTTGGCCCGCATCTCGAAAAAGCATACGCCCCATTGAAACCCTATGTTTTGCGAATATCAGAAAGCCTGTCCAGCAACCCCTGGAGTATGAAACTCGCCGCAACCTGGTCGATTTTTGCAGCTCTCTTCCGCCGTGACAGATCAGCTTCCAACATGGCGCGTTCGGCCGCAACTGTTGAAAGCCGCTCGTCCCAATAGACAATTGGCAAATCGGTTTTTGGCTTTAGATTGCGGGCAAATGCCCTGGTCGCCTGGGCCCGCGGCCCTTCAGAACCATCCATATTGATCGGCAGTCCCAAAACCAGTGCAGCGGCGTTTTCGGCCTGAGCCAATGTCAGTAATTCTTCTACATCTTTGGTAAATTTGGTGCGCCTGATGGTCGTGCGCGCGGTGGCAATAGTCAGGCTAAGATCAGAAACTGCAATGCCAATGGTTTTAGTTCCAAGGTCAAGACCCAGCAGTCTTTCACCCGCATTAATCCGTTGTGACAATTCAATTACATCGATTTCATTAGATTGGGCCAATTTTGTCTTTCAGCTTTCGCTTGTCGGGTCGTTCGTATTGGCTGATACTATATAAAATGATTTTGGTAAATTGGAGCAGGCAATGAAACTCACATGGTATGGCCATTCTGCATTTGGATTGGAGTTTGGCAATTCAAAATTGTTGATTGATCCGTTCTTCACCGGCAATCCCTCATTTAATGAGGCAGGCCACGCTGATGCAACTTCCGGTGTAACCCATATTATCTTGACCCATGGCCATGCTGATCATGTGGGCGACTGCGTGGAAATCGCTGCAAAAACCAGCGCGACGGTGATTGCAAATTACGATCTTTGCATGTGGTTGGGAAAAAAAGGTGTTGAAAATATCGACCCGACCAATACCGGCGGAACGGTGTTCCATGATGGTTTTTCTGCCACCTTTGTTCAGGCGTTGCATTCTTCCGCCCATATTGATGATGATGGAACCTCCCATTCGCTGGGTAATCCAAATGGCGTTGTTCTGCATATTGATGGTGAGAAATCTGTCTATCACATGGGCGATACGGATATTTTTGGCGATATGGCGCTCATTCAGGAGCTGCACCAACCGCAGATCGGCATGGTGCCGATTGGCGACAGGTTTACCATGGGCGGGGCGGTGGCAGCGCTCGCCTGCAAGCGGTATTTCAAATTTGATGCTATTCTGCCCTGCCATTTTGGCTCATTTCCGATTATTGATCAAAATGCAGATAAATTTCTACAGGCGATGGATGATGATGCCTCCAAAGTTTTGACGATTGAAGCGGGCACCAGCACTACTGTTTGATGCAAAAATTGATGCATTTTATATCCCCCATTGAATAAGAGCCATTCGACGTTTATAGCAGCGTTAGAAGTGATCAAATTCTTCCAAACTATCTGAAAGTAGTGCGATGTCAGTTGATATTGATACAGTCAAACGGGTGGCAAATCTTGCCCGAATTAAAGTTGGTGACGCGGGTGCCACTGAAATGCAAGGGAAACTCAATGGCATTTTGGGCTTTGTTGAACAGTTGAACGAGGTCGATATCGAGGGCGTTGAACCGATGACCTCGGTTGTTGATTTTGCCATGAAGAAGCGCGTCGATGAAATTACCGACGGTGATAAAGCCGAAGACATTGTTGCCAATGCACCGGTCACCGATGATCATTTTTTCATGGTTCCAAAAGTTATTGAATAGGCGAAATACCAAATGACAGACCTCACATCTCTGACCATCGCTGAGGCGAGGGACCAGTTGGCCAACAAAACAATCAAGGCGAGTGAATTAACCGATGCTTATCTTGCAGCGATTGACCAGAGCAATTCCAGTTTTAACGCCTATGTGGCTGTAACCGCAGACAATGCCCGCGAAATGGCAGCAAATTCCGATGACCGTATTGCCAAAGGCGAGGCGGGCGCGCTGGAAGGTATTCCGCTCGGCATTAAAGATCTTTATGCGACCAGGGGCGTTCATACTCAGGCTTGCAGTCATATTCTAGACGGCTTCAAGCCACGTTATGAATCGACGGTTACGGCCAATCTTTGGGCCGATGGCGCGGTAATGCTCGGCAAACTCAATATGGATGAGTTCGCCATGGGCTCTTCAAATGAAACCAGTTTTTATGGACCGGTCACCAATCCGTGGCGGGCAGGCGGCGATAAATCAAACCCCGCTTTAGTGCCGGGTGGCTCTTCAGGTGGGTCGGCCGCCGCAGTTTCTGCCCATCTTTGTGCGGGCGCAACCGCATCTGATACCGGTGGTTCCATTCGTCAGCCGGCTGCATTTACTGGAACCGTCGGTATTAAACCGACCTATGGGCGTTGTTCGCGCTGGGGCATGGTGGCATTTGCCTCCTCGCTCGATCAGGCAGGCCCGATTACCCGCGACGTGCGCGATGCGGCCATAATGCTCAAATCCATGGCGTCGCCTGATGAAAAAGACACAACTTGCATAGATTTGCCGGTGCCGGATTATGAAGCCGCGATCGGTGGTTCGATAAAAGGCATGAAGATTGGCATTCCAAAAGAATACCGTATTGATGGCATGCCGGAAGAAATTGAAGCACTTTGGCAAAAAGGCATCGACTGGTTGCGCGATGCGGGGGCCGAGATTGTCGATATTTCCCTGCCGCATACCAAATATGCGCTGCCCGCCTATTATATTGTGGCACCTGCCGAAGCCTCATCCAATTTGGCCCGTTATGACGGGGTAAAATATGGTTTGCGGGTTGATGGCGAAGACATCGCCGATATGTATATGAACACCCGCGCCGAGGGTTTTGGCGATGAGGTTCAGCGCAGGGTAATGGTTGGCACCTATGTACTTTCCGCCGGTTATTACGATGCCTATTATCTGCGGGCGCAAAAGGTTCGTACTCTCATAAAACAGGACTTCGAAACCAGCTTTAATGATGGTATCGACATGATTTTAACGCCCGCAACACCCTCTGCAGCTTTTGCAATCGGTGATGAGGAAATGGCAGCAGATCCGGTAAAAATGTTTTTGAACGACATATTTACAGTGACCGTCAATATGGCGGGACTTCCGGGCATTGCGGTTCCTGCGGGCTTAACCGGTGATGGCTTGCCGCTTGGGCTGCAGCTTATTGGCCGTCCACTCGGTGAAGAGGCTTTATTCCAGACCGCAAGTGTAATTGAACAGGCGGCTGGTCATTTTAATCCGAAAAAATGGTGGTAACAGATGGCAAAATCCAACGCATATTCAGGCAAAAGCACAACGGCGATCCATGCGGGAGAAATTCCTGATCCGGTAACCGGAGCGTCTGCGCCCAACATCGTTATGTCATCCACCTATGTGAGCGAAGAACCGGCGGGTTTCTCGGCCCATGAACTGACCGATGAAAGCCCGTTTCTTTATGGCCGCTGGGCCAACCCAACGGTGCGTTCACTAGAGCAAAAATTGGCAGCTCTTGAGGGAACAGAAGCCTGTATCTGCCTTGCAAGTGGCATGGCGGCCGCATCTGCCATATTCTTATCGCTTCTTTCCAGCGGTGATCACCTGATCATTTCCGATGTTTCCTATGCAGGCGTTGCAGAACTTGCCCGTGATACCCTGCCGCGCTTTGGGATTGAGGTTTCAATCGTCAATACCAGTGACCTTGATGCGGTGGCAGCGAGCGTTCGCCCCAATACAAAATTGATCCATTCGGAAACACCGGTAAATCCGATTATGCGGCTCAGCGATGTTGCCGGCCTTGCAAAAATTGCAAAATTTGCCGGGGCCAAGCTCTCCTGTGATGCAACATTTGCATCCCCCTTAGGGCAAAAATCAGCAGAACTTGGCGTAGATTATGTCATGCATTCAATCACCAAATATATTGGTGGCCATGGTGATGCGATTGGCGGGGCGATTTGTGGAACATCCGAAGATATCAAGGCGTTGAACCTGGAAGCCGCCATTCATTATGGTGGTATTCTTTCACCCTTTAATGCCTGGTTGATTTCGCGTGGTGCAGCCACTTTGCCGCTTCGTATGCGCGCCCACGAGGAAGGCGCAATGGCTGTTGCCAAATGGCTCGAAGCCCATCCAAAGGTTACATCCGTTATGTATCCGGGGCTGGAAAGTCATCCGCAGCATGAGCTGGCAAAAGCCCAAATGCAAAATTTTTCCGGTATGTTGACCTTCCAGGTTGGCGGAGCCGCGGAAGGCCAAGCCCTGGCGGAAGTGATGACCAAAGAATTGCAGGTCGTCCACTATGCGGTATCGCTCGGCCACCACCGCAGTTTGATTTACTGGATGCCCACTGAAGGTCTGATGGAAACCTCGTTCCGTCTTGAGGGTGAGCAGTTGGAGGACTATCGCCAATATGCCGGCGATGGTATTTTCCGTCTTTCAGTCGGGCTTGAAGATGCAAGCGATCTAATCGCGGATTTTGAACGGGTGCTGGGGTAGTATTTGTTAGCGGCTAAACGCTGAAAAATTCATCCGCCTTTTTTTGGTGGCGGTGGCGGCGGCGGCGGCGACGGACGTAAATTAGTTGGTGCGGCCGGATTACGATTACCAGCCTTTTCATTATTACTTGGTGGTGGAGGGTTTGAGGTTCTGATACCCATATCTATTGCTCCATATTCATAAATTCAATCCAATGCACACTCGAAGCACTAATTAGTATTCCATCTACGTTAGCTGCAGGAAGATAGATATCTTCTCCGCTATCGATCAGCCAAGACGCTTGTACTATGTAAAAATGTCCAGATAAAGGTGAATCTGGCCAATCTTGTGGCCATCCATACAAGCGTCGACCGTCATTCAAATGTAGAACGATATAAGTGACCTTTCGATTTAGAATTTGGTACCATACTGATTGATGGGAAGACTGTTTTGTAATTGACAGTTTTCGAAGAACGAAATGAATCCAGTCCTTATTTGCAAGAATTGCAAATATTACTCCAAAAGCTAACGCAAATAGAATCACTAATAGAATTTCATTCCGGCAAAGTTGTGAAAATGAAAATTTATCGGCACAAGATTGAGATTTGAGATTTGTAAACTGGATTGCACCTTGGATAAACAATGTAAAAATTAATGCTTGTATGATGCGCTCAAACGGCGATGGTTTTTTATAGGGCGTAATTCCAAAAAAAACCCAAGATGCCAGTAAACCCGGCAGTAGATATTGGAGTAACGATAATGCCTCTTTTGAAATAAAGTCCACATTTATTCTTTCAAAATTCAAATCTACAATTTGGAATTCTACCAATGGGCGAGTAGTTTGTAAATGCCGCATTAAATAGAATGGAATGGCAACTCAAAATGGATTTGGTTTTTTGAGTGGGCTCCTTGACCAAATTGATAATTGGTCCCATACGAATGAAAATAATTATGCTGTAAAACTGTGGACAATCATGAACGCAATACCAGAACTTATCGACACCCGCACACCTGATCCAAAAAACTTCATTCCTGGCGAAAACCACGATTGGGAAATTGTCATTGGGCTTGAAGTTCATGCTCAGGTGACAAGTCAGTCGAAATTGTTTTCCGGCGCATCGACCGAATTTGGCCACGAGCAAAACTCAAATGTATCTCTGGTGGATGCCGCAATGCCGGGCATGTTGCCGGTCATCAACGAGGAATGTGTATCGCAGGCTGTGCGCACCGGCCTTGGTTTGAATGCGCAAATCAACAATAGGTCGGTGTTTGACCGCAAAAACTATTTCTATCCTGATCTGCCGCAGGGCTATCAGATTTCCCAGTTTACGCAGCCAATCGTTGGTGAGGGCACAATTATTGTGCGCGTCGGGCCAGACAATAAAGGCAATTACGAGGAAGTCGAAATTGGCGTTGAGCGCCTGCATTTGGAGCAGGATGCCGGCAAAAGCCTGCACGACCAGCACCCGACCATGAGCTTTGTTGATCTTAACCGCTCGGGCGTTGCCCTGATGGAGATCGTTTCAAAACCCGATATTCGTTCCAGCGACGAAGCCAAGGCCTATGTGACCAAATTGCGCTCTATCCTGCGCTATCTTGGCACCTGCGACGGCAATATGGAGCAAGGTTCACTGCGCGCCGATGTCAATGTGTCCGTGCGCAAGCCGGGTGGTGAATTTGGCACCAGATGCGAGATTAAAAACGTCAATTCCATCCGATTTGTCGGGCAGGCAATTGAGGTGGAAGCCCGCCGCCAGATTGAGATTTTGGAAGATGGCGGCAAAATTGATCAGGAAACAAGGCTTTATGACCCGGCAAAGGGCGAAACCCGCTCCATGCGTTCAAAAGAAGAAGCGCATGACTATCGTTATTTCCCCGATCCTGATCTGTTGCCATTGGAATTCGATGATGCCTTTGTTGCAGCACTTCGCAAGGATTTGCCGGAACTGCCGGATGACAAGCGCGCCCGGCTGATTTCCGATATGGGACTGTCTGCCTATGATGCCTCCATTCTGGTGGCCGACAAGGCGGTTGCTGACTATTTTGAAGATGTGGCAAAGGGCCGTGATGGCAAGCAGGCTGCCAACTGGGTGATCAATGATCTGCTCGGCGCGCTTAACAAGGCCGGTAAAAATATTGATGAAACACCGGTTTCTGCCGATCAGCTGGGCGCAATCGTTGATTTGATTATAAATGATACAATTTCCGGCAAAATCGCCAAGGACCTGTTCGAGATTATCTGGAACGAGGGTGGCGATCCCAAAGAGGTTGTTGAAGCACGCAACATGGCGCAGGTCACCGATACTGGCGCGATTGAGGCGGCCGTTGATGAGGTTATTGCCGCCAACCCAGATCAGGTGGCCAAGGTTCTCGATAAGCCAAATATGATCGGCTGGTTCGTTGGCCAGGTGATGAAAACCACCGGCGGCAAGGCCAATCCAAAGGCCGTCAATGAAATGCTGCGTAAGAAAATCGGGCTTTGACCTGTTTCAGATTTCGAATGAAACTTGAAACTAAGGCTGCAAAGGCAGCCCGGCGTTTATACGCCGCACCATGTCGGAGAGTTGATTCCAGCATGTTGTAGGCCCGAGCAAAGCGAGGAATAACCATGAGCGATAGTTCTTCAATGTGGGTGCGCACTGCCGCAAAGAAAGACCTGGTGATAATTCAAGGCCTCCTGGCTGAAACCTGGCATGCGACCTATGACAATATCTATGGGCGTGACCGGGTAAGTGAAATCACCCGGGACTGGCATTCGCTGGATGCACTGGAAAAACAGCTTAATGCACCAAAATCTGAATTTCTGGTGGCTGATGATGGCAATATCATTGCAGGCATGGCCTATGGGCGGCAAATCTCCGACAGTGAAGTGAAGCTTGCCCAACTTTACGTATTGCCTGAATTTCAGGGCAGGGGTGTTGGTGCATTATTGCTGGATGAGATTGAACAATCATTTTTTGAGGTGCCTACAATTTCACTTGAGGTAGAAGAGAAAAATACCGGCGCTTTAGCCTTCTATTCAAAGCGCGGTTTTATCCAGACTGGCAGCACCGATAATTGTGGCAAAAACGATTCTGCTATTGCGGCCATTATTATGAGCAAAAACCGCGCGGCGTGATAATTTGATCCGAAATGTTCATAAAATTGAATGCTTTGCCCAAGATTTGGGCATTTTCCTGCTAAAGTGAAGCGAGCCTGCTGCAAAATAATCACAATTTAGCGGCAAACTGGTGGAAGCACCAATCAGTGCTTGATTGTAAATTGAGTTCATAGAATAACAACCAAGAGCGCAATCTATCATAACGGCCAAAATCTTATGAAGAACTTTTTCCTGCAATTTTTTACCTGGTGGAATGGTCAAACCCTTGGAACCAGGTTTTTTACCTGGCGCAAAGGCAATCGCGTCGGCGAGGATGCCGCCGGAAATATCTATTATCAAAGCGATGAAGGCAAGCGTTGGGTCATTTATAACGGGATAGCGGAGGCCAGCAAAATTGGTCCGGGTTGGCACGGGTGGATGCACTACCGGGTCGATACGCCACCAACGCAAGATGGTTATCAGCCAATGGAATGGCAAAAACCTCACCAGGAAAATTTGACCGGCACGCCAGGTGCTTATCGGCCAAAGGGTTCGATTGCATCGCAGGAAAAACGCCCACGTGTAACCGGAGACTATGACGCATGGGCTCCGTAACGCCAATTGGCAATCAGCCACCCCCGTCTTTCCAAACCTGGAATTCGAAAACTTACGACAAAAACACGCCGTTTGTCAGCAAGTTTGGTGAGGATGTTCTGGAATTGCTCGCGCCAAAAGAGGGTGAACGCATTCTCGATCTTGGCTGCGGCAACGGTGTGTTAACGCAGAAAATTTCAGAGGTCGGTGCCAGCGTAATTGGTGTTGATGCGAGCCAAAGCTTTGTCGAGACTGCCCGCATAAAGGGTGTTGATGCCGTTCGAATGGATGGTAACGCGCTGCAATTTAATCAGGAATTTGATGCAGTGTTTTCAAATGCGGCCCTACATTGGATGCTGGAACCTGAGCAAGTGCTGGATGGCGTTGCAAAATCTTTAAAACCCGGTGGACGTTTCGTCGGGGAGTTTGGTGCCTTCGGCAATGTGGCGGCAATATCATCCGCTATGAACGCGGTAGGCTCAATGATGGGCGGCGATGCATCCCTTGCGTTTCCGTGGTTTTTTCCAACTACTGATCAATATGCAAAAATGCTCGACAAAGCTGGCTTCAAGGTCAATTTGATACGCTCTTTTTATCGCCCAACGCCATTACCAACTGAAATCCGTGGATGGCTGGAAACGATGCGCGCACCTTTCTTTGAACAATTTGGGTCGGAAATTGAAACTGCCTATTCGCGGGTGATCGAGGCGCTGAGACCGTCCTTATGTGATGAAAACGGAAACTGGATTGCCGATTATGTGCGCTTGCGGTTTTCAGCAGAGCTTCAAGCGTAATTGAAATATATTTGTGAGCAGAGCATAATGACTACATTGACAAAAATTCAGAACGCCATTTTGGTCGCCTATGTTGCGCTGTGTTTACCGCTTGCGGTTACAAGCATCGCTCAGGCTGAAAAAATCAGCAATACGGTTGCTGTGTTTTCCGGTATCGACAAAATCACTGGCCGCATTATTACCTTCGATGTCTATATTGATGAGACAGTGCAGTTCGGTGCGTTGCAGGTAACGCCAAAGGTCTGCTATTCGCGGCCCCCATCCGAGGCGCCAAAAACAACATCTTTCATTGTGGTTGATGAAATCACACTAGAGCGAAAAATCAGGCGCCTGTTTACCGGCTGGATGTTTGCCGATAGTCCGGGCCTCAATGCAGTAGAGCATCCGATTTATGACGTTTGGCTAGTTGACTGCAAAATGGATTCGAACGTCAACGCGCCAACATCGGGCTAATTATAAGTCATATTTTAGCAATGGCAGAATTCTATCGGGGAAAACACTCGAAGGCACTCCGCCGATTTGTTCCGCCCCCATATGCTCGTAAAATGCTTGCGCTTTGGGTTCTGACTCAATCAACATAACTTTGGCACCGGTATAATTTCTGGCGCGTAATACAGCCCATTCAAATAGAATACGTCCAGCACCACTGCCAATAAGGTCGGCTGCCACAAACAGTTTTTGAAGGTGGGTTTCATGATGATCTATTGTTACCTCAACCGTCCCGACAACTATTCCATTTAGTTCTAACACACGGAATTCATCGGAATGGATCCGTTCGATGCTGATGAATAGATCTTCCCGGCAAGCTTCAATAAACGCTTCATCATATCCCCAATGGGCCTTGGAGCGCAGAATCATCTCGTTGATATGACTTTGCTCATCAATGCGAGCAGCTCTGATTTCAAATTTTGGTTTATTGGTCAATTAGGCCTATTCCTCGTAAAATCTGTCGACCGCCACAATTTTGCCACAACATTGCTCACGCAAAACCATATTATCAGCAAAGATGGAACAAGAATGACTGTTTATCTAATTACATAAAGAATCAGTTGAAGTCTGAGAGTGTGATGAAAACTTTGAATGCCATAACGCAAAAGCCATTTGTCGTTCCAACAGATGATTCGCAGAAGTCCGCTTATCTTGCGGCCATTCACGGAAGTTTAATAGCGCTTATTCTTGCGACCACCTTGATGTTTATTATTTTCGCCACTCTTAGCACCGCATCAGCATTTAGTTTGGACAATTCTAAACTGGCCGGCAGCCCGATGGGCTATGCTGTGCAGGATAGTTACAACCATAAACTGGGATTGGTCGTTGAGCAGTCTGAAAAAGAAGCTTTACCCAATGTGGAAGAGGCGGCTTTTAATTCGTTAATATTGCGGAAAGCGATTGGTCAGGCCAGACGGGTGAAAGATAAAATTACAGCCGCCCGGGCCAGCCACGATAATTCAGTCAATCTGGTATCTGCAAACAGCCCGATGTCGAGTTCTGCGCGCAACATTACTATCGGATTTTTGGGCAGTATTTTTCTGCTAATGATTTGGGTAACCAATCGTATGTGGCGCGAATTTACCGGTAAACCATCTGCCAATGCCAGGCGCCGCAAAACCCGTATTTAAAATTCGGCCTCATGATTTAGGGCGTTTTGCAAGAGAATTTCATATTCTGCCCGTGGCACATCAATCGCACCAAACTTGATCAGGTGCTCAGTGGTGAATTGGGTGTCGAGCAGTTTAAAATCTTTGGCGCGCAATCGCTCCACCAAATGCACCAGCGCAACTTTGGATGCGTCCGTTACGCGCGAAAACATGCTTTCGCCAAAAAATGCGGCTCCCAGCTTAACCCCGTATAGTCCACCCACAAGTTCTCCATCCATCCAGGCTTCGACACTGTGGCAGTGACCAAGTTCAAACAGTTCTCCGTAAAGGCGCTTAATGCGCCCGTTTATCCATGTTGTATTGCGGGCAGGGGCCGCTTCTGCACAGGCATCAATTACCGCACCAAAATCTGAATCGAAGCGTATCTCAAACCGGTTTTGTCGAACGGTTCGCGCCAGTCGTTTTGGAATATGAAAACTATCCAGCGGGATAATGCCGCGTTTTTCCGGCTCCACCCAAAACAGGCCGGGGTCATCGGCAGATTCAGCCATTGGAAATATTCCGCAAGCATAGGCCTTGAGCAAAACCTGCGGGGTAATTTCCATTATCAGGTCTTCATGACCACTCATTGGCTACTCTTTTGCGGCGAGGTATTTTTCCAGCCAGTGAATGTTATAGTCACCAGCGATCACATCATCATTGGTGACAAGGTCTTGAAACAACGGCAAGGTTGTATCAATGCCAGCAACCACAAACTCATCCAGCGCCCTGCGCAGGCGCATAAGGCATTCTGGCCTGGTTCGACCGTGCACAATAAGTTTGCCGATCAGGCTGTCATAATAGGGAGGAATTTTATATCCCTGATAAACACCGGAATCCACCCGCACACCCAATCCACCAGGCGGATGATAATAAGAAATTGTGCCGGGTGAGGGGACAAAGGTCCGGGCATTTTCTGCATTGATCCGACATTCGATGGCGTGACCCATAAAGCTCACTTCATCTTGTGTAAACGACAACCCGTTACCAGACGCCACGTGCAATTGTTCGTTGACCAGATCAATCCGGGTGATCATTTCTGTCACCGGGTGCTCCACCTGCAATCGGGTATTCATTTCGATGAAATAAAACTCATCATTCTCATAAAGGAATTCGATAGTACCGGCACCCGAATAGCCCATATCGCCAATGGCCGTGGCGCAGATTTCGCCAATTCGGTTGCGCTGCTCTTCGTTCAATGCGGGTGAGTTTGCCTCTTCAAAGACCTTTTGATGACGGCGCTGTAACGAACAATCGCGTTCGCCCAAATGCACACCGCGACTAACCCCGTCGCCCATTACCTGAACCTCGATATGGCGGGGATTGGCCAGATATTTCTCGATATAAACCACATCATCACCAAAGGCGGCACCCGCTTCCTTGCGGGCAGAATTGAGTGCGGCGCCAATTTCGTCAGCAGAATTTGCAACTTTCATTCCGCGACCACCACCACCGGATGCGGCCTTGATAATCACCGGATAACCAATATCGTCGGCAATATCTTTGGCTTCCTGAGGCGTGTTTACAGCACCTTCTGAACCTGGAACCACTGGAATGCCAAGCCGTTTTACGGTTTTCTTGGCCTCGATTTTATCGCCCATTGTGCGAATATGAGCCGATGACGGACCAATAAATGTGATGCCATGCGCTTCCAGGATTTCCGCAAATTTTGCGTTCTCGGAAAGAAATCCATAGCCCGGATGAATGGCATCGGCACCGGTAATTTCACAGGCCGCGACAATTTGATGGATATTGAGATAGGACTCGTTCGATGCCGGCGGGCCAATGCAAACACTTTCATCGGCCAACCGCACATGCATCGCGGTATCGTCTGCGGTTGAATGAACCGCAACCGTTCCAATGCCCAGTTCCTTGCAGGCGCGCAAAATTCGGAGCGCTATTTCACCACGATTGGCAATGAGGACCTTTTTAAACATTATACGATCCTAAGGTCGTGTTGACAATCAGATTTCGGTCGCAGCGCGAGTGGTTTTTCTGTCCTGAATAGGCGAAAATTGCGCCACGGTGCCGCCCACCACAAGCATTTTTCAACACATACAGGGCTGAAAAAGCCCGCGTCAATAAGATATGAGAAAAATTGCCCATAATTACGTCGAAAAACCTTGAAAGGGATTGCCCTGCCAGCAGTTTTTCTTCTGATTTTGAACAATTTTTCTTCATACTGCGTTCCAAATTCTGAATGTCAACACGACCTAAACCTATTCAATCACAACGAGTGATTCGCCGAATTCGACCGGCTGTTTATCTTCAACCAGAATTGCAGTTATCGTGCCGGAACGCGGCGCTGCAATATCGTTCATGGTTTTCATGGCCTCAACAATTAATATTGTATCGCCTTCATTTACGTGTGACCCAACGGATACAAAAGGAGCCGCATCAGGAGCAGAGGCAAGATATACGGTTCCAACCATGGGTGAGGGAACCGCGTTTTTATCGCTCAGTTTCTCCGGTGCCGCAGCGCCCGCCGTTTCAACCGCCACCGCCGGTGCAGGTGCCATAGCGATTTGTGGTTGCGCTATGCTCGCAACACCGCGCGAAAGCCGGATACGCACATCATGGTCTTTCACATCGATTTCATTCAGGTCTTTTTCGACCAGAAGTTCGGCCAGTTCGCGCACCAGATCTGTGCTGATGCCGTTTTTTTTGTCTGTCATGGGCTAAGTTAAACCTCAATTTCCAAATTTTAATTACGCGTTATGTTTTACTGTTTTCAGCAAGTAATGATGCCATTGCCCGAATTGCCAGTTGGTAGCCGTTGGCTCCAAATCCAAAAATCACACCACTGGCAACGGGGGAGATATAGGACTTTTGGCGAAAATCTTCTCTTGCATGAATATTAGACAGGTGCAATTCTATCACCGGAACTGACCCGGCCCTAACCGCGTCATGCAGGGCAACAGATGTATGGGTGTATCCACCCGCATTTAATATCACGCCGCTTGATGCGCCATCAGCTTGCTGTATCCAGTCAACCAATTCACCTTCGTGATTTGATTGCCGAAAGTCGATCACAAACCCAAGTTCTTCGCCCAGCGGATTGCATCTATCGCGAATAGCATCAAGGCTGTCAGCGCCGTAAATTCCAGGCTCACGTTGCCCAAGCAAATTTAGGTTGGGGCCGTTTAAAATGTAGATTGGTTTTGCCATCGGGGCCTGCAATCGGTCATAGAATAGGAATCACGCAAACAGCATGACAACCTGAATCCTTATATGGCCTGATTGTGAATATTCAAAGCCCCAAAGGACTTTGTACTGTGTTTTTTGCCTCCCAAATAGCATTGTATTCCTTTTTTTGGGAGGCAATAGGCGTGAGGCGGTATAATCGGCTGAAAAACTGCGCGAATCTATGAAACCAAGCAACCCGTTAGCAAGCGCGGGTGTCACCGCATTTCCGGAGATTTTCAATTTTAGCCTTAAGCACATCATAGCCCAGCGCGCCAAAAATAACTTCGTCGCCAATGACATAGGAAGGAGTGCCATTCATGCCCAAATCGGTTGCAAGGCTGTTTACTTCCCTAAACCCGTTAAGAACATCATTCTTTTTCGAATAGTTCAGAATTTTTGCAATATCCAATCCCATTGATTCCGCTAGTTTTAGAGCGCGCTTGCCATTTTTCTGGCCGTTTGCACCAAGCAGTTTTTCATGAAATTCCTCATAGCGCTTCGGTGCCAGCTTACCAACTGCTACAGAAATTTTGTGAGCATTCACCGAGCCTTCACTGAGAATAGGCAGTTCTTTCATCACAAATTTGAGATTGGCATCCTCCTTGAGAAGCCGCTTCATATCGCCAAGGGCGCGTTTGCAGAATGCGCAATTGTAGTCAAAAAACTCAACAACCGTCACATCGGCCTTCGGATTACCAATTTCAGATTGGTTGGTCGATGCAAATACCAGATCGCGTCTTTCGCTTAGAACCCGTTTAACTTTTAAACTTGCTTCCAGTGCCCGCTTTTTTTCCAACGCATCCTGCATTTCAAGAATGATTTCTGGGTTTTCTAACAGATAAGAACGAATGAGCGCTTCAAATTCGGCCTTTTGGGCGGCTTCCATGGCAAACCCGGTTGAAGGTATGCTTGCCACAAGTGCAATTACTGCAGCCATTACAAAGGACCTGACTGCATTGCTGATATTAAAAAAGTTCATCGAATTCTCCAGATGAGAAGCGCAAATTTCAACGCCACTGTGATAATTTTATTTCTTATAGGCGATAATGTCCTGCGCGCGAAGCCATCCAGGCGATCCGCGCTTCAATTTTAGTTGAGCGCGATTGGCAAAGTTTTTTGCAAGCTTGATTTTGCCCGACCAGAAATTTTCTTCCGCACTGGCCAAAAGGGCACGCGGCGTGTTTCCGGTGCGCGCGTAAGCCTGTGCCAAATAGCGATGTCCCACAATGAGTGTGGGGTCGCGACTTAGGCCTTTGCGCAACTGGCTAACGGCTTCTTTTAAGTTATTTTTCTTACCACTGGTTAAAAGCGCCTGCCCAAGTTCTATGCGCAAGAACCCACTGCGTCCCCCGTCATATTTGACAGCTCGCCGAAATGGCGCGACGGCAAGTGCAGGTTTTCCAGAGCGCAACAGTATTTCGCCTTTCATCTCGTGGAAATAGGCATTCCTGGGGCGTTTCTTGATGAGCTTGTCAATTTTTGGAATTGCAAGCCTGGGCGAGCCATAAAGGTGAAGACCGATGGTTTCGCCATATTGACGCGCCAGACTGCTGAAACGTTTTTGGCGAAGTAATCCTGCAAGATTGCGTCTTCCGCCCAGATAAGCGGCGATTTTTGCGCGGATCAGGTCATGGCGTTCTTGCAGGGATTTTTTGTCTTTGC
>JAJRQF010000032.1 GCA_024280375.1 Alphaproteobacteria bacterium | reverse complement strand
TCAGCTTGGCGAATATTTCATGGATATCATTTTGCCGTTGCCAGTCGTTTTTGGCAGGAACAATTGTATCGGCAACATCGTCTGACCAGCCCAGCAATTCGCGTACCCTTTGGCATTCTTCTGCGAATTTGTTCTCGGCCTTGTTGGTTGCAAGGCTTTCTGCAATTGAATCGCTATTTGCTTTTTGCGGGTCGGCATGAACTGTCCATCGATCTGAGCCTGCAATAATCTGTGCCACGGCCAAACGCAGGGCAATATCACTGTGGCCAAGCAATTCAGTTCGTACGGCAGAATGACGATGAAGGTCGAGATAGTTCTGCATAGGCTTGGTCAATTCGGCTCTAACATTGGCAGTGGGTTCTTCGCCTTTGTCAGCTTTCAGTTTGGCCTCAGCTTCCTTGCGGGGTAATTGACCTTCATAATATGTCACTTCGCCATCATGCTTTGATACAACATAAACCTTACCGCCTTCTTCCTTGGGCGTATCAACATAATCGTAAGATGGAAAATATTCTCCGACATCAAGAACGATAACGTCTTTCCAGCCATTGATAAGATACTGTTCTTTAGCTTTGGCAATGGCTGTATTCTGCAACTCCCAAAACTTGCTGGCATCATCAAAATATTTATCTTCGCCAAACAGATCAGAGACAATTCCACCCTGATAATTATCGAGGTCAAACAACGCATTTTCAGTTGCGATATTTGCGCCACCAAACAGCCAGCTTTTTAAAGCATAGCCTTCTGGGGCTTGCTCGTCCTCGCTCTTGTAAAGTTCCAGCCATGCTTTTTGCTGGCGCTTGCTTGCCATTGTGAGAATTCGGATTGTTCCCGCATGAATATCACCATTACGATAGGCGGTAAGAATAGGGCTAATAAGATTGGCAATGGCCAGCCTTTGGGTAACAAGCCGTTCTGTGATTCCGAATTGACTGGCAATATCGCTGGCACTGTTGCCCTCTTTGGCAAGCGCGGCAAATGCCTTGTACTGGTCGATTTCATCCATTGGCAGACGGGCTATGTTTTCAGCGAGTGAGGCTTCAATGGCTTTGACGTTGTCCTGTTCATCCATAATGATACAAGGCACTGGCTCAATTTTACTTTCTTCTGCCAACTTTACAAGGGCATGATAGCGGCGCTGTCCTGCTACGATTTCATAGCCTTCACAGTTCGGGCGCACCAATAGCGGTTGCAATAATCCAAGTGAACGAATGCTTGGCAACAGGTCGGCAATGTCCTTACCGCCTTTTTTGCGAACGTTGATAGTTGTGGTTTTCAGGTTTTCGATTTTGATGTGTTGAAGTTTCATTGTTTTATTCCTTTTCAAAATTTTGAGTTAAAAGCGCGTCATTGCACCGTCGAACGGCCTGTCAAAGCCGTTCTGCGGTAAAATGCTCACTTGGTGGCCTGTAAGGGTTCTTCTTCCTGCGCGATAAATTGCAGGGCATAATCAGCGGCCTTTTGCGCCTTACTGGCGGCACTGATTACAAAGCTGTTGTCGTTACGAAGGGCTGACAGCCAGCCTTTAATGTATTGGGCGTGATCTTCTCTTGGTTTGGCTTCCAATCCCAATGCACCGCAGATCATGGCGCTACCAAGTTCGGCAACCAGTTCCTCAAAGGCATAGGACTTGTCGCCAAAATGGCCTGTCATATCCCGCTTCAAGCGGTTGGCGTTGCCTGTTGAGTGGGTAATCTCATGGGCAAAAACGCTGTAATAATGTTCGGGCGAATGAAACTGTCCGAGTTCGGGCATTCCAAAATGCTCACGGATTCCACCTGCATAATAAGCGCGGTCTGACGGGCGAACGCTAAGGCGTTCTGCTTCCAGATAACTGGTAACAAAATGTTCAGCCTCGGCAATCGGGTTATGAGATTTCAGCTTGTCTTTGAATTTCTGCTCGGCTTTTCTGGCGTATTCGCCATCAACTTGGGCAGAATTGAAAACCCGAAAATAGCGGGTCATAACGGCCTTGGTCTTATTTACCCCTTGGCCATTGCTTTCGCTTTCCTCGTCCGTGTCGCGGAAGAATTTCCACAAGACAACGACTTGCGATTTTTCGCCCTTCTTCACCCTGCAATTATGCTGGCTCCATTGCTTGAACGTTGCCCAGATATTGGAATCAAAACCAGAATGGGAAAGCAGAACATGATTGATGCCGCGATAGGCTGTTCCCCTTAAATTGATTGGGGAATGTCCAACACAAAACCACGGCTTGTTGTAATCCTTGCAATCCACATTCTCCAGTTGCTCAATAATCTGGTCTGTGACCATTTGATAAATCTTGTCTTTCATTTTGTCCTCGCTTTGCCTTTAGGCATTTGTTGGGTTCAAACAACGCGAAGGAATTTTTCCACTACCCCGCGCATGAACCCTTGCCCAGCGGCGAGCGTCCAAAATCAAAACGAGAAAAAGCCGCGCCCCGACTTAATCGGGGCGAGACATTCTTTGGACGGGAGGCCGAAAGCAAAGCACCCCAAAGCCTTACCGCCTTGGCGGCCACGAGTCCGACTACACGGGAACCGGATGTAAGTGAGGTGAATGGAGCGGGCCGAAGGACTTAAGGCTATTGGACCTGCGTGTTTTGTGTCGGTATAAGCTGGAAAGATGGGTTCGAAGCGCGTGAGACACGCGCGTCAACAAATACGCGGCGGCGAACTCGCCGCCACATTTTTCTTTTCTGTCAGTGTGTGAACACCCGAAGGGCTGAAACAACTATGTTGGTTCGGTTCATGACAGCCCGCCCAGACAGCCCCGAAACCAATTTTAATCTGGAACTGGACCTATATTAGGTTCTTTCCATTTTCTGCCAGGGGTTCTTGCAATCATTATTTTTTTAACGATATTTGGAAATAGCCTTGCGTGATCCAAAGCATCTTTTCCAAAGCCATCACGAAGATCAAGGTCAATTCCAGGTTTCAAAAGAAGGTGGTCTACCATGCCATGCAGACCACTACCAGATGCTGCCATCAATGCGGTAATTCCAGTGGTCATCTTTTGGGTGTTTATGTTTCCAGGATTGGACTGTAATGCCTTATCAACCCCGTCAAAGTCATTTCGCAAGGCGCACTCGACGATATCGCTATTGGGATCCCCTGTTTTCACATCATCCTTATTAAAATATTCGTAGATTGTTTTTAGTTTACTACTGGAGATCATTTTGAATCTCCAGTGCTCAATTTACTACAAAAATCCATTATATAAAATATATATTGTTCATTTATTAGTACATCATCCCCGTGTATCTTTAGCGACATAAAATAAAACTTTGATTTTCTAATATTATTATATGTAACACTCTCAGTTACCGAAACTTGCTCCAACATTTTTGTTGAAACTCTCTCGTTCCCAACATTCGTGAAATGAAGGGAGGCGGTGCCAGGAAAATATGTTCTCCTGTCCCTCGTCATACAGACCAAATCTAATTCTGTGTCTGTCAACGAAGAGCGAGCAAAAAAGCCTATACCTTCATAAATAACAATTGGGTTTGTATTGTATCCATCATCAATGGGTTCATTTTTACCTTTATCCGATTGTATTGAATCTATACATACCTGTTCAAATGGAAAAAATATTTTCCATACGTATGCATATTTTTTTCCTGGAGCAGGCTTAAACAGATAAACTGACAGGTAATAATTATTTCCCTCTGCAAACTGTTCAACACTTTCATTGAAATAGACCCCATTCATGAGATTAATGAAATGGGAAAGAGTATATTCTCCATCTTTGGGCGTTTCTTTTGCATCCGAACCCGCAAGAAACATGCGGCCAGCGTAGGCAAGAGCTTCCAAAACGTGTGCCTCTTTAAAAGCCGCAGCTCTTTCTGGATATTTGGTTTTAAAAAAGGCGTCAAGAACTGCAAACTTATGCACCTTGATGTTTCGTGCAGGTCCAGTTGGATGATCAGATGATTTCCCAAGAAAACCATACAGGTCGTCATGCGTAAGCTCAGGTAAATTAAGATCGTGCCCTCGCGGGTGAATAAATTTGTAACCAAGCTTACTCCACTCCTGAAAACTTCTCATGATGTGAGAATGGTAAGAACGATAGCCCATTCCTAAAAAATCAAGATCATCAACTAGGGCCACCCAGAGGCGGAAACGATACTCTGGGCTGTAATCAGTATCGGTGACTATAAGCTTGCTAGAATCTTCTGTCGGTTTTGCATCCATTCCCGGATAATCTCCGATACTTATATCAAGTCAATAGGTCACGAAGATAATCTGGTTTTCTTCAGCACTTCTTCAGCGCTTTCAGCACTCCTTCACCAAGACAACGGTAGAGCATTTTCCTAAGTTTTCACCAAGCAACTGCTTTTGAAAATTTAGGATATGAATAAATGTTGATCAAAAAAAAACCCGCTGTCCTCCCGCCTAAAAAGATACCAGCCTTTGATAAATGGGCCGTGCCCTTAGGCGCTGCGATTTCAGGTGGATTGATGGTTTTTGCTTTGCCAGAACTGGTGAATGTGTCGGGAACCGGCGGCATGATCAAGGCAGGGCTTATTGGTGGCGGCGCAACATTGGCTGCTTACAGCGTTAATCGCTTTGCGATTGAAAAAGGTACTGAACTGGCCTCTCGGGGTTTTATCACCGCCTCTATCGCGAGTGTTCTTTCAATGACCTTTGTTGGTGCGGCGTTCTTTGCCAGCACCTTTGCAGGCCTGACATTGCCCGATGTCGAAAAGCTCCGTCTCCAGGAACATGGCAATGCTTACGTTCAGTATATCGGCAAACGCAATCTGACAGCCGCTAAAGCAGGCAGAACGCTTCCTGTGATGAGTGTTATCAGTCGTGATCTTCCTACCAGGGTCGCTTGCGAAATCCGCGAGTCCTGTATTTCTGGCCGCGGCCAGGGTGGGCGCGGCACGGTCGCAAGAATCCTTGAAGGATTGGCAGGTCGCGCTACGGCTATTTCTGATCAGTTGGAAGCGGGTGAGACCACGCGGCAACGCACCCTGAAACAACTCAATAGACTGGTTGGCAATTACCAAACAGTGTTGAACCAGAATAAAACATCCATTTGGGAACGCCGAGGCGCGTTGCAAAAAATCGATGCAAAAATCAATCAGATTATCGCCACACTTGATGAAGCGATTCCGCTCTCGTTGCTGCGCGGCTATGCCAATGAGTTGGATGCAGGTGTTTCCATTCCCGAACGTCCCGTGGCTGCACGGCGTTTAAATGCTCTGCTTAAAAAACACGGCAACAGCCTGAATAGCGTTCTTGAAACCCTAAAAACAGGTGATCAGACAAGGCCTGTTTTTCCAAGACGTGCGGGTGTTGGCGATACGTTTTCCTATCTCAGCCATTTTGCGCCAATCGCCATGCTGACTGCTGGCATTGAACTGGTCTGGCCGATCTGCCTGTGGATTTACACATTGCTGTTTTTGAAATGGGGCAATTTCGTTGCTGGCGCTGCGACTGCGCCAAACACAGGCCAAAGTACGGGAAAAAACCGTCCACGTCACAAAAATGCTTCTCGCCACAACCGTGACCGCAATCGTGGTCGCAACACCTATGTGAATGGGAGAGATCGTCATGCCGATTGATACCAGTAATTTACCCGTAAGTGGCGGCCTCATTGTGGCTGGCCTTATCTATGCAGGCATTGTTACCTTTGGTCTGGCACCAATGGTTGCAAAGCGCACCATTGAGCGCAGCAACTGGGATGCAATCTGCAAAGCAGGGTTGCAGGCGGAAATCTCTGCCAAGAGATCCCCGCCGCGCTTTATCCCTAGAACCGACTGCAAATCGATCTTTGGGTCTTTCATGCCCGAGTTGGGGGCGCTTTGTTCGAAATACGGCAATCCTGATTTTGGTGGCCCTGCGACGCAACTGATGCAAGCGCAAGAACGGGCAAAACGGGAATTCGAAAACCGCCGCCTAACGCGCATTGCTTCGCAAACGGGATCGCGTTGCGAATGCGCTTCGGCAATCGTTTCAGAAAAGCGTGCCTGGGCGATTTATTCAGGTTCATTCCGCCTGATCACACCACCATCCGTGAGCAACAATTTGAACAGCTCGCTCGTGCGCGCTTTGCGTTCCCCACAATGTTCAATGAAGGGATAGTACAATGAGTAGCAAAACGATTATCGGATCAGTTTTAGTTGAAAACGGTGCCATCACTACGCATCGCGATTCTTATCTGCTGTCCAATTTATCAGTGGTCAGCGTTCGCCGACCATTTCTGGCCAGCTCAATATTTTTAAGCGCGGCCTTTGGCGGTTTTGGTCTCGCCTTTGGTGATCTGCTTTATGCGAATGAGATTCTGGCCATCGTTGGCTTCTCTACGGCAGCGATTTTTCTGGGATCGCAAATCGGTCAGTTAAGCCTGCTGTCGCGTGACCTGAAAGGCTCAGAGCTTTCCAGTGCCGTTTGGGGCTGGCATTCGAGCCTGCAAGCCATCCGCATGGATATTGTCAGCGCCCTTCATCGTTCACATGAGAGGGAGGGATCATCCCATGACGCATGAAGCGAATACACCGTATCAATCGTCTTTTGGGTCGATTGTTCAGATCAATGTCAAATTACTGTTGGCCTTCTCGTTTACTTTTATTGGCTGGATTATGTGGCCTGATACCGCCCTTGGCTATGGTTGGGGTTTCTTGTCTATCTGCCTGTTTTTATCAGCTCTTGGCCTCTTCATCGAAGCAATCAAGGCGATGATCAAACTATTCGTACGTGACCGCGGACTCAAGAAATACATGGCGCAAGGCAACAAACCAAAATCAGCAAAACTAGCCTCCGATGAGGCACTCAAAAATTCGGAGATGATCGATGGCTAAATCACCTAAAACCAAGACACATTGTGTCAAAGCTGGCAGGCGACTTC
>JAJRQF010000031.1 GCA_024280375.1 Alphaproteobacteria bacterium | reverse complement strand
ATATTCATATGAATATCTTCTAACGCAGTGGAAAATTTAAACGCGCCGCTTTCCAGCTCTGACAATATTGTGTCTAGACCTTGAGCGATTTCACGGGCATCTTCGCGCGAAATTATACCGGTTTCGGCCAGCATCGAGGCATGCGCCTTTGACCCGGCAATATCCTGGGTATAAAGCACCTTGTCAAAACCAATAGAGGCATTGATTTCTTCCATGATGGCATCCGGGCCGGAGGCAAAACGCCCGCCCCACATCTTGTTGCCATTTCCACTCATTACATGCTCCCGGTTCAAGGATACGAAAATATGACCACCGAAAATACCCCACCAAGAAAACCTGTCAATAAATTGATGTTTGGGGGCGCCGCGATGGCAATCGTTATTGGTCTCGGCTTATTTGCATTTTATTCGACCGCCGACAACCCTGCCGAAGCGCTGGTCTGCAAAAGCTCGAAAGCAACTATTGCCAAAATGAAACCATTTGCCAGTGGCGAGTTGGCAGCATTTCAGCTGGCTGATAGACCACAAGACCTTTCGGCGATCAGCTTCAAGGATAAAGACGGCAAGAACGTTACCATCGCCGACTGGAAGGGCCGCACAATTCTACTGAACATGTGGGCCACCTGGTGCGCGCCCTGTCGGCGTGAAATGCCTGCCCTGCAACAGCTGCAGGTGGACCTTGGCGGCGATAATTTCGAAGTGGTGCCGGTGAGTGTCGATCTTGGTGACGACAGCAAACCAAAGGCGTTTTACAAGAAAATCAAACTGGACAAATTGCCGTTTTATGCCGATGGCACAATGGAGATTTTCAGCAGGCTGAAGAAACTCGGCCTTGCATTTGGCATGCCAACCACGGTGATTGTCGACAAAGAAGGCTGCTCGCTTGGGGTTTTAAATGGCCCGGCGGAATGGGCCAGCGATGATGCCAAGGCGCTTGTGAGGGCCGCTTTTTGAGTTCACCATTGGTTCTCACCCGTTCTCAAGATTACCATATTGTTCCAGAAGTTTCTTTAGGGTAGAGTTGGCTGTTTTGAAATTCTGAATCTGGTCAATGAGCTGATATCTCCATTTTTCGCCATGAAACAAATTATTGCGGTAGCGGTAAACTATAATCAACATTGCAACAATCTTGTCTCTCGGTTCGTTTTTTTCACCTTTAATTACCGCACGAACGAGACCTTTTTGATCTCGTTTGCCGAATTTTAAATTACAAAAATGATATGTAATTTCATCGTCCCTAAAATAGCGATCTTGGAAATACTTCAATTCTTGGTCAAATTGAATAATATCAAGGGGCTTATCTTTTTCCCATTGTTCAACTTTTTTGCAAATTTTGGATACATTACAATGGGTATCCATGATGCGCGCTTCAAATAAACTCCAAAGCAACAAGAAATTTGAAATCTCGCGCAGGTCATCTTCACAAAGCCGATTAAAGCCCTGCACATTTACCTCCAGCCAACCCGTAATCTCGTTCATGCTGAATACTAACTTAGTCAACTCAAGTTGCAAATATAATTGATGCAAACCTTACTTTATTCATTTCCTTCGTCATCCTCGGCCCCCGTGCCGAGGATCCAGTAACCCATCAATTTGCTGTATGTGTGTTGAGGTATTGCAGAAGTCGCTGGAATGTCTTTCGCTAATATCCTTTTAATGTGCCGCAATCTCTCTGGATCCTCGGCACGGGGGCCGAGGATGACAACTGAGGGTGTAGTAATAAAATCACTCCAAAACAAAAACGGAGCCATGTTTCCACAGCGCCGCTTTCTATTCACAAATTCAAACCGAAGGTTTACGCCAGATCAAAGCGATCGGCGCTCATGACCTTGTCCCATGCGGCGACGAATTCTTCGACAAATTTTGCCTGCGCGCCATCGGTTGCATAAACTTCTGCCAAAGCCCGCAATTGCGAGTTTGAGCCAAAGACGAGATCAACCCGCGTGCCGGTCCATTTGACATCGCCGCTCTTGCGATCACAGCCCTCAAACACCCCATCATCACCGGAAGTTGGCTGCCATTCGGTCGCCATATCCAGCAGATTGACGAAGAAGTCGTTGGAAAGCGTACCGGGCCTATCGGTGAACACACCGTGTTTTGAACCATCGAAATTCGCATCCAGCACCCGCATTCCGCCAACAAGTGCGGTCATTTCAGGCGCGGTGAGCGTCAGCAATTGTGCCTTGTCGATCAGCAGTTCTTCGGCTGAAATTGGGCATTTTGCTTTTTGATAATTGCGGAAACCATCGGCAAAAGGCTCAAGCACACCAACTGAATCAACGTCTGTCTGCTCTTGCGAAGCATCCATACGGCCCGGCGTGAACGGCACGTCAACCGCGTTTCCACCGGCCTTGGCCGCCTGCTCAATCGCCGCACAACCACCAAGCACAATAATATCTGCAAGCGACACTTTCTTGTTGCCGGATTGCGCGTTGTTAAAGGCAGATTGAACACCCTCAAGTGTCGCCAGCGCGGAGGCCAATTGATCAGGCTGATTAACCGCCCAACCGTTTTGCGGCTCAAGGCGAATGCGTGCGCCATTGGCACCACCGCGCATATCGGACCCACGGAAGGTCGATGCCGATGCCCACGCGGTTGAAACCAGTTGAGATGTGGAAAGGCCGGAGTCGAGAATTTTACCCTTAAGATCGGCAATATCGGAAGCATCAATCAAATCATGATCAACAACTGGAATAGGGTCCTGCCAGATCAGCTCTTCGCTTGGCACTTCTGAGCCAAGATAGCGGGAAATCGGGCCCATATCGCGGTGGGTCAATTTATACCATGCGCGTGCAAATGCATCCGCAAACTGGTCCGGGTTCTCAAGAAAGCGCTTTGAAATCGGGCCATAAATCGGGTCCATACGAAGCGCCAGATCGGTGGTGAACATAACGGTTGCATGGCGTTTTGAAGGATCATGCGCATCGACCACATCATTGGCAGAAGCAGGATCTGTTGCAATCCACTGATTTGCGCCGGCCGGGCTTTTCTGCAAATCCCAGTCATATTTAAACAGCGTCTCAAAAAAGCTGTTATCCCATTTTGTCGGGGTCGGGGTCCACGCGCCCTCAAGGCCAGAACTTATGGTGTCGGCACCGTGGCCAGAGCCAAAGCTTGATTTCCAGCCAAAGCCCTGTTCTTCAATCGAGGCTGCTTCCGGTTCACGGCCCACAAGACCGGCATCGCCCGCTCCATGGGTTTTACCGAAGGTGTGACCACCAGCAATCAGCGCAACGGTTTCCTCGTCATCCATCGCCATACGGGCAAATGTTTCGCGCATATCACGCCCGGCAGCGAGCACACTTGGTTCGCCATTCGGGCCTTCCGGGTTCACATAAATCAAACCCATTTGCACAGCCGCCAACGGGTTTTCCAGATCACGATCACCAGAATAGCGCTCATCGCCCAGCCATTCAGACTCGTTTCCCCAGTAAATATCCTCTTCCGGCTCCCAGATGTCGGCACGCCCGCCGCCAAAACCAAAGGTTTTGAAGCCCATTGATTCCAGCGCGCAATTGCCCGCATAAATCATCAGATCGGCCCATGAAAGGCTGTTGCCATATTTCTGTTTCACCGGCCAAAGCAGGCGACGTGCCTTATCGAGATTAACATTATCCGGCCAGCTGTTTATAGGTGCAAAACGCTGGTTGCCGGTGCCTGCGCCACCACGGCCATCGCCGGTGCGGTATGTACCGGCACTATGCCAGGCCATACGAATGAAAAACGGACCATAATGGCCAAAGTCAGCTGGCCACCAGTCTTGCGAATCAGTCATTAGGTCAAAAATGTCTTTTTTAACCGCTTCGAGATCAAGCTTCTTGAACTCTTCCGCATAATTGAAATCGTCGCCCATCGGGTCGACTTTGGACGAATTCTGATTAAGAATTTTCAGATTCAGCTGGTTAGGCCACCACGTTCCAACCGATGAGCCGCCAAGGTTGGTGTGAGCACCCATGACCGGGCATTTTCCTGCTGTTTTATCATCCATGATATTCTCCGATTTTGACTGATTTATAAAATTAATTTTGGGATTGGTGAAGGTGGCAGCAATTGCCGCTCTTCTCCGCAATTTTCCTTATAGCAAAGCCAAGCCATTAGTTTAAGTTGAATTTTCTGATTGCGGTGATAAGAAATAGTTATGAACAACTTGACGCTCAAACACCTCAGATATTTCGAGGCCCTAACCCGCCATGGCCATTTTGGCCGCGCGGCCGATACCTGCGCCATTTCACAACCGGCACTTTCGATGCAAATAAAAGAGCTGGAAGAATTGCTCGGCACCAAACTGTTTGAACGAAGCGCTCGAAAAGTACGGCTAACTGGATTTGGCGAAGATCTTGCCCTCAAAGTCCGCGCCATCATGCATTCTGTTGACGAGTTGGGAAACATGGCCCGTGCCTCGCACAATCGGTTGACCGGGCGGCTGCGAATTGGGGTAATCCCAACTATCGCCCCCTATATGCTGCCTGAAATTGTTGGCAATATTACCCGATTGCACAGTGAACTTGATATATATGTACACGAGACATTGACGCCGAAACTTATTCAAAAACTGGCGGAAGGCTGGATTGATGCGGCCATCGTAGCGCTGCCAATATCTGAACCATCACTGGTGGAGGTGGCGCTGTTTGACGAAAATTTCGTGCTTGTGCGACCTGATGAAGATGCTGAAAAACAGGTGCCCAACCCGGAAATGCTGCGTGAAATGAAATTGTTGCTGCTTGAGGATGGGCACTGTTTCCGAGATCAGGCGCTTTCCTTCTGCAATATGAATGCAGCCAAGCCCGGTGAACTGCTCGACGGCAGTTCCCTGACCACGCTGGTTCAAATGGTCAGCGCCGGCATTGGCGTTACGCTAATTCCGGAAATGGCGGTGGCGATCGAAACCCGCTCGGCATCCGTATCAATTGCCCAATTCAACGACCCAAAACCCTCGCGCACCATTGGCATGGTCTGGCGTAAAACCAACCCGCTTGCCAACCAGCTTTTGCAGATTTCAGAGATTGTGAAACAGTCAGCAGAACTAATCAGGGAAAGAACGTAGGCACGCAACTGCCGTAATCTCATTTAATTGGTCGCCCAACCACGAACCATGCTGGCGATCGAATATGCCATATTTTTGCCTGCCGAATTGGCTGCCGCAGCACGAATGACGATATTCAACCCAATTGCTCCGCTTAATAAAACTTCGGCCATAGCAGCAATATCAAAATCTGGCGGTAAATTGCCTTTGTCTTTTGCAGCGGAAAGGGCCGCGTTAAACCCGCCGCGCATCATGTTGAAAAACCGCTCGGCGCGCAAATTTACATCGCCATCTTCTGCCGCAAATTCAACCGTAGAATTTAACAGCAGACAACCATAATTTGCAGCATCGGGAAGATTGCTGGGTTCAATACGTTGCTCAAACCAAACAGCAATCGCTTCCATCTCGCCATCGCTCATATTCGGGCAGAGATGCGCCTCAAACACATCAAGATAAGTATCCAGAGCCTTTAGGAACAGCGATTTCTTACCGCCATAGGACGTCTGCAATGTGAAACGGGTGATCCCCGTCTCCTCCTCGAGCTGGCGCGTGCCAAGGCCGCTATAACCATGTTGCCAAAACAAAGCCATTGCAGCCTGAACCGCTGCCTCGGGGTCAATTTTCTTCAATCGCGACATTTTTGAACTTTCAGCATTGACATTTCTATCCAATTGACTAGATATGAATCTATCCACACGGATAGTATAACAATTATCCTCAAGATTACAAGACATCAAACCAGGAGAATATTATGACTTCGCGTATAAATCAGTTCGGCCCATGGGCTTTGGTAACGGGGGCAAATTCTGGCATCGGCGCGGCCTTTGCCAATAGACTAGCCGCGCAGGGCTACAATCTCGTGATGCTTGGGCGAAATGAAAAAACAATTCAGCAAGCAGCTGAAAATCTCACCACAAAATACGGAATTGAAACCCGCTCTATTATTGTTGATCTATCGACCGAGGGTTTTCTGCAGCAGGTTTCCGACCAAACCGCTGATCTGGATGTTGGCCTGCTAATTTCCAATGCGGGTGGCGATGCCATGGGTGCACTGCTTCGGGTAGAGCTGCCCGATCTCAAGCAAATGCTGCATTTAAACACCACCTCTCATCTGGAACTTGTCCACCACTTCGGTCGACGGTTCGAGCAACGCGGTCAAGGCGGCATTCTGCTCGTTTCATCCACTGCCGCCTTGCAGGGCACGCCCTTTCTTGGAAACTATGCGGGCTCAAAATCATATCAGTTAAACCTTGGCATGGCGCTTAATTATGAAATGCGCAAGACCGGTGTAAACGTCACGGTTTTAATGCCCGGCCCAACCAATACCCCTGGCCTGACTGAAAAAGCGGCCATTCCACTATCCACATTACCCGCGCCACAAATGAGCCCGGACGCGGTTGCTAAAATTGGACTGCGCGCGCTTGCCAAAAACAAACCCTATGTGATCGCAGGCATAGTAAATCAGATCATGTCGGGCATCGGTAGCCTTTTGGGCCGAACCGGTGGGCGGAACATGTGGGGCGGTCTGATGAGCAGCATTGTGCCCGCAGAACTTCGCGTTCGGTAATCATTTCCACCTGCAACATCCAATCCTAACAACGCCTAAATCCAAACAATGAGGAATTAAATCATGACCTTTATCGCAGCACTCACCGCCTTCGGCATTATCACACTCATGATGCTGGGGCTGGAAATAATGACCACCTATGCAACCCAGGGCTTCAGCTTCGGGTTTTCTTCCAACCGGGGTGAAATTGAGCGCCCGCCACTGGCCAAACGAATTGCCCGCGCCTATCAAAACCAGATTGAATCGGCCGCTTACGGCGTGCCAGTATTAGCCGCTGCCGCAATCAGCAACCTGCAATTTGATGGCGCAGAAACCGCTGCAATGTTGTTTGTTATTGGCAGGGCAGCATACGCTTTGCTTTATTATTCCGGCGTTTCATTCATCCGGGTACCGGCCTTTGTGCTTGGCACTCTTTCGACATTTTACATCGCCTACGGATTACTGGTTTCACTTTGAAGCCAGTTTTGTAAATGTCTGAGATTGTAATACAGTCAACGATAAATTTGCGGGGGACATAGGGAAAAACTAAGTTCAGCACATTCGTTCCAAATAAATTCTTGTAAAAGTTGTATGAATGGATATCAATAAATGCTCTTTTAATTTTCCTTTTATAGGCCGATAAATGAGCATACTCCTTCAAGCGCTATCACTTGAAAATTTTCGTGGTATTGGCCCAAAACCCCAAATTTTAACAGGATTCGAAAAACTGAACTTTTTTATCGGCGCAAATAACGCTGGTAAATCCATCCTGCTGAATTTCATTTCAGAATATATCAACAGTGACAACACTCGCACTATTGGTCAGATCGACTTACAATCAATAGAGCATTTCCGAGGTGAAGGTGGAGGATCACCAAAAGCATCTGTTGGAATTCCGAATAATGATATGATTGCTGAAATAGAGCACTCCAGCATCAACTGGTCACTTACCGGTGTGGATATCGCTCTGTTTGTGAAGCAAATTATTCAATCCTCGAGCGACAAAGGACACATATGGCTCGATAAGACTACGAACATTTCAGGTACTAATTATACCACTTCGCAATTAGATGGCGACATATCACATAGTAAAGATTCACAGAGCAATCAAGAATATCAAAATAGCTGGTATAACATTTGGCGCACCTTTAATCCTAGATCCAGTGGAGGCGGCCTTGAGCTCTGGAGAAATGAAAGCCTTAAATTAATTGCCTCACTCGCTACATTTCAGGAACCAAAGTCAAGCTTAATCCCGGCTAAGCGCCAGCTAGGCCCCAAAGACGAGGAATTCAATGACTTATCTGGAAAAGGGTTGATCGATCAACTTGCTGAAATCCAGAATCCTGACCAACATGAAACAGAAAAACGGGCAATATTTGACCAAATTAATGAGTTTGTACGCAATGTTGTGGGTAAACAAGATGCACAAATCGAAGTCCCACATGATAGAAAACATCTCATTGTTCATATTGACAATAAGGTGCTGCCGCTATCTTCGCTAGGGACCGGTATTCACGAAGTCATTTTAATCGCAGCATTTTGCACTTTGAAAGAAAATCAGATTGTCTGCATCGAAGAACCCGAAATACATCTGCACCCTGTGTTACAACGAAAACTGATCGAGTATCTTCGGGAAAACACCTCAAATCAATATTTCATCGCGACCCATTCAGCCGCTTTGATTGACACACCAAAAGCAGCTGTCTTTCGAGTAGCTAATGATGGCTTTCAAACAGAAATATTTAAGATTGGTTTGAAACAGGAAAGACGCGACCTATGCGCTGAACTGGGCTATAAAGCATCCGATATCGTTCAGGCAAACTGTGTCATTTGGGTTGAAGGGCCATCAGATCGCATTTACCTTAAAAAATGGATTTCAGATAAACGCCCAGACCTGTTGGAAGGCGCGCATTTCAGCATTATGTTCTACGGTGGAAGACTTTTAAGCCATCTAACTGCGGCTGAGGAAGAAGACAAGGCTCAAAGGCTAGATGAATTAATTGATCTGCAATCACTTAATAAAAATACGGTCGTAATGATCGACAGCGATAAAAACAGCAAAGACGATTCAATAAACCATACAAAAAAAAGACTCACTAAAGAATTGGCGAAAAGTAGCGGTCTGGCGTGGGTTACAGCCGGACGGGAAATCGAAAATTATATTCCACATTTAAAGCTTCAAGAGGCTGTTAAAGAAGTACACAGCAGTATCTACTTGTCGCCAGAACCTGGTGGACAATTCTCCCATGCCTTACATTTTAAGCAAGACATGAAAAAATCAAAAGCTGCTAAACCAAAGTCAATCTACACAAATATAAACAAGGTCGCAGTTGCCAATATCATTTGCCAAAATGAAACAGACTGGAGTGTTTTAGATTTGGAAGATCGAGTTTCAGAATTAATTGAATTTATCAATAACGCTAACAAATAAGCAGTAATTTACCCGCCCTCATGCAGCGAGTGCCAGCCTGACCTGTTCACGGATATGGTGAAGCGAAAAGGGTTTTGAGACCACGTCGATGACGATTTTATCAAGCCCGTTTGCCCGCTCACGCTGGTCGGCATAGCCGGTCATCATCAATATCTTCAGGCTTGGAAATAGATTGGCCGCATTATGCGCAAGCTCGATCCCGTCCATAAACGGCATTTTAATATCGGTGAGCAGCAGATCGTAATTGCCATTGGCGGCGCGGAGACGTCCGCAATGTTGTTTGTTATTGGCAGGGCAGCATACGCTTTGCTTTATTATTCCGGCGTTTCATTCATCCGGGTACCGGCCTTTGTGCTTGGCACTCTTTCGACATTTTACATCGCCTACGGATTACTGGTTTCACTTTGAAACCAGTATCGGCTGGTAAAATAGAACCCGCCCGAACTTCACAAAGCTAAACTAATGTCATTTGCATAATCCAATGTCTCTTTGTCAGCACTTTGCAATGATCCCTCCGCCAATTATCGTCAACAATCCTGCGATCGAAATTATCGTCAACACGTCGCCAAACATCAATGCAGCAAGAACAACGCCAAAACCGGTACCCCAATAGCCAATCTGGCTGAACACAACCGGGCCAGCAACATTTTGAAGCTGGAAGTTCAGAACATATGAAACGGCCGACGTTGTTGCCATCAGAGCAACCCAGCCCAACAAAACCGGCTGAGAAAACTGCCAGTCATTAAGGTTTTCAAACACTGGCGCCATAATTAAGACCAATGCGCTTGAGGTCAAAAGTGTCGCGCAGGCAAACGCTCGTGGTGAAGTACCTTTGGGCCAGAATTTAGATCTGATCACATTACCAATTGCGGCAAATGCCGGGATTAAAAGTCCAAGCATGACCCACTCTGTTTCATCTGTGTTAATTAGCGCGAACTGTTGCTGAACGAGCGTTAGCATCCCAACCAATCCAATTATGATGCCTAGAAATCTCTGCACATTCATCTTTTCAATTCCAAGTCCAGCTGCGAATGACATCGTGAGAATTGGAGAAAGCGAATAGACAGTAGATGTATAGGCTGGCCCAACATGGTCTACGACGCCGTAAGAAAGCACAGTTGGCGCAGCAAAACTGATGATCCCGAGAGCGATATACAGAAAAATATGAATTCTGCTGGTTGGAATAAGCTCACCTGAATGCACAATAAGAACCAGAATCACCAATCCAGCACCAAGATTTCCAAGGAACCCGAGTTGAAAAGGCAAGACGCCTGCGGAGAGCGCAGCCTTGGCGATCATAATTTTTATTGCAAATACGAAACCACACCCAGCCAGAAGCGACATTGGTGAGGTAGAAATTGCGGTAAATAATCGTCGCATCTTAAGCTCAATATATTTATCTTTACCAAAAGATAAATTAGATTTGTTTCTATGTAAAGATAAATGTAATGTTTGAGTTATGAAGACCCCAAAGAATCCAGATCATATTGATCAGCTCCGTGCCCAATGGGCGGCGCAACGGCCCGACATAAACACCTCGCCAATGTCCGTTCTTGGGCGCGTTAACCGGATCGCTCACCTGACTGGCCCGGCAATTTCAGCATTGATGGAGAAATTCAGCATTGATCGCGGTGAGTTTGACGTTCTGGCCACATTACGGCGCGCAGGACCACCTTTTACGCTGATACCTACGGAACTTTATACCAGTTTGATGCTCTCGTCGGGCGGTCTTAGCAACAGGCTAAATCGCATGGAGCGCAAAGGCCTGATCAAGCGCTCAGAAAATAAATCCGATGGGCGGAGTCAGCTTGTTCAGTTAAGCGATAAAGGTTTGACTTTGGTGGACAAGGTATTTGCAGCAGATATGAATTTGGAATCAAACATGCTGTCTCACCTGACCAGCTTTGAATTCATACAGCTTGAAGAGGCGCTTCGAATACTGTGCCGATCAATAGAAAGATCGACCGAAAAAGAATAATTCGATGTCGATAATATGATTTTTCCGGACATTGGCTGCAGTATATAAAACCGACGCAATGGCCCCAAAGGCTCAAAGCAGTATACACCACCCTTACGCCGCGAGCGCTAGCCTTACCTGTTCGCGGATATGGTGAAGCGAAAAGGGTTTAGAGACAACATCGACCACGATTTTATCAAGCCCGTCGGCGCGTTCCCGCTGGTCGGCATAGCCGGTCATCATTAGGATTTTAAGCCCGGGAAAAAGGTTGGCGGCATTATGCGCAAGCTCGATCCCGTCCATAAACGGCATTTTAATATCGGTGAGCAGCAGATCGTAATTGCCATTGGCGGCGCGCAGCGTGTCCAGCCCGTCTTCCCCGTCTTCGGCAAGGTCCACATTGTGACCTTCCATTTCCAAAGCCCGCGCCACAAAGCTGCGAACAGCCTCATCATCTTCGGTAATCAGTATTTTAGCCAACCAAATCTCCACTCTTCACTCAAATTTATACTAATCCACATCGCCCTTAACAATTCCGACAAAAGGCAATTCGCGAAAAGCATGGCCAACATCCATGCCGTAACCAACGACAAAGTAGTCCGGGCAGCTAAAGCCTACATAATTTGCAAAAATGTCAGCTTTGCGGCGCGAGGTCTT
>JAJRQF010000030.1 GCA_024280375.1 Alphaproteobacteria bacterium | reverse complement strand
TAAACAACGCGCCCTTCCAGAACTCGGAATAGCCTTCACCGATAAAGACGCCGTGGAACATGACGCCGGCAAAAAGCGCACAGGCGGCCAGAATCTAAAGTGGCACCATCATAACTTTAGGGCTGTCATGAATATGTGCCATCACATCAGCGGGTGCCCGTTCGCGACCGTGGAAGGTCATGAAAATCAAGCGCCATGAATAGAAGCTGGTGAACAATGCGGCAATCACCGTCATGGCAAAGGCATAGCTCGCCCATGAATTTTGACCGACATACAGGCTTTCAATGATTGCATCCTTGGAAAAGAACCCGGCTGTTCCCAAAACTGTTCCAGGAATACCAACACCCGTCAGCGCAACCGTACCAATAATCATCATCCAATAGGTTTTTGGAATGTGCTTGCGAAGCCCGCCCATGCGTCGCATATCCTGTTCATCCCCAACCGCATGAATGACAGAACCCGCCGATAAGAACAGCAGCGCCTTAAAAAATGCGTGGGTAAACAAATGGAATATCGCCGGGCCATAGGCCCCGACGCCGAGCGCTGCAAACATGTAGCCAAGCTGCGAACAGGTGGAATAGGCAATCACCCGCTTGATGTCGTTTTGAACAAGCCCAACGGTGGCCGCAAAAAATGCGGTCGTTGCACCAATAAACGTAACCACGGTGAGCGCCGTGACCGACAATTCAAACAGCGGCGACATACGTGCCACCAAAAATACACCCGCGGTTACCATGGTCGCCGCATGGATCAATGCAGAAACCGGCGTTGGCCCCTCCATCGCATCCGGCAGCCATGTGTGCAAAAGGAACTGGGCCGATTTGCCCATCGCGCCCATAAACAACAGCAGGCAAACGACTGTGATTGCAGAGGAGCGATCCAGCGAATATCCGGCGAAGTTTAATACGGGCGCTGCATTTTCTCCGCCCTCTTGACCAACAAAACTTGCCGCATTGGCAAAAACCGTATCCAGATCAATCGTATCAAACAATACGAACACGCCAAAAATACCCAGCGCAAAGCCAAAGTCACCAATCCGGTTGACGATAAATGCTTTCATTGCGGCCGCATTGGCCGATGGTTTTTTATACCAGAACCCAATCAGCAGATAGGAGGCAAGGCCAACGCCCTCCCAGCCAAAGAACATCTGCATAAGGTTTCCAGCGGTCACCAGCATCAACATGGCGAAGGTGAACAGCGATAAATAGGCAAAGAAACGTGGGCGATGCGGGTCTGAATGCATGTAGCCAATCGAGTAGATATGCACCAGCGCGGAAACAGTGTTGACCACAACCAGCATCACAACCGTCAGCGTGTCGATATAAAGCGACCAGTCGACATTGAGATTGCCGGAATTGACCCAGCGCATAATCGGAATGATGAATGATTTCTCATCCCCCAATCCAAAGGAAATGAAGGCAATCCACGAAAGCAATGCAGAAATCACCAGCAACCCGGAGGTTATCAGCTCGCTGGCTCTGGCACCAATGGAGCGCCCGGCGAGGCCCGCAATTAAAAACCCGATCAGAGGTAAAAAGACGATGGCTTGGTACATAATTTTGCTCTAGCCCTTCATCATATTAACGTCTTCAACCGCGATTGAACCACGGTTACGGAAGAAAACCACGAGAATTGCCAGCCCGATTGCCGCCTCGGCAGCAGCAACGGTTAGCACAAACAGCGCAAAAACCTGGCCTGTCAGATCGCCCAGATGTTGGGAAAATGCGACAAGGTTCAAGTTTACGGCAAGCAATATCAACTCAATCGACATCAAAATAATAATGACGTTTTTCCGATTGAGGAAAATGCCCAAAATTCCAAGCGTAAACAGAATGGCCCCAACAGTGAGGTAATGGGAAAGACCTATTTCCATGGGAGTATCCTTGCGCCAGATAACGTATGATTTTTCGTGCCTGTCATGATCAGATGCCCCTACCCGATTCAACCTGTTTAACTTCAATCGAGGTTTCTTTGGTACGCGCCACCTGATCAGATATATTCTGGCGTTGCACTTTTGGACGATGGTGCAGGGTCAAAACAATGGCCCCGATCATTGCTACCAGCAAAACAAGCCCTGCCAGTTGGAAGTAAAAAATGTAATGCGTATAAAGCACATCACCCAGTGCGGCGGTATTGGAGCGTATCGCCGGATCAGGAATGGGTTGCAACGCTGTGCCAGCCGTCTCCGGTGAAATAATGGAAGCGCCAAGCACGATCAGCAATTCACCGATCAACACCAGCCCGACGACTGAACCGACGGGCAAATACTGCAAAAAACCCTGCCGCAGTTCAACGAAATCGACATCCAGCATCATCACCACAAACAAAAACAACACCGCCACCGCGCCGACATAGACGACGATCAATATCAGCGCCAGAAATTCAGCCCCGGCAATCATGAAGAGACCCGCCGCATTGAAAAACGCCAGGATCAGGAACAATACCGAATGAACCGGATTTCTGGAAGAAATCACCATCAGTGCCGCACCAATGGCAACACCGGAAAACAGGTAAAAGAACATCGCCGTCAATAGTGTCATTGTCCCTCACCCATTATGTAATTGCAGCAATTTCGCATGTTCATTCGCATCATTTTAAGTTCAATTCTTCTCTTATCGATAGGGAGAATCCAGTTTGATATTTTGAGCCAGTTCCTGCTCCCACCGATCGCCATTCGCCAATAGCCGATCCTTGTCATAGTAGAGTTCTTCGCGGGTTTCGGTTGCAAACTCAAAGTTTGGTCCCTCGACAATCGCATCGACCGGACAGGCTTCCTGACAAAATCCGCAATAGATACATTTCACCATATCAATGTCATATCGAACGGTGCGTCTTGTGCCGTCATTATTGCGCGGTCCGGCCTCAATGGTAATCGCCTGAGCCGGGCAAATAGCTTCACACAATTTGCAGGCAATGCATCGCTCCTCACCATTGGGATAGCGGCGAAGCGCATGTTCGCCACGAAAGCGTGGGGAAACCGGGCCTTTTTCAAACGGGTAATTGATGGTTGCCTTAGGCGCAAAGAAGTAGCGCATTGCCAAAAAGAATGCCGAGACAAACTCTTTCAAAAAGAGTGATTTTGCCGCCTGGTCCAGTCTTGCCATGATCGCTCTCCTACGCTGTTCCGGTCAAAAGCAACACCAAAGCGGTGGCAAAGACCATAAACAGAGAAATCGGTAAAAATACTTTCCAGCCCAGGCGCATCAACTGGTCATAGCGATAACGCGGTACGAAAACCTTGACCATGGAAATCATGAAGAAAACCATGAAGACCTTGCCAACGAACCAGATTATGCCCGGCACCCAATTCAACACCGCAATATCAACCGGCGGCAACCAGCCACCGAGGAACAAAATCACCATCAGTGATGAAAGCAACAATATCGAAACATATTCCGCCAGCATATATAGCATATACGGGGTCGACGAATATTCGACCATATGGCCGGCAACAAGTTCAGACTCAGCTTCCACCAGATCAAATGGCGGACGGTTGGTTTCCGCCAATGTGGAAATAAAGAAGATGATAAACATCGGGAACAATGGCAGCCAATGCCAATCGAGGAATGAATTCGGCATACCGAGATTGGTGCCAATACCCACCTGTTGGGCAAGCACAATGTCCGTAAGGTTGAGCGAACCTACACAAAGGAGCACGGTGACGATGACGAACCCGATAGAAACCTCATAGGAAACCATCTGCGCGGCTGAGCGAAGGGCTGCAAGAAACGGATATTTCGAGTTGGAAGCCCACCCGCCCATGATCACGCCATAAACTTCCAGCGAAGAAAACGCGAATACATATAAAATGCCCACATTAATGTCGGCAACAACCCAGTTTTCATTGACCGGAATAACCGCCCACGCGGCAAATGCCATAGTAACTGAAATCAGCGGCGCCAACAGGAACACAACCTTCGACGAGGCCGCTGGAATTATCGGTTCCTTGAACACAAATTTCAGCATATCGGCGAATGATTGCAGCAACCCCCACGGGCCGACCACATTGGGACCACGGCGCAAATGTACCGCTGCCCAGATTTTACGGTCAGCGTAAATGATATAGGCAACCGTAATCAACAACGCCACCAGCATAAGCAGACTTTGGGCGAAGATAACAATGCCCGGCCAAATATACGTATCGAAAAAACCAGCTTCCATCAGACTACTCCGCGGCCTCCAGCTTTTGCCCGTTTGCAAGAGCCGAGCATTCAGCCATAACGGCTGATGAACGCGCAATAGGGTTGGTCATATAAAAGTCCGTAACGGGCGAAACGAATGCCGTCTTTCCAAGCTTTCCAACCTTGCCTTTAGCCATGTTCTCAACGCCTGTTTCATCGCCTGCTGCAATCTCATCAATCGCTGCAAAATGCGGGTATTCTTCAAACAGCTTTGAACGCAATTGCGCCAGAGAGTCAAACGGCAATTTCTTGCCCAGCACATCAGAAAGAGCACGAATTATGGCCCAGTCTTCGCGCGCATCACCCGGCGCAAATGCGGCCCGGCTACCACGCTGTACGCGGCCTTCAGTATTTACCCAGGTTCCCGATTTTTCGGTATAGGCAGCCGCCGGTAATATCACATCGCAATGGTGCGCCCCAACATCGCCGTGACTACCAATATAAACGGTAAATCCACGGGTGCGTTTCATCATATCCAGCTCGTCAGCGCCCAAAAGGAACAGCAAGTCCGTATTGCTGAGCATTTCGCTGGTATTCTTTGCGCCCTCACCCGGCACAAACCCGAGATCAAGCCCACCGACCCGGCTTGCCGCCGTATGCAGAATGTTAAATCCGTTCCAGCCGTCTTTGATGACACCGAGGGATTTAGCCGCTTTTGCAAGCGAGGCCAAAACGCCGGCACCATCCTTATGGGTGAATGCACCCGCACCGATAATGAACATCGGCTTTTCTGCCTTAGTCGGCGCGTGATTGATAAATTGTTCAATCGAGTCTGGTCCGGCACCAACATAATGATAATCATAGGTCAAATCAGTCTGCTCGCCGATAACCGCAACCTGCATCTCACCGGTGCGCCAGCGCTTGCGAATGCGCGCATTCAGCACCGATGCCTCAAAGCGAGGGTTGGCGCCGATAATCATCAAAGCATCAGCATCTTCAATGCCTTCTATGGTAGAGTTAAACAAATAGCTTGAACGCCCCAGCGAGGGATCAAGTGCAGAACCCTCTTCGCGACAATCCATATTGGTAGAACCTAACGCACCCATCAGCAGTTTAAGCGCGTAAATTTCTTCAACTGAGGCAAGATCTCCGGTAATCGCACCAATCTCACCGGCGCTGGTTTTCTTGGCAACGGTTGCTATTGCATCAAAGGCTTCCGACCAGCTCGCAGCAGTTAATTTGCCGTTTTTGCGAATATAGGGCTGATCCAGCCGCTGGCTGCGCAAGCCATCCCAGATAAAGCGGGTTTTATCAGAAATCCATTCCTCATTCACTGCCTCATTTATGCGGGGCATAATGCGCATAACTTCGCGCCCACGCGTATCAACCCGAATATTCGAGCCAACCGCATCCATCACGTCGATGGTCTCAGTCTTGTTCAATTCCCACGGGCGCGCCTGAAACTCGTAAGGGCGAGAAGTCAGAGCACCGACCGGGCAAAGATCAATCACATTGCCCTGCAATTCCGAGGTCATTGCTTTTTCCAGATAGGTGGTGATTTCCGCATCTTCCCCGCGACCCAAAAGGCCCAGCTCGGATATTCCAGCAATCTCGGTGGTAAATCGCACACACCTTGTGCAATGGATGCAACGGGTCATGATGGTTTTCACCAGCGGCCCGATATATTTATCTTCCACAGCGCGCTTGTTTTCCGCATAGCGCGAGGCATCCATGCCAAAGGCCATCGCCTGATCCTGCAAATCACATTCGCCACCCTGATCGCAAATCGGGCAATCAAGCGGGTGGTTGATCAGCAAAAATTCCATCACCCCTTCGCGGGCCTTTTTGACCATCGGCGTATTGGTGAAAACTTCCGGTGGCTCGCCATTCGGGCCGGGGCGCAAATCTTTTACACCCATAGCGCAAGACGCCGCAGGTTTTGGCGGGCCGCCTTTTACCTGCACAAGGCACATACGGCAGTTACCGGCAATAGAAAGGCGCTCGTGAAAACAAAAACGCGGCACCTCAGCGCCTGCATCCTCACAGGCCTGCAACAGCGTATAATGATCTGGAACCTCCAGTTCCTTGCCGTCTACAATGATTTTTACCATCGTGTTGCTTTCACTATTCGTTTATGCGCAGCGTTGTTGCTGCCAGAGTTTTACATGCGGCAAGTGCGACCAGCCAAAGGCATGATCGCTGTCGCCATGAGAATTCAGATGATCGAGCCGGTCTTTTGCCTCAGCGATTGAAGGCTCAACACCCTCTTCAACCCACCACATCACCAGATGATGGCTCTCCAACTGATCGAACCAGAGCGCCTTGTTTTGATATATTTTCTTGTGAACCGTATTCCAGACAAATTGCTCCAAGTCCTGCGCGTTTTCCCAAACAGACAAGGTCATTATAGTTTTAGGACCGCCAAGCGCATTATTTCCATTGGCATCACGTTCTTCGTCGGCTTTGCGCCAGATAAACCCCGGTGAACGCGCGGCCAAAGCATTGATCCGCCCAACATTATTGACAAACCCGGCCGCACCTTTTGATGCAGGGTCGATTTTCCAATTGGATATGTTGAGTTCCGCCAGGTGCATTTTAATTCAATAATCTCTCTTACAAAAATCGTACATTGGATATGCCGGATGCGCGTGCAATCTGGCATAATTCAGGAAAGAACATGCGGCTCGAATTATGCACAACAAGTTCCGTGCCGCGGGTCATATCTCGGGCCAGTTTACAAATATCACTGGATGGAAAGCTCTTCCCATCTATTTCCAGACTGGCACCAGAACGGGCCAGAACACCAAGCTCCTGAGCTGACAAACCGCTAAGCAAAAGACCCTCCATCGATTGTCCAAATATCCATCATCTATTCAGCCGCCTGCATCGATACCGCACCATCGTCGTCAGCGCGATAGGAATAGCTGTTTATTCTCGCTTCAATTACCGGGCGGAAATGCGTGATCAAGCCTTGAATAGGCCATGCCGCCGCATCGCCCAGCGCGCAAATTGTGTGCCCTTCGATCTGTTTGGTTACATCCAGCAGCATATCAATTTCTTTGATCTGCGCGCGGCCCTCAACCATGCGCTCCATCACCCGCCACATCCAACCGGTGCCCTCGCGACACGGGGTACATTGGCCGCAGCTTTCGTGCTTGTAAAAATAGGAAAGACGGGCGATCGCGCGAATAATGTCGGTGGATTTATCCATCACAATTACGGCTGCAGTTCCAAGCCCGGATTTGTGCGCCATGAGACTGTCAAAATCCATTGGGCAATCAATCATGTCTTCGCCCGGCACCATGCGCACCGACGACCCACCGGGAATAACCGCCAAAAGGTTGTCCCAACCACCGCGAATGCCGCCACAATGGCGCTCAATCAACTCGCGGAACGGGATGCTCATTTCCTCTTCGACGGTACAAGGTCGCTCCACATGACCGGAAATACAAAACAGCTTGGTGCCATGATTGTTTTCACGGCCAAATCCCTTGAACCATGCCGGGCCACGACGAAGGATTGTCGGCGCAACGGCAACCGATTCCACATTATTGACCGTGGTCGGACAACCATATAGGCCAACATTTGCCGGGAATGGCGGCTTTAGACGCGGCTGACCTTTTTTGCCTTCCAGGCTTTCCAGAAGAGCGGTCTCCTCACCACAAATATAAGCGCCTGCCCCATGCGAAACGTAAAGCTCAAACGGATAACCGTGGATATTCTTTTTGCCAATCAGGCCAGCGTCGTAGCATTCAGCAATGGCCAGCTCCAGCGCTTCGCGTTCGCGGATATATTCGCCGCGTACATAGATATAGCCCACATTTGCACCCATGGCGCAGCCAGCAATCAAACAGCCCTCAATCAGTGTGTGAGGGTCATTGCGCATGATCTCGCGGTCTTTGCAGGTGCCCGGCTCAGACTCGTCCGCATTAATCACCAGATAGTGTGGACGGCCATCATTTTCCTTGGGCATGAAAGACCATTTCAATCCGGTAGGAAACCCAGCCCCACCACGACCGCGCAGGCCCGATGCCTTCATCTGATCAATGATCCAATCGCGACCATTGTCGATAAATTCCTTGGTACGGTCCCAATGCCCACGGGCCATTACACCCTTAAGGCTCTTGTCATGGATGCCATAAATATTATTAAAAATGCGGTCTTTATCTTCTAGCATTTAAATGCCCGTTTTTCCGGTTTGAAAGCAAAATCATGTTTTAGTCATCCTGCTTTTTTTTACGCATGTTCCATACCATCCAGACAGCAACGCCAATTGCTGTACCAATTGCACTGGTGATATATGGTGGCAATGATAAGCCAGCGAAAGAGTCGATCCAGGTCATAAACACAATACCGACGATTACCGAAATGATGCCCATGCATATGGCCAGCCAGGTTAATACAACAGGTTGGTTATCTGACATCAGCGTGGCTCCTTACCGAATTAATTAACCTATTCATCATGGCCGCCCTTGGCAAAAGCTTTTGCCTGTTTAATCCAGCCGTCGCGTTCAATGCGGCCCTTAAAGCTCAAATAACCATCGACCCAATCGCTTTCAGCCTTTTTCCATTTGCCGACCTGCTCAAACTTGAAAATTCCAAGCTCATGCAGAATTCCTTCAATTTTGGGGCCGATACCGGAGATCAATTTCAGATCATCAATTTCATCGGGCCGCTCCATGCCTTTGGGTCGGTTTTTGTCATCAAGATCAGCAACGGCTTCTGCCTTTTTGGCTTTTTTCGCAGCTGGCTTGACAGCGGCTTTTTTCGCAGGCTTGGCTTTACTTTTCGAAGCCGCAGCTTTGGCTGAAGGCTCAACCGCTGAAACCGTAGATGCCGTAGCACTTTCAGTTTTCTTGGATTTGGCTTTCTTAGACTTCGACTTTTTCACATTCGGATCGCTGGTCAGCGCCGTCAACCCGCCAATTGGCGCCGAACCAATACGATCAATCTGGGTGCCAACCGGCACTTCGCTGCCTTTGCCAGCCTCAAACAAATCAATGATTTCTTCCAGACGTTCCGGCGTTAAGTCCTCATAGGTATCCTTGAGCACCATGACCATTGGCGCATTGACACAAGACCCAAGACACTCAACCTCTTCCCAGGAAAGAGTGCCCGCCTCATTGGTTTTAAACGGCTCTTTGTTGATTTTATTTTTACAGACTTTCATCAAATCATCAGAGCCGCGCAACATACAAGGCGTAGTGCCGCAAACCTGAATATGCGCCTTTGTGCCAACCGGCTTTAACTGAAACTGGGTGTAAAAGGTCGCGACTTCCAACACGCGAATATAGGGCATGTTCAGCATATCAGCCATATGCTCGATTGATGCCCGGGTTACCCAGCCATCCTGTTCCTGCGCCCGCATGAGCAGCGGAATAACGGCGGATGCCTCCCGACCTTTGGGAAAATCCTTGATCTTCTCTTTTGCCCAGTTGGCATTGGCCGGGTTGAACTTGAATTCACCCGGTTGAACTGTATCTTCTGCTAATCTGCGAACTGACATTACCGGTCCACCTCACCAAAAACAATATCGAGAGAGCCCAAAATGGCACTGATATCCGCAAGCATGTAGCCACGGCACAGAAAATCCATTGCTGAGAGATGTGCAAATCCCGGTGCGCGAATTTTTGCGCGATACGGTTTGTTGGAGCCATCTGAAACCAGATAGACCCCAAACTCACCTTTAGGGGCCTCAACAGCGGCATAAACTTCGCCCGCCGGCACTTTGTAACCTTCGGTATAAAGCTTGAAGTGATGAATAAGCGCTTCCATTGATTGCTTCATCTCACCACGTTTCGGCGGAACAATTTTGCCGTCGGTAGCAGAAATCGGCCCCTGCCCTGAACTCGACATCAGCAATTCAAGACATTGCTTCATGATCCGAACAGACTGACGCATTTCTTCCATACGGATATTATAGCGATCATAATTATCGCCATTCTTGCCGATTGGAACATCAAATTCCATTTCCTCATAGCACTCATAGGGCTGCGATTTACGCAAATCCCATGCGGCACCAGAACCACGAACCATCACGCCCGAAAAGCCCCAGGCCCATGCATCTTCAAGTGAGACAATTCCAATATCCACATTACGCTGCTTGAAAATTCTGTTTTCCGTCAGCAGGCCTTCAATATCATCGCAAATTTTCAGGAACGGATCACACCATTCCATAATGTCGGTGAGCAGTTCTCCCGGCAGGTCCTGATGAACGCCGCCCGGACGCACATAGGCCGCATGTAGGCGCGAACCGGAAGCGCGCTCATAAAACACCATTAATTTTTCACGCTCTTCAAAACCCCAAACCGGCGGGGTCAAGGCACCAACATCAAGCGCCTGCGTGGTGATATTCAAAATATGCGAAAGGATACGACCAATTTCAGAATACAAAACTCTTATCAGCGAACCACGGCGCGGCGCAGAGATACCCAGCAGCTTTTCAATTGCCAATGCAAAAGCATGCTCCTGGTTCATCGGCGCAACATAATCAAGCCGATCAAGATAGGGCACGGCCTGCAAATAGGTTTTGTGCTCCATCAGTTTTTCTGTACCACGATGCAGCAGACCAATATGCGGATCTACCCGCTCAACCACCTCGCCATCAAGCTCCAGTACCAGGCGCAAAACGCCGTGAGCTGCCGGATGCTGCGGGCCAAAATTGATGTTAAAATTACGAACTGAGCGTTCAGCCATTGCTGTCACCATCTGACAAAGGGGCAAACATTGCCATCACCTCAGCTTCCGTCATGTTGTTTGTATCATTGGCAAAGGAATAATTATCCGGTTTTTTATCGACAAAATATTGATTGGAAAACTCAAACGCTTGCGGATTGTCGAAAACCTGCACCGATACATTTTGGTGCTTGTTATCCCGGCTGCGCCACATCATTGAAGACCCGCAATCCTTACAAAAGACCCGTTCGCCCCAACTCGACGACTGAAAAATTCCGACGGAATCGTTTCCATCCATTTCCACTGATTCGCCGCATCCGACTGCCATAAATACGCCGCCAGACCAATGCCGACACATAGAGCAATGGCAAGCACTCACCTTCATTTCCAAAGGAATAGCTGAAAGCTTTATAGCGCCACAAAGACAACTACCCGATAGTCTGTCCACCCTCACTACGCGCTCCCCTTTTCATCGCCGGGAAGCACGTAATCCGTTCCCTCCCAAGGCGACAGAAAATCAAAATTGCGGAATTCCTGGCGCAGTTCCACCGGCTCGTAGACCACGCGTTTTAACTCATCATCATAGCGCACTTCCACATGCCCGGTGAGTGGGAAGTCCTTGCGCAGGGGATGGCCCTCAAAACCATAATCAGTCAAAAGACGACGCAGATCCGGATGACCGGAAAACAAGATGCCATACATGTCGTAGGCTTCGCGCTCAAACCAGTTGGCACCGGGAAATATATCGGTCGCACTTGGCACGGGCGTGCTGTCGTCGGTAGTAAGTTTCAAGCGCAGCCGCATATTCTGGCGCGGGCTCAACAAATGATAGACCACATCAAATCGTTTTTTGCGACCGGGATAATCCACCCCGCAAATATCGATAATAGAAACAAACTGGGTTTGCATATCATCCCGCAAAAACCGCAGCACAGAAATCAGATTACCCGCACTGATGCTTAAATTGATCTCGCCAAAATCAATGCTGGATGCATCAATCTTGCCATCAAGCGCTTCGCAAATATAGGTTTTGAGATCGTTAAGTGCCTCTTCCATCTTCGCCCCTATCGCTCAATCGTACCGGTGCGGCGGATTTTCTTTTGCAAAAGCAAAAAACCGTAAAGCAGCGCTTCAGCAGTTGGCGGGCAACCGGGTACATAAATATCTATCGGCACAATCCGATCGCAGCCGCGAACAACCGAATAGGAATAGTGATAATAGCCACCGCCATTGGCGCACGACCCCATAGAGATCACATAACGAGGTTCGGGCATCTGGTCATAAACCTTGCGCAGCGCCGGTGCCATTTTGTTGGTCAAGGTTCCAGCAACGATCATCACATCGGATTGGCGCGGTGAAGCACGTGGCGCGATGCCAAATCGCTCCGCATCATAACGCGGCATCATCATTTGCATCATTTCCACCGCACAACATGCAAGACCAAAGGTCATCCACATCAACGAGCCATTACGCGCCCAGGTAATCAGATCATCCGTAGATGTGACCAGAAAACCTTTATCGGCCAGCTCATCGTTGATCTCGGTAAAATAAGGATCATTGGCACCAACCGGTTTGCCGGTTGCCGGGTCAATAACACCCGTTGGTGTTGGTGCAATCAGCGTCGAAGAATTATGTTCTAATCCCATTCAAGTGCGCCTTTTTTCCATTCGTAAATGAAACCGATGGTCAATACGGCCAAAAATATCGACATCGACCAGAAGCCTGCCCAGCCCAGTTCACCAAAACTTACCGCCCAGGGGAATAAAAAGGCAACCTCAAGATCAAAAATTATAAATAATATCGCAACCAGATAAAACCGGACATCAAATTTCATCCGTGCGTCATCGAAGGGATTAAATCCACATTCATAGGCCGACAGCTTTTCGTCATCCGGCGATTTGAAAGCAATTATAAAAGGCGCCACCAGCAGAGCCAGTCCAATAATCAATGAAAGACCAATGAAGATGATCACTGGCAGATAAGAACTCAGGAGGGCTTCCATATAATTCGCCTCGGTTCGATCATGGTTTCAACAATCGAATTGATTGCTGATTGGGTGTGAACATGTTTGCAACAAAGCTGCAGACTTGTCGAGTGAGGGATAGAACAGGCTCAGAAAAGAGGCAAGTGGGAAGCTTACAAATTTTGCACAAATACAAAATAATTTTAACAATTCTTGATCTGGATCAAACAGTTAAAACAGCAAAGATATTGAAAAACGCCAGCGGCGGCGGGGCGCGCACTTCCTGCAATAATAATCATTGAAAGAAGTGGCGCGAGTGACCGGGCTCGAACCGGCGACCTCCGGCGTGACAGGCCGGCACTCTAACCAACTGAGCTACACCCGCGCAGTGAGAAGCAATTGCTTCAAAGTCGGCGTTGAATACGGTCTTGGCAGGATAGTGTCAAGCGCCTTTGTGGACGTTTGCATTAATTTTATCCCATTCGCATTTCTGCAAATTTCATACCGCATTCTAGCCGATAAATGTCATTTGGTGGGCGATGACAGGCTCGAACTGCCGACCCTCTCGGTGTAAACGAGATGCTCTACCAACTGAGCTAATCGCCCTGCCTTCACGTTAAGTGAATGCAGCGTTGATGTATTCGCTTCATGGCAAGAACGCAAGGGCGAATATCATCTTTAATGCAGATAATTTGTTTGAAGCACGGCGGCCCGATCATCTACAAAAACAAACCCCGCAACTTCACAGTGCGGGGTTTGCCAATTACAAAACAACTGGGACAGTAAGCCCATTCAAATTAGCTGTTTACTTTTTCTTTCAGGCCCTTGCCTGGTTTGAATTTAGGCACATTGGTTGCCTTGATATCAATCGCCGCACCGGTTTGTGGATTACGACCGGTTGTTGCTTTACGATGGGTTACAACAAAGTTGCCGAAACCAAGCAAACGAACTTCGCCGCCATCTTTCATAGTGTCAGAGATTGTGTCGATTGTGGCATCAACCGCAGCAGCAGCCTGTTCCTTGGTCAAATCCGCTTTTCCTGCAACAGCAGCAATGAGTTCGTTTTTGTTCATTTTGTATTCCTTCCAGATAAAATCGAATAAATTCGACTCAGTTAAAGTTGGCCGATACTCTTATTTTATCAATGAGATGACAAGCAAAAGCGCACGTCTACAGGGCTTTTTGGTCGATTCTACAGGTATTTTTACACAGAAAAAGCCGGATTTTAGAAATCCGGCTTTAAAATGGTAATCAGATCGATTTTTTTGCGCGATCAATGAGCAATCTGTGCAACTGATTCGCTCGCCGAAGCAGCGACTGTAGCCGCAGATTCTTCCCATTCAATTGCTTCCGGCATCGACAAAAGCGCATGAGGAAGAACATCATCCAAATGGCTTACTGGTATAATTTCCAACTCATTTTTCACATTGTCAGGAATGTCCGCCAGGTCCTTTGCGTTCTCTTCAGGGATCAAAACTTTGGTAATGCCGCCGCGCAATGCAGCCAGCAGTTTTTCCTTCAACCCGCCGATCGGAAGCACCCTGCCCCGCAAGGTAATTTCACCGGTCATGGCAATATTGCGGTGTACCGGAATTCCGGTGATGACAGACACAATTGCAGTTGCCATCGCAGTACCCGCAGATGGACCATCTTTGGGTGTTGCACCCTCAGGCACATGGACGTGAAAATCCCGTCGATCAAACAGCGGTGGCTCCACACCAAAATCAATCGAACGCGACCGCACATAGCTTGCAGCAGCCGAAATTGATTCTTTCATTACATCACGCAAATTGCCGGTAACCGTCATCTTGCCCTTGCCGGGCATCATGACACCTTCGATGGTCAGCAATTCACCGCCAACTTCAGTCCACGCAAGACCGGTAACAACGCCGACCTGGTCTTCGGTTTCAGCCTGGCCATAGCGAAAACGCTGAACGCCGAGAAAATCTGAAAGATTCTCGCCATTCACAACAACTGAAGTCACATCGGTCCGCAAAATTTTGGTCACGGCTTTCCGGGCCAGCGTTGCAAGTTCCCGTTCCAGATTACGAACACCGGCTTCTCTGGTGTAAAGGCGAATAATGCTTTGCAGGGCATCATCGGTAATCGAGAATTCTTTCGATTCCAAAGCATGATTTTTGATCGCCTTGGGAATCAAATGCCGACGGGCAATTTCAATTTTCTCATCTTCAGTATATCCGGCGATGCGAATGATCTCCATCCGATCCATCAATGGCCCGGGAATATTGAGCGAATTCGCCGTGGTAACAAACATCACATTGGAAAGATCATAATCAACTTCGAGATAATGGTCTGCAAATGTGGAATTTTGTTCAGGATCCAGCACTTCAAGCAGTGCAGATGAAGGATCGCCGCGGAAATCCTGCCCCATTTTATCAATCTCATCGAGCAAGAACAGCGGATTGGTCTTTTTTGCCTTCTTCATCGACTGAATGACCTTACCCGGCATTGAGCCTATATAAGTTCGTCGATGGCCTCTGATTTCGGCCTCATCACGCACCCCACCAAGCGACATGCGTACAAATTCACGGCCCGTTGCCTTGGCAATGGATTTACCAAGCGAGGTTTTACCAACACCAGGAGGCCCAACCAGACAAAGAATTGGCCCTTTCAGCTTGCTGGAGCGTGTTTGAACAGCCAAAAACTCGACAATACGTTCCTTGACCTTTTCAAGCCCGTAATGGTCCACATCCAGCACTTTTTCAGCTGCATTCAGATCAGTTTTAACCCGTGATTTCTTGCCCCACGGAATACCCAGAAGCCAATCAAGGTAATTGCGCACAACAGTCGCTTCAGCCGACATCGGGCTCATTTGTTTGAGTTTTTTGAACTCGGCAGTGGCTTTTTCGCGCGCTTCCTTGGACAATTTGGTTTTGGTAATCTTGTCTTCAAGCTCACCCATTTCATCCCGGCCTTCATCGCCGTCACCAAGTTCTTTTTGAATGGCCTTCATCTGCTCATTCAAATAATATTCGCGCTGGGTTTTCTCCATCTGGCGTTTAACCCGGCTGCGGATGCGTTTTTCCACCTGCAATACGGAAATTTCACTTTCCATTAGCCCCAAAACCCGCTCAAGCCGGTCTTTAACCGAGATAAGTGCCAGAATTTCCTGTTTTTCAGGAATTTTGATTGCGATGTGCGATGCAACCGTATCGGCCAGTTTTGAATAGTCATCAATCTGGGTAACCGAGCTTACAACTTCAGGAGAAACTTTCTTGTTAAGTTTCACATAGTTTTCAAACTCCGCAATGACAGATCTCGAAAGCGCTTCAACCTCAACCGGGTCATCTTCCTTCTCAAGAATGACATGCGCCATCGCCTGATGATATTCCGGGTGATCAAGAAAACGCTGAATTTGAGCCCGCTCGCCACCCTCGACAAGCACTTTAACCGTGCCATCCGGCAATTTCAGCAATTGCAATACGGTCGCAATTGTGCCGATTTCGTAAATTGCGGCAGGATCAGGATCATCATCTGATGGGTTTTTCTGGGTCGCCAGCAATATCTGCTTATCAGAGGCCATAACCTCCTCAAGCGCCAGAATGGATTTTTCACGGCCCACAAACAGCGGCACAATCATATGGGGGAAAACCACGATGTCACGCAATGGCAATACGGGGTATTGCACCGTTTCGTCATTGATCTCGATATCCCGTGTTTCATCATTTGACATGCATGTATCCTTTTTATTCCGGCCCGAAATTCAGCACCGGCGATTCCTACTTTAACCGTGTTGCGATGAATATAACATCATCAATTTGTCAATTTATAAGGTTATTTGTCGCGCCGCCGTTTTATCGTAAACCCGGCCTGACGGTATGAGTTGGAATTTGAGTTGTATCATTGCCTGATATGTGGGGCAAAATTAACACGGTTCAATAGGTTCTCTGCCGTTGTAATCAATTTTTTCCACAACTGATTACAATTTCAACTACGAAAAAAGGCCGCCTATAGTAAAGCGGCCTCGTTTCAATACAACAATTCAAACTTGGTCAAACTTGGTCAAACTTGGTCAAACTTGGTCAAATTTGCAGAATCAGGCGCTCTCAGCACCTTTTTCTTCGTCCTTGTCAGCATAAATATAAAGCGGACGAGCATCGCCAAGAACAACCTCATCAGAGACCATAACCTCTTCAACGCCCTCAAGGCTCGGTAATTCAAACATGGTATCCAACAGAATTGTCTCCAATATGGAACGCAATCCGCGTGCACCGGTTTTCCTCTTAATTGCCTTTTTCGCAATTGCTTTCAAAGCATCGTCGTGAAAAGAAAGTTTAACATCTTCCATCTCAAACAAACGTTGATACTGCTTGATCAGGGCGTTTTTCGGTTCCGAGAGAATTTGCACCAACGCATCTTCATCCAGATCTTCAAGCGTTGCCAAAACAGGCACACGACCAACAAATTCCGGGATCAAACCAAAGCGAAGCAAATCTTCAGGCTCGACTTTCTGGAACAATTCACCGGTTTTACGCTCTTCAGGCGCTTCCACACTTGCAGCAAATCCAATTGAAGTCGAACGACCACGATCAGAAATGATCTTGTCCAGGCCAGCAAATGCACCGCCGCAGATGAACAGAATATTCACCGTATCGACTTGCAAAAACTCCTGCTGTGGATGCTTGCGGCCACCTTGCGGAGGCACGGAAGCAACAGTGCCTTCCATGATCTTCAGCAATGCCTGCTGCACCCCCTCGCCAGAAACATCACGGGTAATCGAAGGGTTGTCTGTTTTGCGGGTAATTTTATCGACTTCATCAATATAGACAATACCACGTTGGGCACGCTCAACATTGTAATCCGCAGATTGCAGAAGTTTCAAAATAATATTTTCAACATCTTCACCAACATAACCGGCCTCGGTCAGAGTGGTTGCATCAGCCATGGTGAACGGTACATCAAGAATACGTGCAAGCGTTTGCGCAAGCAACGTTTTGCCGCAACCGGTTGGCCCCATCAACATGATGTTGGATTTTGCCAGTTCAACTTCGCCATTCTTCGAACCGTGATGCAGACGCTTATAATGATTGTGCACAGCAACAGACAAAACGCGTTTTGCATGATCCTGACCAATAACATAATCATCAAGCACATCAAGAATTTCTTGAGGCGTAGGAATTCCATCCTGGTTTTTCACCATGGATGTTTTATTTTCCTCACGGATAATATCCATGCATAATTCAACGCATTCATCACAAATGAATACGGTAGGCCCCGCAATTAGCTTGCGAACTTCATGCTGGCTTTTACCGCAAAAAGAACAATAAAGCGTATTTTTAGAATCACCACTGCTGGAAATTTTGCTCATCTTTACTTTCCCGACAGGCCTAGTTTGCCTGTGTAATTTTACCCAACCCCAAACAGCTGACAATTAGCTAATGGAACATTACCTCAATTCCGACATTACGCAAACTTACAATTTTCTGATATTACAAGAAAATCACAATATAGGTACACGTCTCGAATATTCTGTCGACGCTTGGAGTTTTGCCCACAACAACCAACATAAACTTAACAGTTGCACAAAAATTGTAATTAATCTCAAATCATTGCCAACAAGGTAAATGTGAGAGCCGCTATAATCAACCTGTGTTACCAGTGTTACTTGCCTGTCATACAACCGCCCATGAATATTTTATTCCGAATCAGCGTCGCCCGTTTCAGCGCGCTCATCAATAACCTTGTCGATAATTCCAAACTTCTGGGACTCATCAGCAGTCATGAAATGATCACGATCCAGCGTCTCTTCAATTTTTTTCAAGGACTGGCCGGTATGCTTGACGTAAATCTCGTTCAACCGGTGCTTAAGCTTGATGATATCTTGCGCATGGCGTTCGATATCTGATGCCTGCCCCTGAAACCCGCCAGACGGCTGATGCAGCATAACCCGCGCATTTGGCAAGGCAAATCGCAAATCCTTTGCGCCAGCGGTCAATAGAAGTGACCCCATTGATGCCGCCTGCCCCATGCAAAGTGTGCTAACGGCGGGCTTGATAAATTGCATTGTATCATAAATCGCCATGCCGGAAGTGACCACACCACCAGGAGAGTTGATATACATGGAGATTTCTTTTTTCGGATTCTCCGCTTCCAAAAACAACAATTGAGCACAAACCAATGTGGACATTCCGTCTTCAATCGGACCGGTGATAAAAATAATCCGTTCTTTCAATAGTCGTGAAAAAATATCGTAGGCTCGTTCCCCCCGGTTGGTTTGCTCAACCACCATCGGAACAAGGTTCATATATGTGTCAATCGGATCCTTCATCGGATACCTTTCTGTTGTCGCCACTTTATGTGCCGCGAATCATTTACCATTTGAATTTGCGTCATCAAGTATCATAATCATTTAAGAAGATGAAATTTTCGAATCTAATTACCGATTAGAAGATAGGTTATGTGAACAGGCGGTTAAAGAGGGTTGGCGAAATCAATAATTATTAGCAAGTGGCGCAGGCTGGTGAATTTCATCCACAATACCCCACCCCCACAAACCATTGGAATTACGAGATAATAAATACCAGAAATTATGGTAACAAATGCACGATCGAGTTTGCGTAATATTGTAGCAACAATTTCTCATCTTCCTTTGCCCAATAAAAGCCATCTTTCTCTTCAACCAGATGACGTAAGGTCAACATTCTGATGCCCGCACTAACCGCATAATCACGGTCCTCTCTGGGGATGTGAACATGGGCACCATTTGCTTCCAAATCCTGCACAAACTTGAAAGTACGTGATTTTATCTCCATCTCGCTCATTTTTTGACCGCCCGCCTGCAGAAACACAGTTGAAACCAAAGACACCGGCAATACCGGAATGACAGAACCAATGCCGGTCATCAAGGTTTTACCCAGCGCTTCGATCTGTTCAAATCGTTCACTTTCCGGCAGATTTCGCAAATTTATCTTTTGCTGTTTCATCCAGCCTTTCAGCGAAACCGGCGTACCAAAACTCACGCAGGCATAACCGTAACGATAGAGCCTTCCCTGCAATCTCAGTTTAAGATTTCTGGCGGTGAATTTAAGTATCTTGCCAATGCTAACCCGAAAAGTGCGCCCGCTAATTTCCTTCGACGCCCTCGAGGTCAAAATCCGGTCTTCCATCACCCGGTCATAATTCAGACCAACGGGAATGAACACCACATCGCGCGCGCTTTGCGGGTCGAAGTCTGCGACCATATAGCCAAGTAGTCCGAGCTTCGCCGGTCGCAATGCCCCGTCACGGCTAAGGCCACCTTCAGGAAACACAGCCTGGGTGACGCCTTGTCTGGTTGCCATCCGCACATAACGGGCAAGCACCCGGCGATATAGCGGGTCACCAGAATTTCTTCGAATGAAATAGGCGCCCATCGAACGAATCACATTTTGCAACGGAAAAATTCTAGCCCACTCACCAACGGCATAGGAAAGCGTCGCACTCGTCGCAGCCATATAGGTCAGCAGTATATAATCCATGTTGGAGCGATGGTTGATAACAAATACAACCGTTGCCTCGGGATCAATCGCCTTAAGCGCCTCATCGTCAGAATAACCAAGCCGAACCCGGTAAATCCATTTTGAAATAAAGCGCGAAAACCTGGTCGCGATACGAAAATACGCGAACGCACTAAAAGTTGGAATAATTTCGCGGGCAAATTTCTGCGCCTGTGCCATTGAGACGGCCCTCGGCACATTGTTTTCTTCCGCATGAACCTCAACCGCTTTGATCACTTCGGGATCATACATTAACTGATCAATAAGGGTCTGGCGTCGGGTGAGTTTGAACGGCTGAATACGCAATGCGAGCCGGGTGTTTAATTCGTCAATGGCGCGGTTGAGGCGGCGCCTGAAAAACCAGCGGACCCCCGGCGCAAAAATCCGATCAGTCAGGCCAATCAGCGCGAAGATACCGAGCACGATCAATAGCCAAAACGGAATAGTGGTCGTGTTTGTCAGAATTTGAAGCAGCCTCTTCGCAATCGAAAAGAGGCAGCATGGCCAAACGTCGCTGGTTTGTAAACGAAATTACATTCAAATCTTTTAAACTACAGGAAATGGCGGATGAATATCGCACCAGGAACAAGAACCACTCGAATTATTCTTCCTTCATTTTTTGTAGGAAACGATGTGTCGCCGGTATATCCATTGCTTTCGCATACAAATATCCCTGCCCCGAAACGCAGCCGAGTTGCAACAGCATCTTTTCTTGGCTATCGTCTTCAATACCTTCTGCAATAACCTTCAAATCCAGACCTTCACACATGGCGATGATCGCCCTGATAATGTGTTCAGATGGCTTGTCGTCGTTAATTGAGGCAATAAACGAACGATCAATCTTCACCTTGTCAAAATTAAAGTCCCGAAGTCGTCCAAGGCTCGACTGACCAGTACCGAAGTCATCCAAAGAAATCCGAATACCAGTTGCGCGCAATTGCTCAACAATATCAAAGGCCATTTCAGGGTCACCCATGATCGCCGTCTCAGTGATCTCAAGTTCCAGTCTGGTTGGCTCAAGACCCACAGCTTTAATTATTTTCAACACACGATCGCCAGTTGTCGGGTCCATCAGTTGCATTGAAGAAAGATTGAATGACAAAAACAATTCTTTTGGCCACTGCAATGCAGCGGTAGCCGCTTGCTTAAGCAGAGATTCTGAAAGCAGACCGACAAATCCGCGTTCCTCAGCCAACGGAATAAACACATCTGGAGGAATGAAGCCCAATTCAGAATCTGTCCATCTGGCCAAAGCTTCAAAACCGATTACTTCACCATTGTCGATTTTTACGATCGGTTGAAAATGCGGTTTCACCTCACCGGAGGTTATTGCCTGCCGCAATGCTTGCTCGATCTGAGTTGCACGCTTCATTTCATCGGCAACAGCCGTTGAATAAATCGTTATTTGGCTGCGGCCACGCTTCTTAGATCTGTAGAGCGCTGTATCAGCACTACCCATGATTTCAGAAAATGTATCACCGCCAAAAGGATGAATTGCAAAGCCAAACGATCCCGACAAACGAACAAACCGTTCACCCAAATCATAAGGAGCGGCCAACACATCACGAATTGCATCGCCAACACTGAAAGCACCGGCTTCGGTGAATGTGTACGGCAAAACAAACGCAAACTCATCACCACCCAAACGCGCAGCCAACCCGCCTTTTGGCAAGCAAGATTTCAAACGTTGGGCAATTTGTTGCAAAATCATATCGCCAGCAGCGTGACCAAATAGATCATTAATCGGTTTGAACCCGTCAAGATCAAGAATACCAATAGTAAATGGAGCAGGATCGTCTGCCCGATCGGCGATCAATCGATCGATTGTGTCTTCAAGACGGCGTCGATTGGCAAGCCCGGTTAAAGAATCTGTATAAGCCAACTCGACCATGCATGGCGTATTATTCTTTTCGCCTATGCTTGGTTCATCTGCTCCAGTTTCCTGTGCATCGAGTACCCGTACAGCGCCTGTTGCAATATTTGACATCAATTCCCTCGCCGGCTTCTCATCAAAACAACTGCTCCGGCGGCTATTTGATAATGGTTCAATTTTTATTATCCGGAGCCGTTCAACCAGCATCCTGGATACGCAGCAAATGACAAAGAGAACTAATTACCATGCCATTAACTTCATTGACGAAAGCTAACAGCAATTGATCGCAAAGATATAAACTTCAGAAATTATCTGGCCTATTGGTAAAAGATATCTTACTTTCCAGATGTAGATTGTAGCTAAGTTGGTCAAAACCGGTTGAAATTTAACGGTTTTATTAATTGTTCAATTTTAGTCTCTCCGACTTTAAATCAAGCAACGATTTTTCCAGCACTACTATCTTGCATCCATAGATTAATCTTTTCAGCCAACATATCCGGACTAACCGGTTTGGAGAGATAATCATCCATACCTGCGCCGATGCATTTTTCACGATCATCTTTCAATGCGTGTGCTGTAACCCCGATGATAACCGGGCGATAGCTGGTCTCAATTTCTTCGTCGTACATTTTGCGGATTGCAGCGGTGGCATCTAGGCCATTCATAACAGGCATGGATACATCCATCAGCACGATTGTCGGACGCAGGTGATCAATTTCATCAACCGCCAATTTCCCATTGCCGACAATTTTGAACGTGTAGCCAAGATGTTCCAGTATTTGCTCAAATACCATCTGGTTGACTTCATTGTCCTCTGCCACAAGAATTTCAATCTTATCGCCTGTTACATCACGACCTGCTGCGGCAACAACTTTACCGTCAGGTTTTTCTTCGCGGGCAGTTCGCCCATCAATGGCTTTGTCTTCAACAAACAGAGCAGTGGACGGTTTAACATTCACATCATTGTTTGGAATATTTTGGCCAAAATGCTGAGTGGCATTGCCAATTTTGGGCATCACATCGACAATGCTGTCGAGCAATTGGGACGCTCTTGCAGGTTTGGTCAAATGCGCATCAATGCCGAGAACCTTAAACTCCGATGATTCAGAAATATTATCGACGGAAGTGAGCATTACAATTGCCGATTTCTTGAGCACGTCATCAGCTTTAATGACCCGCGCCACATCGATACCATTCATATCAGGCATATGGTAATCAAGAACAACGATATCAAATGGCTCATTGTTACCTACCGCCTGTCTCATCATTGCCAGGCCCTCAAGACCTGAGGCGGCAGATGTGCCTTTCAAATGCCATGATGAAAACTGTTCGAGCAATATGGACCGGTTAACACTGTTGTCGTCGATCGCCAACACGCGCGCACCTCTAATATCAATGGAATTAGTTTGTTCTTTCGGTTGCGACTTTCCTAAAGGCAGATCAAATTCAATCCAGAAATCCGATCCATCCCCCAACACACTATTGCAACCAATTTCACCGCCCATTAATGCGATCAGTCGACTGGTAATAGCAAGCCCAAGGCCCGTACCTTCATGGCGTCGGGTGGACGATCCATCTACTTGTGAGAACTTCTCAAACACTGAGTCAATTTGATCTTCAGGAATTCCGATACCAGTATCCTTGACTGATAATTTCAGACTGGCATTGCCATTTTGCAATTCACCAGAGACGTCAACAAACACATGTCCTTGCTCGGTAAATTTAACCGCATTGCCAATCAGGTTGGTCAATACCTGGCGAATACGCCCAACATCACCAACAACCTGATCCGGCAGATCAGGCTGCACGCGCACAATCAACTCAAGGTTCTTCTCGGCCACACTGGTAGAAACCAGCGTTGCCACATCTTCAATTGCTTCCCGCAACCCAAACTCGGTCGGATCAAGCTCCAGCTTACCCGCCTCAATTTTGGAAAAATCCAAAATATCATTGATGATCGTCAGCAAAGCCGTGCTGGAACTCAATATCACATCGGTAAACATCTGCTGTTTGGAATCCAGATCGGATTTTGCAAGCAATTCCGCCATGCCCATCACACCATTCATTGGGGTGCGAATTTCATGAGACATATTAGCCAGAAATTCTGATTTGGAGCGATCGGCCTTTTGGGCCAGCACTTGAGCCGCCTCAAGTGCGGCTTCCCTTTGCTTATATTCAGTAATATTTGAATAGCGGATCAGCCGCTTACCACCGGATAATGCGGTACACGAAAACACGAAAACCCTACCATCAGAACTACAAAATTCGTTCGGCGGAATATTGCCTTCCTCAACCTTCGCAATTCGATCAGAGACATAGGAGCTCCATTCATCCTCTTGCCAATCTTCATCACGAGTACCGTAAACATTGTTTCGTCTGTTGACTTCCATCAGTTGGCGAACATTTGATCCGATATCAAACTCGTCACGGCCCATGTTCCAGATTTCATAGAACGGGTCATTGATCATCAATGCATTGAGCTCGTTATCCAGCAGCAGCAGCCCCACATCCATATTATTGAGGGCGGTGCCGAAATCCGCAGCTGTATTTTCTGCTTCCCGGTGTGCAATATCAAGCGCCACTTCGCGTTGCTTGGAATCGGTAATATCCGAATATCGCACAAGGCGCTGTCCATTCGATAATTCTGTGCAGGAATAAATCAGAATTTTCCCGTCAGCCCGTTCAAATTCGCGCGGCTCGATATCACCATCGCCAATTTCATCCAGTCTGGACTTTACATAATCTTCCCAGTCGCTGTCCTCGACATCGTAAATTCCATTTCCGCGATTGATATCCATCAGTTGTCGGAAACTTTGGCCCAACTGGAAATTCTCCGGGCTGGTTGACCAAATCTCATGAAACGCATCATTGATTATCAGTGTGTTCAGCTCGTTATCGAGCAATACCAGACCAACATCCATATTATTAATTGCGGCAATAAAATCAGCAAGCATATCCTCTGACCGCTGGTGGGCCTCGGCAGATTTGAGCTCTCGAATTTTACTATCAGTCACATCGGTAAATGTGAAAATCTTGCGTTCGCTTTCGAGTTTTCGGCTGATAAACCGCACATATTTGTTGTTGCTTAATTTAAGCATTTGCGGCTCATCGGCAGATCGCTCTACCATCTTCACAGTACGGTAGAGAAATTCTTCATCCGTAAGTGCATTGATTTCGTCACCTAAAAACTTGCCTTCTTTCCAGGCGCCTTCAATCAAATCATAATAAGAATGTGGCGACTTTTCAGGATCACCAACAAATCCCAGCATGTCCTCATAGGCAGAGTTTACCATCTCTACCATTCCAAGCCTGTCAACGATCATAATACCCTGATCGGTTGTCTCCATTACAGAAAGCATAAGAGAGACGTTTTCCGAAACCCTTACTTCACCATTTCTAATGTCGGTGATATCTGTAACCGTGGTGACGATATATCCGTCATCCATCAAGTCTCGGCGTATCTTATTGGTCCGCCCATTGCTCATCACGTGAACCATATCCGACCAGCTGCCATTGGCAATCGCAACCAGTTTTTCATTGGCCAGCTTTTCTGGTGACCCTTCACCAAAGTCACCCCGTTCAGCCATAAAATAATACAGCTCATAAGCAGCATCGCCCACATTAATCGTATCAGGCAAATCTACGATTTTACGATAAGTGTCATTGATAAACTCAAGTCTGAGATCTGGTGAAAACACAGACACGCCAACTTCAATCGAATTCAAAACGGTGTTCCAAGACGTGAACCGTGCATCAGAATCCGTGATTTCAACTTTACTATGCGTCATAAACCTCTCCCTCAAAGACAGTTATTAACTATAAAATACTCGTTAATAATACGTTTCGAAGGGAGGATGGAGTGAACAATATCTGTAAATATTACAAATTCAATCAATAGCACTGAAAATTACTTATATTTTAAAGCATCTTAGCTTAGGGTCAGGACCCATTAATTTCATCCATTCTGCGCTGGTTAATTTGATTGCTGAACAGAAGGAATATCGCAGGCAATATCAATATTTTCAAGATATTACGACGTATTCAGCAATCAAATTAACCGCGCCCAAAGGGTTTGGAGATAAGTACCCGCCTGGTTGCAACAAATGCTCGAAAAGATCCCGATCTGCCCTTGCGCTTTG
>JAJRQF010000029.1 GCA_024280375.1 Alphaproteobacteria bacterium | reverse complement strand
CGACCACCGCATCTGAATATTCAAACACCGCATCGTGGTTTTCCTTAATCCGTTTGGTGATGCGGTTAAGCTGCAATTTTACAATGCCGCCCAACATATCGCCCGAAAGCGGGAAATACGGAATGGTGACAATACGGCCAAGCAGGGCAGGTGGGAAAACCTGGGTTAACGATGGCTTCATCGCGTCGTTCAGGGTTTTCGGGTCCGGCCGCACCTTGCCGTCTTCGGCCATTTTCATAATGACTTCCGTACCCACATTGGAGGTAAGGATGATCAGTGTATTTTTAAAATCAATCGCCCGGCCATTGCCGTCTTCCATCAATCCCTTGTCGAAAACTTGGAAGAATAGTTCATGCACATCTGAGTGGGCTTTTTCAACTTCGTCCAGCAACACAACGCTATAGGGTTTGCGGCGCACGGCCTCGGTCAAGCGACCGCCTTCACCGTAGCCCACATATCCCGGAGGCGCTCCCTTAAGCAGCGATACGGTGTGCGCTTCCTGAAATTCTGACATGTTGATGGTGATGATATTTTGTTCGCCACCATAAAGTGCTTCGGCGAGCGCAAGTGCGGTCTCGGTTTTGCCAACGCCGGATGGTCCGCAAAGCATGAATACGCCAATCGGCTTGTTGGGATTATCCAACTTGGCGCGGTTGGTCTCAATGCGCTTGGCGATCATTTCCAATCCGTGGCTTTGGCCCAGAACCCGCTCGTTCAGTGTTTCGGCAAGTTTGAGGATGTTTTCAACTTCATCCTTGACCATCTTGCCGACGGGAATACCAGTCCAATCGGATACGATGGAGGCAACGGATTGGCTGTCCACATGGGCATAAATCATCCGTGCTTCCGGGTCGATTGCTTCCAGATCTTCCACCCGGCTGGTGAGCGTGGTTTGCAATTCATTGGTATCTACTTCTGCAGCATCGACTTCCGCCGCAAGTGCATCACCGTCCTCCGCATTGTCATTGTTGGCATCGTCCAGTGAGCCAAATGGTTCTGAGCTGGATTCAATTGAAGCTTCATCCGTTGCATTTGCTGTCGCTTCATTGTTACCGTCTTCAGCGGCCTCTTCGCTTTGCCCGTCTCGGGCCTTGGCCATTTCTGCGCGTAATTCAAGAATTTCGTCAACCAGAGCTTTCTCGCTGGTGAATTTATTCTCCAATTCAGCCAATTGCTCATTAGCTTCAATAATCTCGACCTTGAGCTCATCAATGCGTTTTTGATCGACAATGCCGATTTCAATTTCTCGCTCTTGCGAATCCAGTTCTTTTTCGCAGGCCTCAATTTTAACTTTCGTATCAGCGATTGCCGCAGGTGTTGTGCTTTGGCTTATGGCCACGCGTGCGCACGCGGTGTCCAACAGGCTCACCGCTTTGTCGGGCAATTGCCGGGCCGGAATATAGCGCGACGAAAGAGTGACGGCGGCAACAATTGCCTCATCTGAAATGCGAACCTGATGATGTTTTTCCATTGGTGCGAGAATACCGCGCAACATATAGCAGCACTTTTCAATGCTCGGCTCTTCAATCTCAACCGGCTGAAAACGCCGGGTAAGGGCAGGGTCCTTTTCAATATGCAGCCGGTATTCGGCAAATGTAGTGGCCGCAATTGTGCGCAATGTGCCGCGTGCCAATGCGGGCTTTAACAGATTTGCCGCATCTCCGGTGCCCGATGCACCACCGGCACCAATTAAGGTATGAGCCTCATCGATAAACAGAATAATTTTAGTCGGCGAGGCTTGAACCTCATCGATGACCGAACGAAGCCGCTGTTCAAATTCGCCCTTCATCGAGGCGCCTGCCTGCATAAGGCCAATATCGAGCGCACAAAGGCGCACGCCCTGCAATTGTGGTGGCACATCGCCAGCCGCAAGACGTTGGGCAAATCCCTCGACGACAGCCGTTTTTCCAACGCCGGCCTCTCCGGTGAGGATCGGGTTGTTTTGACGCCGGCGCATCAGCACATCAATGATCTGGCGAATTTCTTCATCACGCCCGACAATCGGGTCCATTTCACCGGTTGCCGCATTGGCGGTTAAATCTACGGAAAAACGATCCAACGCCGTCGTCCCGCGCTGTGCATCACCATCACCACCGGCAGTCGAAGGTGCCGCAAGGCCAGAACCATCCATTGGTCGAAGATTGTCTTCATCCGAATTTGCCCAGATTCGGGAGCTTTCGGCCATGAGTTGGTCGATATCAATATCTGAAAACAATTTGGAAAGTTGCTGGAATGCACGGCGCAGTTCGCGCGATTTATAGGCAGATGCCAGTAGGTGACCGCTGCGGATCTGGGTTTCACCGAAGAATAGGGTGGCATAGTGCCAACCACGATCCAGGACATCGGTAATTTGAGGTGAAATGTCCGGCATTTCAGTTTCATTTTTGCGAAACCCTTCGACAATTTTTGTGATATCGCTCAAGACTTTGGAGCGGTCGATTTTGAAATGCTCAAGCGTTAGGGAAATATCAGAACGCTCATTTTGCACAAAATGTAACATCCAATGGGCAAGTTCTACATTCCTGTTGCCCGCACCTTTTGCCTGACGCAGGGCCTTCATAAAGGCATCATATCCAACCCGGTTCAATTTTCCGGTGACGGTTTCTAAACTGATATCACTCATAACATTCCCCCTTCAAGGCGGTTCAAGCCGCTGTTGCTTGTTTTGAATTTGCCCTTTGTTCCATCGGATTAAACCGGGCATTATCTAAATATACATCATCTGGCGCATTGTTGTCGGGTGCAATCCACGAGGTCCATCCCAGTTCACCTGAAACCCCCAATTGGGCGGCAGGCGCACATCGTGCCGGAAGGGACAATTGAACATCGAACTCGTAGCGATGGCCAATATAAAAGAATATCAGGTCCGTCAGATTGTCTGATATTTCGCCAGACGGTAAAAATTTGCGATATTGCTCAAGGTCTTTTGCTTTGATCGAAATTCTGATTTTTTCATTAATGCTGTAAACATGAGAGCCAACAAATACGTTTTCGCCCAAAGCATAACCACTGGAGCCAAGGCTTGTCATGTCAGACTTTTCAAACGAAAGCCAAGAGCCAATTCGTTCCTCGACTTCGACATCAACCTTAAAAATGCCACGGATAAGCTGCATCAAGCGCGAACCGCTTTTTATTTTCGATCCAACCAGCCCGGCGAACCCTAGTTTTGCAATATCGTCAACGCTGTCGCGGTTAAAATAACTATTGGTGCCAATGCCAGCCATCGAGCCGATATAGGCATAAAAGCGGTCTTGCTTCCGGCGGCCAAATTGAGCGATTGGTCGTGAATCTGCCCATGCACGAAAGAACAGCTGGCGAAACCGGGTG